>VXRL01000005.1 GCA_009838515.1 Terriglobia bacterium | reverse complement strand
CGGAGTACACCTTAAATTCACCGACCAGTGGTCTAAAGACATCGGACCACCTCACGCGTTAGCGATCAATGGCGCGGCAGTGAGATTGATGGGCACATCGCCGCGCGCCATGCGATCACTCATGGTTTTCACGATCTTCCCGAACTGGTCGTCCGAAGGGTGGTCGTTGATCCAGCCGGTGGCAGATGGCACGCCAGGTATGTCGTCGAAGGGCAGGTGGTAGTAGACCAGGTTCGCGTTCGTCGGAATCCAGTCGCGCTTGGTCCACTGCATCTTGGGGCCGCGACTTCCGTTCATCGAAGCTCGCATGAGGTTTAGGTCGGTGTTGTAGTTGGGGGCTTCGGAATCTTCACCGATGTACATGCCGGCAAACCGCACCGAGCGCTCACGGTAGCGCTCGTCGTACGGATCTGCCATGCCTAGCGGATAGAACGACACATAGCCTTCGCCGTGATGCATCCAGTCCCAGTTGCTGTCGAACTCGCGGTAGATCTGGCCGTAGCGCGAAAACTGGTGGGTGATGCCCTCCCAGACGTGGCGATGCAGCGTGTCAAGTCGCTTTGCGCCGCCGAGCACGTGATGCAGCGAGAATCCTCGAAATCCCTCGTAGGCGTCGTCGGAAGAGTTCATTCCGCCTTCGTAGCGTTCCTTCCAACGCAGGGTTCCGTCAGGCTTGACGTAGGTGTCGTAGAACGCTACGCCCGCGCGATCCATGGTCTCGATCAAGTGGCGCTGCGTAAGCGCCCAGGGCGGCGCCGTGCGGGGATGGTTGACGTGAATGGCTGGAACGTCGACCTCAGTCTTGGAAGTTCCTGAATCCGCGAGAGCGCCTGTTGAAGAGAGCGCTGAAACGACCAGCATGGCTAGGAGCTTCGTCACTGGCTCCCGCAGTGGCCAAGTCGCGGAAGACTTGGGCAGGCCAGGCCTCCGCCAATGCTGCCGGTGGACAGTTGTAACTTCCACAGCCATCGGATCTGGCTTCCTCCGATCAACTTGTCTTGCAGCCGAACGATGTTGCAAGCATGTCAAGCATGCCATGTTTGGGAGTAGCGTGCCGGTAGCATTCGTGCCGGGCCCGTTCGAGGTTTCGTAGCGTATGCGACTATACGGTCGATGCGGCAGGCGCCGCAGCATCATGACGAACTTTCGAAGCAAGACAGGCGCCACGCGATTCTCAGCGGCATTGCTCTGTCTGTTTCTGGCAGGGCCGGGATCCGATCGGGCGATCGCGCAGCCAGACTTGATCCTCCACAACGGCAAGGTCGTGACGGTCAACGAGGAGTTTTCCATCGCAGAGGCGCTGGCAGTCCAAAGTGACCGCATTACAGCGGTCGGCACGGATTCCGAAGTGCGGGCGCTGGCTACGCCAACGACCCAGTTGGTCGATCTGGAGGGCAAGACGGTTTTGCCGGGCCTGATCGACTCACACACCCACCCGCTGGGCGCGGCGCTGTACGAATTCGATCACACCGTGCCTGACATGCAGACTGTCGCAGACGTGCTGGATTACTTCCGGCAGCGTGCGGAGGTCGTACCAGAGGGGAGCTGGATTCGGCTCCAACAGGTGTTTATCACCCGCCTGCGCGAACAGCGCTACCCCACACGGACCGAGCTTGATGAAGCTGCGCCGAAGCACGCGGCGTACTTTCGTACCGGACCGGATGCCTCATTGAACTCGCTGGCGCTAGAGCTTAGCGGTATTGACAAGGACTTCCGGATACCGCAAGGCGAGCTTGGTCTTGTCGAACGCGACGCCGACGGCGAGCCCACAGGCATCATTCGCAGTGGCGCTCATCTGATCAAGTTTGAAGAGAGCCAGCGGGCGCCCACTCGCCAAGACCAGCGCCGTCGGCTCAGGGCGTTGATGGCGGCATACAACCGGGTCGGCCTGACCAGCATCGCGGATCGCAACGCCAGCCCTGACGCCGTCGAACTCTACGAAGAACTGCTGGAACAAGGAGAGCTAACCACTAGATTGTTCGTCAGTTCGGCCATCAATGCTCAAGATTCCCTCGAAGACATCGAGGCTTCGATAGCCAAGCTGGCGCGTCACCCTAGACACCGCTACGGCCCGATGCTCTGGCTGCGCGGCATCAAGTTTTTCTTGGACGGGGGCATGTTGACCGGGAGTGCCTACATGCGCGAGCCATGGGGCGTCAGCGAAGTGTACTCGATCACGGATCCGAACTATCGCGGCCTGCGCTTCGTTCCTCCCGGCAAGACCTATGCGATCTTGCGGCTGGCGCTTCGGCACGGCCTGCAACCCACTGCGCATTGCGTGGGCGACGGGGCCGTGCATGCATTGATTGACGCCTACGCCGAAATCGACGATGAGTTCCGAGTGCGAGACATGCGGCCCTGTATCACGCACGCAAACTTCATGAGCCCGGAGGCCGTCCGCAGGATGGCCGAAATTGGCATAGTCGCCGACTTGCAACCTGCTTGGCTTGAACGCGATGGCGCCACTTTGCTCAAGCAGTTTGGAGAGGCCCGGCTGCGCTACTTCCAGCCTTACAAGAGCCTTCGCGACGCGGGGGTGATTGTGGGCGGAGGATCGGATCACATGCAGAAGATTGGCGACATGCGGTCGATCAACCCGTACAACCCGTTTTTTGGTATGTGGATTGCGCTTACGAGGCAGCCGCGTTGGACCGACGCCATCCTGCAGCCGGAACAGGCGATCACCCGTCAAGACGCGATTCGGCTATACACGACGAACAACGCTTACATCACCTTCACAGAGCACGAGAAGGGATCCTTGGAAGTCGGCAAGCTGGCGGACCTGATTGTGCTGGACCGCGACATACTCGAGTGTCCCGTCGAAGATGTGAAGCAGATTCAGGTCGAGCGGACGTATCTCGGCGGCAAGCTTGTTCACGCCGCCGCCGGCACGCTCTAACGCATAAATACTCAGCCACTTGTTGTGCTAGGCAAATTATGGTTTTCGTCTTCAGAGGCCGTTGAACAGCGACTCACATCTGCGTGTTCTTGACCCACAGTCGACCGTTGCTGCTTATCACAGATTTCATTGCTGGCCCCATTTCAAACGCTATTGTCGACAGATGATAGAGGGTCAGCACCTCTTCCTGAAGACGTTGGTCGTCTTCAAGGTCGATGACGTGTAGCGGTTGTTGCCTTGCCTCGTCGCGGTCGATCCGCCTGCCATGGCTTCCATGTTGGTTGCCACCCAAGGGTTTCGCATCGAGCGAACCAACACTATACTGGGGGCGCAATGCTGCGATTTTGCGTGGTCGAACGTGCCGAGGAACGCCCTGCAATCGAGCATTCCACTGCCTATTACGGGGACCCTCGTCTAGGCTCCGGTAGCCATCGCATCGCGCCTCGGCCGGGCCGTCCCGAATTGCGGGAGCTTCGGCGTGTCGCCCAGAACATCCCTCTGGTTCTCTGCATGGTCGGAAGTGCCGCGATGGCACAGCAAGATAGCGACGACCACGCCGAGCGCATGGCCCAAGGCTTGGACGTCTTCCGGACCGAGGTCCAGCCCCTGTTCGTTAGCGATTGCATTCAGTGCCATGGGCATGGGCAGGTGATGGGCGGACTCGATCTGACATCCCAAGGTTCCTTGATGGCAAGCGGCAAGATCGGCGATTCGGCCGAATCGAGCGTGCTTGTTGCCGTGCTTCGCCACGAGCGCCAGCCCTTCATGCCCTTCGGTCAGGACAAGCTGTCCGACGAGAAGATCGACGCCGTCGCCCGGTGGGTCGATCTGGGTGCGCCGTACGACCGACCCCTTTCCGGCACCGGCGACCCGGTTTCGGAGACGGGCGACGATGCCCAGTTCTGGTCGTTCCGCCCCTTGATGGCTGCCGCGCCCCCGGCCGTTGCCGACAAGACGTGGGCAGGGACGCCGATCGACCGTTTTATTCTGGCGCGACTCGAGGCTGCCGGAATCGAGCCGAATTCCCCGGCCGGACGGCGCACCCTGATCCGGCGTGCATCGCTCGACTTGCTAGGTCTGCCGCCGAGCCCCGAGCGTGTGGAGGAATTCGCGAACGACTCGGCGTCCGACGCGTATGAACGACTCTTAGACGAACTGCTCGAGTCACCGCACTACGGGGAGAGGTGGGCGCGTCACTGGATGGACATTGCGCGATTCGCCGACAGCTACGGATTCGAGGAGGACTACGATCGGCCGTTCGCCTACCACTACAGGGACTTTCTGATCAAGGCCTTCAACCGCGACATGCCCTACGACCGTTTCGTCAGGCTGCAGGTCGCCGGGGACGAACTGGAGCCCGAAAATGCCCTTGCTTTGATGGCGACCGGCTTCATGGGGAATGGGCCCTTCCCGACGCAAATCTCGGATGCCGAATTCGAGATTTCGCGCTACGACGAACTCGACGACATGATTGGCACCCTCGGTACAGCGATGCTCGGGCTGACCGTAGGCTGCGCCCGCTGCCACGATCACAAACATGACCCGATATCAGCTCGTGACTATTACCGGATGGCAGCGATCTTCGGTCGCACAACGCGGACGATCATCGAGTACGATCCGGATCCCGGGAAATTCAGAGCCGAAAGGGCGAAGTGGGAAAGCCAGCTTAAGGAGCTTCGGAAGAACCGAGAGAAAATCGAGCGCGAGCTGGGCGGCGAGGCATTCGAGCACTGGCTCGGGGAAGGGGCTCCGGATGCCAGCGCTGGCGACTGGCAGGTTCTGGACATCGTCGACATCAAGACCGCAAGCCAAGCCAGGGCGGACGAGCTCGACGACGGCTCGATCCTGTTCAGTGGAGACAACATCGACTTCGATACCTACACCCTCGTCGCCGACATCTCCGCAAAGGATTTGCGAGCCCTCCGGATCGAGGCCTTGACGCATCCGTCATTACCGTTCAACGGCCCTGGTCGCTCGCATGACGGGGAGTTCCTCCTCGGCCTTATTTCCGCGGAAGCCCGGCCGATGTCGGAACCCGACGCCGAGCCCGTGAAGCTCAAGTTGCGAAATGCGCGAGCGACGGACCAACTGGAGGCGGGCTACGCGTCCGTCTCCTTGACCATCGACGACGACAGCGCCAGGAGCGGATGGGCACTCCCGCCCGCCGGGATCGGCTCGGACCACGCGGCCATCTTCGACTTCGAGGAACCCGCGAGTCTCGACGGCGGATTGCGGCTGGTGATCAAGCTTCACTTCGCCTACAACTCGCATTTCAGCCTCGGGCGCCTTCGCCTGTCTGTGACGGACTCCACCGAACCCGGTTTCGCGGTGGGAGAGGGTGTCTCGCAAGGCCTCGCTGAGGCCTTGGCGGTACTCCGGGAGATGGGATCCGAGTCCCTGACGGACGGTCAGAAGGCCCTGCTGCTCGGGGATTTCGCCCGCAAGGACCGAGAGTGGATGGAGGCGAGCGCGAAGATCCTTGACCACGAATCTCGCACACCGATGCCTTCGTTAACGAAAATCCAGGCAACAGCCGAGGGGTTCGCAAAGGTCCGCCACAATGCCAACGGGAGGGGCTATCCGCATTTCTACGAGCAAACGTACGTTCTTCGGCGTGGCGATGCGAATCTTAAGCTGGAGCCAGCCGAGCCGCAGGCCTTGCCGGTCCTGACCCGCCGGGATGTGGAACCGGGGCAATGGCTCGAGAAGCCACCTCCAGGATGGGAGCGCAGCGGATTTCATCGAGCTTCGCTGGCCAAGTGGCTTACGGATTCCGAATCCGGCGCGGGTGCGCTGCTGGCGCGTGTCATCGTCAATCGAGTCTGGCACCACCATTTCGGCACAGGAATCGTGGCCACTCCTAGCAATTTCGGTGCAATGGGTGCGCGTCCAACCCACCCGGAACTGCTTGACTGGCTTGCTTGGGACCTCATTCAGAACGGCTGGAAACTCAAGCGGCTGCATCGCTTGATCATGGCCAGCAGTGTCTACAGGGTCGACGCGTCCGTCGACAGCTCGAAGGCTGCCGTCGACTCGTCGAACCGACTTCGCTGGCGCTGGACGCCGAGAAGGCTCGAAGCCGAGGCGATTCGCGACTCGATGCTGGCAGTGTCTGGGACCCTCGACCCGACAATGCACGGTCCCGGGGCGCAGAACGAGAGCATGTCTAGGCGCAGCGTCTACTTCTTCGTGAAGCGTAGCGAGCTGATCCCGTCGATGATGCTGTTCGACTGGCCCGAGCACCTCGTCGGCATTGGCCGGCGACCGTCCACCACGATCGCTCCTCAAGCGCTGCTGTTCCTCAACAGCCCGTTCACGCGCCGCTATGCGAGGGATTTCTCATCCCGTTTGGCTGGCTTAGAGCTGCAAGCAGCGGTCGAGCAGGCTTACCGGACCGCCTTCGCGCGTCCGCCCGGGCCTGCGGAAGCTGCCCAAGGGGTGGCGTTCCTGGAGCGTCAGCTGGACCTGTACCGAAAGGGCGGCAGGCCCGAGCCGGACCGGCTCGCTTTGGTTGACTACTGCCAGTCCTTGATGAGCCTGAACGAATTCCTCTATATCCGGTGAGAAGCATGAGAAACGCACATACTACCCAACTGCCGGCGCTGTCGCGTCGCGAACTGCTGGAACGTTGCGGGATGGGCCTGGGGATGCTCGGGCTCGTCGGCATCCTCGCTGACGAAGGGCTGCTACAGGCCGCTTCGGTTCCGGACCGAGCGCTCAACCCGATGGCGCCACGGCCGACACACTTCGCCCCCAAGGCCAAGCGCGTCGTCTGGCTCTTCATCAACGGTGGACCGAGCCATATGGACACCTGGGACTACAAGCCAGAACTCACAAAGCGCCACGGCCAGGAACTCGAGGGCTTCGACAAGTCCACCGGCTTCTTCACGAAGGAAGTCGGTGCGCTGCTAAAGTCCCCGTTCGAGTTCGCGCCGCGGGGGCAGAGCGGCAAGCTTGTGTCCGAGATCTTCCCCCACCTGGGGAAGCATGTCGACCGGATGGCATTCATCCATTCGGGCCTGCCGGGCTCGAACAACCATTCCCCGGCTCTCTTCATGATCAACAGTGGCCAGACTCGGATGGGCTTTCCGAGCCTGGGGTCCTGGGTGACCTATGGACTGGGAAGCGAAAGCCGCGATCTGCCGGGGTTCGTGGTGATGTCGGATCCCAAGGACCGCGGCCTGCCGAAGGGCAGCGCCTCCAACTGGAGCGCGGGCTTCCTGCCTGGGGCATATCAAGGCACGTGGCTGCGCCCGAAGGGCGCTCCAATCCAGAACCTGACGCCCCCGTCCGAGATGGCGGACGTCCACCAGCGGTCGCAGTTGGACCTGATCGCAAGCCTCAACTCCCGGGACTTGGAAAGCAATCCGCTCGACCAGGAACTTGCAGCCCGAATCGAGAGCTTCGAACTCGCCTATCGGATGCAGGCGGCGGCACCGGAGGCCCTCGACGTGGACAGCGAACCCGCGCATATCCAGGAACTCTACGGCCTGCATAGCGAGCGTTGCGGGCATATGGCCCGCCAATGCATCATGGCCCGGCGGCTTCTGGAGCGGGACGTGAGATTCGTCCAGATTTACTCCGGCGGGATGCAAAACCAGCTCGCCTGGGACGGCCACATCGACATCCTCGGAAACCACTCGCAGTTTGCTGGCGAAACCGATCAGCCGTTCGCGGCCCTGATCACTGACCTCGAGCAGCGCGGCATGCTGGACGACACCTTGGTGATTTGGGGCGGGGAGTTCGGCCGACTTCCGGTCGCCCAGATCGGCACCGCTAAGCCCGGACGCGATCACAATCCGCACTGCTTTACGGCTTGGATGGCGGGTGGCGGCATCAGGGGAGGAACGTCTTACGGCGAGTCCGACGAGATCGGATTCAAGGCGGCGGTCGATCCGGTTTCCGCGCACGATTTCCACGCCACGATTCTCCACTTGCTCGGGTTGGACCACGAGCGCCTCACGTATACCTACAATGGTCGGAGCTATCGGCTCACCGACGTGGAGGGCGAGGTCTTGCACAAGATCCTTGCTTGATCGGGTGCTCGGGGAGCGACGTCTTCCGCGAGTTGGTTCGTGGCACTCCGTTGTTCCGGTCCAAGCGGGCGAAGCGCACGGATTCGTGGATACTCCCTGATGCGCTAGTGCATTCGGCAGGCAGTCGCAGCAATGCGCCAGAGTGGCGATCCGGTGTCGGGGGCTGAGCGCACAGAGCAGGAACCCGAGTGCCCTAGTCTTCGATTACTGGGAGCAAGATGTGTGACGCCCGGCTGCTGGAGTGGTAGATCGTCTGCTCTGCCACAACCGCTTCAGCGCTGGTGCCGTAAGGCTCGCCATTGTTCAAATTCCGGGCGAACTGCGGGAAGTGGCTGCTCGTGACGTGGACTCGGATGCGGTGCCCTGGTTGGAAGAGGTTTGCCGTCCCGATCATGTCGAGCTCGAGCTGGTAGATCTCCCCAGGCTTCATCAGGACCTGCTTGGTCAGACCCTCCCTGTGGCGGGCGCGCAGGATGCCCTCCGCCACGTTGATCGACCGACCGTCTGGGTACACGTCCACAAGCTTGGCCACAAAGTCCGTGTCCACGGCGCTGGAGGAAGCGTAGAGCACCAATTTCAAGGGACCCAACACCTCTACCGGGCTTGCTAGGACCTCTGAGGTGTAGACCAGCACGTCTGAACGGTGTTCGATCGGACGCTGGTCTTGCGCCCCCGACGTCGTGGCTACGCCGCAGCAATTCGCGCCCCCCAAGCTGGGCACGGGATTCGCCGGATCGTAGCGATAGCTGTCCGCCGATGACTCTCCTGCGGGCTTGCTCCAAGACAGGACGCCGTCGCCGTGGGAGCCGTTGGCATTGCCATCGCTATCGAGGTAGAGCGGCGTGTACTTTGTCCGCTTCAGCGGGTATTCGGACTCGTAGCGCCACTGGTTGCGCCCCATCACGAAGACCTTGACGGGCGGTTCGTCTGCCAGACCGTTGTCCACCCCCTTGAGCCAGTAGTCGAACCAGCGCAGGGCCAGGGCATTGGTGTCGACCACGGCCGCCTGGCCCCAGTCCATCCCGCCCACCGTTTGGGAGACTCCGTGCTCCCAAGGTCCGATGACCATGTTGCTCCCGGTGCGCGCCTCCGCGGTAGCGCCCCCGGCGCTGACGCCCGCGTAGCCGCGCAACGTGCCTTGCGCGAAGATGTCGAAGAACCCGCCCATGGTGTGGACTGGCACCTCGATCTGGTCGAAGTGTTCCTCGACGTTCAGGCTCCGCCAGTAGTCGTCGTAGTCTGGGTGGGCTAACCAGTCCTTGTAGAACTGGGCGTTGCGGCCCACCAGTCCCTGCATCTCGTTCAGCGGCAGGTGCCAGACGACGTCGTTGTATGAAATCGCGTCGGGGCCGCCTGCCATGGTATGCGGGCCGGGATTCTGCATGATCCGGGATTCTTGACGGACCGGCCCCCAGCCGAAGTTGAATGCCAGCCGCCAGCCGCCGTTGACTGTGATCCAGTCGTGGTAGATGCTCGTTGAAGCAACCCGCGGGAAGATCGTCACCAGGTGCGGCGGTCTCGCTTGGGCCGCCCGCCACTGCACGTGGCCGAGATAGGACCCGCCCTCCATGCCCACCTTGCCGTTCGACCACGGCTGGACCGCGGCCCACTCGATGGTGTCGTAGCCATCGTTGAAGTCGTCTCGGAACGGCTCCCAGCGACCCTCAGACTCGTGCCTGCCACGCACATCCTGAAACACGTAGGCATACCCTCGCCGGGAAAAGTAGACCGCGGCCGCATAGGCGGAAGGCGCCCGCTCGGTCGAGTAGGGAGTTCGCGAGACGATCACGGGGTGCTTGCCTTCGCCCACGGGCCGGTATACGTCTGCGTAGAGGATGGCCCCGTCACGCATCGGGATCGGGACTCGGTTCTCGACGCGAATGTCATTGCGTGGCGGGGAAGACTGCGGGAACTTGTGGTCAGCGCCGAAACCGCTTGTCGACAGTGCCAACGTTGCGGCCCATACGAAACTCGCCCGAGGGCTCATGGTCTTGAGGTAGCGCACCAGCATTTGTCGTCGGCACTCGGCCCTGTCAGCGCGGGCACCTACGCCATCATAGCCGCACGAGTGTCTGCAGCACATCTGGTTGCCCAGCACTGAATCGTACAGGAACGGCGCTGGAGTCTCCGACCGGCCTGACGTCGCGTGGTCCGCGCTGCTCGGCGCTTCGCGGAAACGCGCGCCTGGAGGAGGGGCGATCCTCGCAAAGCGATTGGTCCTCGGGATTGGATTGCGATCGAGGAGGTGAAGGAACCCGCGATAGCGGCACGCGAGCGGCCCGTAAGTGTCGGAACGGATCGGTAGGCGGCCGTGATTGCTCGCAGGGCGTCACTGCCAACGCAGCCTGGTGCTGCGCCCGCCGGTGTCGCGGTCGCCTCGAAATCGCCTAGCTCAATAAGATTTGCGGCTTGGACTAAGAAATCTCGAACCCAGACTTCGAATTTTCGTAGTAAAATGCGACTCATGATCGAGCGCGCTCGCCATTTGCACAGGGTTGAGTCGCTGCTGAGCCGCAATCCGGTTGTCACCATGATCGGGGCGCGACAAGTTGGCAAGACGACTCTGGCTCGGATTCTCGCGAGGCGACGGGAAGGACCAGTCCACTTCTTCGACCTAGAGTCACCGATCGACCGCACCCGACTGGCGGATGCGATGCTCGCCTTGGAGCCGCTGAAGGGTTTGGTCGTGCTCGACGAAGTCCAGAGACTTCCGGAGATCTTTCCGGTCTTGCGCGTGTTGGCTGATCGCTTGCCGCGTCCGGCCCAGTTCTTGGTTCTTGGCAGCGCGTCCCCACGCTTGCTTCGGCAGGGATCGGAGAGCTTGGCCGGGCGGGTGGCGTTTCATGAATTGCCTGGAATCTCATGGAGCGAAGTCTCGCCGCAACAGACAGACATGCTATGGCTTCGAGGCGGGTTCCCGCGGTCGTTTACAGCGCAAGGAGACGAGCAGAGCTTCGAATGGCGAGGGGACTTCGTTCGGACGTTCTTGGAACGTGATATTCCCCAGCTCGGGATCAATTTGCCGAGCGCGACCCTGGACAGGTTTTGGTCAATGCTCGCCCACTACCACGCTCAAGTCTGGAACGGTTCGGAAATCGCGCGAGCGTTCGGAGTCTCCGACCACACGGTACGTAGCTACCTCGACGTTCTGGTGTCTACGTTCATGGTAAGGAGTTTGAAACCATGGACCGCGAACATCAAGAAGCGCCAAGTGAAGGCACCCAAGGTCTATTTGCGGGATTCTGGCGTCATGCATCGCTTTCTCGGCTTGCGCAGCCGAAACGCGCTTGACCGGCATCCCAAGGTAGGTGCGTCATGGGAGGGCTTTGTCCTTGAGAACGTGATCCGGGCGCTGAGCCTCGAGGACCGCCAATGCTACTACTGGCGGACACACACGGGAGCTGAAATCGATTTGGTGGTCGACGAGGGGGACTCTTTGCGCGGCTTCGAAATCAAGCTCTCTTCGGCTCCCCGGCTGAGCCCGTCCATGAAGACAGCATTGCGAGACTTGGGGCTTCGCCGCATTGACGTCATCCACGCAGGCAAGGAGACCTACCCGTTGGCCCGGGACGTGCGCGCCGTTCCACTCCAAGAGGTCGTCAAGAATGGCTGATTGCGATCGTGGCACGTGGCATTCCCCCGTGCCATGCGCTGTGGCGACGGCGTTGCCCTGTCGAACGAAGGCTTCGTGGACGGCACCTGCCGGCACCTGGGCTGGCTGGCCACGATTCTGCGACACGTGAGCGATAGATCGCGGAGGTCGCCGTCTCGCAGCTAGAGTTTGTCGCCGCAGACCCGACAGTACATTGCATCCTCGGCGTGCCCGGTGGCGCCACAGCTGCCGCAGACTCGCCCGCGCTTAGCGGTGATGTCCGCACGGGCCATTTCGGCAGACACGATCCCTGTAGGGACCACGATCATCGAATACCCAAGAATCATGAGAATTCCGGACACCAGACGCCCCAAGGTGGTGCTTGGTGCCACGTCACCGTAGCCGACCGTAGTCATGGTCACGATGGCCCAATAGATGCTGGTCGGAATACTCGTAAAGCCCGCCTCGTCGTCTTCGATCAGATACATCACAGTGCCGAAGAGCACGGCGATGCAAACCACGCCGGCAACAAAGACTGCGATCTTCCGGCGGCTGGCGTAGAGCGCGTTGGCAAGCTGCGATCCCTCTCGAACAAACCGCACCAGCTTGAACACGCGGAACACCCGCAAGAGGCGGATTCCGCGCACGACCGCCAAGGACTGGGGGCCGGAGAAGAACGCACTCAGGTAGGTCGGAAGGATCGCGAGCAGGTCGACGATGCCGAGAAAGCTGAAGGCATATGAGCGCGCATGAGCGACCGTCCATAGCCTCAGCACATATTCGATCGTGAAGATGACCGTGAAGCACCATTCGGCTATCCGAAGAGGCAAGCCGTACTCTGCGTTGATCGCCGGGACACTCTCGAGCAGGACGCAGGTGACGCTGAGGAGGATCGCCACCAAGAGCCCGACGTCAAAGGCCTTCCCTGCGGGCGTGCCCACGCCGTAGATGATGCGGTGCAGTCTAGACCGAAGTCCTCGTGTCCGAGGTCTGTCAGCAATGGGGTCCACTTCGCCTAGTGTATGCAACCGATGCTGCTGTCCCGCCAATCTTTCGGAGAGCCGCGAGCGAACTGCTGAATCGCGAGAACAAGAGTTAGCGGCAGGCAACCTAAAGAAGTTCCGCAAGGGGCTGCCCGGCCCAAAGGTCGGATCGCGAGTTGGTACGTGCGCCGGTTTCTAGAGACCGCGCTTGGATGCCCGAAAAGTTGCTGGCCCACCATCCGCTCGCGGCTGTCGCCGGTCTGTGGGCGCTGCACAGTATCCTATGCTGTTCAGTGCCCGACCTGGCGGCAGTGAAGACCCCTACAACAGTTACTCAATGCCCGTTCGAATTGCTCTCTTGTTGGCGCTTCCGGTCTTGGCCAGCGCCAGTCCCAACGTAGTCTTCCTCGTAGCCGACGACCTCGGCTGGAATGACGTGGGCTACCACGGCAGCGAAATCCAGACGCCGAACATTGACGCCATCGCGGAGTCGGGAGTGCGCTTGGAGCGCCACTACGCCTATCCGTGGTGTTCTCCGACGCGCGCCGCGCTCATGACAGGCCGTTCACCGCTGGAGATCGGTGTTCACGGCCCCTTCAACCCGAATCACGACCGCGGATTGCCGACAGACGAGCATATTCTTCCCCAATCGTTCGCCGCCGCCGGCTACCAAACGATTGCTACAGGCAAGTGGCACCTCGGCAATGCGCACGTAAAGTACTTCGCGCACAATCGCGGCTTCGACACGTTCTACGGCCACACCGGACCCGGGCTCGACTATTTCCAGCACACCATCGCTGGCTCGTACGACTGGCAGCGGAACGGAAGATCCGCTCGGGACGAAGGCTACTCGACTTCGCTCATCGGCAATGAAGCAATCCGGGCAATCCTTGACCGCGACCCTGAGCGGCCGTTTTTGCTCTGGGTGGCGTTCAACGCCCCGCACACTCCATTGCAAGCACCGCCAGAGTATGTCGCCAAGTACGCGCGCATCGAAAAGGAGAGTCGCAGGATGTTCGCGGCGATGGTCGACTGCATGGACACGGCAATCGGCCGAATCCTCGGCACGATCGAGTCCGAAGGTATCGCGCGGGACACGATCGTAGTCTTCATCAGTGACAACGGCGGTCTGCTCGCAACGGATGGCGGGGCCGACAACAGTCCGCTCAAGGGCGAAAAGACCCAGACTTGGGAGGGTGGTATTCGGACCCCTGCGGCGGTTCACTGGCCTGGCGTCGTGGAAGGCGGGGAAGTGATCGACGACCTGATCACGGTGCATGACTGGTTTCCGACACTGCTGGAAGCCGCAGGCGTGCGAGGGCTGAACCGGAAGCCCTTCTATGGGCAGAGCGTGTGGTCGGCGATCCGGGGTCGCGAACCGCTTGGCGACCGCACAGTGGTGATTGGCGCCACGGGATGGTTTGCGGTATTCAATGGCCCGTGGAAACTCGTCCACCGCCCGCTCCCGGAGGGTCGCAGCGAGCGGACGCTGTATCGGATCTTCGATGATCCAAGTGAGAGCCGCGACCTCGCGGCGAGCGAGGCAGCGGCATTCGAGCGCCTCACCCGGCATCTGGACAGCTTCTCGCTCGGCGAGAACATCAGCGGTCCCGCACCGGGGGACGAGCGGTTACCTAATGGCAGGCGCAGGCCGCCTCCCGGAAACGGCCTGCCCGGAAACCCGCACCCAGCACAGCAACCCGAGAGGCGGCCGCCGTTTGCGGAACGAGCGTCACGCGACTGATTCGTCGAGTTGTCTGAAGCGGGCCGGAAGCTTTCCCCGCTCCGGCCGACCCGACCGCCGCGGTCGGCTGTAGCGTGGCCATGTCGGCCTGGCGAGGGACAGTCGGTGTCTGATTCACGCTGCGGCGCGGTCGGATCAGTATCGATCGTGATTTCCGAGTGCCGCGGTTCGTTGACGTTCTATGCTGGTTAGGCATTCCGCCCGGCGCCTGGGCGACTGTGCGTTGCGGTCTTGCGAGACTCCCATGTTCGTCCGAACTGTTGTCCTGCTGTTACTGCCCGCTCTCGCCAGCGCGGCACCGAATATCGTCTTCATGATGGCGGACGACCTCGGCTGGAACGATGTTGGCTATCACGGCAGCGAGATCAAGACGCCGAACATCGATGCGTTGGTCGAGCAGGGCGTCGAGTTGGATCGCTACTATGCGTTCCCTCTCTGCAGCCCGACCAGGGTGGCGCTGATGACAGGGCGTTCCCCCATCCGCCAGGGCGTCGACAGTCCGATCGGCCCCAACGGCGGCCTGCCCCTTGACGAGCACCTGTTGCCGCAGACGTTGCGCGCCGCCGGGTACGAGACCTTTATGGCCGGCAAGTGGCACTTGGGGATCGAAAGGATCGCCTCCCATCCGTATCGTCGAGGGTTCGACAGGTCCTATGGGCACCTTGGGGCGGCCGTTGACTACTTCACTCACCGCTGGCTTGGCGGTCTCGACTGGCACCGCAACGGGGAAGTGCTGCGCGAAGAGGGGTACTCGACGGAACTGATCACGTCCGAAGCGCTTGACCAGCTAAGGACCCGAGACAAGTCCAAGCCGATGTTCCTGTACGTGGCCTTCAACGCCCCTCACACTCCACTGCAGGCCACAGAAACCTACTTGAAGCGCTATCCCAACGTTGAAGGCAACAGGAGGCTGTTCGCAGCGATGGTGAGCGCCATGGACGATGGCGTGGGAAAGATTCTGGCGGCTTTGGAGATGGAGGGCATCGCCGACGACACGCTGGTGGTTTGGGTCAGCGATAACGGCGGCGGTATCCGCGCCGGAGCGAGCAATGAACCGTTCCGTGGCGGCAAGGGCAGCGCGTTCGAGGGCGGCATCCGAGTGCCGGGAGCGGTTCGGTGGAATGGTGTCCTGACCGCCGGAAGCAAGCTCGAGCAGCAGTTCAGCGCGCACGACTGGTTCCCGACGCTCACGTCGGCAGTCGGGGTCGAGCCCCAGAACGTCAAGCCGTTCGATGGAGTGGACATGTGGCCGGCGCTCGAGGATGGAACGGCGGTCGCCCGCTCTGAGACCGTAATCGGCGTGGACGGCAACTACGCGATCTTTCGCGACGGGTGGAAACTAGTCGAATTTACTCCCCGCAATTCAAATCAAACGACGATGCATCTTTACCGGATCGAGGACGACCCCAGCGAGGAGCACGATCTGATCGAGGTCAAACCCGATCTTGCGACCGAGCTGCTGGCACGAATGCGCTCGATACCGCGACCGCCGTCTGTGAGCCAGGATGTCCAGCCGCGCGGCCCGCGGCCCGGCGCGCCAACGAAAGGGGCGCCCAAGGCGAAGAAGGGCCGCGGCGGGCGTGGAGCGCGAGACCCGCAGGCCGGATGGCCCGACGAGACGCGTGAGCCGTGGATCGACACTGCTCTGCGCGATTGAGGCAAGTCAGAACTCTGGAGTGGTGCTGGTGGTCCGCAAGCTGGTCATTGGCCTGACTCTGGCCCTTGCCCTGGCCTGGCCAGCCCCGATCCGCGAAGAAGCGCCGCTCCCTGCGGATGCAGAGGGTGCGGTGGATCGGCTGGCAGCCACCCCTCGCCACGGCGAATGGGTCGAGATCAGCGAGGGTCAGGGTGCCAGTGGCGGGTGGCACGACAAAGTGCGGGCGTGGATCTCCTACCCGGAACGGGCAACTCGAGCCCCGGTCGTGGTCGTGATTCACGAGATTTTCGGCCTGACTGACTGGGTGCGCGGAGTCGCCGACCAGCTCGCTGGGGCGGGCTATATCGCAATCGCGCCAGATCTGCTCACCGGCTTAGGGCCCGATCGACGGACGCCCAGTGAGCGGCAGGAAGCGGTCCGGCTGATTCGGGGATTGAGGATCGAAGATGTCGCGCGCCGCCTGACCGCGGTTGGGCGGTTCGGAGCGGCGCTGCCGGCGTCGAACGGCAAGTTCGGAGTGATAGGCTTTTGCTGGGGCGGCGGCACGGCCTTCGCGTACGCGGGCTACGAGCCGAACCTTGCAGCCGCAGCGGTCTACTACGGCGCATCTCCGGACGAGCGCGCAATCGCGCGCATCACGGCGCCGGTAGCGGGATTCTACGGCTCGGAAGACATGCGCGTGAACTCCACGATTCCCGCGGCCGAAGCGGAGATGCAGCGGCTCGGCTTGCAGTTCGAGAAGCACATCTACGAAGGTGCCGGACACGGCTTCCTGCGCCAGCAGTTGGGCCGGGAAGGCGCCAATTTGAAGGCCGCCGAATCAGCATGGTCGGCCACTCTAGCGTTCTTCGGGAAACACTTGGAGTCGAAGTGATGCCGTCCGTTGAGACCGGTGCACGGGTCACGCAGCAGGAGCACGAGCAATGAAGCCAGTCTGGATACTCCTATTCGCAGTTGCGGCGGTCCCGCTTGCCGCTCAGGAGTCCCCGTGCCCGACAGATGTCTTCTTGGACGTCGGGCGGTTCCCCGGGGCCGGGGACGACTACCCCAAGCCCCGCATCGAAGTCGAATGCGAGGAGGATACGCTGGTCGTCCGGAGCAACGGGATCCCGCATTACGAGTTCATCCAGATAACCCCCAACCCGCTCCTAGAGACCAATCGCGAATACCGCTTCCCGCTGAGGCCGGAACTAGCAGAGGAGCCGACGCCGATCCCGCTGCTGGGCACGGTTGGGGTCGCGATCAATGGCATCCCGTTCTTCGGCCCGAACGAGGGTGGCGTGCCCTATCCGGGCTTCGGGGACCCGGTCTACAACTCCATCATGGATGCCTGCATGGGCCACACGGCACGGGAGTACCACTACCACGCGCTCGTGCAAGCCTGCTTGGCAGCCAACTTCAAGCCCGGCGAGCCGTCGCCGATTCTTGCCTATGCCGCTGACGGTTTCCCCGTATACGGCCCGTACGGCTGTGTTGACGAAGATTGCACAAGCGTTGTGAAGGCGAAGAGCAGTTGGAAGAAGCTGCGAGATCCGGAAATCGACGCGTGGGATGCGTTTCGCTACGAACCCCAGCAGGGGCCAGAGTACTTGGATCGATGCAACGGGCACGGCGGACACGACCACGGCGGGCACCACCACGGCGAGGCGTATCACTATCACGTCACCGAGAGCTGGCCATATATCCTGGGCTGCTTCTCGGGCACACCCTCGCCCGACGCCGGTCGCGAAGCGGCACCCGCAGTCTCTCAAGCCGGACCGCGCAGAGGGCCTCCGCCGCCCGACCAGCCGCCCGGCCCCGCACAGGTCGCGCTAGCAGCTGAGCGGCTTGGCATCGACACGCATTCGCTGGCAAAGGCGTTGCGCCTCACCGACGGACGTGTCGATCCGATGAACTTTGCCGCGTCGGCACGGGCGCTAGGAATCGAACTCGGCGAGTTGCGAGAGGCTCTAGACCTGCCGGCGCGCCGACGCGGCCCGGGGGGACCGCCGCCCGCCCGGCCGTCGGCTGGGGGAGAAGAGCCACCGTGCCGGTTCCGCTGCGGGACCAGCGATCCCAATGCAGTCGGTTGCGGGCTTACGCCCGATTACAAGGTCGTATGCACGCGACCATGCGACAACAACAAGTGCGGCTGACCACTCGGCGTCCTTCACGCCGGCACGCAACCCTAGACTAAGGCTCGCCGAATCAGTACTGGTCGAGAGCACCCTTCCGAGCGCTCGCTCTGGCGATCTTGTTTCAGAAGCGGGAAGTGCTCCGGGAAATCCGTCGCAGCGCGCTCAGGCTCGGACGTGGTAGATGCGGCGTTCAGGGGCGCTCGAGAGAATAGCGATCACCTCCGCGACGAGGGGTCTCAATTCCTGGAAGAATCCACCAGCCCCCTTGGGTGGATTCATCAAGCAGCGCCCGTGTTGACATCGCCCACCAATATCATCCGTGCGCGCTCGAGCAGTTCAATGGCTTGCTCTCTCGAAACGGTCGGGTAGTCATCGAGAAAGTCGTCGAGGCGGTCGCCCGCTTCGAGATGTTCCATCAGTATCCGGACCGGAACCCTCGTACCCGAGAACACGGGAGTTCCGCACAGGATTTTCGGGTTCCTCTCTATGAGTTGGTCACTCATCGTTATTTCCGCCCGAGCCGGTCGATTCCTGGAGGTCAGCGGTCTCACCCCGCCTCCGTGTGAGTCTAGCTCTTACGATAGCCCCTGCCGATTGGCACCAAGATCTCGGAAGAGTCTCTCCGCACAAGAGCATCGTCGGTGCCGGATTTATCGACCACCGTCTCCAACCGTAGTACGATGCCGAGACTACGAGCGGCTGTAGCTGCGAGCAGGAGGAAACCGTGAAGTTTGCGAACGCAATTCCAGCCACGTGCCTGACAGTCGCCGTGCTCGCAGCATGCGGAGGCGGGGCACAGGCTCCTCAGGCCGACGAGGTCAGCCTGTCGATCCGCTCGCTGAGCGCTGCCGACTACCTTGAGAAGATTCACGGCGGCTGGCTCGGCGAGGCGGTCGGGAGCGCTCTGGGGATGAGCGTTCAGAGGATGCACAAGCAGGACCTCAAGCCGTTCCTCACCGATTTGGGGCAGTGGCCGCTTACCGACTACATCAAGACACTGCGGCCTAGCCTGGATCCAGACCGCGAGCAATGGTACACGGTGGATCATTGGGGTCCGGCTGGGTTCGGTCCCGACGACGACACGCTTTTCCAAGTCGCGAATCTCCTGTTGATCGAGGAAAAGGGGCCCGGGATCACCAGCCAGGACATCGCTGACCAGTGGCTCGCTACTTTTTCGGTGTTCGAGGCCCAGAACTGCGGCCGCGCCGTGAGGGTGGCGGAGAGACTCTTGAAGGAGGGAGTGAGGCCTCCGGAATCGGGCCAGCATGAAGCGGGCGAGTTCATGGGGGGCCAGATGAAGGGGGAATTCTGGGGCTTCTTGCTGCCCGGGAATCCGGAAGTAGCCGCCGAGTACGGGCGGATGGACGCCGAGGTTGCCTTTCATACCGCCGGCGTTTACGGCGAGATGTTCGTGGCGGCCCTGACAGCTGAAGCTTTCTTTGAGTCCGATCCCACCAAGCTCTTGGAGGCAGGACTCGCGGTAGTCCCCGCGGACAGCGACTACGCCCGTTGCATCCGGGACGTGATGCAGTGGCACGAGCAGTGGCCGGACGACTGGGAAAAGGCTCATGAGCAGATCGATCTCAAATGGGCGCCCGAAGGTGACAAGAACCGCCGGGTGTTTCCCAACAACGCGGTGATCGCCTTGGCGCTGCTCTATGGCGAGGGCGACTTCGACAAGACGATCGGAATCGCTGTCATGTCAGCCTGGGACACGGACACGAATGCGGGCGATGTCGGGCCCGTGATGGGAGTCATCCTCGGGGCGGGGGCGATCGCCGAGAAGTGGACCGAGCCCATCGCGAACATCCTTCGCTCTGACGTGAAAGGCGCTGAGGAGTTGGAGATTGACGAGCTAGCGCGTCGCACGGCCGCCGCCGGCTCGCGGATGACAGCGGCAAAGTCCGCTGGCTTGGTCCAGATCGTCACTCAGTGAGGGAATCACGAGCCAGCCGACCGCGCGGGCTGTATCCCACATTCCGTCACTAGGGAAATCTCACATTGTTTCTGCAGTTGAGGCTAAGGATCTTCAACTAGATTCGCTACTGCAGGAGGGAGTGCCGGCGGACCTCGGGTCTTGACGGAGGAGGCCGCGGCGGTGTTCCAGTAGCAGCGACCTGCTGGAGCATCCCCACTTGCCACGCGGGAACGATCTTGAAGGACTTTGAGACAATCGTAGGCTATGGCAAACGAGATTCTGTTGGTTGCGAATGGCGACCTCCGCCTGTCCGCGAACCGCATGTGCTGGCCCGCACAGCAGGAGATGGAAGCCAAGTTGACGGCGGCAATCGAGAGTGCTGGCGGGAGCGTCCGCCGGGCACACGAGTACGACGCCACCAAGCAGCACGGATTCATCGACAGCCAGAAGCGCGGCCTGGAAGTGTTCCGCTCGATCAACCGCAAGGCGCCACTGGTTGTCGCCGAGGCGGTCTGGCAGTATTCGCAGCACATTCTGGCCGGCCTCATGAACCATCAGGGGCCGATCCTGACGGTGGCGAACTGGAGCGGCCAGTGGCCTGGTCTGGTCGGGATGCTCAACCTCAACGGCAGCTTGACCAAGGCGGGCGTGGACTATTCGACACTGTGGAGCGAGGACTTCAGCGACGACTTCTTCATGGATGCCCTGCGTGGCTGGGTCCAAGGCGATCCGGTGGTGCATCGGTCACCGCACGTGCATGCCGCAGAGGATGTGATCTTGCCTCACAAGGCCATGCTGGCCGGGACAGAGGTTGCCGACGAGTTGAAGTCCGAGCGAGCGATCTTGGGTGTCTTCGACGAAGGTTGCATGGGAATGTACAACGCCATCATTCCCGACCATCTGCTCAACCCCACGGGCGTTTTCAAGGAACGGCTCAGCCAGTCCGCTCTGTGGGCGGCTATGCGGCAGGTCGGCGACGAAGAAGCGCAGCAAGTGCGGGACTGGCTGGACGCAAAGGGCATGCGGTTCGAGACCGGCCCGAACGAGGAGACGGACCTGACGGATGCCCAGGTCCTGTTGCAGTGCAAGATGTACATCGCGGCGCTGCGCATTGCCGACGAGTTCGGCTGCGACACCATCGGCATCCAGTACCAACAGGGACTGAAGGACATTTGTCCGGCCTCTGACTTAGTCGAGGGCCTGCTCAACAACGTAGACCGCCCTCCGGCCAAGAGCGCAGACGGTCGGGTGCTGTTCGAGGGTCAGGCCATGCCGCACTTCAACGAGGTCGACGAGTGTGCTGGCTTGGATGCCTTGGTTACGAACCGCGTCTGGACCAGGCTGGGCTATGACCCCGAGACGACCTTGCACGATCTGCGCTATGGCGAGCCCTACACCGTGCGCGGCCGGGAAGAGTTCGTCTGGGTGTTCGAGATTTCGGGCTCGGTGCCACCCAACCACCTGATCGGCGGGTATGCGGGCACCGTCAGCGAACGCCAGCCGCCGATGTACTTCCCGCTGGGAGGCGGCACGATCAAGGGCATCAGCAAGCCGGGCGAAGTGGTCTGGAGTCGCATTTTCGTCGAAGACGACCGCTTGAAGGCCGACGTGGGCCTGGCTGAAGTGGTCGAGTTGCCCTTGGAAGAGACAGAGCGGCGCTGGAATATCACCACGCCGCAGTGGCCCATCATGCACGCCGTCACACGGGGTGTGAGCCGAGACAGGATGATGGGCAGGCACAAGTCGAACCACATCCAGGTGGCTTACGCGCCAGATCTATCGGCTGCCCGCCAAGCGCTGAGCGCCAAGATTGCGGCGTTCCGCAGATTGGGCATCGAAGTGTTCGTGTGCGGCACTGGCCACGAGCTCGTGTGACCTGACAGGCCGGACCAATTGGAGTCGTGTTCGGAAGGCTGCGACATCGTGCCGCAGGGCGCATCCCGTCCCGATAGTCCTGATGCGCCCGCTACAATAGCCCAGAACGGGGCGCAGGATGCCGAGGGCTTGGCGCTCGGTCTGCGCCGCTGCCGAAATGGAATGACGGGTCCATTCCTCGTTCTGTTGGCAGGCTGCCTGCTGATCGGGCAGCCTTCCGCCGCTCAGCAGCGCTTGGACGAAAGGCAGGCCGCGGTCTGGATCCTCGCCCAAGGTGGAACGATCAGACTCGAGGGCAGCCGGGAGGAGATCCGCTCCGCAGGCGATCTGCCACGAGGACCGTTGTCCGTTCGCGAAGCCGTCCTCACCGGTACGCTGGTGCATCCGCGGGATCTGGAACGCATCAGCGCATTGAAGGGACTCCGCAGCCTGACTTTGCCCGGCACGATGTGGAACCCCGTCTGCTGCGGAACGCTGGGCAACGTCGACGACAGCGATCTGATCGCCGCGCTTGCTGGGATGGAGTCTTTGGAGTCGCTGCACCTCAGCCATCACTTCATGAGCGTCTTCAAGGGAATCAGAGTGTTTGACCATGCGATCGAGAAGATCACGAGTCTCGAGCGGCTCCGTTTCTTGCAGCTGAGGTCGACCCGGGTGACCGGCGCGCACCTAGATGCGTTCAAGAACCTCGAGCGGTTGGATCTAACGCAGACCGATGTGAACGACGAGGGCTTGGCCAATATTGCCCGCTTGCCTCGTCTCAAGACCCTGCGCTTGCGGAGCACGTACGTCACCGATAGCGGCCTTGCGGCTCTTGCAGGCCTTTCCGGCTTGGTCGAGTTGGACCTTGCCGATCTGGAGCTCTCCGACGAAGGCGTCGCCCACCTTGCCGGGCTGACTGGGCTGAGAATGCTGAACCTGCGCGGATCCAAGATCTCCGATGCGGGGCTTGGGCACCTCAGCGGAATGCACGAGCTGGTTGACTTGAACCTCTATCGCACGCCGATCACGAACGCCGGCGTGCCGCAGCTGGCAGCCCTGCCTGAGTTGAGAAGCGTCGACCTGCGATACTCGCGGGCCGCTTCGGCAGGAATCGCTGACCTGCGCTCCGCTCGGCCGAATTTGGAGATTCGGTTCGTCGACAACACGCCATCCATCGCGCCTGTCGCATCGAGGGCGCCATCGATTGGCGATCTGGACGGCTTGCTGGAGTGGGCCCGCTCGATCGGCGGGGTTGCCGAGGTCCTGTCCGATGGGCAGGTCTCGATCTCCCTCAAGGCGACTGCTGCCACAGACGGAATGCTGGAGTTCATCACCAGATTCCCAGCAGTGACGTATCTAGACCTGAGTGCGACCGAGGTCAGCGACCTCGGCTTGCAAGCCTTGACCTCACTTCCGAACTTACGTGCTCTAAAACTAGCAAATACACGTATTACAGATTCTGGGCTAGTCCATCTCGAAAAGCTGGATTCACTCCGCGAACTCGTCCTAGATCAATCTCTGGTCGAAGGCAGCGGGCTTTCGAGCTTAGCCTCCTCGAATAACTTGCTCAGGCTCTCACTTTCTGGAACAGCGATCGGTGACTCCGACCTCGAATCAATCACGGGATTGTCTCGACTCGAATCGTTGAACCTGGACTACACCCAGGTGAGCGATCCCGGGGCCGCGAGCGTTGCTTCTTTGAAGAGCCTGACTGAGCTCGGGCTGACAGGCACGCGGGTAGGGGACGATGGCTTGCGCTCAATCGCATCCCTACCGCAACTGCGACGGCTCTCGCTCGCCTTCACGAACGTCACCAGCGAGGGAGTCGGGCAATTGGCAGAGCTGGAGGCGCTGACGGAGCTCGATCTCGCGAACACTCGCGTCGACGACGCCGGTGCCGAGGCGTTGGCGCCGTTGCAGACGCTCCAGAGGCTCAGCCTCGACTACGCCAAGGTATCCTCCGACGGCATCGCATCGCTGGCGTCGAACGCCAACCTACGAGTGTTGAGCCTCGACAACACAGATGTCGACGACGAGGCAATCGAAACCTTGAGCGGCTTTGCGGACCTCACGGCGCTCAATCTCTATCACACGCTGGTGAGCGAGAGCGGCGTACAGTCTCTGCGAAGCGCACTGCCCGACTGCAAGATCGCGTGGGAACGCGACTCGGCCCAGCCCACCCGCCGCAGGTAAGACCCATGTGTCTCCGCTTGTGCATCCTTGCAGCCGCCTTGCCGGCTTGCGTTCTGTCTGCAGAAGCCCTGCCCCGGGCAGATATCGAAGCTTGGGTGCTCGGCATGGGCGGTGCCGTGGATCGGAACTCAGCAAGCGAGCTGCACGCAATCGACCTTGGCCGGAGCTGGGTTACCGACGCGGATCTGCGAAAGCTCGAAGGGGCGGCGAGCCTGGTCAGCTTGAAGCTGGCACAAACGGATGTCAGCGACAGGGTCTTGGAGATCGTCGCATCGCTGCCATCCTTGCGGGAGTTGGACATGTTCTTTTGCGAGGACATCACCGACGCCGGCGCTTCGCTCTTGCGCCGAGCATCGCGCTTGGAGCGGCTCAATCTTCGCGGCACAAAGATCAGCGACTCTGGCGTGAAGTTCTTGACCGAGATCAAGACCTTGGAAGTCTTGGACATTGGGATCACCGAGGTCAGCGATGCGTCTGCCGGCCTGCTGGAGGCCTTGCCCAACCTCAAGAGGCTGGCGATTGGAGGCAACAAGATCGGCGAGTCCGGCATAGCGAGTCTGAGGTCGCTGAGGCAGCTGGAACATCTCGACCTTAGCGGAGCACAGGTCACCGACAGCGGAATCTGGGCGGTGACGGTGACGGATTTGAACCTCAATGAGATCGCAGGGCTGCCGAGGCTCGAATCGCTCAACCTAGCCGCGCCCAGCCCCGAGTACGTCCAGGCAATCAGTACCGGGGTCCCGCGGCTGCGCGGAGCGATCCGGATCACCGACTTCGGAGCGAAGCAATTGGCAGCTCTCAGCAAGCTGCGCAAGCTCAACCTGTCGCGGTCAATGCTGACCGCCGAGGGCATTCAGAGCCTGGGGAGCCTGGAGAATCTGGAAGAGCTAGTGTTGTCCCACGTAAGTTCGCTGGACGACTCAGCCGGAAGGGCCCTGGCATCCTTGCCGTCACTGCAGGTCGTAGACGTTTCCTTCACCGCGTTCGGGCCCAGCGGGGCCGCAGCCTTGCGGGAACATCCCAAGTTGCAGAGATTGATTGCGGTCGGCACGGCCGTGACCGAGGCGGCCGCCGCGGAGTTTACAGCGGCAAACCCGTCGCGTGATGTGATCCGCTAGTCGCTGCGCGAATCTCAGGCTATGCCGTGGTAGCTGGCACGGTGCCGTACGAAGTCGGGAAGTGGTCGAGTGGTGCTCCGACTTCATTCGCGACAGTGCGGTAGAGATCGCCGAATGTGCCGGTAACGCGGGTGTGATGGCCGGGATTGAGTCGGCCGGCACGCCCAGCCAAGATCACCGCGCCGCCGCTGTTCTTGTGTGAGTTCGCCTCGGCGTGCTCGTGGATGAAGAGCAGGGCACTGCTGTCCAAGAGTGTGCCCGATCCCTCGGGCACGCTCTTCAAGCGCGCCACGAGGTAGGCGAATTCCTCGACATGCCAGCGGCAGATGTCGCGCATCACTTCCTGTTGACGCTGGCGGTGCGAGCCGCCCAGGTGCGAATACTCGTGATGGCGCGCAAACGACAGTCCCAGCCACGGGAATCGCGCTAGGCTCTGGCACTTCGTCAGCATGTACGACGCTACGCGTGTCTGGCCCGACGCAAATGCATGTACCAGCAGGTCGCTCTGTAGCTTGGCGATGCGCGGGTAGTCGCGGGGATCGCCGCCGGCTTCCGGCTCATCTACCTGCCCGGCGTACTCCTCGGGAAACTCTGCGATAGCGCGCTCCATGTCGAATATCGAGGTGAGGTACTCGTCGACGCGCCGCGAGTCCTCCTGTCCGAGGCGGCTGCTGAGGCTCTGCGCTTGGCCGCGCACTACGTCCAACACGCTGCGCCTGCGGCGCACCCAACCCTCGTCGAGCCTGCCGAAGAGGCGATCGAAGAGCTTCTGGGGCACCAGCTCCGGCGCCAGCGCCCGGTTCTTGGCGCTCCAGCTCATGTTTCGCTGCATGCTGGAGCCGAACGACTCTCGACAGACACCGATCTGGAGAGACGGAAAGCGCGATTCCGTGCCGATCTTTCCGGCGATGACTTGGTCGATCGAAGCCGAACCCGCACCCATTCCGGTGTATTTCGAGCCCGAAACCAATGCGCTCATCGACCGCTGGTGGCCGTTGCCGACTCCGCTTGTCTGCCCATTGGGGTTATCCAGGCCCGACAGGATCTGAACGTCGTTCTGCAAACGCGCCAAGGGGGACAAGCACGGAGTGAGCGAATAGTCGGGCCCTTCGTCACGGGGAATCCAGTAGCGCTCCGGGATACCGTTCCCGTTGAACCACAAGACGAAGCGTGTCTCGGGCTTGCCGTCACTGCCCGGTCCACTCCGGGCGGCGTAGGCCGTGCCGGAGGAGTTGAACATGCAGGCCAGTGGCGGCAGGCCGACTCGGACGGCGGTTCCGCCCGCGGCCAGCCCCTTCAGGAACGCGCGGCGTGGCAAGGCGCGTCTCGACATGCTCAATCGCTCCAGTCGGTTGCGAGGAATTCTTCCGTGACCACCAGTCCCAAGACCAACTCCCGGAAGACGAAACCAGATCTTACGAACCGATTATATGCGCGTTCTATGACGGGCGCATCTCGGGCTGTCTCAGATCGTCCGAACAAATAGCGGAAGAGCTGTCTGGCAATGCATTTTTGGCAGATCGGCGACTGCGACAGTATACGGCCGACGTCTCGCGGCGTCTGGAACTCCGAATCCTCAATGCCTGCGATGAATCCCGTCGAATCGATCGGTAGCAAATGGTCGGTCGCTTTGGCGCCCTCGCGCTCTTGTTGGGGCGTCGGTTCGATCCGTACCGGCTCGGAATCGCGATACGCCCCTACCGTGTCGAAATGCTCGAATCCATAGCCAATCGGGTCCACTAGCTTGTGACAGGACGCGCAGACCGGCTCGGATGCGTGCAATTCCTCCATCGTGTCGCGGACCGTCATGGGGCGTCCTCCCAGCGTTAGCGGTGGAAGGGAGGTATCGACCCCGGGCGGGGGAGGGGGGATGGTCTGGCAGAGGAAGTGCTCGCGGACGAAGAGTCCGCGCTCGGTCGGCGACGTGTGGATCGGCTTGCCAGTCTGCGCCAGAAACGTGCCGTGTCCGAGAATGCCGCTGCGCGTCGATTCCACCGGGTAAGCGGTCTTGCCGAACGGAGCGCTTGGATCGGGCATGCCGTAGACGTTCGTTAGGAAGTCATCGACAAACGTGTAGTCAGCGGTGTAGAACTCCCGAAAATCGAGGTCGCCCCAAACCAGATGCCGGAATAGCCGCCGGGTCTCCTCGGTCATGCTCTCGGCGACTTCCGGGCCGAAGTCACGGAACCGGTTGCGATCCTTGACCGAGTTGCGCAGGCGGTCGAAGCGCATCCATTCCGCGAGAAAGTGATCGAAGGTCTCCCGAGCGCGGTCGCTTGCGAGCATCCGCTTGGCATGCGCCTCGACTGAGGAGCGGGCACCGAGCTCGCCGGCGGCCGCGGTGGCAAGCAACACTCGGTCGGGGGGCGCGTTCCACAGCGCGTAAGCGAGCCGCGAGGCGATCTCGAAATGCTTGACGTGGCTATCGCTCGCGCTGGGCACCAAGAACAGGAAATGCGGCGACTGCAGCATGGCCTCGATAACGGCGGACGCGCCGGACAGGAAACTCTCGCCGTGGCCGGCCCACTGGAGAAGCAGGTCTACATGTGCCTCGCGCTCGGCTTCGGTCAGCGGGCGGCGAAACGCCTTGGCACCGAATTCACCGACGAACGATTGCGCACAGTCACGGTCGGTGGGGCCGTCGGGCTCGCATGGAAGCAGTCCGTGCTCGTCACCGAACCGCAAGGCATTCCGCCCGAGACGTTCGGCAATCTGGCCGTACAACTCGGCCAAAGCCGGTGTGATCGCCTGTGCGGAGGCCTGATTGGTGTATCCGTTGACGTAGTCTTCCTCTGGGAGACTGCGAGACGGCCTGCTGCCGTCGCCGAGTAGATCCCGAACGGTGTTGTCGTATTGCAAGTGCGTGAGCCTGCGGATGGGTTCAGAGCGATTCTCGCGGGGGACGGTTTGGACCGACTGAACGTTGAGGTCTAGGGAAGCCAGATACTCCACCCAGCGGCGCAGCAATCGTTCGTCCTCGCTATCGGCAGCGATGAGCGGGCCACCCGTGTGCGGGATCCTGTTGGTGGGCTTGAGCAGAAGCGCAGATTGGCTGGTTTCCGCTTGGCTCACTAGGCGCTTTAGACCTAGGCCAAACCGTTGTATGACTCCTAGCGGTGCCCCGGGTTCCGGAAACTGGAGCCTCGTACCCGATGCCACCCCTGAAGTGCTGTGGCAGGCACGGCAGTTCTTCGCCTCGAGGCGGGGGTATAGATCGGCCGCGAAGTCTACCGGGGCCTCGGCACAGGGCGCGGGGATTGCCAGCAACGATGCGAACGCCAGCACGGCGGTGATGCAGGACGCGGGTCCAACCCGACTGGCAGCGCCTAGCATTGAAGTGGAGAGGTGCCCGGCATCAGATGACGGCCCTGCCGCGAAGCCCGGCAAACCTGGCTCCAATATAGGCCAATGTTAGCCTGAGCACAGGTCGGCCACAGCAGCTAGGGACGTATGACATAGTGTGTGTCCATCTCCCACGCCACTTCCCCGACCGCTCTTCGCGACCCAACCCAAAGCCGATTTCTCCCAGCGAGAGGCAGGCATCTTCTGTAGGGATGGTCAAGGCATTCCCGGTGTTTGCAAAGGCTGTCCAAGCTCCATGAATCAACTGCGGCTGCTCTATCGGCTGATTTGCAGGCCCTTGATTCAGGAGCCATTCCGCACCGCGCTAACCGCCGCGTGCGTCGCATTGGGGGTAGCGGTAGTCGTAGCGATCGATTTGGCCGGCGAGGCATCCGTTGGCTCCTTCGAATCCTCGCTGGAATCGCTCCAAGGAACGGCCGACTACGAGATCTCCCAAGTGGGGGGCATCCCCGAATCCGTCTTCGGCGGGTTGGTCCGGCTGCCAGGGCCGCAGCAGTTCTCACCCCGCATCGAAGGCTACGCCGCGGTGGAGTCAACAGGAGAGCGTCTGCCTCTGTTTGGGGTGGACCTGATCGGCGACCAGCCCATGTTGGGCAGCATAGACCTGTCCAATCCCAGCGTCAGCGCTTTCGATGACGAGCGCGTGGTCTGGATCTCGGAGTCAGTCGGGGCGCAAGCGGGGGAACGAATCGAGCTCGCCATCAATGACCGGGTCGAATCCTTCACCGTGCTGGGCGTGCTTGGAGACCGGGATCAGAGCGGAAAGGCTGTCGCCAGCATGGTCGTGCTCGATATCGCCTTGGCGCAGCGGCTACTGGACCGGATCGGATTCCTTGACCGCATTTATGTCCATGTTCCTCGGGAAGATGCGACGGACTGGGAGGCACTTCTCAAAGACAATGTCCCGACTGCGGCAGCAGTGAGTGCATCAGGCACTCGGACACAACAGAACCGTAAGCTTCTCAACTCGTTCCGGTGGAATCTTCGAGTGTTGAGTTACATCGCTCTAATCGTTGGCGCGTTCCTGATCTACAACACGATCTCAGTATCGGTCGTGCGGCGGAGAAGCCAGATCGGGACGGCGCGGGCGCTTGGCATGCCGGCTCGGACGATCCAGTGGGGATTTCTTGTCGAGGCCGGACTCTTCGGCCTGCTGGGTACTCTGGCTGGGTTGGTCTTAGGACGGGCGCTGGCGGTGGGAGCGGTGGAGTTGATGGGACGCACCGTGGCGACGCTCTATGTCGGCAGCCAGCCGGGAGAGATTGTGTTCCGCCCGTGGGCATTTCTGGTTGCCGGCCTAGCAGGTATTGGAGTGTCGATGCTCGCGGCCTGGCGGCCTGCACGGGAAGCCTCGTCTGTGGCTCCCGTCGAAGCGATGGCAAAGGGCAGGGAAGAGTATGCGGTCGCGGCCACGCGAACCGTGTGGGCGATCCGAGCGGCAGTGCTTGGCGGCCTAGCTACGGCACTGTGCTTCGTGCCAGCTTGGGACAGGCTCCCCTACGGGGGATTCGCAGCAGCTGTGTGCCTGATTGGAGCGGCTGCGATGCTCGTGCCCTTCGTCGCTCGATTCTGCCTTCGGCGCGTAACCCGCCCGATGCTGCGCTTGTTCGGGGTGGCGCCGATGCTGGGGGTGCAGATCCTGTCGCAATCTCTGAAGCGCACGTCGGTCATCGTCGCGGCGATGGCAGTTGCGACAGCCATGATGGCCAGCGTCGGGATCATGGTTGGCAGCTTGCGCGACACCTTGTCTGTGTGGATGGGCGACCAGCTGCAAGCCGACTTGTACATTCGGTCTGGGGAATCTCTCGGTACCGAGGACTCCGCCACGTTCTCGGAGGAGGTTGCGGGCCTGGTCGAGGCGTTGCCGGAAGTCGACGCGGTCGACCGGTTCCGGCGGTACTCGATCAGCTACGGTGGCCTACCGGCGAATCTTGCACTCGCCGACTTCCGCGTTCATCCCGGCCGATCCCAGATGCAAATCTTGCGCGGACCCGACATTCCAACCATGTGCCGGCAGTTGGTCTCTAGCAAGAGCGTGATCATCAGCGAGCCATTTAGCAACAAGCACGGTCTCAATGTAGGCAGCACCTTGACTCTACCGATTGGCGATGGCGCGGAAGAATTCGAAGTCGTCGCGGTGTACTACGACTATTCTGCCGAGCAGGGCTATGTAATCGGGCATCGAGGGGTGCTGATGGAGTACCTGCCCGACCCACAGCTGACTAGCGCGGCTGTCTATCTCGCCGATGGTACGGATCTCGAAGCAGCTCGGTCCAAGATTATTGAAGCTGTGGCCGGTCGCCGGGTACGGGTAGCACGTAACCGTGAGCTCCGCGAACGGGCGAACGAGGTGTTCGACAGAACGTTTGCCATCACCTATGCACTGGAGGCGGTGGCGATTCTAGTGGCGATTCTGGGCATGGCCGGCGCGTTGCTGACCTTAGTTATAGACCGCAAGAAGGACTTAGGCGTGTTGCGGATCTTGGGTGCTACCAGAAAGCAGATCCGCAAGCTCGTGCTAGCCCAAGCAGGCCTGCTTGGACTGCTTTCGAACATGATCGGTCTCGTGTTGGGCGGGGCGCTCTCGGTGATTCTGATCAAGGTAATCAACAAGCAATCGTTCGGCTGGACGATCCAGTTTCACTGGCCGGTGGGCCTGTTGCTGGGTGCTACCACCCTGATCCTTGTCGCGAGCATCATCGCCGGGCTGTATCCGGCCCGGATCGGGGCGCGCCTCGACCCCGTTGAAGTACTCCACGAGGGATGAGGCAAGTACTGGCATCGTTACAGGGCGTTCAGCTGATCTAGTGCTAGCATTCCACTATGGAGCATAGGATTGAGCCCGAAGAATCTTGGTGGCTGGCTCCATGGCATCGCAAGAAAACGTCTGAGAAGATTGCAATTATCTTGGGGATTGTTTTCTGCGCGTGGCAAACCGTTGAATTGTATGAGAGGGGCTATTTAGTCGACTGGTTCTCGATGACGGGTTACTGGGGCATATTGGGTTGGGCTTATTTCTCCCGGTCGAGGTCGCGCGAGATCATTGTCATTACCGAGTTGGATTTGAGCGGCTCGCGCTCCGTTCAGGCCGAGCGCCACTCGCCGACATAGATCCCAGACTTCGACTTTGATGGTCTAGCCGGTGGCCGAGAGTCTTGCATCGCTCAATCGCCTCGACGGATCGACTCATCAGGGTGGCAACACTGGAAGTCGTCTTCCGCTGGGGGTGAGTCAATAGTAGGACTCTGCTCAATGACCGGGTGATAGAGTATGAGCGTGAGCGATCCTTTCGCGGTGCAGCCTAGGATCGAACCGGAAACATCGCACTGGCTGACTCACTGGCATCGCAAGAAAACAGCTGAAAAAATCTGCTTAGTTGGCATGGTGCTGCTCGCTTCGTGGTTCACGGTGCAGTGGTATGGACTAATGGGCTCGCCAGTGACCTGGTTGCAAATGGCACTCGCTTGGTGGTCAACGGGCTACTATTGGTTTCGTGGGACGAAAGGGCCAGAACCCAAGATCGAACTGGATCTGAACCGTCCGCTCTCGGATCCGGCCGGGTACAGCAAGTCGGAATTCAAGTGAGCTGCTCTCTCGGTAGCTCACCTGTATTCTGCAGCCGCTGATCCTCGACAACTTTTCACTTCAGCCGGAAGCTAATGTCTGCCGCGGGTGCCGAGTGGGTCAGCGCCCCAACGGAAATATAGTCGGCTCCAGCCTCCGCGTAAGCTCGGATGGTTTCTAGCCGGACGTTGCCGGAGATCTCCAACTTCGCCCGGCCTGCGACCCGCTCTACAGCCTCGGCGACTTGGTGGGGAGAGAAGTTGTCAAGCAGGATATGGCGGATCCCACAGCTGAGGGCCTCTTCCAACTCCCCCGAGTCGCGAACCTCGACCTCGATGGTCCGGCCCGTACGACGACAGTTCTCGATTGCTTGGGTAATACTGCCCGCGGCATCGATGTGATTGTTCTTGATCAGCACTGCGTCGAACAGCCCTAGCCTGTGATTCGTTCCACCGCCCGCCCGAACGGACAGCTTATTGAGGACACGCATGCCAGGACTGGTCTTGCGTGTATCCAGAAGCGTGCAGCCCGTTCCCTCAATTGCCTTGACGAACCGGCTCGTCGAGGTGGCGACGCCGCAAGTCCTTTGCAGGAAGTTCAATGCGGTTCTCTCCAGTGTCAGGAGGCGCCGGGTTGAACCACTGACCCGGGCGAAGACCTTGCCCGTAGGCACATGCGTGCCATCGCTCTCCAGAACCTCAATCTTCTCTTCGTGATAGACGATTCGCAGGAGGTCAGTGCCAGCCAACGTTAAGTCTTGCTTAGTCAAAAAATAGCCTACGCTCTGCGAGTCTCGGGGCACGCAGGCCTCGGTAGTCACGTCGCCGGCGCCAACATCCTCGGCCACCGCTAGCCGGATGAGGTCGCGAACCTGTGGATGATCCCAATGCAGCATGGTCTGAGGTTCTGATCTGATTTGGCGGCTCCGGGACTTCCCTAGGGTTCAGGCCACTTGCTCGGACGCCGGCTGGAAGAGCAGTCTGGAGACCGTATCGATCACTCTGAGTGTCGGCACGGAAACGTGGTACCTCTCGGCGAGTTCCAGCACCGCGCCAAGCAGAGCATCCAATTCGGCAGCACGCCCTTGCTCTAGGTCTTGGAGCATAGATGGCTTATGGCTTCCCGCCGCGCGTGCCCCGGCGATGCGGCGATCGTTGGAGAGCGCGATCTGCACGCCAACTGCGGATGCGACCTGCCGCACTTCGTCCATGATTGTCTCTGTCAGGCGCAAGCCTTGAGGAGAATCGGTCAGTTCAGCCAGTGTCGTGCGGGTCAAGGCGCTGAGAGGATTGAACGCAGCGTTGCCCATGAGCTTGACCCAGAGTTCATGGCGGATGTTGTTGCGCACCGGTGCCTTGATGCCGACGTCCCGTAGCGCCAACGAAAGCAGGCGTATGCGCTCGCTACGCTCCCCGGACGGCTCTCCCAGAGGCAGGCGCACACCGGAGCTGTGGGTAACGATGCCGGGGCCGGCCATGGAGCACGACATGTAGACGATCGCTCCCAATACGAGCGGCCCCGGGATATGCTTCGCGACTACGCCTCCGGGATCAACGCACTCGATGGGCGAGTCGTCACCTGGCACACCATGGAAGTACCACCACGGCAATCCGTTCTGCGTCGAGACGAAGGTCGTCTCGGCACCCTTCAGGGGCTCGACTAGCGGAGCGATGTGCGTCAGCGCGCTCGCCTTGACAGCCAAGACCACGAAGTCCGAGCGGCCGACTTCGGCTGCGGATGAGGTTGCATGCACTTGGTAGCGCTTCTCGCCGAACACATCGCTGCGAATCAACAGGCCTCGCTCGCGCTGGGCGTCCAAGTTCGCTCCTCGTGCGATGAAGTGTACGTCGTGCCCGCCTTCTAGCAATCGGGTCCCTAGGAAGCCACCGACGGCGCCGGCACCGTAGATCGCGAACTTCACGGTGCGCAGCCTAACCGAGCGCCTTGCGCACGGCATCCTCCAGTGCGTCTAGGGCATCAGAGAAGAAGTGATCGCTGGCCTCGATCCAGGTCAGCTGCTTCGGCTCGCCCGCCATGTCGAAGACGCGCTCCATGTTGCTACGTGAACCGAACTCGTCCTGCGTGCTGTGTACGAAGTGCTTGGGGCAACTGCATCCCTCTAGAAAGCTCATGTCGTCGTCCCGATTGACGGGAGTTCCCACGGCGACGATTCGCTCCACGGTCGGGTGACCACAGCACACGGGCAAGCTGACTCTCGACCCAAACGAGAAGCCGCCCACAGTCAGGGGGATGCCCGCATAGCGTTCCTGCATGTACTGAATTGCCGCCCTAAGGTCGTCCTGTTCGCCCTTGCCGGCATCATAAGTGCCCGAACTTGCACCAACACCGCGGAAGTTGAATCGCAGCACGGCCGCTCCCATGCTGCGGCCGGCTTTGGCAATGCGGAAGACGACCTTGTTGTGCATCGTCCCGCCGTATTGGGGGTGGGGGTGGCAGACGACGAAGACACGCTCGATTCGATTGGGAGGCTCGGGTTCTTCGAGAAGTGCCTCGAGCCGTCCCGCAGGGCCTATGAGAAAGATGGATTGCAGCTTGCGGGCCATGACTTTCGGATTCGGGGGTACAAGATCCACTGAAACGGAATTCACAGAGATCGGGGACAGTTGGCGCATCTATCATAGGTTCGGGCTGTGCTCCGGATCGGAAAGCACCGGATAGCCCTCAACCAACCATGCATCGACGCCGAATCTCCCATCTATTCTCGCAATCGCAGGTGACGGTGCTGGCCGTGGCCTGCCTGTGCCTCGTGTTTGGGGCGTGCTCTGCGCCCGAGACTTCCGCACTGCCGGAACAACCCAATGTGCTGTTCATCGTCGTCGACGATCTGAACGTTGCGCTGGGCACGTATCACGACTATCCGACAGCCAAGACCCCCAACATCGACAGGTTTGCATCCCAGGGGGTGCAATTCGACAGGGCCTACGCACAGGATCCCGTTTGCAACCCGTCTCGGACATCCTTCCTCAGTGGCCGCCGACCTGCGACCACAAACGTCTACGGAAACTTCGTAGAGCCGCGTACTCACCTAGGCGACGTCGTGATGCTGCCCGAGTACTTCGACGAGCACGGGTACTTCACCGCAAGGGTAGGGAAGGTAGCCCACGGCAGGTACGAAGCGGCCGTGAGATGGGACATCTCAGAGAATGCCGCCCTTCGGGAGCACTACCTTCCGGGAGTGGACCATTCCGAGGTCCGTGACAACACGTGGATCGAGGGTTCGGACGATGGCCTCTCGAGGGCGGAAATCTTGGGGCACCTAGACCGTCCTACCGGGATGCCGTTGAGTTGGCGGGCCACCGACGAGACCGAAGCCGAGACCCCCGATGGTCAAACCACGCGGCGTGTCATTGAGTTGCTGCGGGAGAACCGGGACAAGCCGTTCTTTATCGCGGCTGGCTTCCACAAACCGCACCAGCCGTGGGTCGCGCCCAAAGAATTCTTCCAGCAGCATCCCGTCTCGGAAGTCGCCCTGCCGGACGAGCCATCCGACGACACTGCCGACATTCCCGCGCCGGCGCTAGGCAACTACCCGGAAGATAAGGACCACAGCGAGGAGCAGGTGAGCCAAGCGATCGCCGCGTATCACGCGACGGTCACTCTGATGGATGTCCAAGTTGGCTTGCTGATGGAGGCGTTGGCTGAACTTGAATTGGAAAGCTCCACCATTGTGGTCTTCGTGAGCGACCACGGTTTCCATCTCGGAGAGCACGGTGGGCTCTGGCGCAAGCACACGCAGTTCGAGGAATCGACGAGAGTTCCGTTGATCGTGCGAATACCTGGCGGAGTGTCCGGCAGGACCACCAGTGCGTTGGTTGAGCTCGTTGACCTTTACCCGAGCTTGGCCGACCTCTGCGGACTGCCGTCTCCCGAGGGCATGGAGGGCATCAGCTTCCGGCCCGTGCTCGAAGACCCGGACGTTCCTTGGAAGAGCGCGATTTTCTCGGAAGCGCAGCGGCGCGGCGCACATGGACGGTCGGTGCGCACTGCCCGGTATCGCTTCACGGAGTGGACGCCCCTCGAGGGTGATGGTGACCCGCAATTCGAGCTATACGACCTGGACAGTGATCCCAAGGAGTACGACAACCTAGCTGGCGATCCAGAGCACCAGCCCACTATGGACCGCCTTGCCGCCGTGCTGCGGAGCGGGTGGAAGGCCGCGCTCCCCGGCGCCAGCGACGGTGGCGGGGATCTGTACTCTGCGGCCGGTGATCAGAGCGAGTGAAACGGTGACAAGAGAGATGAATATCTTTCTCCAAACCACTTGTTACAGGCGGTTTGGCCCGAGATTAGGATCGCGCGTCTGCCGCATCGCGCTAGCGACCGCTCTGTTCGCAACAGTTGCAGTCGGCCAACGCGCACCAAGAGCCGAATTCGCCCCGGTCGTAGACAGCCCCACACTTCCTAGGGTGCTGATCATCGGGGATTCGATTTCGATCGGCTACACCCTGCCATTGCGTGCGGCGCTTGACGGAATCGCCAACGTGCACCGCCCTCCGACGAACTGCGCACACACATGGAAGGGTCTCGAGTCCATCGACCAGTGGCTAGGGGACGGGAAGTGGGATCTCATCCATTTCAACTGGGGCCTGCATGACCTCAAGTATGTAGACGAAGAGGGCAAGCTCGCACTCCCGCCCAAGGGCAAGCAAGTCAGCACCGTGGGCGAGTATGCAGCCAACTTGGAGAAACTGGTCCAGCGGCTGAATCAGACCGGCGCGACATTGATCTGGCGCCCCACGACACCGGTGCCTGAGGGAGCCCAAGGGCGAGTGCCAGCAGACTTGGCCAAGTACAACGCAGCGGCGTGGGAAGTCATCCAGCGTCACGGTATTGAAGTCGATGACATGAATTCATTCATTAGGGACCACAATGTCCCGCACGTGCGGCCTGACAACGTACATTTCTCGAAGGATTCCTCGGCACTGCTGGCCGGGAACACCGCAGAGCTGATTCGCCGGACGCTCGAATCCGACTGAAGGACGAGGGCACCGCTGGGGTGGGACCGTCGTACCTTCCGGCTGCGGATGCCGGGGTTCATGGAGTCGTCCGGCAGCCGTTCGCAGGGCTTGGAGACTGCGGGCAAGGCTGATAGGTGCGAAGCACGCCGAATATCAGTTGCTAACTGATGCCGTATCAGTCAATAACTGATCTCAAATCAGTTGCAATTTGCATATGTTGCATCTTCAGCAGGAAGGCTCGAACACCCAATTGGCTGGCTTCACGGTACGTTGGGCCAGTATGACTAGGTGGGCACGGCGGTCGCTATAACGTCGAGCGCAACTTCGGTACATTGTTGCATCGCGCCCTGCCGACGAGCACGCACCACAGATTTGCGGCGATTAGCGGACCCGAACACTGTCGGGAGCTGGAGTCTGGCTTGACTATTCACTCAAAGTGAAGTAATCTAATGTCACTTACCTCAAACGATGTAGGAACTACCATGCCCCAACAGGTGACAGCGCGATTACCCGACCCGGTGGTCGATGTGCTGGATACGGCCGCAAGACAGCTGCGCCGCAGTCGGGCGGAAGTGATCCGCCTCGCCATCGAGCACTATCTGGAAGATTTTGACGATCTCTCTGTTGCCATCGACCGGCTCCGGGATCCTAGCGATCCGGTGCTGGACTGGGATCAAGTCCGGCGTGAAATACTCGATACGGATTAAGGAGAGCGCAGCCAAAGAGCTGAGGAATGTGGCCAAGCCGCACCGGGCACGGATTGTCGCAGCGATCGACCGGCTAGCCGATGCTCCTCACCTCGGTGCCACTCTGAAGGGTGACCTGCGAGGCTTGCGCCGGCTTCGAGTAGGCGACTATCGGATTCTGTATGAACTACAGAACGATGAGCTCATCGTGTTGGTCATTCGCGTCGCTCACCGCCGAGAATCTTATCGCAGCCATTCTTCTGGTCATTGATCGGGCCAAACTCGCTAGCCAAGGCTTGCAAGGCATCGAAGCGGATCCGGCCCGTAGCTCGCGAAGTATGCGGTAAGGTGGCGGTGCAGCGGTCTGGCTCAATACACAATGCCCGTTCCGATTCTTCAAGCGATCTTCCCCTTGTGGTCTAGCCGCCGGTCGAATGGATGTCGGCTTGTCGGCCCGCTGGTGTCACTTCTTGCCGGCGCCGTCCTCTGTTCTTGCGGCGGTGGGCTACCCAATGTCGACGATGGAGTGGTTGACGCTACGATCCGAATCGACGCTTCCCAACGCCTAAATCCCATCAGCGACCTGCTCTACGGGCAATTCGCCGAGTTCATGTTCGAAGACATCAAGGGCGGCCTGTGGGCGGAATTGATCGTGAACCGCGGATTCGAGGATGTCGCCCCGCCGCCAGCGGCGGCCCACTATTGGGAGCGCTATCCGGACACACGCAATCACGCCAACGGATTCCTGCTGGGAGGCAAGTCCATCGGAGTCTCCGAGCAGGGCTACCCGACTTCCTTCGAGAACCGCGCACAGGTCCTGGTCAACTCGCTGCCAGAACAGATGGGTCACGGTATCTACCAGTCGGCCATTCCAGTACGCTCCGGCCTGACCTACAGGGGATCCGTTTGGCTGCGTGCCGAAGGCGTCGAGCGGACAGCGGACGGACTCGCCGTGTCCGATGCCTTCGAGGGGTCGGTGCGTGTTTCCTTGGAAGAGGACCGTTCCGGTGGAAAGATCTATGCAGCTCACGAGCTCAGTGACATCCCGAGCGAATGGACACGATTCGAGTTCGAGTTGCCAGCCTCTGAGTCCGATCCGCTGGCGAGGTTTGTCTTTCGGATGTATGGGGTCGGTGCAATCTGGATTGACCAAGTCTCATTAACGCCCAGTGACGCTGTCAACGAGATCCGAGCGGACGTACTCGAGAAGGTGCGAGCACTACAGCCAGCATTCGTGCGATGGCCAGGCGGAAACGTGGCACAGGACTACCACTGGGAATGGGGCATAGGCCCTCGGGACGAACGTCCGATCTGGGTCAACATGTCATGGGACAACGATCCTGAGCCAGCAGACTTCGGCACTATCGAGTATCTGGAATTCTGCGCGAGCATCGATGCTGAGCCGAACATAGTCGTGAACGCCGAGGGACGCGGCGTGACGGTGCCCGAGGCAGCCGAACTGCGGGCCGTGGGCGAGGACATCCGCATTGACTCACGTCCTGCGACTGCGGCAGAGGCTGCCAACTGGGTCGAATACGTGAATGGAGACGCTTCCACGCCCTACGGGGCGAAGAGGGCGAAGCACGGGCATCCGGAGCCCTTTGGCGTCGTCTACTGGGAGATCGGCAACGAGATCTGGGGAGACTGGGTGCGGGGACACTCGGATGCCGCCACCTACGCTGCGAACGCGCGGCGCTACATCCGGGCGATGAAGGCCGTCGATCCGTCGATCAAGATCATCGCCGTCGGAGACGAAGACCCGAGCTGGAACCGCACTGTGCTGACGGAGATCGGGAGCGAAATCGATCTGATAGCGATTCACCACTACCGACCGAAGGAAGGCGATCCGCCCGGCTTCGCTGCCCTCATGGCCAGGCCTCTTTGGTACGAACGCCTCTACGGACAGATCCGAGACATGATTCGTGAGATCGTGCCAGGTAGGGAAATCGGTGTGGCGCTGAACGAGTGGAACACCACATTCGGAATTCCGCGCCAGCACACGATGGAGTCAGCGCTGTACGGAGCCCGCTTGATGAACGTCTTCGAACGGCAGGGTGACTTGATCCGCATGAGCGCCGTGTCCGACCTGGTGAACGGCTGGCCGGGCGGTGTGATTCAAGCCAGCCGCCACGATGTGTTCACTACTGCGACATATTCGGTCATCGAGGCGTACAACAGCCATCGCGGCGATTGGCGCTTGAAGTCTGATGTCGAAAGCGACGTCGAATACGATCCTGGCGACCCTTCGCTGGGCACGGCGGTACCGGCGCTTGATGTTTCCGTCACTGCAAGCGAGGACGGCACCGAATTGTTTCTCAAGGTCGTGAATACCTCGGCCGAGGATTCCATTCGTGCGAGGGTCGAGCTGGAGGGGATAGAGGGGCAGCTGGGAAACAAGGGCACAGCGACGACAGTAACCGCGGAAACGCTTGAGACAGCAAACACATTTTCGGAACCGAACCTCGTCTCGAGCCGCAGGTCGGAATTTCCGATTCCCGGCCCTCGATTTGAGTACGAGTTCCCAGAGCACTCGGTCACGGTGATTCGTGTCGCTGTATCCTTGCCGGGGTCGTAAGTCAGAGCTTAGCCCTCCGCCGAGTGCGACCCATTAAATCTAGCCGACCGGAGTCAGGCTATATGGGGTCGGTGGTGCCACGCCAGCCAAGCTGTGCCCCCGCATGCTTGTAATCGAGTGCGCCGCCGCCCCCTCGCGCTTCCACGAATCTCGGGGCCATCGGGGACTAACGTGCAGTGCCCTCTGGGAGATGACCTAACCTACACGGCGGTGCGGCAGGCTGATGGACCCGTGCGGACTGGCCATTCCCGTTGCCGTTTACGACGACGCCAATGACGCCTATTCTGATAACTGGTGTGGCCCTGCAAACCGTTGTGGAGACCCCAGGAAGTCTCGCGGCTGCCCGTGGCGTACTATCCGAAGATCTCCGTGCCACGATCGTCAACACGGTGGCCGAGAATCCCGAGACGGGTGTACCGCTCGGTGGCGGTATCCGAAAGGTCCGGATCGCGCTTCCCGGACGCGGCAAGCGCGGCGGCGCACGAGTGGTGTTCCTGTTCGCAGGCGACAAGCTACCGGTGTCTTTGCTCACCGTCTTCTCCAAGAACGAGAAAGCAAGTCTTAGCGTGGAGGAAGGTAGGGCGTTGATCCAGGCCGCGAAGTCTGTAGTTGCGGACTATAGGAGAGCTTCATGACCAAAGCGTTTGACAAGATCATGGCCGGGCTTGATGACGCACACGCGTACCTGAACGGCGGACGCGGTGGATTCACTGTGCACCGAATCGAGGTGCCCGACCCCGATGTGGTGGCAATAAGGAGCAAGACTGGGCTGTCGCAACCGGCCTTCGCTCAGAGCATTGGTATCCCGCTCGGAACACTGAAGAATTGGGAGCAGGGTCGCCGGCGGCCGGAGGGGCCGGCTCGCGTGCTGCTTGCGCTAATCGATAAACGACCGTCGATCGTCCAAGATGAGTTGGGCCGCTGACGGGAGGAGGATGCTCCGATTGGGCGAAGGCTTAAGCCATTGTCTAGACCGACCCGGTCCACGATGCTACGAAGGCGCAGCACCACAGCGCTCAAGTCCATCACGCCGCTGGGGTGCTGAACGGGTGAGCAAAATCAGGCGTCCCGCACCCGCGATCAACCCTAATGCACGACATGCCCATGGCTAGTAAACAACCGCTCCGAGAAGAGGGTGCTAGGGTACAGGCTCCAGAAGCAAGAGGCAGCCCCGCAGCAGTTCAACTCTCGCCCCACGCACACTAAACGAAATCACCCGGCTGGTAGTCGAGGTCGCGCGACCGGACCGGATCCTTATATTCAGGTCCGCCGCAAAGGGAGAAATGACTCGGTCCGCTGAGTCTTCCTCGTCCGTGATACTATCGCGGCGACCGCTATGACTTCTCGACGCACGTTCATGCAGGCCGCTGCTGGCACACTGGCCGCTTCCGCCCAAGCTCAGACCGGTAGTCTCGACCGTCTGCTAGCTATTCCTGGCCCTGGTCGAGTGAGAGCTGTACTGGATACGGACACGTACAACGAGATTGACGACCAATATGCGGTTGCATACAGCTTGCTGTCGCCGGAACGATTGTCGATTGAGGCGATCTATGCCGCGCCCTTCGTCAACGATCGCTCGCCATCCGCTGCTGTCGGAATGGAGAAGAGCTACGAGGAAATCCTGCGGCTGCTGGGCTTCTTCGCCGATGCCGACCCGGGCAACGTGTTCCGCGGCTCAAGCGAATTCATGAAGGGGAAGGGCCATCCGGTCGAGAGTGATGCCGCGCGCGATCTGATCGAGAAGGCGCTGGAATCCGGCGACGAGCCGCTCTATGTCCTGACCATCGGCTCTCCCGTGAACGTGTCTTCAGCCATTCTGATGGAGCCGAGGATCAAGGATAAGATTGTGGTCGTCTGGCTCGGAGGCACCACGCATTATTGGCCTTCAGCAAGCGAGTTCAACCTCCGGCAAGACGTCATTGCCTCGCAAGTGTTGTTCGACAGCGGAGTTGCCCTGGTCCAGATCCCTACCAAGAACGTTTCCGAGCATCTGAAGACGACGGCGTCCGAGCTGGAGCAGTTCCTGCGCGGGCGCTCGCGGATAGGAGACTACCTCTATGGCCAGTTTCTCCAGTACCAGGCTGTAAGGACCAAGGGACGAAACACAGGCTTTCCGTATTCCAAGGTCATCTGGGACATTTCAGCGATCGCATGGCTGAACGACCCCGCTTGGGTCCCCTCTGAGATCGTGTCCAGCCCCGTGTTGACCGACGACATGCGTTGGGAATCCGAATCTGGCCGACACGACATCCGGGTCGCGAATAACTGCAACCGCGACCTAGTTTTCAACGACGTGTTTAAGCGGCTCACAAGCCTCAGGGACCCTGCTGCGTAGCACCTGGTTGCAACGCAATTGAACTGTAATCGTGTTCCGAACGGGAGGGTGTGGCAATGGCGAGCATCACGATCCGTCGTCTCGACAACGAAGTGAAGACGCGACTGCGGGCTCGCGCTGCCGCCAACGGTCGTTCGATGGAAGAAGAGGCGCGGATCATCCTACGCGAGGCAGTCTGCCGGGAAGCCGAACCGGACAATCTTGCCAGCTTGATCCGCGAATGCTTCGAGCCACTTGGTGGCGTGGAACTCGAGATACCGCCACCGGGGCCAATGGGCGAGCCTCCTGATTTCGGTTGATACGGAAAAGACTCCGCGTTCACCCTACGCGATGCTGGAAGCCAAGCGTGCCAGCATTAGTCCCGTTCGGTGCATAACTGGGGCATCACGGATTACAAGAATACATGCGCTTATCGTGGAACGAGATTCGCGCGCGAGCGGCTGCGTTCGCCCGCGAGTGGGCGGAAGAGACTGACGAGAAGGGCGAGACTCAGAGCGTCGATAACGAATTCTCTCAGATCTTCGGTGTCCGGTGCCGCACGTCCAATTGAGTGACTGAGGAGTCGTGCGAGAGGAGGCTCGACTGAGTTGATAGTATTGGTTGCTGACTCTCTGACTAGAGACCTGAGGCAACTGTATGCATGCACATGATCGGTTTCTCCCAGAGTGGTTTAGCCGGATCCGGTCACGGCTGATCACGCTACCGCGGTTTCAGAGATTCGCCGCATGGGGACATAGCGAGGTTTCTGGCTTGCTGACTACAGTCCTCCGGGGCCTACCGTCTGGAGCAGCTCTGATTCTTGAGGTCGGCGACAGCGAGAGTTTCATTAGCAGGACGATGCTCGACGCTCCGGACTCCGGAGGTAAGGTCAGCGAGCAACTATTGGACGGTCAGCAGAGGCTGACTGCGCTATGGCGAAGTCTCAACGATAAATTTGAGGATCGAACCTACTTGATAGGGTTCGAGGAAGATCCCATAAATGGCACAACAAAGTTACCTTATGTGTATGGCCAAGCAAGGTGGTATAGGGATGGCAAACGCTACCCGATTTGGACGGATGTTCCAGACGAGTGCTGGAAAAGGGGCTTCATTCCTATCAAGCTACTCTGTCCGTCCGACATCAAGGAAGAAATCGATCATTGGATCGAGAATGCCATCCCCTCTGAAACGGAAGATAAGTTCGTAGCCTACAAGGAGATTTCAAGCTTGATTAACGATTTGAGGACTAAGGTCCGCGAGTTTAATCTTCCTTACCTTGCCTTGCCGGCAACGACGCCGAAGGAAGTCGCGTTGGATGTATTCATCAAAATGAACACAAGTTCTGTAATGCTATCGACTTACGATATCGTCGTCGCTTTAGTAGAGGAAGAAACGGGTAAGTCTCTCCACCAGCACGTGCATGCGCTTGCGACGGCCGTTCCAAGAGCTTCCGACTACGCCGACCTCCCGAGCTTGGTCTTGGATGTCGTTGCCCTTCGCCAAGACCGAGTGCCGAGTCGAGTGGGCTATCGCGGCATCGACTACAAGAGAATGCTTGCCGAGTGGGAATCGGTTAAGAAAGGCATTGGAGGGATGGTCACTTTTCTGGAAGACGAATGCATCTTCGACGGCCAACGATTGCCAAGCTACACGGCCATCCCTATAGTGGCGGCGATGTGGCAGCACTTACCGAGCCAGCCGGATAGTCTCGGCAACGCGAGGCATTTACTGAAGAAATTTCTTTGGCGTGCGTTTCTAACGAGCCGCTACGAACAGTCTTCTGCGACTAATGCCTTGCAGGATTATCGTGGTCTACGACGAGTCCTCGTGGAGGGTGCTGCCGAAGACGTCGTGCCCATCCTCAACGAGGATTCGTTCCCCATACCGACGCGAGAAATGATACTTCAGGCGGATTGGCCGAGACGGAAATCCATCATTGGTCGCGGGGTCTTGGCACTGACATTGAAGAGCGGGGCATTGGACCTCGCCGACGGTGTCCGCGCGACAGTAGCCTCAATCACATCAAAGGAGAATCCGCGAGAGTACCACCACCTCTTTCCAGATTCAACGCTGGAGGACGCTGGCGTTCCGGATGAACAATCGTATCGGTCGCTAAACTGCGCACTCATCACGTGGCGCACGAACAGGGTAATCGCCAACAAGGATCCCATCTGCTACCTCAGGGAACGCGTAACGAATGGAACTCTCGGAGAGCCCGAACTCCGATACCGGCTACGGACTCATTTGATCCCACACAGCGACCTCGCGGTCGGTTATGAAGGGCTATCCGACCACGAACGGCGAGCACGTGTCAAGACGGATTATCCTGCGTTCGTCGAAGCCCGCTCGGAATTGGTGGTTCGCGCTGCAAGGGCGGCGTGCGAGGGACGGTCAATGGAACTCAGTGAGCTATTCCCTGACGAGCAATGACATTGAGGGCCACTCGTGCCATTAGCGCTGGAAGCTACGATGTAGTGGCGGTGGCGGAGTGGCGCTGAACATCAAGAACCGGACGTTGTTCACCGGGGACAACCTCGACATTATGCGCGGAATCAACTCAGATTCCGTGGACCTGATCTACCTCGATCCGCCGTTCAACTCGAACCGCGACTATGCTGCACCTATCGGCTCGGAAGCAGCCGGAGCTGCATTCAAAGACACATGGACGCTTAGCGATGTGGACGTCGCGTGGCACGGCTTAGTCGCTGAGCAGGAACCGGCGCTTGCGTCCATTGTTGAAGCGGCCGCACTGGCCCACGGCAACAGCATGCAGTCGTACCTGACCATGATGGCCGTGCGGCTGCTGGAGATGCGGCGCGTTCTCAAGCCGACTGGCAGCATTTATCTGCACTGCGATCCGACCGCCAGCCACTACCTGAAGCTGATTATGGACTGCGTGTTCGGCCGCGATCAGTTCCGCAATGAGATCTCATGGAAGCGAACCAGCTCACACAGTTCCGCGAAGCGATTCGCTCCTGTTCACGACACGCTGCTGTTCTACGCGTCGGGTTCGGCGACGTGGCACCCGCAGTACCTGCCGCTCGCTCAAGAATACGTCGAGCGAGACTACCGACATCACGACGGGCAAGGTCATTTCATGCAAGGGGACCTCACAGCCTCCGGCCTGCGAGACGGCGAGTCCGGCGAATCGTGGGGTGGGTACGACCCTAGCAGCAGCGGACGGCATTGGGGCGTTCCGAGCAAGGGTGCGTACGCCGAGTGGATTGAGGACAATCTCATTCCGGGCTACAGATCGATTCCGGAGGTCCGCGCACGGCTGGATGCGCTGGAAGAAGCTGGCCTGATTCACTGGAGGACAACGGGATCACCGCGCCTCAAGCGGTACCTGGCCGCGTCCAAGGGTGAGGCTGTATCGGATTTCATCGGCGATATTCAAAACGTCAACAATCGATCCAAGGAGTATGTCGGCTATCCGACCCAGAAGCCGTTGGCTCTGCTGGACCGGATCATTCGGGCTAGTTCTAACGATGGCGATGTCGTGCTCGATCCGTTCTGCGGCTGCGCAACTGCGCTGGTATCCGCCGAAATGCTGGGTCGCGAGTGGATGGGCATTGACCTGTCGGATCTGGCCGTCAATCTGGTCCTGTCGAGACTAGAAAGGGCCGCTGACGATGGCGCGTTGCTCCAAGGTGGCAAATTGCCGAACATCCACCACCGAAAGGACGTCCCCAAGCGCACGGATGTAGGGGAGCTGCCTCCATACAAGACACACAAGCACACGCTTTACGGCAAGCAGGAAGGGAAATGCGCTGGCTGCAAGCACCACTTCCCGTTTCAGAACTTCACCGTAGATCACATCGTGCCGCGCTCGAAGGGAGGCACGGACCACTTGGAGAACCTCCAGCTGCTCTGCAACTACTGTAATTAGAGGTGGTCCGGGGATTTTAGACCATACGCTAAGGTGTACTTCGCCAGGGCTG
>VXRL01000022.1 GCA_009838515.1 Terriglobia bacterium | reverse complement strand
GTGATCGCGAGCCAGCGGCACGGCGGGAACGGGGACTTCGTCGGCGCGGTGGCGGATGCGTATGAGGCGGGTCTGGAGGTTGACTTCGAGGGTCTGTTCGTCGGGGAGCGGCGGCGGCGGGTCTCGCTACCCGGCTATCCGTTCCAGCGGGAGCGCTACTGGATCTCGCGCTCCGCGCGTCCACATGCGGAAGAGGGGCATGCGTTGCTCGGGGTGCAGCGTGATTCCCCGGATGGCGAGCACTCCTTCGAGAGACGGCTGCACAGTGCGGATCCGGCTTGGCTGTGTGACCACCGGGTATTCGGGAACGTCGTAGCGCCGGGTGCGCTTTACGCGTCGCAGGTGAGTGAAGCACTTCTGGCAACGCATCGCGAGTTTCCCGTTGTCATCGACGAGACCTCCATCACGCGCCCGCTCGTGCTTTCGGGCGAGGAGGGCAGGTTGGTTCAGGTGGTGCTCGTCGAGGACGGCGGCTGGAAAGTTGTCAGCAGGGATGCTGAAGGTCGATGGGAGACGCACGCCGAAGGCCGCTGGGCATGCCTCGCCGCAGTTGCGCCCGAGCGGGAAGACCTCGGTGCGCTCCAGGCGCGGCTTGCCCAGGCGGACGTGGATTTCGATTTGGGCCTCGCTGGCCGCGAGTACGGGCCCGCCTTCTGCGGTCTCGGCCGGCTCTGGTCTGGCTCAGGGGAGGCGTTGGGCGAGGTTCTGCTGCCGGCGGGAACGGAAGATCGGAAGCTGCTCGTGCATCCGGCACTGCTCGACGCCTGTTTCCAGGCGCTGCGGGGGATCCCGGAGCTGACAGGAGCCGGGGGCACATGGCTGCCGATCAGCTGGGACCGCTTCGTCCTGTACGACGCATTGCCGGACCGGGTCTTCTGCAGGGCACTAAACCGCGGCGAGGGCGAGGAGACGCGCCGTGCCGATTTCCTGCTTTACACGGAGATGGGCGAGGAGCTGGCGCGCATCGAGGGCTTGGCACTCAAACGCTCGAGCCGGATGGCTTTGTCGGATGGCCGGGTGGAGGATGCTCTGCACGAGGTCGTTTGGCGCGAGGGGGCGTCGGTGGGACTCCGGGAGGCAGACTTCCTCGCTGAGCCACAGGTGATCGAGTCCGGTCTTGGGGCGTTGGACGGCTATTTCGAGGCAGAGGGTCGAGACAGGGCGTCGCTCGCCGCGCTGGGGCGGGAGCTGGAGCGTGAGTCCCGCCTGCAATTGCTCCGCGGATTCCGGGAGCTGGGCTGGGAGCCCAGTCTGGGAGATCGATTCGAGACGGACGAGTTGCGCCGCCGGCTTCGGGTGACGGAGGATCACGGGCGGCTGTTCGGCCGGTTGCTGTCGGTACTGGAGGAGATGGGCGTCCTCGGTCGGGACGCGGCCGGTGGCTGGCACGTGGCAGCCGTGCCGGAACCGCCTGCGGAGGCCGCGGCGGGGCAGACCGAGACCGAAGCCGATCTGATCGAGCTGAGCCTGCTCCGCCGTTGCGGGGAGTCACTCGCCGAAGTGCTTCGCGGCCGGACCGATGCGTTGGATCTGCTCTTTGCAGGAGAGTCGGGGGCGGCCAGCCTGTACCGCGAGTCGCGCGCCATGCGGGCGGTGAACCGCATGGTTGCCGACGGTGTGCGCACGGCGGTCTCCGGGTTGCCGGAAGGCCGTCCGCTGCGGGTGATCGAAATCGGTGCAGGGACGGGCGGGACCACGTCCGCCCTTTTGGACGTCCTGTCAGCTAGTCGGACCGAATACACGTTTACCGACATCTCAACCGGTTTCTTCCCGGACGCGGAGAGTAAGTTCGGCGAGCGGGGCGTGGACCTACGCTTGCTGGCACTTGACATCGAACGGGATCCGGCGGACCAAGGGTTCGCACTCCACGGCTACGACCTAGTGATCGCCGCAAACGTCCTGCACACAACCCGCGACCTGGGCGAGACGCTCGCCCACTGTCGGCGGCTCCTAGCCCCGTCGGGCCTTCTAGTGGCTGTCGAGCAAACCACCCGCAAGGAGTCGCTGGACCTGACTTTCGGGCTTCTGCCCGGCTGGTGGCGGTTCCAGGACGCGTATCGCTCCGACTACGCGCTGGTTGGTCCCGCCGTGTGGCGGCAGGCCCTCGCGGACGCCGGATTTGCGGGGACGTCCATGGTCGAGGATCCGTCCGGGGCCCTGCTGATCCTGGCGCGGGGGCCGTCGGAGGCAGGGGCCGAAGGCGGGCTGTTCGTGCTGGCCGGAGCAGGCGAGTTGGGGGCCGAGCTGGCAGCAGAGCTGGAGCGCCGCGGGAGCCGGGCTGTCGACGGGCCCGAGGAGGGCGGCCGCCAGGCGTGGCGCGCGTTCTTCGAGTCACTGCCCGCTACGATTCCGCTGCGGGGCGTCGTCTACCTTGGCGGGGTCCGCCGGGATGGCGCGGAGATTTCGGCCCGGGAGCTCGAGGCAGAGTTGGAGGCGGTGGATTCCGGCGCGCTAGCGCTGGTCCAGGGAATGTCAGACGCGGGCGTGTCGCCCGTGAGCGGCACTTGGTTTGTGAGCCGGGGTGGCCAAGTAGTTGATCGGGAGCGCTCTGGTGCACTGGCGGGTGCCTCGCTGTGGGGTCTTGCGAGCGTGGTGGATCTGGAGCACGGGGATCTGACACCGCGCCTGCTGGACCTGGATCCCGACTCTTCCCTGTCCGTCGGTACGTTCGCCGACGAGTTGCTCTTTCCCGACCGCGAGACGCGCATCGCCCGACGGGGCGAAACCCGACTGGTCGCTCGGCTCACGCGCTTCGCTGGGCGAGAGGGAGGTTCGGAGGATTCCGGTCCCAGCGATGTCCGGCTGCGCGCGGACCGGAGCTATCTGATCACCGGGGGCCTCGGGGGGGTCGGGCTGGAGGTGGCGCGTTGGCTCGCAGAGGCGGGAGCCGGATGCATTGTTCTGAACGGTCGCCGCCCACCCGACGACGCAGTAGCGGCGGCGATTGCGGAGATCCGGGAGCGCGGTGCTGAGGTGCGCATCGAGATTGCCGACGTGACTGACGAGGAGGCGGTGACGGCGATGCTCGGGCGGATCGACGCAGAAGCCCCGCCGCTTGCGGGCTTGATCCACAGCGTCGGAGCGCTCTCCGACGCAGCATTGACGAACCAAGACTGGGACCGGTTCAAGCGGGTGCTCGGGCCTAAGGTGCTAGGGGCCTGGCGGCTCCACCGGGCAACGCTCGACCGGGAACTCGACCTGTTCGTCCTTTTCTCCAGCCTGGCGGGTGTCATGGGCAGTCCGGGCCAAGCCAATCACGCGGCGGCCAACGCCGTCCTCGACCAGCTAGCGCGGCATCGCCGGGCACTGGGCCTCGCCGGGCAGGCCATAGCGTGGGGGCCGTGGTCGGACATCGGCGAGGCCGAGGAGCAGCGCGAACGCATCGCAATGCGGCTCGCCGACTCGGGAGAGGAGTGGATGGCCCCCGCGCAGGGTATCCGGACGTTGGCGCGGCTCGTGACCGAGGACGTCGGGACCTGCGTGGCCGCATCTGTCGACTGGTCGGCGCTTCCATTGCGGACACCTTGGCTCGCGGAAGTGGCGGGGCGCGAACAGGACCGCTCTTCCGCCGCCCCGGACGATCTCCTCGGGCGGCTGGGGGGAATCGCCCACAAGGAGCGCCGGGATGAGCTGGTCCGGTTCCTCGAGGAACAGTTGGTCCAGATTCTGCGCCTGCGATCCGCGCCGTCGCCCTCGGCGGGATTCTTCGAACTGGGCATGGACTCGCTGATGGCGGTCGAGCTTCGCAACCGCCTGAACCGGGCGTTCCGGGGAGCGTTCGTCGTCTCGAACACCGTGGTGTTCGATCATCCCGACATCGCCCGACTGGCGGAACACCTTGCAGGCAAGCTTGCCGGGGTGTCACCAGAGGTGCCGCATGTCCGTGCCCTGCCTGCGGTCCGGCATCGCAGCGACGAGCGCATCGCGATCATCGGCATGGCCTGCCGCTTTCCCGGTGCACCGGACGCCGATGCGTTCTGGGCACAGCTTCGTGCCGGGGCCGACTTGGTGACGAGGGGGCGGCCGGACGGGCTGTTTGTAGACGCCGAGACGGAGGCGGCGCGTCCCTTCGGCGCGTATGTGGAGGGTCTTGACCGCTTCGACGCCGGGTTCTTCCGGATCGCTCCGGTCGAGGCCGAGCTCTTGGACCCTCAGCAGCGGATGCTGCTCGAGACCAGCTGGGCGGCGCTTGAGGATGCCGGGATCGCCCCGGACGGGCTGCGCGGCAGCCGGACCGGAGTGTACGGCGGGGTCTCGATGCTCGACTACCAAGCCCTCGTTGCCGGGAGGGTGGGCGATCCGGGCACGGACATTTTCAGGGCAACTGGCGCTACCACGTCGGCCGCGGTCGGCCGGGTCGCCTTCGCGCTCGGATTCGGAGGTCCGGCCATCACGGTGGACACAGCGTGCTCCTCGTCGCTGGTCGCGCTGCACCAAGCGGCGGCGGCACTCCGAGCCGGGGATGCGGATCTAGCGCTGGCGGGAGGGGTGAACGCGATCTTGCGGGCAGGGCCCACCGAGCTGATGACTAACGCCGGCATGCTCTCGACGGACGGACGCTGCAAGACGTTCGATGCCGAGGCAGACGGATTCGTACGGGGCGAGGGCTGCGGGATGGTTGTGCTGAAGCGCCTTGCGGACGCGCAGGAAGCGGGAGACCGGATCTTAGCCGTTGTGCTCGGATCGGCGGTGAACCAGGACGGCGCCAGCGCTGGCTTCACAGTGCCCAACGGTCCGGCCCAAGAGCGAGTCATGGAGGAGGCGCTCGTGCGGGCGGGCGTGGAAGCCTCCACGGTGGACTACCTGGAGGCGCACGGCACCGGGACCGAACTGGGTGATCCGATCGAAGTGGAGGCGGCGGCTTCGGTGTACGGTCCTGGCCGGAGTGCGGATCGCCCGCTTCTGATTGGATCTGTGAAGACGAACGTGGGCCACCTCGAGGCGGCGGCGGGCATGGCAGGGCTGATCAAGGCGCTGCTCGCGATCCGCTCTGGGGAGATTCCGCGGCATCTGCACTTCGAACGGCCCAACCCGCGGATCGACTGGGAGGCGCTCCCCGTTCGGGTGACCTCGGAGGCGACCCCATGGCCGGAGGCGGCGCGGCCGCGGCGCGCCGCCGTGAGTTCCTTCGGATACTCGGGCACCAACGCCCATGTCGTGATCGAAGGATACCCGGAGGATCGCGAACCGCCACGCATTGCCGTTCCCGCGCCGTCGGAGTTCGGTGCGGGCGAGAGCGTCCAGCAGGTCGACGCGCCCCGCCAATACCGCCTGCTCCCGCTCTCCGGAAAGTCCGAGGACGCGCTCCGTCAACAGGCCGAGCGCTACCGGGCCGCCCTCTCGGACGATATCTCGCTCGCTGACATGGCGTGGACAGCGGGGGCGGGACGGAGCCATTTCCGCTACCGCGCGGGCCTGGCGTTCCAAGATCGCGCCTCGCTGGAGGAGCAGCTGGAGGTGGTCCGGCAGGGTGCTGCGGCATCGCCCCAAGCCGGCAAGGTCGCTTTCCTGTACACCGGCCAAGGCAGCCAGTGGGCGGGGATGGGCCGGGAGCTCTATGAGAGCGAGCCTGTCTTCCGGGCGGTATTGGAGCGCTGCGAGGAGGTGTTCCGCGCAGAGCGCGGCAGATCGCTGCTGTCGGTGATGTTCGACGATCCGCGCTCCTTGGAGGGGACCGAGTGGGCGCAGCCGGCACTGTACGCGCTGGAGAGCGGGCTGACCGCGTTGTGGGCGAGCTTGGGCGTGCGGCCCGACGTGGTCTTCGGGCACAGCGTGGGAGAGATCGCCGCGGCCGCGGCTGCCGGTGCCTTCGACCTTGAGACGGGGATGCGGTTCGCCACGCGCCGTGGGGCGCTGATGGGTTCGCTGCCGGCGGGGGGAGCGATGGCAGCTGTGTTTGCTCCCGCGGACCGTGTGCGCGATGTGCTGGGAGGGGGTATCGAGCTGGCGGCCGACAACGGCGCACACCAGGTCGTGAGCGGGTCCGAGGCCGAGATCGAGGGGCTACTGAAGGGGTTTGAAGAGGAGGGTCTGCGGGTGGAGCGTCTGCGCGCCAGCCATGCCTTCCACAGCGCTCTGCTGGAGCCGGTGCTCGGAGAGTTGGAGGCAGCGGCTCCTTGGGCTTCGGCACCTTCGGTGCGGTGGGTGAGCGACGTTAGCGGGCGGCTCCTGGAAGGCGCCCCCGACGGAGCGTATTGGCGGCGCCAAGCGCGTGAGCCGGTCCAGTTCGCGACAGCGGTCCAGACGCTGGCGGCCATGGAGGCAGGGGTCTTGCTGGAGATCGGGCCGCACGGCGTGCTGGGGCCGATGGCGGCGCTCGGCTGGCCGCACAGCGAGGCGCCTGTGGTGATCCCGAGCCAGCGGCGCGGCGGGAGCGGGGACTTCGCGGGGGCGGTGGCAGGTGCCTACGAAGCGGGTCTCGAAATCGCCTTCGAGGGTCTGTTTGTCGGGGAGCGTCGGCGGCGGGTCGCGCTGCCCGCCTATCCGTTCCAGCGCGAGCGCTACTGGATCTCCGGCGCGGCGCGGCGGCATGTGGAAGCGGGGCACGCACTGCTCGGGGCACAGCGGGAGTCGCCGGATGGCGAGCACTCCTTCGAGAGACTCTTGGAGAGCAGGGATCCGGCCTGGCTGTCAGACCACCGGGTGTTCGGCGAAGTGGTAGCGCCGGGCGCGCTCTACGTGGCGCAGGTGAGTGAAGCACTCCGCGAAACGCACGGCGAGCTACCGGTCGTGCTCGAGCAGACCGCGATCACGCACCCGCTTGTGCTGTCGGGCGAGGAGGGCCGGTTGGTCCAGGTTGTGCTTGGCAAGGACAGCAGCTGGAAGGTGGCCAGCAAGGATGCTGAGGGTCGCTGGGAGACGCACGCCGAAGGCCGCTGGGCACCGCTTGCAGCAGCCGCGTCCGAGCCGACCGACCTCGGTGCGCTACTAGGGGGCCTCACCCAGGCGGAGGTGGGCTTCGAGCCGGGCCTCGCTGGCCGCGAGTACGGTCCGGCCTTCCGCGGCCTGGCCCGGCTCTGGTCGGCGTCCGGGGAGGCGATCGGCGAGGCGCTGGCGGCGGCGGGAATGGAAAATCGGAGCCTACTAGTGCATCCGGCACTGCTCGACGCGTGTTTCCGGGTGCTGGAAGGAGTGCCGCAGATGACAGGGGCCGGAGGCACATGGTTGCCGATCGGCTGGGACCGCTTCGTTCTGTACGACGCATTGCCGGATCGTGTCTTCTGCCGGGCTCTCGACCGCGGCGAGGACGGGGACGCGCGCAAAGCAGACCTCTTCCTTTACACCGAGGCGGGCAAGGAGCTAGCGCGCATCGAGGGCTTCACCCTCGGACGCACGAGCAGGGCCGCCCTGTCGGGTGACCGGGTCGAGAATGGGCTGCATGAAATGGTGTGGCGCGAGGGGGCGGCGGTGGGACTCCGGTCGGCGGACTTCCTGCAGGGGCCGCCGGAAATCGAGTCCGCACTGGGGGCGTTCGAGGGATATCTCGAAGCGGAGGGCGGGGACGCGGCCTCGCTCGCAGCGCTGGGGCGCGTGCTGGAGCGTGAGGCACGTCAACAGCTGCTCCGCGGATTCCGGGAGCTGGGCTGGAAGCCCAGTCCGGGAGAGCGCTTCGAGACGGACGAGCTGCGCCGCCGGCTTCGGGTGACGGAGGATCACGGGCGGCTGTTCGGCCGGTTGCTGTCGGTGCTGGAGGAGATGGAAGTCCTCGGACGGGAAGCGGCCGGTGGCTGGCACGTGGCAGCCGCTCCGGAGGCACCTCCGGCGGAGGCGAGCGACTTCGAAGGTGAATCCATCGAGCTAGGCGTGCTCCGCCGCTGTGGGGAGTCCCTCGCCGAGGTACTCCGCGGCCGCGCCGATGCGCTGGACCTGCTCTTCGGCGGCGAGCGGGGAGCGGCGAGCCTGTACCAAGAGTCAGCGGCCGTGCGGGCGCTGAACCGCATGGTCGCCGACGCCGTGCTCAAGGCGGCAGCGGGCTTACCGGAAGGCCGTCCGCTGCGGGTGATCGAGATCGGCGGGGGGACGGGCGGGACTACGTCCGCCCTCTTGGAGATCCTGCCGACTGGTCAGACTGAGTTCACCTTCACCGACATCTCGACGGACTCGTTCCCGGACGTGGAGCGGAAACTCGGCGACCGAGGCGTGGACCTTCGCTTCTTGGCGCTTGACATCGAACGGGATCCAGAGAATCAGGGGTTCGCGCTCCACGGCTACGACCTAGTGATCGCCGCGAACGTCTTGCACGAGACCCGGGACCTAGGCGAGGCACTCGCCCACTGCCGAAGGCTCCTAGCACCGTCGGCCTTGCTAGTGGCGGTCGAAGAAACCGCGCGCAAGGAGTGGCTGGACCTGACCTTCGGACTACTGCCCGGATGGTGGCATTTCCGGGACGCTTATCGCAGCGACTACGCTCTGGTCGGGCCCGCCGTTTGGCGACAGGCCCTCGCGGACGCTGGATTGGGGGATGGATCCCTAGTCGAGGATCCCTCAGGGGCGCTGCTAATCCTGGCACAGGGGCCGGCGGAGGCGGGTGCGGAAGGCGGGCTGTTCGTGCTGGCCGGCGAGAGCGAGCTAGGAGCCGAGCTGGCGGAAGAGCTGGATCGCCGGGGGAGCCGGGCGGTCGAGGGACCCGCCGATGGCGACCGTCAGGCATGGCGTGAGTTCTTCGAGTCGTTGCCGGGCGTGCTTCCGCTGCGAGGCGTGGCTTACTTGGGCGGGATCCGACGGGAGGGCGCGGAACTCTCGGCCGGGGAGCTACAGGCCGAGCTGGAAGCGGTGGATGCGGGTGCTCTGGCGCTGGTCCAGGGGATGTCGGATGCGGGTGTGTCGCCTGTGAGCGGCACTTGGTTCGTGACACGGGGAGGGCAGGTGATCGATCAGGAGCGTTCTGGAGCACTGGCGGGTGCCTCGCTGTGGGGCTTCGCCAGCGTGGTGGATCTGGAGCACGGGGATCTGACGCCGCGTTTGCTGGATCTGGATCCAGACGCACTCCCAACCGTCGGCACGCTTGCCGACGAGCTGCTCTTTCCTGACCGCGAGACGCGCGTGGCCCGACGCGGTGGAGCCCGGCTGGTTGCCCGACTGACGTGCTCCGCCGACCGGGAGGGGGTGCCGGATGCCGATCCCGGCGAGGTCCGGCTGCGCGGGGACCGGAGCTACCTGATCACGGGCGGCCTCGGGGGGGTCGGTCTGGAAGTGGCGCGCTGGCTTGCCGAGGCGGGAGCCGGAAGCATTGTCCTGAACGGCCGCCGACCGGCCGACGCGGCAGCCACTGCAGCAGTTGCGGAGATCCGGCAGGGCGGCACCGAAGTGCGCATCGAGATCGCCGATGTGACGGACGAGGAGGCGGTGGCCGGGATGTTGGGGCGGATCGACGCCGAACTCCCGCCGTTGGCAGGCGTGATCCACAGCGTCGGGACGCTCGCCGATGCGGCGTTGACGAACCAGGACTGGGAGCGGTTCGAGAGGGTGCTCAGGCCTAAGGTGCTGGGTGCCTGGCGGCTCCACCGGGCGACGGCCCATCGCGAGCTCGACCTGTTCGTGCTCTTCTCCAGCTTGGCGGGCGTTCTCGGAAACCGGGGGCAGGCCAACTACGCGGCGGCCAATGCCTTCCTCGACCAGCTGGCGCGGCACCGCAGGGCGCTCGGCCTGCCTGGGCAGGCAATTGCGTGGGGGCCGTGGTCGGGCGTTGGGAAGGCTGAGGAGCAGCGCGAACACATTGCGACGCGGCTGGCCGACTCGGGTGAGGAGTGGATGACTCCCGAGCACGGCATCCGAATGTTGGCGAGACTCGTGCGCGAGGATACCGGGACGAGCGTGGCCGCGTTCGTTGACTGGTCGGCTCTGCCTGTGCGGGCACCTTGGCTGGCAGAAGTGGCGGGACCCGAAAAAGGCCGCTCTTCCGCTGCTCCGGACGATCTCCGCAGGCGGCTGGAGGGACTTGACCCCGGAGAACGCCAAGGGGAACTGATCCGGTTCCTCGAGAAGCAGGTGACCGAGATCTTACACCTGCGCACCGCGCCTTCACCCTCGGCGGGATTCTTCGATCTGGGCATGGATTCGTTGATGGCGGTCGAGCTTCGCAACCGCCTGAACCAAGCCTTCCGCGGAGCGTTCGTCGTCTCGAACACAGCCGTGTTCGATCATCCCGACATTGCCCGACTGGCGCACCACCTCACAGCCAAGTTTGCCGGCGTGTCACCGGAGATCCAGGCGGTGCACGCCTCGCCTACCGTCCGACGCGCTGGCGACGACCGCATTGCGATCGTCGGAATGGCCTGCCGCTTCCCCGGGGCAGCGGACGCCGAGGCGTTTTGGGCGCAGCTTCGTTCCGGAGCTGATTTGGTGACACGGGGCCGTCCTGACGGGCTCTTCGTAGATGCCGAGACTGAGGCAGCGCGGCCCTTTGGCGCCTATGTGGAGGGCCTCGACCGCTTCGACGCAGGATTCTTCCGGATCGCCCCGGTAGAGGCGGAGTTTCTGGACCCCCAGCAGCGGATGCTGCTCGAGACGAGCTGGACGGCACTTGAGGACGCCGGGATCGCCCCGGTCAGCCTGCGCGGAAGCCGAACGGGGGTGTTCGGGGGGGTCTCGCTGAGCGATTATCAGACGCTTATCACCGAGGCCATGGAGGACCCGTCGACCAACGTTTACAAGTCCACTGGCTCTACGCCCTCGATCGCGGTCGGCCGGGTTGCCTTCGCACTTGGATTCGAGGGTCCGGCCATCACCGTGGACACCGCGTGCTCCTCGTCGCTAGTCGCGCTTCATCAGGCGGCGGCGGCGCTGCGCGCAGGGGATGCGGATCTGGCGCTGGCCGGAGGGGTGAACGCAATCCTGAGGGCCGAGCCCACCATGCTCTTGACCGATGCCGGCATAATCGCCTCGGATGGCCGTTGCAAAACCTTCGACTCGACAGCCGACGGTTACGTACGGGGCGAGGGCTGCGGGATGGTTGTGCTGAAGCGTCTTACGGACGCGGAGGCGGCGGGAGACCGAATCCTCGCGGTTGTGCTTGGATCGGCGGTCAACCAGGACGGCGCGAGCATCAGCCTGACCGCGCCGAACGGCCCGGCCCAGAAGCGGGTCATTGAGGAGGCGCTAGCACGTGCGGGCGTGGAGGCCTCCTCGGTGGATTACCTCGAGGCGCACGGCACGGGGACCGAGCTCGGCGATCCGGTCGAAGTGGAGGCGGCGGCTGCGGTGTACGGTCGCGGCCGGAGCCCGGACCGCCCGCTGCTGATCGGATCCGTTAAGACAAATGTGGGCCACCTCGAGGCGGCTGCAGGGGTGGCCGGGCTGATCAAGGCGTTGCTCGCGATCCGTTCTGGGGTGATTCCGCAGCACTTGCACTTCCAGCGGCCCAACCCGCGGGTAGATTGGCAGAACCTTCCCGTCCGTGTGACGTCTGAGGCGACCCCGTGGCCGGAGGCGGAGTGGCCGCGGCGAGCCGCCGTCAGCTCCTTCGGATATTCTGGCACCAACGCCCATGTCGTGATCGAAGGATATGCGGAGGAGGGCGAGGCACCGCGCATCGAAGTGCCCGCGCTGCCACGGTATGGTACGGATAAACGCGTCTCGCAGCCCGACGCGCCCCGCAAGCACCGTCTGCTCCCGCTCTCCGGGAAGTCCGAGGATGCTCTCCGTCAGGTAGTCGACCGCTACCGGGCTGCCCTTTCGGACGATATCTCGCTCGCTGACATGGCGTGGACCGCGGGGGCAGGACGGAGCCACTTCCGCTACCGCGCCGGTCTCGTCTTCCAAGATCGCGCCTCGCTGGATGAGCAGCTCGAGGTGGCCAGGCAGAGTGCCGTGGCACCTGCCCCCTCAGGGAAGATCGCGTTCCTCTACACCGGCCAGGGAAGCCAATGGGCGGGCATGGGCCGGGAACTCTATGAGAGCGAGCCGGTCTTCCGGACGGTCCTGCAGCGGTGCGAGGAGGTGTTCCGCGCAGAGCGCGGCAGATCGCTCCTGTCCGTGATTTTCGACGATCCTCGGCCCTTGGAGGGCACCGAGTGGACGCAGCCGGCACTGTACGCCATACAGAGCGGGCTGACCGCTTTGTGGGAGAGCTTGGGCGTTCGGCCTGCCGTGGTCTTCGGGCACGGCGACGGGGAGATCGCGGCGGCCACGGCTGCCGGTGCCTTCGACCTTGAAGCCGGGATGCGATTCGCCGCGCGCCGGGGCGCGCTGATGGGTTCGCTGTCGGCGGGGGGAGCGATGGCGGCGGTTTTCGCTTCGGCGGACCGCGTGCGCGATGCGCTCCGGGAGGGCGTCGATATGGCTGCCGATAACGGGGCGCACCAAGTCGTGAGCGGACCAGAGGCCGAAATCGAGGCGCTTCTAAAGACATTTGAAGAGAACGACCTGCGGGTGGACCGTCTCCGGACCAGCCACGCCTTTCACAGCGCGCTGATGGAGCCGGTGCTCGGGGAACTGGAAGCGGCGGCTCCTTGGGCGTCAGAACCCTCGGTGCGGCTGGTGAGCGGCTTGAGCGGGCGCGTGCTGCAAAGCGCCCCAGACGGAGCGTACTGGCGGCGCCAGGCACGCGAGCCGGTCGCGTTCGCCGCCTCGATCGCAGCGCTGGAGGAACTTGGGACACGGATCTTGCTCGAAGTCGGACCCGATGACGTACTTGGTTCGATGGCGGCGCCGATGTGGCTCGCGGGCGAAGCGCCGATGGTGGTGCCGAGCTTACGACGGGATGGCCGCGGGGACTTCACTGCTGCGGCAGGCGCTATGTTTGCGGCCGGAGTCAACCTCCGCTTCGAGGGACTGTTCGCCGGGGAACGCCGCCGCCGGATGGCACTTCCGACCTATCCCTTCCAGCGCAAGCGCTACTGGTTGAAGACGAAGCCCCGTCGCCGGACCGAGGGAGGGCACCCGCTCTTGGGAGTGCGCCGGGACTCGCGAAGAGGCGAGGTCTCCTTCGAGGCCGAACTGTCCGCGGTGGACCCTGCTTGGCTGGCCGACCACGTTGTCTTGGGCGATGTGGTCGCGCCGGCAGCCCTCTTCGCTGGGCAAGTGATCGAGGCGCTCGCGGAGACCGGAAACGATTCGGCGGTTGCGTTGGATCAGGTCCGGTTCCATCATCCCCTGATGCTGGAGCCAGCCGAGAGGCGCGGCGTCCAAGTCGTCATCGGGCCGGACAGCAGCTGGGAAGTGGCCAGCCGGCAACCGCAGGACGGGAGCTGGCAGCTTCACGCTGAAGGGCGCATAGGGAGGCCCACGGTTGCAGACCACCGCTTCGACCTCCAAACCGTGGAGCGGCGGCTAGCCAACTCCGGCGCGGCCGATTTCCGCGACCAGATGGCAAAGCAGGGAATCGTCCTAGGGCCGGCCTTCGGAGGACTTTCCGACTTCGTGGCGGACAATGAAGGCGCATGGGGCAGGGTTACGCGTCCTGCGCAGCTGGCCGGAGACCGCCTGTTAGCCCATCCGACCCAGCTGGACGCCTGTCTCCAGGTCGTGGCGGGACTCTTGGCCGGGCGTTGGAGCGACCGCCGCTACGTCCCAGTTGGGTGGAGTCGCCTCTGGCTCGCCGCTCCGCTTCCCGAGCAGATACTCTGCAATGCAAGGCTCCGGAAGATCGGGGCCAAGACGGCTACAGCGGATCTTGCCCTTTACACGCCCGACGGGGTGCGCTGCGGTGACGTGACGGGATTCAAGCTCAAGCGGGCCAGCCGGTCAGCGATGCCGGGTGCGGTTTGATCACCTGCTGCATGGATTGAAACTCCTTCCGCAACCGGAACGCTATCCGACCGTGGCCATGCCAGCGTCTACATGGGAACGCGCTGTTGGATGGCGTCCCAACCTTGCACACTTCAGGAAGAGGCGGGCTTGGTTGCAGCACATGACGGGGAACAGCGCAGTTGAACTCTGGCACGTGGCCAAGGCACGTTGCGGCAGCGACAAGCTGTAGCAAGGGCCGTGGGCGGACGCCGCCTGCGACGATCTCAAGCAGGGCCGCATGGTCGGCCTGCTCGCCGCCCTGCAAGCACACCGACAAATGCGAGGAAGCCGCGAAGTGTGCCGACTACATCGACAAGAACCACAGCCGCATGCGCTATCCAGGCTTCCGCCGACGGGCCTCTGCGTGGGCTCCCGAGTGGTCGAGTCCGGCTGGAACCCCTTGGTCGGACGCCTCAAGCACTCGGGCGTGTACTACTGGACCGTCGACGGTGCCAACGACATTCTCCCCTGCCCTGCTGCGTGCTCAGCGGCAATGTGCGAGGACTTCTGGGCCACCGGGCCGAGAACGCCTGCTGTCAACCGGCAAATCCATGGTGTCCTGCTCGTGTGCCACGAAAGCGCAGAGGGGAGTGAAGGCTCTCCCGCAGACATGCTGCGTAAGGGATGGAGGCCCCCCAAGCCGTCGTGCAGGCGGAAGCTCCAAACCACCCACTGCTGCTGCGCACAAGAGGCGCGGTGATTAGCGAGTTGGGAAAAGGCGGGGCGAGACACTATCAGGTGAGGATCGGGGAGTCGAATGCAAAGGGACCGCTGTTGACGTCTGGAAACATTTTCTGATGACGTCAAGGCCGGGGGTGGCGTAGGACCCCCGGCAAGAGTCGGAGGGGTGCCTGTCGACTGCGCGTGCGGCGTCCGGCATGGAGGTGGCGAGAACGTGATCCGGGCTCTTGCGTGGAACGCGGGAACCCTTCGTGCCGATGGCAGGGGAGACTCGCAAACGGCGGAGTCGTGAGCGACTGGCACGGATCCGGCGCACAGGGGCGGAGTACTTGGAGCTGGTAGCGAGGAAGGCCCCGTAATGGGGCTGGAGCGACGGCGCCACCCCGACCGGTGCGCCAGGCCGGGGCAACCGGCATCGGGAGGCCTTCGTTGGTGATGCATCTCGTGAGTCGCCGCTGCGGCTTGCGACAGACTGGAGGACAAGAGCTGTATGCGTGGAAAAGTGCACGTCCGCTTCTGGGGCGCCTGAGGGCCAGATACCCGTGGACTGCCCGACCCCCTTGCCAACTTCTTCGCTGATCACCCTCACACCACCAACATTGACAAGTCCTGTGCCCCTGCCTTCGGCAGTCGCCTGCCCCCATTCCCCCGGCGCTAGAATGTCACTTTACGAATTCCCCGTGTATGATCAGGCCAAACTACAGGGGCTCCATCCGGCATCAATGGAGGCTCTGTCGGCGGCTCGCGCCGCTTTGAGGTCAGGTGCCCGCCCGGCAGATGGAGGATCGAGGGCATGGTGGGGACAAACGACCCAGGTCCGCACCGCTGCACCATCCAAGATCCGGTGACAGGCCCGATCATGAGCTCGAAGCACTCCGGAAGAGCGGCTGCCGCGGGGCCGGAGGAGGCCGCTGGTGCGCGGAGGATGGGAACCGTAGGCGTGGGGAAGAATATCGACGGGTACGGGTGCCGGCTCCCGGACGTACCTCAACCCTCATCCGTCGTGAGTGCCAAGCTGGACGACGGCCTGTCCGTGCCGGTTCGGCGTTACGGGAATCCGGAGGGTCCCCGTCTTCTGATGAGCCACGGAAACGGGCTCGCCATTGACCTCTACTACCCGTACTGGTCACTCTTGCTTGAGGGCTTCGACCTCATGCTCTTCGATCTACGCGGTCACGGCCGCAATCCGCTGGGAGACATGGACGGTCACACCATACCGGCGTTCTCTAGAGACTTGGAGACGATTGGGCAGACGGTGGACCGCTGCTTCGGTGTCAGACCGAGGGCGGGCGTGTTCCATTCCGTGTCATGCTTGGCGGCTGCCCTGTCACCGTCCCTCGGTGCCTCCTATTCGGCGCTGGTGCTGTTCGATCCACCACTCTGCCCATCGGGAATGGGGATCGCTCACCGGGTTCTCGAATCCAGCTGCGTCCGGGCGGCGGCCAGTGCCCGGATCAGAGTCCAACAGTTTCGGAGCGAGCAGGACTTCGTCGAATTGATGAAGAGCCATCCTGCGACGACCCGGCTTTTTCCTGGCGTGCACGAGCTCATGGCCCGCACAACGCTTCGTGTGGACGGGCGAGGGGGCTATGTGTTGCGGTGCCAGCCCGAACTCGAAGCGAGGATTCTCGATTCGATACCCCGGTTCTCGCGCTTGGTGGATCCCGACTTGCTTCCTCTGCCGATCAAGGTGATCGGAGCGGACCCGCACGTCCGGCACCATTCATTCCCGCCGTGCAATTTGGGCAGTGCCAAACGGGTCGACTTCGAGTCTCTTTCGGAGACGACTCATCTCGCGCAGCTCGAGAAGCCGGAAGAGTGTGCGCAGCTCACGATCGAATTCCTCGGGCGAATTGGCCTCTCCAAACACGCCTGAGGCTCCAAGACATCAAGGGCGTAATCAGGCGAACTGCGTGGTTCCATGCCAACCGCTGCTCGGCGTGGGAGGCTCAATGGATCTCCCGTCCGGGTCCGGGAGGTTGATCATCATTCTTTCGCATACCGACAAGCGCTGCATCTCGAAGGTCGTTTGGCAATGCGACCTGCGTCTGGCGCTAAGCGGAGTCGACGACATGCCACCGCCTTGGCAGTGTTTGCTTTGTCAAGCACTAAGCACTGGGCCTCGACTCGGACCGCGGACCCGGAGAGCGGTGCATGAAAGTCGGAATGCCTGGGGCAGACGCCTCCGCGGCCCTTCGAGGCTGGCCCGTCTAGCTATCCTAACGGCATGGAAGTCTCCGCACAGGCGCTAGCCGTTCTCCTGTTCTTGCTGCCGGGGTTTGTCGCTTCGAGGATCGTCGGCGCGGTCGCCGTGCGGCGCGCCAAGGGCCACCTAGGGGAGATCGTAGAAGCGCTGATTCTCAGCTACCTGATCTACTTGGCGCTGGAGGCGGTCGGCTGGGGAGTGCTCGTGCCCTCCCCGGTCGCCGAGTCTACCGCGCGGGTAGCGTTCGGGCGGGCGGCAGTGTCGCTCGTCTTGGCCGTCGTGTTCGCGCTCCTGTACGGAGCCTCTATCAACCATGACTGGCACATGCAGCTTCTGCGGTGGATGAAGGTTACGGTCAAGACGGCCCGGACTAGTACGTGGCTGGACGTCTTCACCGAGCAGCGGGGCGGCATCGTCGTCCGCTACGCCGACGGTCGGCGCCTAGCGGGATGGCCCGCCTTCTACTCAGACGATCCCGAGGAGGGCCTGCGGTACCTGCGCTCCCCGGCGTGGATCGATAACGCCAGCAATTGGCACAGCGTCGAGGGCGACGGTATCCTGATTGATGTCAGGGACGGGATCGACTCTATAGAGTTCCTGAAGGGAGGTGCCGGAGATGTTTAGGAAGCGTAACCGCGAGGACAAGACCGCCGAGCGAGGACGGGTCGAGGAGCGGGGATACAATCCGATGCCCGAAGGCTGGAAGCCGCCCGCCAACATCCCTTTGATTCCGGCGAGCCAGCCCCCGCAATTGCAACGCCGAGCCGAGGACCGCCCGGCGAGCCCGCTGTCCGGCGACAGCGGCGAGTGAGTGGCTCGCGCCACTGAGTCCCTGTAGCGCAGCCTCCGGCCGCCAACAGGCACGCTACCTCCAGCAGCTCCTCGCTGGTCCACGGCGTCCGGGCAATCTCGGCCACCATCGCCGGGGTCACGCGCAGCGTGCGGTGAATCCGGCAGAAGTTGTAGTGCGCGAAGGCGAGGGCCAGCGCCGCTTGGAGCTTCTCTGGCTTCTTCGAAAAGGTGTGCGTCTTGGGGACGGAGCGCCGGCACCATTCGCGCAGCGTCCCCGTTGAGCCGTTCCAGGTAGGTCGTCTCGGTCTGGGATAGGTCCAGTCGGCCGAGGACCGCCTCGACCCGCCCAGGCCCGAGCACCTTCACGATGCGCACGTCGTCCGCACGGTCCGACAGCCCGGCCTCAATGGCCCACTCGTACGCCTCCCAGCCGTCCGATTTGAACTGGAACCTCTTGTGGGACAACGCCTTGCGAATGTTGAGCACGAAGCGGGCGGTATCGGGCATCTCGCGCTCTTGCCGAGATGCCACGCCACGACCAGCCGCGTGGCGGGGTCGAGGGCGATATAGAAGTAGGCATCCTTGGCCCAGTCCGGGTCCGCGGCATTCACCCGCCGCTGCTTCTTCCGTACGAACGTCCAGACCTCATCGACCTCCAAATGGCTCACGTCGAAGTCCCGGAAGCGGGAGCGCAGCAGGGCGGCGGGGCCCTCGCCGATCTCGGCCAGCAGGGACGAGGCCGTGTTCTCCTCGATGCCGGCGACGGCGGCAGCCGTCGCCACGGAATTGCCCGCGCCAGCAGCTCGGCGACGAGGGCGGACTTCTCAAGGGACGTGTAACAATTGCCGATACATGTAAGGGCCTTAGCCGATCACGGAAATGCGCCAGACAATGGATGTGCTCGGGGCGGTCGGGCACAGCTCGATTATGCTCCCCACTCGGGAGCACCATTCAGCTGAAGTGCTGGACGGCATCCTAGAATCGACGGCGACCAATCTTGTCGGTTATTTCCGAGCAGGCATCGCATTCAGTGCGAACCCATTCTCGGTCACGGTACTCACCGGGCATGCCGCAGTGCATGCAGATCCTCCCACTTAGTTCCTCGAAGAACGATTCAACGCCCCACAGGTATTCCGTGAAATGATCAAGGTCGATCTGCAACTGGCCGTACTTCTCCTTCATGAACGGGAGGCGCGGCAAGACCGGATCAGCATCCCCTACGCGCTCAATCTGTTCCACTTGCAGCGTTGCGAACAAAGCCCTGACCAGTCCTGCCCAGCCAGGGTTTGAGGTCCAAGACTCCATCGCACGCTCGTCATCCCTGGCAGTCATCAACAGAGCCAAGCCTTCCCGGTCCCTTATTCCAGACCAGTTGGAGAATCTAGCGCAGCCCGGGTCCGTTCGGTTCGCCATGCTTGGACCCATCTCCCCTACCGTCTCCGTGGGTGTGTCCAAGCCGTCTCGCTTGCCGGTCGGCCCCAGCCAGTTCCTCTCCAATCTCGCCATACCCGCAGCGCGACAGCCCTCGCAACGACACCCGAGCAACCTGCCGTTACCGTCGCCGACGGGATTGCCGCGTCCTCCACAAAGCTCGCACACCTCGGCGCTGACTGCCTTGGCGGCTTCGATCAGTCCCCTACTGGCTTCGTTCGGATTGACGATCTCAAGATGGAGCCGCCCTTCCAGAACGCTCGCGGCCTTGAGTCGGCAACGATGCTGGTCCGAAGAACAGTCTCGCTGGAGAGACTCCACCGCTTCCTCAACGATTACGACCCACCCGGGTCGGCCCAATAATCTCTCTCTCACCTCTCTCAGCTTACGGGGCGATTGGACTTAGTGCGCCCTTGAAGAAACTCGCTGTTCGAGGGTAGAGTCAATGCTCTCATGATGCGTCCCTTCTAAACAGTCGCGTATCGGCGGCGGGCCGGTGACGCACGGGCAACGCCTAGCCTGCCACGGTCGTCGCCGGGCGGTAGCACTTGCATAGCCGTTAGCCTCCTGCCCGTGTTGATGCGCTCGCGTAGAAGCTGGCCAAGTCGGCCTAGGCTGCACGCACTCGGAGCGCGGAGGCCCAACAGGAGTTCAAGTTGGCCAGCAGTCAGGCAGCCTTTCGTGCGTACCTCGGCCTAGCAATGCTCAAGATGCACCTCCATCCCGACGTGCTGGCGTAGTGGCCATGTCGGACAGTCTAGAACCGTTCCAGAGCCGGTACCCGGCCAAGTTGCGCAACTCGGTAACCTCAGCGCTCCGATGGATGTCCAAGGCCAAGTCCCGCGCGGCGACGGTGGCGTGACACACAAGGTGCTTCAGATACGGCGGGCGGTTCTGTGGCATCAGGTTAAGCGCCCGCGCCTTGTCCCGACGAAGCCGCTTGACGAGGCTAGCGGAGCGAGCCCGGAACGCGTTGGCAGGGGCGGATCTTCCGTGCCGGGTGTGAGTAGGCAGGCAGTCGAATAGGGGATGGAAGGAACTCGCAAGCCATGAAGTACGAGGACCTGTCTCGCGACGGGGCCGGCGACGTGATCGCAGGAAAGGTTAAGTTCCCTGTGGAGATCGGTCTGCTGCGGCCGGTCGCGGTCGCCGGGGCGAAGATCGAGTCGCTCACGCTGCAGCAGGAGCCCACGGCGCCGGATCTCGAGCTGTGCCGAAAAACCGGCAGCGAGATCACGCGCATGGTCCACCTGCTGGCTTCGCTGGCAGAGCTGTCGCCCGACGAGGTGCGCGCCCTGAAGGCTGCGGACTGCGCGCGTTCGGCCGAGGCGGTCGGCGCTTTTTTGATAGCGGACCAAGACAACTCTGCCGTGCGCAGGGTCGATCCCGAGGGAATCATCACCTCGGTCCACTTCGCGCCGCCACCGGCAAACGGCGGGGACGAAGGGCCAGCTGCCGAAGCCGTGTTTGTCGGTCCCCTGGCAGTCGAGGCCGACGGGCATGGCAACGTCTATGTCGCCGATGCGTCGGGGCAACGGATCCGGAAGATTGATGCCGACGGTACGGTCGTCAGCATGGGCGGGACGGGCGCAAGCGGCTTCAGTGGCGACGGCGGCCCGGCTACGGAGGCTTCGCTGACCGCGAAGGACATCGCCGCTGACAAGAGTGGCAACATCTACGTGGCGGACGGACGTCGGGTGCGACGGATCGACGCGCAGCGAAACATAACCACGATTGCGGGGACGGGAAGCATGGCCTTCGGCCGGGACGGCGGCCCGGCGGCCGCAGCCGGCCTCACGGCGGTCGGGATCGCCGTTGGTCACGGAGTTGACATCTGGTTCATCGATCTCGTGAACTCTCGGATTCGGGCGCCGCAACGGTACTTGTATTGAGGCGACCCGAGCCCGAGTCTCGAGATCCTTTGGCGGCCCCTGCTTGGGCCTGGCGTAGGAGTCCAAACGGATGGCGGTAGATCAGCCCCCGCTCTCGCAGTCCGTGTAGTTCAACATGAATTCACAACCAGTCCGGTTGTACAGTACGTCGCAACGCCGAGCTACACGACCAGCGCCCAATGTGCGAGGCAGGCGACGAATGTGATAAGAACGTCGCGATCCGCTCCACGAGAACGGCACTCGCGAATCTGTCCCAGACGACCCAGACGAACAGTTCCGTCCGCACGGACGGTAGCCCGACCAACCTGTGCCACACGGAGAGCTCTGGCACCGGGCGAAGACAGCGTCACCGACTTGATGGTGTGTGCAATCCTGCTCCGAGACCAGGCTCCTGCTCAGTCCCATTCACGCAGGCCCAGCACGCAGAGCAGGAGGTGCCACGCGTAAAGCGCGATGTCAAACGCACACATGGCGAACGCCGTTACTAGGGACACGACCAGAAGTGCGAAGGGGTAGGCGACGACGAACGCGAGAGCCAAGCCGATGAACCCATCATCCGAGGCCCTGAACGCCCACAACAGGAACACGGCCAGAAGAAGGGCAAGACCGAAGACCCACCTATAGATCGCAATTTCCCGCGCCCTTCGAGCCTAGCTCACGGCCGCCGCGCCGGACGCCGGAGCGATCCTTTCCACAACCGCTCAAGCAAGGTATCCGGCTAGCACGCGTCCGGAGAGTCCATCCATGCCCGGGCCCTCGCGCTAGGGGACCGCACGAAGCCCGGAAAGCCCGTTGAGACAATCGAGGTTCGCATTCGGTGCCGGGCACGCGACGGACCAGGCGACGCAATTCCCGTGCTTTCCCGGTTTGCGGGCACAGGTCGCAGTCGTGCCGTTCGAATCTCAGAAGCAGGTTATCCCAGTCCCCGGCTCCCGACCCTTGGAGATCGAACGGAGCGGCGACGTCTGGTGGGCAGGAGGCGTCGCGATCCGCAATGGAAGCTGCATTTCCCACGAGGGGCTGGGGCCTTAACGTGCCTCCTTGCCATTCATTCCAGCCCGAGTATGCTGGCGATGGATTCGCCCTCGTGGTATTCGGAGCCGTTCGGGCCGAGGGTGTGGGGCAGGCGCAGAAGGGCCGGCGGCAGGTTCGCCCGATGGACCGACGGATTGACGTACAGACGGGCCGGGGTGTTCGGGACCGCGTACGAGTGAGTGCCGTGACGAAGAGGATGGCGGGCGGCTCGCGGCGGCTCGACGCTCGCTTCTGGTCCCAGATTCCGTCCTTGCCGAAGAAGACCTACTGAGGACTTATACCGGCCGTCGAAGGAAGTTGGGAATCCGCGGGCGGATTGCTCGCAAATCTCGATTCGATGCGCTGGCGAACATCGGCAGCGACTTCGAGGACTTCTGTCGAAGCGCGAACCTCCTCACCCCCCAGTTGCCGCAAGGCCACAACCAGTGGTGCAAACTCGTCCGACTTCGCCTTGTCGCCTGCCATGATTTCAAGAATTGCGGGTGCCGGGAGACCGGCGCCGCCCAAGTCAACCGCGATCTCCAGAATCCAAGGCATCGCCGGCAGGTTGCCGCGTCGATATGCCGCGTAGGCGGACCGAAACGTGTCAACGGCAGCCGCAAGGTTGCCTTGCATGAGATGCGATACGGTTTGCACCCTTCGAGTTCTCCAACCGAGAACCAAGCGCAACACCTCGTCGAGGGCTTCGACTCTCGCTTCCACCTCGTCGCAAGTGATCAGTGCTTCCTCGGCGCGGCCGATCGCGGCGAGCCTGATGCTCTTGTGCTCCATCGCCATGATGACGAGTGTCGGAAACTTGGCCGCTTGGAGGCCGCCAAACCGGTCGATCAACATGTCGCAGTCGGCGATCTCCGCTTCGAAATCGCCTCGCTCTCCGCGCTGCCCGCCCCGCGTGAGCAGGGCAAACGCAACCGTTTGCTGTATCTCGGGGTCTTCGCTGTCAAGGTAGCGCTCGACCACCTCATCCAACGCTGCGATCGCTTTCTCGCTATCGCCCTTCGCCGCGAGCTCGACTCCGGCCCCGAATAGCGCCTCGGCCACCACGGGCTGGAGTTCTGCTGCCTCGCTGCTGCTGTATCGCTCGATGACCTCCTCGTGAGCCGCCCGAGACGCGTCTTGGTCGCCAAGCAAGAATCGCGAGTTCCCCCGGTCGAGGATCGCCTGTGCGACGATCCTCTGCAGCGCCGGCAGCCGCGTGGCTCCATAGGTAGCTATCACGTCGTCGAAGGCGCCGACCGCTGCTTCGCAGTTGTCCAGATAACGATGTGCTGACGCTCTCGCGCACAGCGCCTGAGCCTTGTTCAGATCCGGCACGACAGACCAGTCCGCGCTTCCGGGAGCAAACGCTTGGTCGGCGATCTCAACGACCCTCTCGAACGCACGTGCTTCGACAGCCTCGGTGATCTCGCGAAGGAATCGACCTGCACGGCCCCACTCGCTCGGCGAGGTCCCACCCGGAGGCTCGCTCTCGCCCGGTCGCGTGATCTCGGGACACACGTCGCGCAGGCGGGGCAACTCGTCGGCCGCCCGCTGAATGCCCTCCCGAATCGCCGGCGACCCCGTCGCTTCCGCAATCAGCCCGCTGGACATGCCCGCGAGTTCAGCGTCGCTGTAGAACACGGTCATGAAGTGAATCAAGTTCCGCACCACCGCCGCTTCGTCACGCTCGCGTCGGAGCCTGTAGTAAATGCTGTACAGACGCTCTGTCGCAGCGTACTGCCGCTTCCTGCCGTGCCCTTCGACTAGCACCGCGCCTCGCTTTACAAGCCGCCCGAGCATGGTCGACACGATTCGGATGTCCATGCGGGCCCGGGCCGCGATTTCCCCGGGCCACGACAGCTGCCAGAGGTCAATCACCGCAATATAGACGCGCCGCTCGGTCTTTCCCAGGGCTTCCAGGTGACTGCGGAAGTACTCCGTGTGCTCGTCGATGAGTTCCACCAGCTCTTCCATCAGTTTTCGCAACGACCGGTGTCGGCTGAAGCCAGCAACGATGACCAGCAGGCGGGGGCTTCCGCCGGTCAGGATCTGTAGCGGCCGAATCTCGCGCCCGCTGATCCGCTCTCCGCTCACGACCGTCCACAACCGCGCGCACTCCGCGGCGTTCAATGGCTCAAGATCCACCGTTCGGAACAGCTCGAAGAACGGTTGGCTGGCGTCGTCTAGGACCTCGAACCGACTGGTGGAAGAGGCGAGCAGCATGACCTGGGGTTTCGACTGGAGCACCGCTCGCAGCTTCCAGCCGAGGTCCTTGTCGGCGTTCTCCACCAGCGACTGCAGGTTCTCAACGATGAGCACGAGCTTCTTGTCCAGCCGGTCGGCAGCACTCAGAACGACGGCGCGGGCGCTCTCCTCGATTGCCTCGTCTCGCCAGCGAGCAGTCAGCGCTGTGTGACTTGCCCGCAGTTCTTGGGTGAGCTGCGGATCCTTGCCAGCGATCTCCCTAGCCAAATGGAAGAGCGTTTCGAGCCAGAAATCGGCCATGTCGAAGATCTCCGGGCTCTCCTCCATGAATCGCACGGGCAGCAGGTGCTCGGACAGCTCCCGATCGCCGCGCAATTCCGCCGCGACCCGTGCCAGCAGCATGGTCTTCCCGCGGCCGCGAGGCGCGACAATCAGGACATGCTGGCAGGATGGCGAGTCCATGTTCCCCCGCACGACCTCGAGCATCCTGTCAAGTTGGTGCTGTCTGACCACGAACTGGTCGATCACCTCCTCGTCGGACTGGAACGTACCGGGATTGAATTTGCGAATCGGGCGGGTAACAGTCTCGCTCATCGCGGCGAACCCTCCCCTCTCTCGTCTGCAGACCGATCTCGAAGCGGTGCGTGGTGGTCCCGAAACCGTGCGCACCACCAGTCCTTAAGCAGGAGTGATGGAAACCGGAACCCACCTTCGCTGGGTTCGAGATAGCCGTCATGAATGAGGACTTCGAACGTGTCACTGATCCGGCCGGGCACGTCGTCGAGGACTGCGGAGTACAGCTGTTCGAGGCGGCTTCTGGCGGTCGGAGCGAACACGCCCTGCGTTGCTGCCTCGGCAAGAATCTCCATCGCAATGGAGTAATTCTCATCCTCCAATCCGTCCCGGAGGCGCGTCTCGTAGTGCACGAGGTCGCTCTGGCCCTTGGGCCCTAGCAGTTCATTTCTGTAAACCTCGCCCACATCCCCGAGGGTCACCGGGCCGCGCCCGTGCATGATGGCGAAGTCCCTTAGGCGCGCGAAGCAGGACTGCACATGATGGGGATGCCGATGCCGAGGGCATTGTAGACCGCTTCGGCCACGCCATCCTCCACGCGCAAGTCGTGGCTCCGGGCTAGTCGCAGGAAGCACCCGACGCTGGTTTCTCGATCCCACGGACCGATGCGCACGGAATCGAGGTAGTTGATTCGGTCGGGTATTCCCAGCCGATGAACGAAAGGCCGAAGGCCGATGCTGCCCGAGACGATCAGGCTCAGAGACCCGTCACCGACAGCTTGCAGCGCTCCGCGCAGCCAGCTGAGAAACTCATCGATCCGACGCGCGCCTTCCGGATCGCGCAGCATTCGCTTGAGGAAGATCGGCAGCTCGTCAAGAACCAGCAGAACTGGTCTTTCTTGCACTGCGCATTCGCCCAGTAGTTTCTCCCCGAAGCTCCGCCAGCTTCCCGAATCGAGCCCAGCGCGGATCTTCAATCCGAAGTCGAGCGCGCTGACCTCGTCGACGTTTTCGACGACCCAGCGGCGCATTCCAGTCGCGACCCTTGACGAGATCGGCCGAACCGGGTGTACCGCCCGGGCGATGCTCGCGACCACATCTTCTGCGCACGTCGCCCCTTCGATATCAGTAAAGAGAAAGACCCAGTCCTTGCACTCGAGCCGTCGACCGAGTTCCCGCGCGATGCTGGTCTTGCCCATACGTCGCTGTCCCGTCAGCAGCACGTGATTGCGGTCACGAACCCGCGCCTCCAAGACGCGCAATTCGCGGTCTCGACCGAAGAAGTCATCGCCGGTAACCCAGCGGCCAGTGGATGATTTCATTACCCATCCGTTCCCTTCCCTAGCGATAACGGTCAACAAAAACGTTGTCAACAATTATGTTGACTGAATTGCCTACTGATTCGAGACTCTGGCTGGCCGTGCTCCCTTGCGCTGGGGCCGCACTCTAGCGCGACCTGCAGGTAGTTTCCCTGTAGTCAAAGGCGGAATAAGCAGGCGTGTGGGTGGTTGCACCGCTTGCGTGCGCGCGGAATCGACTCAAACGCTCAGTCCGATGTCTCAGCGTTTGGAATCGAGCGGAGGTCTCCTTGGACTGCGCACTTGTCCGTAGAGACCGGATGTTTGGACCGCCCGTGTCGGGAGAACAAGCGGCTGAAGTTGGGGGCGGAAGCCCCGCACTGCAGGCCGCGGCGTGAGGGATGTGTGATCCGTTTCCCGTGGGAATCTGGCCGGCTACTCTGGCCGACGCGCGACGCTCACACGCTCGCGGATCATGGTTGACGCGTCGGCCGGAGGCTCGTTGCTGAATGCGCTGATGTCTTGAGTCCGGCCGGGGGGCGGCCTCAATTCGGACTGGGATGCTACCGTTCCAAGCTCGGTTCGGATGCAAGAGAGCGAATTGCCCGGAAGACGATCCGCGTCCAGCCGACGTAGAGTCGCCGACCACCTCATGGGAGGGGACGAAGAGAATCCTCTTCGGTAACTGCTTGAGGCGGATCTGTGGCTGACGACGACCCTGGTGACTGCCGACGGGGAGTGCATCGAGTGCCAAATCTCAAGATGACGAAGTCAGGTTAGGGTTCATTCCCCTATCTCCCGCCGTTGGCCCGCCGACGGCGGGAAGTCAGAGAGAGCCTCGGCGCCTATCGGACCAATCCGCTCTCCTCGAAAAACTCCTCAAGCGAGGCCGCGCACAGGTCCGGCTTCTCAAGAAATAGCATATGCGTAGTGTCAGGGAGGAAGTCGTAAGAACAGGCCATCATTTCATCCAAGCGAAAGCTGGGCAGGAAGGCATGGTGGAGTGTGGGATCGGCCCCGAGGGCCTTTACCGGGCAACGCATATCTTCGAAGTTGACGAGAACTGTGTAGACTGAGAAGTAGGTCAAGATAAGCGCCTCATGCCCGCGTGGGCACCGAAGCACAAAGCTGCGGGCCTCCGAATCCCAACGCAGGGTGCTACGGGCAATGAGGTTACACGCGCCGTCTACCGTGCGGCGGTATGCAGGTGACGAGCGGAACAGTTCCGTGCACTGCTGGAGGCTGTCGAAGCGAACCTGGCGCCGGCGCGTGCGACGGACCATCACATTGACGGCGACTTCGAATTGCTCGTAAGTGATCCCGGGTCTGCAAATTGGCGGATCGAGCAGAAAGAGGCCTGCGTACTCCTCGCCCCGGGTCGGCGAGAGACAGGCGGCCAGCGCCGAAAGGGAGTGGTACACTCCGAACGTCGGCTTCGTTCCGAACCGCAGCTCCACCTCACGAGGTATGATCTCGAAGTCTTTGATCAGTTGGGGGATATTGTGCCCCGCAACATCTCCTACCGGGTTCCAGCCATGGTTTCGGACGTCGAATACGATGACCTCGAACGTGTCGAGAAACCGCCCCCACAGGGGGTAGTACATATCGACAGCAAACCCGTTTCCGTGGCTAACCAAGAGCCGCAGCCCTTCGCGGTTTCCATGGCGCCTGAGCAGGACGACATTCCCGTCCGGGAGCCGGACCTCCTCAACTCGATCAGGCTCGGGCACCTCAAAGGGCGTAGGGAGCGACTCCTTCGTCAATTGCTTCACGCTTGATCACTGTAGGAGAGCGAAGAGTCCTAACGGCTGCGCCGCTTCCAGAATTGCGCGGTCTGCGCCGGTCCCGTTAACCACCGGGACCGGCGCCAACATCGATCACACGGAACGAAGCACACCGCAACCCAACATCCCGTGCGGGCAAAGCAAGACTCGCTGGGGCTAGTCGAGCAGGGCTATGAGCCCCCCCGTGCCCGCGGCATTCGTGACGTCATCGACCGTCAGTTCCTTGCCGAACTCGGCGTTGACGCTCTTCAGGAACTCAAGGCCCTGTAGTGAAGAAAGCCCCATTGCGTCCATGACTTCCTCGAAATCTACCTCGGCATTGGGATTCCCTTGGTCGAGCAGAGTTGTAACCCTGTCCCAATCTACCTCGACATCTGGATTCGCCTGGTCCAGGAGGAGTTTGATGAGGCGGTCTTTGGTGTTCATTTTCGGCAGTCTCCTTGAAGTCGAATTGAGTCGACTTATAAACTCGGGCAACGACTAGGCATGTTAGCACACGCCACCACGAGCCGTGTGCCGTCCGACCAAGTATACGACGCGCCTGCCGTAGCAACTGTGGGAGCCAATTTTCCCGGTGCTCGATTCCGACCGCACCGGGAAATGGACCGACGGCGCTTGTGCTCCATGGCGCACGCACCGGGTGGAGGCGAACGGGTCGCGGCAGGCGGCGCTCTCGACCGCGGCTGACTAGGTGACCGAACCGGTATCGCGCGTGGGGCCATCTTGTGGGGAAGCGACTTGGCGGTCCAGACGGTGGCCAGCTTTACCTCGCGGGTCTTGGCAGGTCCGTCCGGCTGCTCGCAGGAGCTGCCGGCGGTCTCGCTCTTGCACATCGGCGCGCCGGTGTCGGCGACACCTGGGGTGGCTGCTGATGTGGTCGACAGTTGGAGGCACGGCAGGGTCGGCTACTCGAGAGAAGACCGCTCCACGATAGCCGAGAAGCCGTGCTGGGCCAGCGGTCTGGAGAGAGTGTGCACTCTGCATCTAGGGCCCTCTTCCGAACAGACGCCCGCTTGGATCCAGACCCGGCTCGGGGCACCCTGAGGGTGGAGTCCTGCAACTAGCCCACCGGGTCCATGAGCGGGTCATGGACCGGCTGTCCAAGCAATTCAACCACCCATACAGCCTATCCCGGAATCCAATTGCGACTTGTCTACGACTGCCCATCCTGAGGCCTCGACTGGCACCCAAACCCCGAAGAATGTAACGTCCGACATAAGACGCCGGCCCGTTGTCTGAGTGTGCGACCCGGCGCTCATCCCCGCACAGGCAGCTAGTGACCAAGCCCGGCCACGACTGACCATGGATCGGCAGGAAGCCGCCATTGCCCGCCGCGAAAAGGAAGCCCGCATGGGCGGCGAAACCTACCCCTCCCGTTGCCGATTCTGGCGAAAAGGGTCAGTATTCCAAAGGAAAGGATTCAGAGTTCTGGCCGAAAAGAATCACTGTTCTGACGAATAGGGTCTGTTCGGAGCGCAGCGACGCTGGTGGATCCTAGTAGGCTATCAGCGAGGTACCTCCTTGCATGGATTCCCTGTGCCGGGGAAGAAGGGACATCATCATCATTTTGTTCCTCCTGTGTCAGTGGCGGCAGCGCCGAGTGGCCGGGTCCGCGGCTCTGCCGGTGTCAAATTTGGGCGGGCAGGATCGCAGTCGGGCCGACCTCCACCAAGCATGCCGAAATCGTCCATTTGCGCAAGCTCAATCTGTCCGTGCCTGACATCAAGACATCAAGGCCCAGCTTGACGCCTCCTGCGACCAGCCCCCAGCGAACGCGCCATTGCTACCATCCTTGACAGCGAGGGCTTCGCCCGCCTGCCACGCCGCACCCGATCGGCCTGCGCCGCGGCGGGCCCCGCACCTGGGCAGGCTCGCCGATCAAGCGCGTATGGAGACCTCTTTAACCGCAAATGCCTGTCCCCACATGGCGCCACCTCGTCGTTGCGGCACCCCCGTTACGCCGAATCCGGGCAGGCATGTCGGATGAGCTTGCCTGAGTGCCTTGGAGCGCTGCGGAGACTCTAAACTCCTTGATATACTAGTTCCCGCAGCGATTCGGGTTATCCTGCGGCGGTCTACACTGGCTCTTGGACCGCGACCATAGCAGCCCGGAACCGGATCGAATAATCGCGTGGCGCGGGAACCTGCTGTAAGAATTCGAGGATCGTAACCGAGGCCACCTTAGAGGATTTCGCCCGCCGCTTGCGAAGAGACAGAGATGCCAATCCCAAACGCTCAGGCCATCATGCTTCCGCTGCTAGACGTAGCGAGGGATCAAGAGGACCACCGACTCATTGATGCGGTCGATCTCCTAGCTGACCGTCTTCGTCTCACAGACGACGAGAGGCGCAAGCGCTCTTCCGAGGGGCAGCAAACGCGGTTTTACCACAGCGTATTTCTCGCGCGCAAGCACCTAACAAAGTCTGGACTGTTAGAGGATCCCGTGCGCGGACAGTTTCGCATCACTGAGTTAGGGCGACGCGTTCTAGAGAGCGGACCTTCGCAAATCGACCGGGCGTATCTTCGACAGATCGAGGAGTCCGGCATCGCCACTGTACGGGAACCGACGTCTTTGGACCCGGAGCCGAACACAGCGATCACTCCAGAGGAGGCCCTTCAAGACGCTTACGAGACCCTGCGGAACAGTCTTGCAGATGAGCTTCTCGGTCAAGTGAAGCAGGCGTCACCGGCTTTCTTTGAACTCCTAGTTGTGGACGTGCTCGTGCGCATGGGGTACGGCGGTTCGAGGAAGGACGCTGGAGAGGCCATCGGACAGTCAGGGGACGAAGGTATCGACGGGATAATCAAGGAAGACCGCCTCGGTCTAGACATCATCTACATCCAAGCCAAGCGTTGGTCGAGCACAGTGGGTCGGCCGGACGTTCAGAGATTCGCTGGGGCCCTCCAGGGAAAGCGGGCACGGAAGGGCGTCTTCATTACGACATCCTCGTTCTCACGTGAGGCCGTACAGTTCGCCAATAGTATTGAGACGAAAGTGATTCTCGTCGATGGGAGGCAGCTAGCAGCTCTCATGATCGACCATGGCGTCGGCGTGAGGACAGACGCCTCCTACGAATTGAAGCGAATCGATTCTGACTACTTCCCGGAATGAGGGATTCCGAGCGAAGATCAGAATCTCTGGCTGACCTCAACTCCTTTGCCAGCCTTGCGATTCGTGACTAGATTACGGCTATGCACGTTGAGCAGATGCGGTGACGAACTGCCGAGCAGATGATGCCGCTGATAAAGCGATTGATAAGGTGTAGGTAGCGGTGGCAAGCGAGGGCGAGGCCAACCCTAAAGCACACCAGTAGAGCACTGGTGGAAAGCTGCCGAACTGAGCCTATACGCGACCACGACGGTGGGCTGCGCCGGATGTCACCACAGCGGTTCCCGCGCCCGATCGCCAAGGGCGTGCTGCCGGTTGAAGCCGAGTGTACATCGTGTTGCCGATGATCACGCTACGCACAAGTAGGCCGACGTCGAGGCCTAGATTGCAGCGAGCTGGAAGCACCATCATCGTTTGCAGTTCCCGGAAACCTAACTCGTGCTGTCCGCACTAAACACCCATGGTCGCACCCAGCCACCCCGTAGGCATGAAACGGGCGAGGCGCTGCCAGCGGTGGGTCTGACCGCGGCCGTTATCGTTGCGGGTAGCGGAGGCGGGTGCAAGAACGGATTTCAAAGTGGTGGAGAGGGCGTCGCCCCTCGACCTCGTTGTCTAACTGCAGGGCTCGTTCCAGCAGATCGCGCAGCATAGCATCCAAGATATCGGACTCGTCGAAGCATTGCCAACCTGAATGGGTCCCCCAGCGAGGTTTGCAAAGACACAGCAACAGTACGGGCCTCTTCGACCGGACTGACGCGGCTCATTAGATCATTGGGCAATTCTCGCCGAACCTTGCCAGATTTCGGCGTAACGGTGTACCGCAACGACGAAGGGACGCCATGTGTGGACGGGATTTGCGGCTACAGAGGGCTCTCTTCGCAATTGATCGGCGTTTTGATGCCCGTTTTCGGTGCTGAGGAGTCCGCGATCGTTGTCTGCTCCGTAGCTGCCTTCAGTGTTCGACGAGAATTGAAATATCCTTTCCGAGGGTCAGGGGCGGAGTTGCTGCACCTAGGCAGTTACGACAGTGGTAGGATTCAGTGCTTCGCGGCAAAACCATGTTGCGATCACTTGCAACTCTGCTGCTGGTACCGGCAACACGCCGGCCAAAGTAGGTGTCGCCAGCCAGTCGGCTACCCTGTAAGCCTTTCCATCCCTAGCCATGACAGTTAAGGATCTTCTCAGGGGCAAGCGCGTCTTGGTTACGGGCTCTTCGTCTGGCATTGGCGCAGAAACATCGAGGGTGCTGACCGAGCAGGGAGCGTCTGTGATCGGCGTCGATGTCTTAGAGCGCCTCGACAACATTGACGAGTTTTACCTCGCTGACCTGTCCAGCGAGAGCGCGATCAACGCCTTGGTCGAAATCCTACCCTCAGGCATCGACGGGCTTGTCAACAACGCCGGGCTGCCGCCGACACGGTCGGCCAGCAAACTCCTCGCCGTAAACCTCGTCGGCTTGAAGAGCCTCACGATGCGTCTGATCCCGAAGCTTAACGACGGCGGCTCGATCGTGAACATCGCGTCGCTCGCTGGCTTGGGCTGGCCGAAGTCCGTTAAGGCCATCAGAGCGGCCGATGGCCTCGACTTCCACGAGATAGACGACTTCATCGCCCGGTGGAACGTTTCGAACGAAGGTGGCCGGAGCTACTCATTTACCAAAGAGGCGCTGATAGTGTGGACCATGCAGAACCGCTGGACTTGGCGCGACCGCGGGATCCGGATGAACTCGGTCAGTCCCGGACTCGTCAACACGCCGCTTCTCGGCGACTTCCTCGAAACCCTCGGCGCCCGTGCCGAGGAAGAAGCGCGGGCGATGAACTGCCTAGGTGAGGTTAAAGACATCGCGCCGGTAGTCGCGTTTCTCCTTTCCGACCTGGCTACTTGGATCCGGGGTGCAAACATTGTCGCGGATGGTGGTATGTCCTCCAACATCTTGTGCGAGATGTACGGACTCTGAGAGCCTATCGGGGTCTCAGGGATGCGATGAGGAACGCCTTGGCGATTGCGCGACTCAGGGAGCGTTTGCTTGCACCCTTCATCGATTCCGAATCAAACGTCCGCAAGCCTTTGGCCAGACCGGTCGCGAGCGTCGGGAGATCGCCAGCGCCATGACCAATCAGAGACAAAAACTCCAAATCAGAGTTGACTTCATGCTTGCCATGGAGCGGCAGGAAGCCGCCGTTTCCCGCGGTGAATGGGGACTCTCGGGAGTGGCGACCCGTCACCGTTCCTGTTCCGCGAGCCTCAGATCGCGGAAGTGGAGGCCAGCTTCGCAGCGACCCAAGCCGCTCTGGGGCAGAGCCTTTACGACTTAGAACGCACCCGCTTATGCGTTCCGTTCAGTGGCCGCGTCTGGTCCAACCAAGTCGACGCTAGCCAGTTCGACCAGCGCTGGGCTACGCTGACAACGCTGTACACTGTGGATGTATCGGCGGGCAAGCGGTCCGCCATACCGCCCGGCTGTGACTTCTGCCCGCGCACGGCAAATGCCATCGCCGAGCTTCAGAACACCTACGCACGGGAGGGATTCCCGTCGTTCGCCCCTGGCGCTAGCTATGTCCGAGCAAGGAGAAATCGAGGGAATCCGGGTGCGAGCCGTGATCCACGCGCCTCGCACCTCACTCTGCGCGGGGCCTCTTCTACAGGGTGGAACCCCGGGGCCGACTCCAGTTCCGCGACGTAGCACTGCTGCCCGCCCAGTAGAACTTGGTATTGATCTAGGAAGGACGGGAGGAAGGCGATCTGATCTGCCTGTCGCCGCTCGAAGCGGCGGTGAACGGGATGCCGGTGCGAACCGCTGACAGCAACGACTCGACCGGGTTCAGAACCGGGAACGGAGTTGACGCATGAAGGCGATGATCGGCTGGTTCGCACGCAATTCGGTGGCAGCGAACCTGCTCCTTGCGGTGATTGCCACCAGCGGGGCGATAACCCTCAGCGACCTCAAGGAGGAGGTGTTTCCCGAGATTTCGCTCGACATTGTCACGATCACGGCCGAGTATCGCGGGGCATCACCGGAGGACGTGGAGGAGGCGATCTGCCTTCGCGTAGAGGATGCCGTGCAGGGCGTCGAAGGGATCAAGAAGATCACCTCCACGGCCACCGAGGGTCGCGGGTCTGTCCAGCTCGCGCTACTCGCCGGTTACGACGTGCAGCAAGTCCTCGAAGAAGTGAAGATGAACGTGGGCGCGGTGGAGACCTTCCCAGAGGATGTCGAGACGCCGATCATCCAACAGGTCAACTCGCGTTCTCAAGTCATCAACGTGGTTCTCTCGGGCCGCGCTGACCTTGAAACTCTCAAGCGGCTGGGCGAGCGGGTCCGGGACGACTTGACGGCCCTGCCAGAGATCTCGCAAGTCGAGCTGCTCAATGTCCCTCCCTATGAGATCTCGATCGAGGTTTCCGAGGAAGCACTGCGCCGATGGGGGCTAACTTTCGACGGAGTCGCCAAGGCCGTCCGGGACTTCTCGGTCGACCTACCGGGCGGGTCCGTCAAGACGAAAACCGGGGAAATCCTGTTCCGCACCAAGGGCCAAGCCTATTTCGGCGAAGAATACGAGAATCTGCTGCTGCTGACACGTCCGGACGGGACGAGAATCCTTCTCGACGACGTCGCGACCGTGATCGACGGCTTCGAAGACGTCGGCGTCGGTGCCAAGTTCGACGGCGAGCCCGCCGTGACAATCAAGGTTTACCGCGTCGGGGAGCAAAGTGCCGTCGAGATCGCCGAAGCGGTATACGGCTATGTCGAGCGGTTCTCGGCAACGCCACCGCCCGGGATCAGCATTGCCACCTGGCTCGATTCCGCCGCAGTGCTCAAAAGCCGCATCGACTTGCTCGCGAGCAACGCGCTAACGGGCCTAGTCCTGGTATTCGTGGTGCTGGCGCTGTTCCTGCGCCTACGGCTGGCGTTCTGGGTAACGCTCGGGATTCCGGTTTCCTTTTTCGGTTCGATCGGGATGATGCCGGTGTTCGACGTCTCGATCAACATGATGTCGCTGTTTTCCTTCATCCTCGTGCTCGGCATCGTGGTCGACGATGCGATCGTGGTGGGCGAGAACATCCACAGTACACAGACACGAACCGGAAAGGGGATGAGGGCCGCGATTCGCGGAACGCACGAGGTTATGGTGCCCGTAACCTTCGGCGTACTGACAACGATGGCCGCCTTCGCGCCGATGCTGTTCGTGTCGGGAGTTACAGGCAAGATCATGTGGGTAGTTCCTCTGATCGTTCTGCCGACCCTGTTCTTCTCGCTGATCGAATCCAACTTGATTCTGCCCTGCCACCTAGCTCACTACAAGCGGCAGCCCGATACCGCCGGACGGCACGCCGCCGTGCGCCTCTGGAATGGCTTCTTCAGCATGTTCTCGGAGGGACTGGCCTGGTTCATCCGCAGTGCTTACCGGCCGCTGCTGCGCTGGGCCCTGGAATGGCGCTACGTGACTGTTTCAATTGCACTGTTTGCCATGCTCATTACGGTTGGGATGGTCGGCGCCGGGGTCGTGAGGCTCGTGCTATTCCCCACGGTCGAGTCCGACGCTGTCATCGCCTTCCTGACCATGCCACGAGATGCGCCCGTCGAATCGACCATCGCCGGATTGGACCGTATCGAACGAGCTGCGAACGAGCTGCGCCGGGAGTTCGCCGAAGAAGGAGAGGATCCGGTCCTGCATGTGATGACCTCGATCGGCCAGCACCCCTACCGAGAATTCCAGAGCGGGCCCGCGGCATTTGGGGCCACTGTTGGGGGCGACTACCTAGGCGAGGTCAGCATTGAGTTGCTGCCGGCCGAGTTCCGGACCACTCCTTCGGAGGAGATAGCCAACCGTTGGCGGGAGAAGGTCGGCCAAGTCCCGGGAGCGGTTGAACTGGTCATCGAAGACGACATGATCGGCGAGGGCAAGGCGGTCGACCTGCAACTCGCGGGCGCGGATCTTGACACCGTTCGCGAGGTTGCCGAGCTCGTCACTGCCAGACTGGCCGAATATCCCGGGGTGATCGATGTCGCGGACACCTATCGGGCCGGCAAGCCGGAAATTCAGCTCTCCCTGACGTCCGAAGGTGAGGCACTCGGAATGACTCTCCGGAACCTAGGGCGACAGGTGCGGCAAGGATTCTTCGGCGAGGAAGCGCAAAGGGTCCAGCGAAACACTGATGACGTACGCGTCATGGTGCGTTACCCCCAGGGAGACCGCCGCTCACTCGGTGATCTCGAGCAGATGCGCGTCCGCACACCGGACGGGGGCGAGGTTCCGTTCTCGACGGTCGCCACGGGGGCGGTGGGGCGTGGCTCGTCGACGATCACTCGGACCGACCGGCGGCGATCCATCAACGTTCAGGCCGAGGTTGACGAGACGGTGACGACTGGTCGGCAAGTGGCCGCTGCACTGGAATCACAGTTGCTGCCGGAGTTGATGGCGAAGTATCCGGGAATCAGCTATGAGTTCGAGGGCGAAGAGGCAGATTTCGCCGAAGCGATGGAAGGCCTAACGAAGGGTTTCGGGATTGCCATGTTCGTCATGTTCGGGATGCTCGCGATTCCCCTGAAGAGTTACTGGAAGCCGACGATCATCCTCAGCGCCGTACCCTTCGGCATGGTGGGGGCGGTCTGGGGCCACGCTCTCCTAGGGCTGGATCTCAGCTTCCTTTCGATGTGCGGGATGGTGGCGCTTGCGGGAGTCGTGGTCAATGACGGCTTGGTCCTGGTTGCCTTCGTCAACAAGAAGAGCCGGACTCATGGCTCGCTGAAGGAAGCCGTGCAATTGGCGGGAGAGGCGCGCTTCCGGGCCATCGTGCTGACGTCGCTGACCACCGCGGCGGGCGTCACACCGTTGATCCTTGAGAAAAGCCTGCAAGCGCAGTTCCTGATCCCCATGGCGGTCGCGCTGGCAGCCGGAGTCCTGTTCGCGACGATGGTGACCCTTGTTCTCGTTCCCGCGCTCTATTTGATTTTGGAAGATGTGCGGACGGCATTCCGGTGGCTGCTCCGGGGTGAGGGACCACAGCAGCACCAGCCGATTCCGGCCGCAGCCGGCCACCAGACGGCGTCCAGCGACTAGTCCATCGCCATCCCTCGTCCGTCCGGCTGGCGTCGCGATTCCGTGCGGCCGCACTGCTCTTGGAAAGGGCCCTATGTATCAAAGTGCTCACGAACGGAAGTGGGTGGAAATGTTCCGAATGTCGAAAGATTCGGCTGCCTCGAGTTATCTCGGTCTACCGTCGGCTCCACCAGTTACTCATCGGTCGCTGCGTCCCCATCGCGGACAATCGGCCACTTCGGGAAGCCCCGCACTGGCTTGTCCACCCACTGGACCCACGCCGGGGGGTTGAGTTATCGGTCGCGCAACTCGGCCAGCCGCGTCCGGAGGACATCCGCAGCTGAGTGGTGTGGCTGGCACGCGGTCGGTATCCGCCCCTCGAAGGGGCGTTCTCTACCAGGCAACGAAGTGCTGAGGCGGGCCTACGTCAAGATCAAGACCATCGCATGGTTCAATCTATTCCCCTTTTCGGTTGATTGTAGGCGTGTTCGTCGCGCCGTCTCCGTCCCCCAGTCGCTCGAGGAAGCTGTTCAATGGCCTGCCGGTGCCGGGCCACGAAGATGTCGCTGCGAAACAGCACTGGGTAGCCAAGGAGGACTTGGGCGAGGCCCGCTTTGGCTGCTTCCCTTCGCTCCTTTGGTACGCGATCGGTTGCTCTCGGCTGCACGCCCTCGGACCGAGTTCGGTGACGTGCCAATCTTCCATGCGATCTGAACCAGATCTCTTCGGCAGAGCAGCCCTGAATCAGGAGAGATCACTCAAGAGTCAGGAGTTGGGGAACCCGCGAAGGGGTTGCGCCGGAAACTTTGAAGGGCTCTGACATAGGCGCAGACCGTGCGGCAGCCCTGGATGGATGTATCGTAGAAAAATGCCGCAGTGGATCGGCAGCGCAGCCACGGTAGCGGCCACGCTGGTCGCGATTGCAGCGCTGATCGTGAGTATCTGGGCCGGTCGACGTGCCGCTCGCAAGCGGGAGTTCGAAATCCTGTTGGAACGGATTGACCGGGAGGCGACCAAGCGCGAGCAGCAGTTTGATCGGGAGGCGGCCAAGCGCGAGGCCGAGACGCGAGCACTCATAGAGCGGATCGACCGGGAGGCCGCCAAGCGCGAGCAGCAGTTCGAGCGGGAAGCCGCCAAGCGCGAGGAGCGGATCGATCGGGAGGCGACCAAGCGCGAGGAAGCGATTCGGGCGCTGATGGACCACAGTGACAAGAAGTTTGAGGCGCTCCAGAGGCGGAGCGACGAGTTGTACCGCTCGTCAGCGGAGCTAAACGCGAAAGTGGCGCACAGCGAGGCCGTCCTAGCGCCAGAAGCTGAGTCGGCCCCTGCGAAGCGTGAGACCGAGGCGGTGGCCGCGCAGGATGTTTCCGTCGGTCGGCCGCGCAAGTAAGGGTTGCCTCACGAGACCGGACCGTCGAGCGCGACTGCCACATCCGAGCCAAGCTGGCCGGATTCCGGCGGGCATACTGGCAGGTGTGCATGGCCGCGAAAGACGCTTGCTTGCGGGTCAGTAGCCTTGCTCGGAGCGACCCGTGGCCCACTTCCTGTAGCTCCGGTCGAAGCACGGCGGAACCAAGCGCATTGCAATCGTTTTGCGGCCTCGTGGTTCCGGCGATCGCAAGCTGAAAGCACGAAATGATGGACTTGTTTCGGCTTGAGTCCTGATCCTCCCGCCATATACGTGACGACGGCCAGCTGCTCCCCTGCTCTGTTTCAGTTGTTCGTGAGTTGGTCGTATCTGATCTGGTGACTGAGTCCAGATTCTCAAGCGCGGCCGGGTTCCTAACTTGAGTTTCCCCCGCTGTCATCAGCCGAGGTTGCTCTGATCGGCTGGACGGAGGTCGTTGGAATCTGGCGGTTCCATGGATTGCTCGCCTCTTCTGTGCTCCCGCTGTCCGCGTCTCGTTCGACTCCGTGGCTTTGGCCCGGTGGACCAACATGATCTTGACCCCGGCGACCGCCACGACCCAAGTGTTGGAAATCTATACCGTGCCGCCACGTTCCCTGCTGTTCTAGTAGGGTATAGAGTTCATGTAAACTACTGCGTGGTAATGTTTTATGCAATGAACCACTCTTGACTGTGAGCCCAAGCAGGGCCACTGTACCGACTGGCCCTCGCATCAACAAGGCGCTCGGTAGCCCCTCGGGCGAGCACACGCTCCCACAATCTGGCCCGACCATGCCGTCGGTAACCGCGGCGAAGGCTTGCCGCGCGGCACGTCGACGTCGTAGCCGGTGGAGGTCATCATCGGCTAGGCTGGATTCGCCATGACGCCGTACGAGTTCATCGACAAGTGGCGCGCCTCCGAGTTGAAGGAGCGCTCCGCGTCGCAGGAGCACTTCATCGACCTGTGCCGGCTGCTCGGCGAGCCGACGCCGGCCGAGGCCGACCCCACTGGCGAGACGTACTGCTTCGAGCGGGGCGCTCGCAAGGACACTGGCGGAGACGGCTGGGCCGATGTCTGGAAGCGCCACCACTTCGCTTGGGAGTACAAAGGGAAGCGAGCCGATCTCGACGCTGCTTTCGGACAGCTTCGGACCTATGCGCTGGCGCTGGAGAACCCACCTCTGCTGATCGTCTCCGACATGCTGCGAATCCGGATTCGTACCAACTGGACCAACTGCGTCAGCAAGACCTACGAATTCGGACTGGACGACTTCGCCGATACCGCAACGCGCGACCGGCTCAAGTGGGCGTTTTCCGATCCCGAGCGGCTGCGACCGGGTGAGACTCGGCAGGCGCTCACGGAGCGCGTCGCGGCATCATTTGCAGCGCTCGCCCAGTCGTTGCGTGAGAGAGGACACGACGCGCACGCGGTCGCGCACTTCGTCAACCGGCTCGTCTTCTGCATGTTCGCGGATGATGTGGGACTACTGCCGGGCCACATGTTTACCCGTATGCTGGAGCAGGCACAGCGCACGCCGGCGCAGTTCACCGCGCTTGCCTACGACCTGTTCGGGGTGATGGCCACCGGCGGCCGGGTCGGCTTCGAGGCGGTCGAATGGTTCAACGGCGGGCTGTTCGACGATGCCCCTGCGCTGCCGCTGGAGCAGTCCGACATCAAGACCGTGCTGGCTGCATCGCGGCTGGACTGGTCGGAGATCGAGCCGTCGATTCTGGGCACCCTATTCGAGCGCGGGCTGGACCCGAACAAGCGAGCCCAACTCGGGGCGCACTACACCGATCGCGACAAGATCATGCTGCTAATCGAACCGGTCGTCATTCGCCCGTGGCTTATGGAGTGGGCCGAGGAAAAGGCGGAGATCGCCGCCGGGCTGGAGAGTGTGGAAGCCGCCAAGTCCCCGACCGCTCGCACGAAACGGTGGAACGAGGCCAAGCGGCGGTACCGGGCATTCCTCGATCGCCTGAGAGCGTTCACGGTGCTGGACCCGGCGTGCGGCTCGGGCAACTTCCTCTACCTCGCCTTGCAGGCGCTGAAGGACTTGGAGCACCGCGTACAGCTCGAGGCGGAAGCGCTGGGTCTTGAGAGGGCGTTCCCGGAGATCGGCCCGGCCAACGTGAAGGGCATCGAGATCAACCCGTACGCTGCGGAGTTGGCCCGCGTCTCGGTTTGGATCGGCGAGATCCAGTGGATGCGGCGCAACGGCTTTGCGGAGTCCCGTGACCCGATCCTGAAGCCGCTCGACACCATCGAGTGTCGCGATGCGATCCTCGCGCCCGACGGCACCGAACCGGAATGGCCACAAGCAGACGTGATCATCGGAAATCCGCCTTTCTTGGGCGGAAAGCTCCTCATCACCAACCTAGGCGAGGACTACGTGTGGCGGATGTTCGCACACTACGATGGCCGCGTGCCGGCGGAAGCGGACCTCGTATGCTACTGGTTCGAGAAGGCAGGCCGGCAGATCGCATCCGGCAAGGCGCGGCGGGCCGGGCTCGTAGCGACCAACTCCATTCGTGGTGGAGCGAACCGCCGTGCGCTACAGGCCGCAACAAACAACCGCCGGATATTCGAAGCGTGGAGCGACGAACCGTGGGTGGTCGATGGCGCGGCCGTGCGAGTCTCACTGGTCTGCTTCTCGCACAGCGACGCCTCCGCCGCAGACTCGAGGCTGGACGGCCTCACCGTCGACGAGATCTTCGCAGATCTCACTGCGCGGCGCGACGGTGCCGGCGTCAACCTGACGTGCGTCCAGCGTCTACCGGAGAACGCCCGTGTCGCGTTCATGGGCGACACGAAAGGCGGTTCCTTCGACATTCCGGGCGAACTGGCGCGCAATTGGCTGTGCCTCCCGGCCAATCCGAACGGCCGGACAAACGCGGATGTGCTGAAGCCGTGGGTGAACGGGATGGACCTCACCCGGCGACCGGCGGGAAAGTGGATCGTCGACTTCGGTTTTGAGATGAAGATCGGTGATGCGGCGCTGTACGAGGAACCGTTTCGGTGGGTGAAGGAACACGTCAGGCCAAGTTGGGATGAGCAACGCGAAGCCGGGAGACGTGATCAGTGGTGGTTGCATCATCGACCGCGACCGAACATGTGGGCGGCGCTCGACAGCCTGTCGCGATACATCGTGACGCCACGCGTGGCCAAGTACCGCCTGTTCGTCTGGCTCGCTACTAGCGTTTGCCCTGACTCGGCAACGATCGCTATCTCCCGCGACGACGACACGACGTTCGGGATCCTGCATAGCCGGTTTCACGAGATCTGGTCTATCCGGCTCGGCACTTGGCTTGGCAAAGGCAACGACCCGCGCTACACCCCTACCACCACCTTCGAGACATTCCCGTTCCCCGACGGGCTGACGCCGGACGTGCCCGCCGCCGACTTCGCTGACGACCCGCGAGCCATGGCTATCGCCTTCAAAGCCCGCAGGTTGGTCGAATTGCGCGACCGCTGGCTCAACCCACCAGAATGGGTCGAGTGGGTTGAAGAGCCGGTCCCCGGCTACCCGAAGCGTCCTGTTCCCCGCGATGAGGACGCGGCGAAGGCGCTCAAGAAGCGCACGCTGACGAACCTCTACAACGCCCGGCCCCAGTGGTTGGCGGACGCCCACACGGCTCTGGATCAAGCCGTGGCGGCGGCCTACGGTTGGCCGGCGGACATCGGCAACGACGACGCCTTGGGGACGCTTCTGAACCTGAACAAAAGCGCAAGGGATTGAATGCCCCCGAGTTCTGGCCCCGGGACGGTAGCGAACGCCGGTGACAGACGGTGAGCCGTGATAGCCTGTCTCCGTGGAGCAGGACACGGCGAAGGTTGACGGCAAGGGGCCGATTGTGACCGATGCGCAAGGCAGCACCCGCGCCGCCGAGGATAGCGATAGTCCACCGGACTCCGGTGTACTCGACCTAGAACGGGATCGCGACGTCATCCGGCGGCTGTTCGAGACGGGCGAATACCCCTACAAGCAGAAGCTCGCCCGCAAGACCTACGAGCGGGAGAAGGCGACACTTCAGGTAGAACTGCTGAAGGTGCAGGACTGGGTGAAGGCGACCAACCGGAAGATCGTCATCCTTTTCGAGGGCAGAGATGCCGCCGGCAAGGGCGGGACCATCAAGCGGTTTACGGAGCATCTCAATCCGCGCGGTGCTCGGGTCGTGGCGCTCGACCGGCCAACCGACGACGAGCGGAGTGCGTGGTTCTTCCAGCGCTACATCCGGCATCTGCCCCACGGCGGCGAGATTGTGTTGTTCGACCGCTCTTGGTACAACCGCGGCGGCGTCGAGCGAGTCATGCGGTTTTGCAACGCCAAGGAGTACTTGGAGTTCATGCGTCAAGCCCCAGAGCTAGAGCGCATGTTCGTCCGCAGCGGGATCCTGCTGTTCAAGTACTGGTTCTCTGTCACCCGAGAGCAGCAGAGGCGCCGCTTCGAGGCCCGCGAGAAGGACGCTCTGAAGCAGTGGAAGCTGTCGCCGGTCGATCGCCAGTCGCTCGACAAGTGGGACGAGTACACGGCGGCCAAAGAGGCAATGTTCTTCTACACGGACACTGCTGACGCGCCGTGGACAATCGTTAAGTCCGACGACAAGAAGCGCGCCCGACTGAACTGCATGCGGCATTTTCTGGCTGCGTTGCCTTACACGAACAAGGATGTCCGGCGAGTAGGGCGACCCGATCCGCTGATCGTGGCCAGCGCCGACATGATTGGCGGCGGCGACGCGGCTGTTGGTGGATGACCGGTCGACCTACCTCGGCCACGACCGGCCGGAGGTGAGCCGCTGCACCAATGGAAGCGCTCGTCCTTCCAACGCCACAAGACCACTGCTCGACCGGGCGCCTTTCTACCCTCGGTTGGCAGCTAAGCCGCGCGGTCTCGAAGACCATCGCGGACACGCCGGCCCGCCGCAATGGCCGCGAGGGTAGCCGCAAGCAACAGGCAGACCAAAAACGCATACCACTTCGACAAGGTGAGCAACGATGCCACCGCCACCTGTCCGGCGGATACGTCCGGAAATCCCGCGAGCATGAGGACGACCTGGATGTTCTCGCACAAGTCGAGCACTCCCGCCGCCAGTGGTAGACAAGCCAATGTCCAGTATCGTTCCGTTGGTCGGAACCGATAGATGAGTCCGGCTAGGAAGCTGACGAAAACGAACGGCAGCAACGCGTCCAGAGTGAGGCTGGACCACGCATACACCTGCCGCCCGCGCTCGCCGTAGCTCTCCATCGCGGCGACAGCCTCGGCGTAAGTGTAGCCCATCTTGACGTCGAGCATTTCACCGGCGATGGGCAGAACGGGAAATACCACAACGGACAGCACAAGCGTCGCGGTCAGCGTGGCGCTGAGAGCCGGCGTTCTGCTAGCGAATTCTATGGACTTCCTCACGCTCTTCGCACCCGGTGCCGCGAGCGACTACCCGCGCCGCCGCCCGAAATCGGGCAACGGTCTGTCGGAGCCTCATTCTATCGGAATGCCGGCTCGCTTGCGACGGCGTTAAGAACGAAGCGAGCGCAAAGCGGCTACGTGATCGCGATGCGCGACGGCGGCGGTGCGATGCCAGAGAGCGGCGACGCGCCGAACCACAACCCGTAGCGACGGCTCTTCGCGACGGTCTACCCAGAGGTTCGCTCGCGCTCGATGACACCTCCGATGCCCGTGCTCTGGGTGAGCCGCTTGCCCGGTTCATGGCCGACGTGAACGTTCCGGCGCGCCTGGCGCGTTCCCCGCTCAAGTTCCGAAAGTGCTGTGCTCAGTGACGTTTGCGACGGATTTGGAGGCGGGCCGAAAAGGGAGCCTAGACGCCGGTGAGCACGTTCGGAGGAACTACTCGCCGAGGATGCTGCCGTCTGTGCTCACTTCCTGGTCAGCGTCGTACTTCCGTGCAGACGTCAGCGTGGCACTGATGTAGGATGCCGCCACGGCGAGGGCCATCCCGTCAGGCGGTGTGTCAACCCGCTGTCACGGATCTTCTGCTTCGTTTTGGCCCTTCGGGTGGCCCGCCGCCCGCTGCTATGTTGAACGCGATTGTGAGGGAAGCATGCTTCCGTCACTGAACGGAACCACGCCCAACCCCGAACGCGCTGGAAGGCAGATGCGGGCGCGAGGATGTCGTGGTGCCTTGCGAACGGCGGGTTCGCCTGATCACGCCGAGAACACGAGCGAAGATTGGCCGAATGGTGCCGCGCTAGACTTGCTCGCCATCCTGTGCCCAAGCCCAGAGCCCAATAACTCCGGCGTCGGAGCAATGTGGGAAGAACTACCCATTCGGTATCGGAATAATCCGACTCCCCACAAGCGAACAGACTCGAACTACCCGTTGCCACGACCGTCCGCAGCCCCAAGATTCAATAGTCCTGCCGAATCCACTCAGCAATTCAGTCAGTCGTCTGAAGAGCAGTTGATGCTGGTACGATTTAGGGACAATGACAGGCTCGAGCAAGCCACGGCATCGCATAGTACGGACTCGGAGTGGCGGGCTGTTTCTGTTAACGCTCTTTCTGGCTCCTGTCTTGTTCGGGCAATCGAGCGGCCTGAGCGGAGTGGTCACCGACGAAACCGGCGGCGTGATCCCCGGAGCGGAACTCGACATCATGAACGAGACCAATGGCTTCCAGCGCTCGGTGGAGTCCAACGAAGAGGGGCGCTACACGTTCGCCCAGCTGCCGCCCGGGTCGTATACGCTGTCAGCGGTCCGAGAGGGCTTCGCGCCGGTGATCATCGAGGGCGTTTCGCTGCTCGTCAACACCAACGTGACGCTCCCGGTAGTCTTCGGCACGGTCGAGGCGGTCGAGGAAGCAGTCACCGTTTCCGCCTCTGCGGCGCAACTGAACACGACTGACGCTTCGGTCGGCAACGCCTTCGGCACAATGCCGATCCAGCAGCTTCCGCTGAACGCCCGCAATCCGGCGGGATTGCTCTCGCTCCAGGCGGGCGTCACATTCCTGAGCGCCGATCCGCTGGACTCCAGGAAGGCCGGTGACATCCGAAACGGCACCGTGAACGGCGCTCGCAGCGACCAGTCGAACGTGACGCTTGACGGTGTCGACGTGAACGACCAGAACGGGCGCCTGCCGTTCACAAGCGTGCTGCGCAATACCTTGGACTCGATCCAGGAGTTCCGTGTCGTCACGACCACCGCGAACGCGGACCAGGGGCGGTCAGCGGGAGCGCAGGTTGCGTTGGTGACCCGCAGCGGATCCAATGAGATCCATGGCTCGCTCTACGAATTCCACCGCAACACCGCTACCGCGGCCAACGACTTCTTCAACAACAGGGCCGGCGTCGACCGCGCGAAACTGATCCGCAACGTGTTCGGGGCCTCCATCGGCGGTCCAATCAAGCAGAACCGCCTGTTCTACTTCGCCAACTACGAAGGTCGCAGGGACGCTAGCGAGGGCAGTGCGGTGCGCACGGTACCTAATGGCTCTATGCGCCAAGGCTTCGTGAAATACAGAGGTGCCGGGGGGGCGATCCAGGAACTCGACCCGGAGTTTATCCGGTCCCAGATCGATCCCCAAAAAATCGGTCCCAGCCCTGCCGCGCTCCAGTACTTCAATTCCTTCCCGGATCCGAACGACTCCACCGTCGGCGACGGGCTGAACACTGCCGGCTACAGGTTCACTGCATCCACCCCGCTGGTCTGGAACACGGTCATTTCGAAGGTGGATTGGAACGCCGACGAGAACGGCGCCCACCGCCTATTCGTGCGCGGCAATTTCCAGCACGATCACATCGGCGGCTTGCCCCAGTTTCCCGGCCAGGAGCCGAACAGGGAAACCGATGACAGAAGCCGCGGATTGGCGGTCGGATACACGGGTTTGCTCGGGGCCGGCATGGTCAGCAATTTCCGGTACGGCTTCACGGGCCAAGACGTGAGACTGTCCGGGGTCCAGACCGGGCCCAGAGTGAGCTTGGGCGACAGCATCGTCGATGACACCCTCGGCTCGACGACGCCGGAATCGAACTACCTGCCGGTGCACACTGTCTCCGAAGATATCTCGGTAGTGCGCGGCCAGCATTCTTGGCAATTCGGCGGGATCTTCCGATCCATCCGAAACCGCCGCCTGAACTCTGCCAATAGCTTTCACTTCGCGAAGCAAGCCGCGTGGGCATTGACGGACGGCCCAGCCTTGTTCGACACGCCGCTCGCCCTCGCCCCCGCGAGCCCGGGATCCTACCGGGAGACCATGGCAACGGTCCTGGGCCTCGTCAACTACTACGACGCGAACTACAACTACGACATCCAGGGCAATGCGCTGGCGGTAGGCGACCCGGTCAGCCGCACGTTCGGCATGGAAGAGCTGGAGCTGTACTTCCAAGACACTTGGCGCGCCAGGCCGGGCCTGACAATCACGGCCGGCCTGCGCTGGTCGTTCATGCCGCCCGTGAGGGAGGTCAACGGGGCGCAGGTCCGCATCACCCCGAGGCTGGACAACTACATCGCGACCCGCATCGACCTGGCCGAGAGCGGCCGGCCCACTCATGAAGCGGGGCCCATCGGTTTCGTGGGGGTCGACGACCCCCAAGGCGGACCGCTGTGGGCAACGCATTCGAGGAACTTCTCGCCGCGGCTCGCCGTCGCGTTCTCGCCGCAGGCTCGCGACGGATTTCTGGGCAAGCTGTTCGGCGGTCCCGGCAAGACGTCGATCCGAGCGGGCGCAGGCCTCTTCTATGACATCTTCGGCATGGGGATGATCCAGATGATCGACCGCAACGCGTTCGGCCTGACGAGCAAGGTGACCCGCCAGAACTTCACGGTCTCGAACTCGCCCCGCTTCGAAGGGCCGACGAACATTCCCGCCCTCGGGATTGCGCCACCGCCGCCAGGCGGCCCCGGCACGCCCAATCCCTCGGGACTGGCTTTCAGCCAGGGTGTCGATTCGAGCGTGCTCCCGCCGTACAGCATCAACCCCACGATAACCGTCGCCCGCGAGCTGGGCGGGGGCTTCATGATGGAGATCGGCTATGTCGGAAGGCTCAGCCGCAGGCAGCTCATCAACGACACGGCCGTGGCACAGTACACCAACTTCAAGGACCCGGCATCCGGCCAATACCTGCTAGACGCGCTCC
>VXRL01000032.1 GCA_009838515.1 Terriglobia bacterium | reverse complement strand
GGCCACGGCCACGGCCACCGCCACCGCCGCCGCCACCGCCGCCTACCCGCCGAACGACGGCAAAGCCGTCCTCAGGTAGTGGTATCTCCGTCGCAGTGGCCGTCGCAACATCCCATGTCAGGATGGCGGTCCCGCCGGGGTTGCCCGGCCCGCCGTTAGGCTTCTGGGAATAGGCGAAGGCGCGTCCGATCAGCGGGAACATACCGAAGGTGCGGAGGCCTTGCTGGTTGATCAGATTGTTCGGCACCGCGACGACCTGCGCGAATCCTTCGGGCAGCGCCAAGTGGACCGCCGTGGCATTGGGCAAATCCACGACCAGCAGGCCGCGGTTACCGGCCAGAGGAGGCTGGGTGTTTCCCCTCGGACTGGTGCGCGTCGGCCCTCCGGTAGCCAGGGCGACAATCTGGCCTTGCCCAACAAGCCGGTGCATTGAAACGAAGCTGTTGAACAAGATGCCGACGTCTTCTTCGAATTCCACCGTGCTGAACACTTCGCTCACGCCATCAAATATGTGGATCTTCTGCGACGCCCGCAGAGCGACCTCTCGCGCGCCATCGGCGAAGTAGAGGTAGCTGCCCGCCATTCCCTTGCCCACGACGTCGAGCGGTTCCGGGGCCGGCACGACCTTCGTGCTGGCAGCCACTGTGTCGAATAGCACGAGTTGATCCCCGGCGCAAATCTGATTGAACTGCGGGAGCGCGAATTCGTTCAGCATCTCCGACGTTGCGACGACCGCCAGCTCGCGGGTCAGACCAATCCGCTGAAAGCGCACCTGAGTGTGGCAGGTTGCGGCATACGAGCCGTCCGGAAAGGCGGTCACGGAAGTCTCGACTGCGACGCTCTCAGGGGCCGGCTCTTCGGAAGTCTCGTCTGCGACGCTCTCGGAGGCCGGCCCTTCGGAATCCTCCGGCAGCGCCGCACGGAAGGCTACGACTCCATCGCCGCTGCCGTCCGACGCCCGCACCAGCACGTAGGCGGTGGAATCGCCGCGGAATCCCACCTGGGTCGAAGCGATAGAGTTTCCCTGAGCAATCCCCTGGTTGTTGACGCGACGCGGAGGTGCGATCGGATCCCAGCCATCGGGAAACTGCACCTTGGCAATCACGTTGGCGTCGCGATTGAACAGCACGGCGACGGGCCGCCCCTCTTCGGCCTCGGCGCCGGGACCAAGGAAGCGCATGCGGTACCCGGATCCGAAACTCGCGCCTTGGGCGACGTGCACGGTCATGCCGTCGACTTCAAGGGGGTTCGGCAGCGCCGCAACGCCCTCCAATTCGCCGCCCGCAGCGCCTTCCGTATCGACCAGCGAATAAATCGTGTCGTCGCCGGGTCGCAGCAGGCGCATATTCCGGCTCTCCCCAAGGGCTGACTGCAACCGGTCCGCAGGCTGCGGAAGCTGCACGAGCTCGGCGGTGCTGCCCGCGGCTGTGTCGATCAGCAGCAGCTGGTCCGTCAAGCCCTCGCTGATCTCCTCGGACGGCTCAGCGAGCGCGGCCAGCACGGGGCTGTTCATCGATCGCTCGAACGGCCTGTAGGCGTTCTGGTTGGGAGCGTTGGGATAGGACGGCAAAACGCAGTGCTCCAAGGTCGTCGCCGAGTCGCGGCGGAAGTCGAGCAGTTCCACATTGCGGAAGCAGAAGTCGACTTCGTCGACCGCACCGCTGACCGCCACGAAATACGGGTTCAGATCGGACAGGTCAATGCGCCGAGGAGACTCCAGTTCGGCGCCCAGCGTCATGTAGCGAGGTGTCGGAGGGCCGCCCGCGCCCCATACCGCGGCGCTGCCGATGTCTCCGGAATACCAGCGGAATACTTCGCCGGAGCTCGCCAGCTCCGGTACTTCGAACTCCAAGTTGTACACGCCCACCATGTCGGCCGACAGAGCGGCCGACGCGACCGCTACGGGCAAGCCGCCCAGGTAGGCCCGTTGGTCCGCCACAGGGGCCGCACCTCCCCCGATCGCCCCGCTGGCGACCGCCGGATCGGTCTGGCCCAAGCCGGCCGCAAAGACTGTAATGGTTTGCCCTTGCTCCGCGCCGTTGGCCGGACCGCTGCTGCTGGCAGGGGCGGGGCCATCAACCCCTAGCTGTGGCGCATCCGGGTTGTCGCCGCCCGTCTGGGTGATCAATGCACTCGAGCCCTCGTACGTGAACAGATTCGGGCTGGCCTCGGAGACCAAGACCGGCATGGGCGAACTGTCCAAGCCGCCCCGGCGCACCACCACATCGGCCCAGCCGGGCTCGACCTCCCACGGAATCTGCACGTTGACCTGGGCTGGCGACACGAAGAAAATCGGCGCCGCGACGCCGTTGATCAGTACCTCCACCGCGGGATCTTCCAATGCCACGGGCAGCGGCGCCCCCTCGGGCGTGGTGTGGGCGGCCGCCAACTGCTCGCCAAAGACTGCCAAGATGCCGCCTTGGGCGACCGCCGAGGGCGCAGATTGCAGGGAAACCGCGTTGACCGCGCCGCGGGCTGTGGTCAAGGGTTGCTCCTCCGCCGCAGACGCGCACAACGCGACCGGAAGCGCTAGGAAGATTCGTACCGAACGCATGCCTGATCTCATTGTTTGGCCTCTAATCCTCACTCAGCGTTCCAGCAGTGCCGCTAGAACCTGTATGTCAGCGATGCCTGCAGGATGCGCGGATCCCTCGCTTGGATGATCAAGCCGCCTTGCAGCGCATCGAACTGCGGGCTGGGCCGACGCAGCCTAGTCATGTTCAGTGCATTGAACGCGTCCATGCGCACCTGCAAGCGCCGGCGCCCTTCGAACTGGAAGTTCTTTTGCAGGCTCAGGTTCATGTTGACGGCACCTGGCATGTCCAAGATGTTCCTGCCCGAGTTGCCGACCTGGAAGGGCTGGAAGCCGTGCGCGCTTTCGAAGCACTCGATCCCATTGCGGTTCTCGGTTCCGATGCAGGGGACCCGCTCAAAGGCCGACAGATCGTACCACGGGAAATCCACGCCCTTCAACCCGGGAAACGCATCCGGCTGCTGGTAACCGTGCGCGACGCGGTTGGGCCGCGGCGATTCGCCGGCATTGAGATCCACGTTGGCCGCGAGCACGGTGAAGGGCTGGCCAGAATAGGCCGTGGTTGTCGAAGAGAGCTGCCAGCCGCCCAATACAGCCTCCGCCGGGCCGCGCAGGTTACGCAGGAAACGACGCCCCCGGCCGAACGGCAGCTCGTAGCGCCCCGCCATGGTGAACGCGTGCCGTTGGTCGAAGTTCGAGCGACCACGGTCGAGGCGCAGGTTGGTCGTATCGATGGCTCCGGCCGCTCCGCCACGCCCGCCGCCTGTCCCGCTGTTATCGTTCGCAGCGGAAGAGTCATCGATAGACTTGCTGAAGGTGTAGTTGAAGCGATAGAACAGTCCGCTGCGGCTGCGCCGGCGCAGCGAAGCCTGGAGAGCTTGGTACGTCGAATTCGCACCGAACGAGGTGTAGTTGAGGCGATTCAAACCCTCGATGGGGCGGGGGAAGGTCAGGTTGCCGTTCGCGCCTTCAACCGCTTGCGTTAGGTCCCGGATCGGCTGGTTGTAGTCGTAGCGGCGCTGGAGGTGGCTCCCTTTCGAGGCGACGTAGCCGATCTCCAAGGCCTGTCCGCCGCCGAGATCCCGCTCGATCGTTAGGTTCCACGATTGCAGGTACGCCGTGGGTGGGTCGGGATCGAAGCCGTTCACGTTCTGGATCCCTTGGCCGCCGATGCGCTGGCGTCCGTCGGGATAGGGGTTCTGGAGCGTCGGCGCAGGGATGTTTCGGTTCCCCGTCGAGTTGTAGGTCTCGTTGAAGGTGAACGGGAAGACACCCGCCAGCTGGCCCCGCACCGGGCCCAGCAAGTAGCCCTGATAGAAGATCCCGTAGCCTCCCCGCACCACATTGCGGTTATTGCCGAACGGTCTCCACGCGAACCCGAGCCGCGGAGCGAAATTGTTGAAGTCGGGATCGATTAGCCGGCGGGTCATGCCCACGTCGCTCGCAAGGGCGGTGCGATCCGTCAGCCCTTGATCGGCCAAGATCTGGTCCAAGTTGGGCAGCGCTTGGTCGCCCGCCAGCACGACTTTGTTCAGCTCGGGGTGATACGTCGACAGGCGGTCGTTCACGTCATAGGGCGGCATCTCGACCTCGTACCGCAGGCCGAGATTGAGCGTGACATCGCGATTCACCTTCCAGTCGTCGTTGATAAACAGCCCGAAACCGTGACTGCGCAATTCATTGAACGTCGTCTGGACGCGCCGGTTGACACTCTGCAAGCGGCCAAGGAGCAGGTCACCGACCGTGTGGCGGGTAAAGCGGCGTCCGAAGCGGTACGAGCCGCGCACGTTGTTGTACTGCGGCTGGTCGTACAGCACGCGGGAGGTATCAAAGCCCATTCTTATCGTGTGGGTCTGGCGGATCCACGACAGGCGGCCGGAGGCCTGCCAGTCCCAGATCTGCTGCTCGCGGGGCGTGCCGCCGCTCTGCCCCAAGGGCCAGTAGCCCTGCAGCGTGACCCGCGGCAGCCCCTGTAGCTCGGAGGGCAGATCGTCCGGCACGGGCAGGCCAATGGTGGCCGGATCATCATTCGCGGCCAGCGAATAGGAGTAGTTGTCACGGTGGCTGAAACCGCCCGACAGCTCCAGCACCAATGTCGGCGAGAACGTGTGCGTGTGGCGCAGCGAGATCAGGTCGCGCCGGTCGCGCGTCTCGTCGCCCCAGATCGCCAGGGCGCTGCCGGCGAAGGGATTCTCCAAATTGTTGAAGCGCTTCTGGTAGCTGACCGAGAAGTTGTCATTGGGCGAGAAGTTCTGATCGACCTTGAAGACCACCTGGTACCAGTCGTCGTCGTCCACCGCCGTCGAGATGTTGTTCAGCCGCAGGTTGTCGCGGTTGGGCAGAGGGTAGAAATCGATCAGGCCCAGCGCAATCGGGTCAAGGCTCGTGGCCGGGATCTGGTTGTTCGGAAAGCAGCCGCGCTTCACGCGCCGGTTGCACGCTCCGCTGCGATCCGGGTCGTTGAGATACACCGGCTCGAGAGTTCCGCCGGCCGTGCCTCTGGCGATGTCCAGGGACTGGGAAAAATCGCCCGCCCGCTCGAGCGCGGTCGGCACGTTGCCCAAGCGTGTCCTGCCGATCGACTGCAGGCGCCCTTCGAGGCTGACGAGGAAGAAGCTCTTGTTGCGCAGGATCGGGCCTCCCAAGGTGCCGCCAAACTGGTTGCGGCGCAGCCGCAGGCGCTCCTCGTCAAAGAACCCACGCGCGTCAAGCACCTCGTTGCGCAGGTACTCGAATGCCGAGCCGTGGAACTGATTCGTCCCGGAGCGCATCGTGATGCCGATGATGCCGCCCGAGAAACCGCCGTACTCGGCGGAGAAGCCGGAAGTGACGACGCGGAACTCCTCGACCGCGTCTAGTGGCGGCCGCACCTGCGCCCTGCCACCGACCGGGTTGCGGTTGCTGACACCATCGACGAAGAAGTTGGTCTGGTCGCCGCGGGCGCCGTTTACGGACGCGAAGGAGCCCTGCCCGCGCCCGCGCGGCATCACACCGGGCACCAAGAACGCGAGGTTGGTGAAATCGCGGCCCTGCAGCGGCAGGTCTTGGATCTCTTCGTGGACGATCACGTCGCCCTTGACCGCTCCGCGCTCGAGATTGATCGCAGGAGCGGCCGAGCTGACGGTCACCGACTCGGTGACTGCGCCGATCTCGAGCGCTACGTCGAGGCGCAGTTGCTGGCCCGTTTCCAACTCAAGATTGGTCCGCACGAAGCGGGAGAACCCATCGGATTGCACCGCGAGTTCGTACGAGCCAGGGACCAAGCTGACCAACGTGTAATAGCCGGCCTCGTTGGTTTCCGCCTGTGTTTCGATCCCGGTCTCGACGTTCGTCATGAAGACGCTAGCGCCCGGGATCACGGCATCGGCGGCGTCGGTGACGACACCGGTCACGCCCGCCAGGCTGACCTGAGCGCGCACAGGTGCGGCGAACACTGCCGCGAACAGGCCAAGCCACAACGCTCCGCGCAAACTTCGAATCATGATTTCACCCCGCCTGCATTCTTGCGAATCGGGCAGTGGCCTCGACGAAGCACACTTCGCCCACCATTCGCACCTAATCCTAGGCCAGACCATAGCATGCGGGCAGGCAAGTTGCCGCCGCAGGAAGTCAAGAATTCGCAAAACAACCTTGAGCGCGACTGGCAATCGCGTCCGGACACCTGCCGCCTCAGCGCTGAGAGCGAGACCGCTTGCCGAGCGACCCCAGCACCAAGGCAAGCGTGGATGCCGGCACGATCAGCGCGACCGGCATCAAGCCTGTGCCCGCAACGCTGTACGCTCCCTCGACCGACAGGGAGTCCCAGAAGAGGCCCGCCCACAGCACGACCACGGTCACGATCGACGCAGCCGCGCCGCGCGCCGTCGCCCGCGGCCAGAACAACGTCGCCGCCAGCATGGGTAACAGGCCGGCGAACCCAGTCAGAGCCCACGTCCCAAGCGCGAAGATGGACTGGGACGCAACCAGCGAGCAGAGAAACGCCAGGCCGAGGAACGCCAGCACGAAGGCCCGCCCGAACCAGACCTGGCGCTCTTCGCGCAGCTTGCCATCGAATCCGTAGTGGCGCACGATATCTTGCGTGAACATCGCGCCCAGTGCGAGAATCTGCGAGTCAAGGGAGGACATGATCGCGGCGAATACGCCCGCGGCCAGGCAGCCGGCTAGGATCTCGCCGGTGTTCGCCACGATCAGCTTGACCAATATCGGTCCGTCGAGCGGTGGCGCGAACTGCAGGCGGCCGATCGCGCCCAATGTCACGCTCGGAAACCAGATCGCGGCGACCAGAATAGGATAGGCCACGATCGCAAGCCGGAAGGATCGGGCGCTTCGCGCCGAGAGCCAGTGGCTGTACAGGTGCGGGAACGCTCCCGTGCAGAGCGGCAGCAATAGGAACGAGCCCATCTGCAAGAGCGCGAAGCGGTCGGTGCCGAAACTCGCCATCTCGGCATACCCGGCGCGAAGCCGGCCCATCGCAGCACCGATCCCTCCGAACTGCGAGACCACGGCCGCGTACGCGGCTAACCCAAAGAGCAGGAACACGGTTGTCTGCAGCGCGTTCACCCACGCCGTGCTGCGCATGCCGCCATAGCTGACATAGACATACGTCACCGCGCAGACGGCCAAGCTTCCGACCCAAGGCGGCAATCCAACGCCCGGACCGCCCGTCAATATATTGAGCGCATCGCCCCCGCCCTTAACGCCTATCAGAAGATACGGCAGCATCAGGGCCACAGCGACGACGAAGAGCAGGGCGCCCAAGCCGTCCGAGCCGTACCGATCCCGCACCAGTTGCACTTGGGTGACGTAACCGTGCTGCTTGCCGAGCCTCCACGACCGGATGCCGAGGTAATAGAACAGGAACGGCACGATGATGGCGGTGCTCGATCCCATCAGGGCGAAAACGATCACGCCCCGCCGGTAGGCCTCTCCCGAGGCGCCGAGCAGGGTAAAAGCCGTCATGTTCGTCCCCAGCAACGTCATCAGCAGGATGACGGGACCGATCGAGCGGCTCGCCAAGAAATAGTCCTCGCCGGTGCCACGGAAAAGCCGGTGGCCGAATAGGCCAACGCCCAAGACCACCAGCAGGTATGCAGACAGAACCAACAGGACCATGGCGCGCCTAGTCGTCCGCGTCGTCCGGCCAGCCCCAGCGCACCACCGCCGCCAGCAGGCCCGCGCCGACAACGCACAGGCCGACGTGGTACGCGAGGTTGACGGGTATGCCGAACAGCAGCCAGTCCTCGCCCCAAAGCCAGAAGTTCTCAAAGCCGACCCCGAGCAGCAGCAAGAGCAGCAGAGGCCAGCGCGGGTGCGAGCCGGGCATCGATTCAGTCCTCAGATCCGTAGCGTCAGCTCCGAAAACCCGCGGAAGTTCGGTGTAGTCACGCGACGCGCCCGATCGAGGTCAACTTCCCACACGCGGCTGGCCGCTACCAAGGCCCGGAACAATGCGCTCGCCATCTCGCGGGCCAGCGGCGCACCGACGCAGAAGTGGATTCCCTTGCCCAACCCCAGGTGGCGATTGCTGGGCCTCTCGATATCAAACTCGTCCGGCCTCTCGAACGCGCGCTCGTCACGATTGGCCGAGCCGATGTGCAGCAGGACCTGCGCCCCCTCAGGCAGCAGCGCACCGTGCAATTCCACGTCTCTCGTGGGGCTGCGCACGAAGCCCTGCGCGGGGGCGTCCCAGCGCATGCCCTCCTCGACGAAGCTGGGCACCGATTCCGGGCACGTCCGGAGCCGGATATATACCGCCGGATGTGCGGCGAGGGCATACGCAAGGTTGGTGAACAGGTTGTTGGTGGATTCGAAGCCAGCCGTCAGGAACGTCATGGTCGTCACCACGACCTGCTCGCGGCTGAGCCGACGGCCGTCCTGCTCGGCCTGCAGCATCGCACTCATCAGGTCCTCGGAAGGGCGGGCGACGCGTTCGCTCGCCAACCGGTCCAGGTACTTGCTCAACTCGCGCATCGCGACCGTCTGCCGGGACTCGCGGCCGGGCACCGGCTCGTCGCGCAGGAAGAAATCGTCGAGCCACCGGCGCAGTGCCAGGAAATCGGCGTCCGGAACGCCGAACATCGTTCCGAGGATCGCCGCGTTCAGCGGCGCCGACACCGCCCCTACCATGTCGACCTCGCCGCGATCCAGCGCGGAGCGAGCAAGTGCGCTCGCGTGCGAGGAGATCCGCGGAGCGAGCCGCTCGACCGTGCCGCGCGTGAAGGCCTTCTCGACCAGACCGCGAGCGAAGCGGTGGTCCGGGGGATCGGTCGTGCCTAGCGTCCGGCCGATCCGCTCCGGCATGTCGTTGACCAAGTTGCCGCGACGCTTCGAGGACCACGTCTTCCAGTCCCGGAAGGCGTTCGAGACGTCGTCGAAGCGGGAAAGCACCCAGAGTTGCTCGGCCGACGAGAAGTGCGCCGGATCCTCGTCCCGCAGTTCCCGGTAGTACGGGTACGGATCCTCGGCAGAGACAATGTCGAGGCGGTATGGCGTGGTCGCCGCGACCATCCGAATCACCCGCCTTCCATCGCTTCCACCACGCGGTCCAATGCATCGAAGAGCGCACGCTCCTCCTCCGCGTTGCGAGGCACAGCCCACAGGTCGCGGTGAAAGCTATCGTCAGCAGCCGCCCACAACTCCTGCTGCAGCTGTCGACCGGAGTCGGTCAGGTGCACCTGGCGGGCCCTGCCATCGCGCGGATCGGTGTCGCGCCGCACCCAGCCGCTCCGCTCCATGCGACGCACCAGCGCACCGATGGTGCTGGGATCGGAATAGCAGCGACTACAGATCTCCTGCTGGCTGACCCCGTCGCGCTCCGCCAGCAGGCTGAGCACCACGAATTGGTCCGCCGTGACGCCGAACCGCTGGCGCAGCTCGGCATTGGCGCGCCTGTGGAGCGATTGGTACGCGCGCCGCAAGCGAATGCCGAACGATTCTGCGAATGTCGAGGTCATCTAGCGCGGGCTTGACTAGTGTTGCGTAGACGCAATATCCTGTCAACGCTTCAGATCGCAAGGATGGCGTTCGCAGAATCAGCGGACCTGACGATGTACTATCGCGCGGCAGGCCCCCCAGATGCCCCCCGCGTCGTCTTCCTGAATTCACTAGGCACTGACTGTCGCATCTGGGATGATCTCATACTCGAGCTCGGCGGACGAATCCGCTCGCTGCGCTACGACGAGCGCGGCCAAGGGCTGACACAGAGTCCCGCCGGGCCGTATACGATCATGGACCACGCCGATGACCTAGCGGGCCTGCTTGATAGCCTGCGATGGGGGCCCGCGGTCCTGTGCGGCCTGTCCATCGGTGGAATGATCGCCATGGCCGCCGCCGTTCGCAGACCGGACTTGGTGCAGGGCTTGGTGCTGGCCGACACGGCCGATCTGATCGGCCCGCGTGAATTCTGGGACACGCGCATCAGCCAGGTTCGCGCTGGCGGCCTGGAACCGCTCGCGGCAACGGTCATGGAACGCTGGTTCGGCACGTCGTACCGCCGCGAACAGTCAGTCGCCGTGCGGGGTTGGACTGCCCTGCTAGCGCGAGCGCCGATCAACGGCTACCTTGGATCCTGCGCGGCGTTGCGCGATGCGAACCTGAGCAGCCTGTTGGGCAGCATCAGGGTCCCGGCGGTCTGCATTTGCGGCTCAGAAGACCAGTCGACGCCAACCGCGACCGTCAAGAGTCTGGCGCGGCGATTGCCAGACGCCACGTACCGGGAGATTCCCGGCGCGGGCCACCTCGCCCCGGTCGAGTGCCCGGCCGAGTTCGCCGCGATCCTGCTGCGATTCTTGGAGGATCGCGTTGAGCGCTGACGATCTCCACGCGCTCGGAATGCGCATCCGGCGAGAAGTCTTGGGAGACGACCACGTTGATGGCGCGGAGGCACGCAAGACGGAATTCGACGAGGCCTTCCAGCGCTTCATCACCGAGTCCGCATGGGGTACGGTCTGGTCGCGTCCCCAGCTCGACCAAAGGACCCGGTCCCTCGTGACCATCGCCCTGCTAGGGGCGCTGGGGCACTACGCCGAGTTGGAAATGCACGTCAAGGCTGCACGCCGTACCGGGGCACGAAGCAGCGAAATCGCCGAAGCCCTGCTGCACGTCGCGGTGTACGCGGGTGTCCCGGCGGCGAATCAGGCATTCGCGGCGGCCCGGCGGGCGCTGGCAGAAGTTGACGGCGAGGCAGGCGCGGAATGACCTCCAAGCGGATCCTCGGCCCGCGGGACTGGTCCTCGCACCCGCGCCAAGCGCATCCCGATTACAAGTCGACGCTGCTTCGCTCGCAGCGGAAGCCCTTGGTTCCGCTGCCACAATCGCTATCTGAGTTAACGGGCCCCGTCTTCGGGCACTTCGCGGTGACCAGCGAAGACGCGGACCTGACCCGCAATGCCGTGCGGGATGGCGAGGCCATCGGCGAGCGCATCATTGTGGCAGGGCGACTGGTTGACGAGGCAGGCAGAGCGATTCCGAACGCCCTGATCGAAGTTTGGCAGGCGAACGCGGCCGGCCGTTACGTGCATTCTCAAGACCAGCACGAAGCCCCGCTCGACCCCAACTTCCTCGGTGCGGGCAGGGCGTTGACAGATAGCGCCGGGCGCTACCGCTTCACCACCATCCGCCCGGGGGCGTATCCGTGGCGCAACCACCCGAATGCTTGGCGACCGGCACATATCCATTTCTCAGTGTTCGGCACGGCATTCATCCAACGGCTCGTCACGCAGATGTACTTTCCGGGAGATCCGTTGCTGGCCCTAGATCCGATCTTTAACGCCACCGCGGACGCGGCCGCCCGCCAGCGGCTCGTAGCGGGGTATTCGACGGAGCTGACAGAGCCCGAATGGGCCTTGGGCTTCGAGTTCGATATCGTCCTGCGCGGGCCGCGAGCAACCCCCCTGGAGTCCTGAGGCCATGTCATCCCAGACGCCATCGCAGACTGTCGGCCCGTTCTTCTCGCATGCTTTGACCCCCAGCGGGGACGGCCACGCCCCGATCGCTGGCAGGCAGCTGGCTGACGAGCGCACGCCCGGCACGTTGATTCGCATCGAGGGCCGTGTGCTCGATGGCGCTGGCCACCCCGTGACGGACGCTTTGGTCGAAATCTGGCAGGCTCGCCACGACGGTGCCTATCCCGAAGGCTCCGACGCGTTTCGTGGATTCGGAAGGGCGAGCACCGATGCCGGGGGGCGATTCTGGTTTCAAACCGTCAAGCCGGGCGCGCTGCCGGAGAACGGCGCACCGCACGTCAACGCTGCCGTATTCGCCCGCGGCATGCTCAACCATGCCTTCACGCGCATCTACTTCTCTGACGAGCAGGCAGAGAACTCCCGAGACCCCATCCTGACTAGCGTCGATCCCACGCGGCGGAAGAGCCTGGTCGCATCTTTGCGAGACCTAGTGGGCCCACCGGTCTACGAATTCGAGATCTGCTTGCAAGGCGCTCATGAAACCGTGTTCTTCGACGTCTGAGCCCCGCCGCTCGGATTCGCGCCGTCCGGGAGGATAACGTGACCGCCTCGCCGCTTGACTCGTCCCTGCTGGGCAAACTCGTCTCGGACCCAGAGACCGCGAAGTACTTCTCCGACGAGGCCGGCGTGCGAACAATGGTCGAGTTCGAGGTCGGACTCGCCGCCGCGCAAGAGCGCCTCGAGATGATTCCAGCCGGATCAGCCGCAAAGATCCGTGGGGCGGCTGAAGCATTCGAGCCGGACTGGGCGACGCTCGTCGCCAGCATGCCGGTGTCCGGGCACCCAGTGACGGAGCTGGTTCGCCAGCTGCGCGAAGCGGCCGGGCCAGCCGGACAGTATGTCCACTTTGGAGCAACGGCGCAGGACGTCATGGACACGGCCCTGGTCATGCGTCTGGCCCGCGTGCTAGCGACGTTTGATCGCCGGCTACAGGACTTGGTCGACATTCTCGTCGGCCACGCTGACCGCCACCGCAACACGGTCATGGCCGGTCGTACCCGGACCCAGCAGGCCGTGCCCATCACATTCGGCCTGAAAGCGGCCGGCTGGCTGCTGCCACTGGCGCGTCACCGCATCCGACTGGCTGAACTCTGGCCCCGAACGATGACCGTGCAGTTCGGCGGCGCCGCCGGCACGCTCGGGACGCTGCGTACGAACGGTCTGGCCGTCATGGAAGAGCTGGCCCGGGAATTCGAACTCCGCGCCCCCGACGCTCCGTGGCATGTGCAGCGAGACGGGCTGGCGGAATTGGCCGGCTGGTTGTCACTTCTCACCGGATCGCTCGGCAAGATGGGTCAAGACCTCGCCCTCATGGCCCAGACGGAAGTCGCCGAAGCCAGCGATGGAAGCGTGGGCTCATCCAGTGCGATGCCGCACAAGGTCAACCCGGTCAACTCCGAGCTGTTAGTGGCGATCGGACGGGCCAACGCCGCCCTGTTGTCCTCCATGCACCAAGCCGCGATCCACGAGCACGAGCGCGGCGGCAGCGCCTGGACCTTGGAATGGATCACTCTGCCGCAGATGGCCACGCTCGCCGGAGCCGCGCTGCGAACAGCTCGCGAGGCCCTAGTCGGCCTCAGCATCGACCCTGATCGAATGGCCCGCAACCTGTCCGCTTCATCGGGAGGCGTCCTCGCCGAATCCGCCAAGGTTCTGCTCGCAGCGACGATGCCGGTGGACGAAGCGGCGCGGCGCGTCAGGGAAGCCAGTCAGCAAGCGCGCCAGACCGGGAGCGATCTCATTGAAATCCTGCGCCGCGATGCGCCAGCAGATGTCGATTGGGCCGCGCTGAGTGGCCCTGCCAATTGGCTGGGCTCGGCCAACGCGTTTGTTGACCGCGCTATCGAAACGGCACGGGCTGGGCCAGCCGGAATTCGGCTCGGATCAAATCCAGGGTGCCCTAGCTCTCACGACCGCCGATTGATCGATTCGTGACACTATCTGGTGGATATCGAGAAGGCACGCGCGAGTGCATGCTGTCCTCGATGATAGGCTGTCCTAAATGGGACGGATTCTGTCCGGGCTGTTGCTCGTAGCGCTGCTGGCACCGGGCATCGCCGGCCAAGACATTTCGAACCGCTTGGAGCGCTTTTATTTGTTCAATGCCTGCAGACCCATGCAGCTGGTGGTAGAGGAGCTTGACGACGACGCGGCCGACATCGGCCTCACCCAAGAAGCCCTGCAGGCAGCCGCAGAGAGCCGTCTTCGGGCCGCGCGCCTCTACGCGGTGGATGGGATAAGGGCGGATTTTAGCCATCTGTACGTGAACATCAACGTTACCCCCAGGGCGTTCAGCGTCTCGCTCGCGTACTATAAATGGGTTACCGACGAGTTTGGGCAGTCCGCCAGTGCACAGACTTGGCATTCAGGCGCTACCGGCACACACGGCGGCGACGCCGGCTACATTGTGTCGGCGCTCTCCCAGTATCTCGACACGTTCCTAGCCGCGTACCTGCGCGTCAATGAGGAGTCCTGCGGTTCCCCGGCGGGTCGGCCCTAGCAGCATGTGGCATAAGTGCTGATGAACAGATCGGTTTGAATCCACGCAATTTTCGATGCCGAATACGGCTGTTCAGACGCTTGTGAATGGCCGATTTGGCATCCGCAAGTACCTCCAGACAGGCATTCGACGGCTTATTCAAGCGAACCTCTTGCACTCATCCACTTATGGCTACAGGCTGCTACGGCAGCACCCGTCCGACCGATGCAGCCGACAGTCCGAGCCAAGGGGCTTGCACGCCGGCTGTCGCGTCCAAACGAAACTTTAATTACCATTTAGACGTCTAATTGGTAAGTATGACTCCGGTTCGGCGAGATTCTTGGCTGGAACGACTCAACCGAGCGTGGACAGACTGCCCGATCGTGTGGCTTTCCGGAGTCCGAAGGGTTGGCAAGACCACCCTCGCCCGCATGCTGCCCGCCGCCATCTACATGAACTGCGACCTACCCTCGACGAGCCGGTTGCTTCGCGACCCGGAGCTGTTCCTCGATGAACACGAACGCGGAACTGTATTCGTGTTCGATGAGGTGCATCGCTTAGAGGACCCTAGCCGCTTGCTCAAGATCGTCGCGGACGAATACCCGGGCCTGCGCGTCTTGGCCACGGGCTCGTCGACGTTGGCTGCCACTCGCAAGTTCCGGGACACCCTGACCGGTCGCAAGCGATCAGTCCATCTTCCGCCCGTGCTCTGGGATGAGTGCAACGACTGGCTAGGTGGTTCTCAGCTTGACCGCCGTCTATATCACGGCGGGCTGCCGCAGGCCCTGTTGGCCGACAGTCCGTCGGCAGACTTCTTCGGCGAATGGATCGACAGCTTCTACGCGCGTGACATACAGGAACTATTCCAAGTCCGCAGCCGATCTGGGTTCCAAGCGCTGTTCCGCCTGCTGCTACGGCAAAGCGGTGGCCAGATTGATCACACCCGGCTGGCGTCGCTTTGCCAGCTCAGTCGACTCACGATCAGGTCGTATATCGAAGCCATGACGATCACTCACGCGTTGCATCTGGTCCCGCCGTACCATGGCGGGGGGAAACGGGAAATTGTCGCGCGGCCCAAGTGCTACGGTTTCGACACCGGATTCGTCTGCTTCGAGAGAGGCTGGACAGGCCTTCGACCGGAAGACCGAGGACTGCTCTGGGAACATCTGGTTCTCGACGCCGTGCTAGGACTGTTCGGTGACGGAAGGATATTCTATTGGCGCGACAAGGCTGGCCGCGAAGTGGACTTCGTAGTCCGCAGAGAAGGGAATCGCGTGGACGCACTGGAGTGCAAGATCAACCCGGATCACCTGAACCGGTCAGCGCTGAGCGCGTTCCGTTCCCTCTATCCAGAAGGGCGCAACTACATCGTCTCGCCAGCCGTAAGGCAGCACTATTCCACTCGCGAGGACGATCTCGCCGTGACGGTATGCGACACGCCCGATTTGGCGGACGTCATGGGTCTTCCAAGACCCGGGGCGTCCCCGCAGCGATGAGGACGAACGGATCGCGGCCCTGATCAGCCGAAGAAGCGCCAACTCGGCGGGTGCGAGGAACGTTCGGGACCGGCTGGACGTCCTGCTCAGCAACGTAAACATCACGATCCGGCCCAGTTCTGCGATCCGGCCCGATGATCGTCCCCCCGTCTCGCCTTCATAGTGGGACTACAATATGGCCAGCACGATCCCTACGCGGCATGGCCGCGAGAGGCGAATATGACGATTGCCAAGATTCTCGGCGGCCGACGCTATGTCGAAATCCCGGGCAACGCGTCATTCGAGCTGCCGCCTCTAGTGCTGCACTCTGGGCCGGAATCGAAGCAATTGGACGCACTGGTGGACAGTGCCGGAGACATCATCGATTCGGAGTCGTTGATCCCCGGTGCCACCCAAGACGCACTGAACGCGGAACACTCGCTCGAATCGGTCCGCTTCGGGCTGGCAGCGAATTTGGTTCACGAATACCGGACGTTCGTGCGGCACTGGACATGGGGCGAGTCCGTGCTGGAGTGGATCCGCCAGTGCGAGACCAGCTTCGAAGTGCAACCCAACCTGCGCCGGTTGCTGCGCCCGGATGTCTGGCCGCACGCCGGGCGGGCCAGCTTCGTCACCCTGCTCGAGGACAAGGGCGCTGCCGACGAGAACATCGTGCTCCAGAACGCCATGGGCTACAGGCTGACCTTCCGCCAGCCCCCTCCCATCGAGTTCTTCTCCGAGAAGTTCCTGTTCTTGCTCAATTCCTCTCTCGGCATGACGGCCTATACGAACTGGGCCGACAACGACAGCCGCGAAGTCGCGTCGCTGCCTCCGGAGCGGTTCCAGTTCTTTGTGATGACCGACCAAATCCGCGAGGTCTGAGCGAATTTCGGGCTGCCGCCGTGCGGGCACCACGGCCCGCTGTGAACAAGGCAGTTACAATGGCCTTTCGCAGGCCTCGCGCCGGGACCTGAGTCCCGCGGTGCCTGCTGGTCTTGTAAGGGGGAACATCCAATGACAGAACCGACTCCGGCAGCGCCACACACCAAGGAGAACGTCACGCGCCGCAACTTCATGCAGAGATCCGCCGGCTCGGCGGCCGCAACAGCGGCGGGCCTGCAAATCGTGCGGCCCCAGGCCTTGCGCGGCGATGACACCGAAAAGCTGTCGATCGGGATCGTGGGCTGCGGCGGGCGCGGCACGAGGGGCGTCGCGGAAGCCATTCGCGGGAATCCGAATTACGAACTTCACGCGATGGGAGACCTGTTCGAAGACCAGCTCGAACGCTCCCTGCGGCGCTTGCGCGACTCGGACGAATTCCCGGCCGAGGTCAAGCAGCAGATCAAGGTCGCGCCAGAGAACCGCTACCTGGGCTACGACGCCTACAAGAAAGTCGTCGATTCCGGGGTGGACGTGGTCTTCCTGCACACTCCCCCGGGCTGGCGGCCGCTGCACCTCGAGTACGCCCTCAACGCCAACAAGCACGTATTCGCCGAGAAGCCGCTGGCCACGGACATGATGGGCGCCCAGAAGGTGATCCGCCTGGCGAAGGAGTCCGAGCAGAAGAAGCTGACGGTCATGATCGGCGCGCAGCGTCGGTCCCAGAAGGAGTACGTCGAGTCGGTGCAACGCATCCAAGACGGCGAGATCGGGGACGTGGTGGCCACCTACGCCAACTGGATTTCCGGCCCGGTCATCAAGGGCGCCGACTTCATGGAGCGGCTCGATCAAGAGTCGCTCGCATGGCAACAGCGCGCCTGGTACTCACACGTTTGGATTTGCGGCGACCAAATCGTCGAGCAGCACCTGCACAACATCGATGTCATCAACTGGGTGCTGGGCGACACCCATCCGGTCAGCGTGGTAGCGTCGGGCGGCGCGGTCTGGCGTCCGCGCGAGAAGCTCTATGGCAATATCTACGACCACGTGTACGCCGACTTCGAATACGCCAACGGCGTACGCATGTCGAGCCACTGCCGGCAGTACCCCGAGCGCAAGGTGCGCCGCGTGAACGAGCTGGTCGTCGGCACCCGCGGGCGGTCAACCGTGAGGGACCTGGGCACGCCATCGCAAACCAGCCCCTACGTGCAAGAACACATCGACATGGTCAAGTCGATCAACGGCAGCGGTCCATACAAGAACCAGGCGCTAGCCGTGGCGTACTCGACCATGACGGCGATCATGGGCCGCGAGTCAGCCTACGCCGGCATTGAGGTCACGTGGGATATGGCGATGAATTCCAAGCAGAACCTGATCCCGGACAACCCATCGCTCAACGGCAAGCACGACGTGACCGAACTGCCGCGTCCCGGCGAGTACGAGTTCATCTAGCGACCGGCTGGGAGTGCAGTCATCGCTGCCGCACCGGCGGCAAGGGAGACCCACTATGGATCGACGCAGATTCTTGCACGTCGGCGCCGCCGCGCCCCTGCTGAGCTGGGCTTGCTCGAAACCAGCCCCTGATACGCGAGCAGCCAGCGCGCCGCGCCTGATGGCGCAGGACAGGCAGCAGGTGGCCGTCGTCAATTCTGACGGGTCGGTCGACTGGTCTTGGCCGAACGGCACGAACGCCCACGACCTGCATCTGCTCGCCAACGGCAACGTCCTCGTCCCCACCTCGCACGACGCCCTCGCCGAGGTATCGCCGGAAAAAGAAACGGTCTGGGAATGGAAGTCTTCGCCGACATCAGCGGAAGTGGACAAGGTCGAGATCCATGGCTTCGAACGCCTCGACAGCGGCCTGACCATGATCGCCGAGACCGGCAACAAGCGCATCATCGAAGTGGACCGCGAGGGCATGGTGCAGCACGAGATCAAGCTCCAGGTCGACAATCCCGACTCGCACCGCGATACCCGGCTGGTGCGCTCCACACCGGACGGGACCTACCTGGTAGCGCACGAGAAAGACGGCGCGGTTCGGGAATACGCGGCCGATGGCAAAGTGGTTTGGGAGTACAAGCTCGAGCTGAACGGCGAGCCCACTCCGACGCATCGCGGCCACGGCACATCCGTCTACTCGGCCTATCGTCTGCCTAGCGGCAATACGCTCATCGGCGGCGGCAACAACAACCGCGTGCTGGAGGTCAATCCCGGCGGCGAGATCGTGTGGAGCCTCGAGAGCAACGAGATCCCCGGAATCCAGCTCTTTTGGATCACGCAGCTGCACGCGCTTGCCAATGGCAACGTTGTGGTGACCAATACCCACGCCGAAGGCGAGACGCCCCAAATCTTCGAGGTCACTCGCGACAAGGAACTGGTCTGGGGCTTTCTGGATTGGGAGACTTTCGGAAACGACCTGTGCGCAAATATCTTGCTCGACAGCCAGGAAAAGTTCGTCCGCTAGGCGCGCTTTGCGCCCGCCAGCGGCAGGTTGTCGGCCACCATTGCTGAGTTCTTCAACTCGGAGTTCACGGCTGCGACGCGCGCATCCCGCAAGACCCACAGGTAGCACTTCTGCGGGACCGACAGCTCGCCTGGCACGGCCTGCTCGATCATTGCCACGCGGCGCGGGTCGTTGGGCAGGCCGTGGTCCCGGCCGTGGTGGCAGGGGCGCGCAACCTTCATCGCGATCACGCCCAAGTCGGCGGCCTGCGCTCGGTCCAGCGCGGCATCGACATAGCTGTGGTTGACGATGTTGTAGGCCACCATGGCTGCCGAATACTGTCCCGACTCCACAGCCCCCTCCAGGACCCCGCCCGGATCGCTGTGCGCGGACAAGCCGAAATGCCTGACCTTGCCGGCCTTGCGCAGCGTCTCGAAGGCTTCGAAGATCTCGGGGAACGCGGTCACTTCGTAGGCGCTGTTCGCACCGTGCGGCACCATCAGCAAGTCGAGGTAGTCGGTGCCCAGCGCTCGGAGGCTGCTGTCAACCGAAGCCAGCAGCCGATCGCGGTATTCGGAGGGCCGATCCACCCTGTCGCCGTACTTCCGCTCCATCGCGTTGGACAGCAGGGACGCTCGGAGGGCGCCTTCCTGGCCTCCGAAGTAATGGCAGATGTGATCCGGATCCAGCGCCTTCCGCCGTTCCAGTTCCTCACTGACCTTGGACTGGACTTTCGCCTGCTCGGAGCCCGCAAGGCTGTCGTAGATGGCCTTGAAGATTGCGTTCCGGTTGCTGCCCCAGACGCTGACCTTAGTGTTCAGGAAGACTCGCTCGCGCTTTGAGCCGGCAATCACCTTGGCGTAGCCCAATTCACTGCGGCCGCGCCCGTAGGCCGGCGCCGTGTCGAGGTAATTCAAGCCGCGCTCTATGGCTTCCTCCACGTGGCGGAAGTTGTCCGGAGCGATCGTGTTGCCGCCGCAGACAATCTCCGAAACCATGTAGTTGGTCCGACCCAGGCGCCGATACGCCATGTCGGGATTGCGGTTGCGCCATTCGCCGGCAGCCTCGGACTTGCTGGCGGCTTTCGCTTCCAGCGCAACTGCCAGCGCCGCAGCGCTTCCACCGCGAACGAACTCCCGTCGATTGACAGCCTGAGGCGTAGACATGCCTACATGATACGGAAAGTCCCGAGTGCCGGGTCGTTCTGCAGCCTGAAGCCTTCTCCGCGGCTGGATACGGTCCCGTCAGTTCGCGCTCATCGCTCGATCATGTTGAACTCACCGCTGAGCCGAGCGGCCTGACTGCGCATCGCTCGGGCCCGGCCAAGCCCTCGAGCCAGGACCCGTGCGATCGTGCTGGCGGCTAAACGGTGCAGAGCTCGACAGCTTCTCGCAGCGATGTCATGGGATCCCGCTGCGGAATGAACTCGTGGGCGAAGTAGCCGTCGAACTCCAAGTCGGCAATGGCCTTCGAGATCGCCTTGTAGTTGAGCTCCTGGGTGTCGTCGATCTCGTGGCGGCCGGGATTCCCGCCCGTGTGGAAGTGGGCGATGTGGTCGATGTTGTCACGAATCATGCGAATGACATCGCCCTCCATGATCTGCATGTGATAGATGTCGTACAGCAGCTTGATGCGCGGCGACTCCACCCTCTTCAGCAGCTCGACGCCCCACGGAGTCGTGTCGCAGTGGTAGTCGGGGTGGTTGACCTTGGAATTGAGCAGCTCCATCATGACGGTCACGCCGTCGTCCTCGGCCTGCGCCTTGATGCGATTGAGTATCTTGGCCGAGTTGTCCCAAGCCTCCTCGTCCGACATGCCGCGACGGTTGCCGGAAAACAGGATCAGGCTCGGCACGCCGGCCCGCTTGGCCGCAGAGATGAGATCGCGGGCGTTCTTCTCGATACTGGCGTGATTCTCGGTGCGATTGGTCCCGTCAGGGATCCTGCAGATGCCGTTGCCAACCGCACAGGTGAGCCCGTACTTCTCGAGTGTCGGCCACTGTTCCTTGGTCAGAAGCTCAACCGAGACAATCCCCATCTTCGCCGCGTGCTCGCACAGGTCCTCCAGGCTCATCTCCCGGTAGCACCACTTGCAAACAGACTGGTTGAGGCGCCCGTCGGCGCGTTGGTTCTCAGCGGCCAGGCCGATCTTGGTGGCACCCGAGAGAATGCCGAACGACGCCGCTGACTTGATGGCGGTGCGTCGGGTCGTAGAGTTGCCGAGGTTGGTCATCGCAATGGATTCTACCACCGTCGGGCCCGCCCGGAGGGGTCGCACCGCCCCACAATGGCGGGAGCCATCGTCCTAGAGCGACGTGCCGGTGATCGTCTCGTAGGCCTCTACGTATTTCAGGGACGTGTTGGTGACGACATCGCCAGGCAGTTCTGGCCCAGGCGGCTGCTTGTTGAATTTCACCTCTTCGAGGTAGTCGCGCACGTACTGCTTGTCGAACGACTCCTGGCCCCTGCCCGGCTGGTACAGGTCGAGGGGCCAATACCGCGACGAGTCGGGCGTGAGCACCTCGTCGCCGAGTACGATCTCGCCGTCAAACATGCCGAACTCGAGCTTCGTGTCGGCCAGAATCAAGCCCCGCCCCAGCCCGTGCTGGGAGGCGCGCTCATAGATGTTGATCGTCAGGTCGCGCAGTCGCGCCGCCATCTCGCTTCCTACGAGTTCGGCGGCCTGGTCGAAGCCGATGTTCTCGTCGTGGCCCTCGACCGCCTTGGTAGCGGGGGTGAAGATCGCGTCAGGCAGCTTGGCGCACTCCTGCAAGCCCTCGGGCAGCGTGATTCCGCAGACCGCTCCGGTGCGCTGGTAGTCCTTCCAGCCCGAGCCCACGATGTAACCGCGCGTCACGCACTCGATGGGGAACATTTCCAGCCGTTTCACCAGCATCGAACGGCCTTCGAGCTGGTCCCGGTAGCCGGACAATTCCGACGGATACTCCGAAACATCCGCAGTGATGAAGTGCGTGCCGATAACATCCTTGAGGAAGTCGAACCAAAAGATCGAAAGCTTGGTCAGCACCTCTCCCTTGCGCGGAATCGGCGTTGGCAGGACGACGTCGAACGCTGAGATTCGATCGCTGGCCACCATCAGCAGCCGGTCGTCGCCGACCGCGTACAGGTCGCGTACCTTGCCGCGGGATAGCAGCGGCAGGCTCGGAATATTCGATTCCATCAAGACATTGGACATGTGTAAACAGTGCTCCTCTCAGCGCGCCATTTGGCGTCTCGAAACGTTCCGGCGCCCGGCGTGTCGCAAACCGCAGCCTAGCTTCCGGCCACCTCCGCCCAGACTGCCGGCGGGCTCATCGGGAGCCGCTGCATGCGCGCTCCCACTGCCCGGTGGATGGCATTGGCGATCGCCGCCGGCGGCGGCACGATATTGGCTTCGCCGACGCCCCTGACGCCGAACGGATGGCCGGGATTGGCAACCTCGACGATGCACGTGTCGATCATCGGCAGGTCCAATGTCGTGGGCATCCGGTAGTCGAGCAAGCTGCTGTTCTTCATTGTGCCGTCGGCCCCCATGAAGTACTCCTCGTTGAGCGCCCAGCCGATTCCCTGCACGGATCCGCCCTGCATCTGGCCCTCGACATAGCTCGGATGCACGGCCTTGCCGACATCCTGCACCGCGGTAAACCGCAAGATCTCCACCTTGCCAGTTTCCGGATCGACTTCGACGTCGACGATGTTCGCGGAGAACGAGCCGCCAACGCCTCTCGGCTTGACTGTGGCGGTTGCGCTGACCGGGCCGCCGGTCTTGCTGGACATGGCAGCCAGATCGCAGAAGACGATGCTGTTGCCGTTCGACGAATACACGCCCTTGGCATGCTGCACTTGATCGGCCTCCACGGACCACAGCTTGGCCGCCCGGGCCCTCATCTCCGCGACGATCTTCTGGGCGGCGTCGTGCGCGGCCCAGCCGGTCGCGAAGGTGGTGCGACTGCCGCCCGTGACCGACGTGAATCCGACCGAATCCGTGTCGACCACTTCCGGCAGGATCTCCTCCGCCGCGATTCCCAGCACCTCGGCCGCCTGCATCGCGATCGAGGTGCGCGTGCCGCCGATGTCGGTGGAGCCTTCCACGAGATGGACGGTGCCGTCCGTGTTCACGTTCAAGGTGCAGCTGGACTCCAAGCCGACGTTGAACCAGAAGCCCACGGCTACCCCGCGGCCTTGATTCGGACCGGTGAGGGGCGCTGCGTAGTGCGGGTGGTCTCGGACAGCGTGCAGCACTTCCTCGCAGCCGATGCGGCGGAATTTCGGGCCGTCGGCGCGACGCGTGCCCTCCGTGGCGGCATTGCGCAGCCGGAAGTCCACGGGGTCCAAGCCGAGCTTGGACGCCACCTCGTCGATCACCTGCTCGGCGGCAAACGCAGCCTGCGTCGCGCCGGGCGCTCGGTATGCGGCGGAGCTGGGCTTGTTGACGACTACGTCATAGCAATCGACCGAGAGGTTGGCGCAGTCGTAGGCGGCGAAGACGCACATGCCGCCGGGCGCCACGAAGGAGCCCGGGTAGGCGCCGGCCTCGTAGGCCAGCGTGGCTTCCAGCGCCTGTATCTTGCCGTCCGTCGTGGCCCCGACCTTCACCCGGACATGCGATCCGGGCGTCGGCCCGGTCCCGGTGAAGACGTCCTCGCGCGACATGACGATCTTGACCGGCCGGCCGGTCTTGCGCGACAGCAGGGCCGCGACCGGCTCCATGTAGACCGGGATCTTGCCGCCAAAGCCGCCGCCGATCTCCATCGGCGTGACCTTGATGTTCGAAACCGGAACCTCCAAGATTTTCGAGGTCACATCGCGCACGACGAAAGCGCCCTGCGTGGAGCACCAGATGTGCAGGCGGCCGTCGTGGTTCCAAAGCGCGGTCACGTTGTGCGGCTCGATATAGCCTTGGTGGACCGTGGACGTGTCGAACGTCCGCTCGACCACCACGTCCGAACCCGCGAACCCCTCGGCAACGTCGCCCGCCGTCCAGTGGAAATGCTCGGCCACGTTGGAGGGCTTGTCGGTCTGCTCCCCAAACTCCTTCATGCGGAGGTCGGAGTGCAGCAGTTCCGCGTCTGCGGCCATCGCTTCCGGCGCGGTCATGTAGCTCGGCAGCGGCTCGTAGTCCACCGCGATGGCATCGGCCGCCTCCAACGCGACATGCTGATTGCGCGCGGCGACTGCGGCCACGGCGTGGCCTTGGTACAGCACCTTGCCCTTGGCGAGGACATTTCCGTGGACATAGGACAAGCGCGTGTCGCCTTCTCCCACGTCGACCAGCTTGTCTTCCGCCTCGGGCAGGTCGTCGGCGGTGACGACCGCATACACGCCGTCCATCTGCTCAGCTTTGGATGTATCAACGGAGCGTATGCGCGCATGCGCGTGCGGGCTGCGCAAGATGGCACCATGCAGCGTGCCGGCGAGCGCGAGATCGGCGCCGTAGAGCGCCCGGCCAGTCACCTTGTCGGCACCATCGTGGCGCACCGGCCGGGTGCCGACCACATCGAAGGTCTGCGTGGCCAGCACCATGTTGGGCTCGTAGCCGTCGCGGTGCGGCGCTCCGTTGCCGGACCTGTCGGCCGGGGCGGCCGATGTGCTGGTGGGTTTCAGTGTGGACGTGCTCATGGCGTGGCCTCCTGCTGCATTCTCTCGGCTGCCGCCTGCACTGAGCGCACGATCTTGTCGTAGCCGGTGCAGCGGCAAAGATTGTTCGCCAGCCAGAAACGGATCTCTTCCTCGCTCGGGTCCGGATTGCTATCCAATAGCGCCTTGGAGGCGACAATGAAGCCCGGCGTGCAAACGCCGCACTGCAGGGCCGCGCCTTCGAGAAAGGCATTCTGGAGCTCGTGCAGCGCGCTGCCCTCGGCGATCCCCTCGATCGTGAGGATGTCCGCTCCCTCGGCCTCCGCGCCGAGCACGAGGCAGGCCGGAACGATGCGCCCGTCCATCTCCACCGTGCAGGCGCCGCAATTGCCGTCGTTACAGCCCTCTTTGGTCCCCGTGAGGCGCAACACGTCGCGCAGCACCTCAAGCAGCGACTGCCGCGGCTCGCACAGGAACTCGGCCGCCTGGCCGTTGATCTTGGTCCGTACGTGAATGGATTGCATCTCGATGTTTCCCCGCCTAGCCAAGCGTGCCGCCAGCCCGTTCCACGGCCTTCTCCAAGGCGCGCCGGGTCAATACTTCGCACAGGTTGCTGCGGTACTCGGCCGTGCCCCGCATATCGCTGATCGGCCGGGCTGCCGCCTTGGCCGCAGCGGCGGCCGCTGCGATCGCTGAGCGGCCAACCGGCTGGCCGCTCAGCGCGGCACCCGCCGCGGGGACGAGCAACGGCGTGGCGGCGACAGCGGCCAGTGCGACGCGCCCGGAGTCAAAGCAGCCGTTTGCCAGCCTGACCGACACCCCGGCGCCCGCCACGGCGATGTCCATCTCGTTGCGCGGGATGAAACGCAGATAGCAGGCTCCGGAATCGGGAGACGGCGCCGGCAGGTTGAGAGATACCAAGACTTCGCGCTCGCCCAGCGCGTTCGTCCCGGGCGCGGTGCAGAAGTCTTCGGCCGGGATCTCGCGCTCGCCTGCGACCGAAGCCACGCGGCAGGTGGCGCCGAGGGCGATCAGCGGCGGCACCGCATCGGCACTGGGCGAGGCATTGCAGAGGTTGCCGCCCACCGAGGCCCGTCCTTGGATCTGCGTGCCGCCAATCATCGAGACGCTGTCGATCAGCGCCGGATACTCCCGCTGCACCGTCGGGTCACCGTAGATCCGATAGCAGGGCACGGCCGCGCCAAGTGTCAATCCGATGCCGGGCTCGTAGCGGATCTCGTTGAGTTCGGGAACCGCCTTGACGTCGACCACGACATTGTTGGCCAATCGCCCGGCGCGCATCTGCACGAGCAGATCCGTGCCGCCGGCCAGCGCTCGAGCGCTCGCGCCATGCTCGGCAAACGCCTCCAAGCAAGCCTCCAGCGTGCTAGGGCGGTAGTAGTCAATCCAGTGCAAGAGCGGCAGCCTCCCCGGGGCTCGCGCCGCGCCGCCGTTCGAGGGCGGTGCCGGGCATCGAACCGGTTAACCATTATAGGAATGCTCCGCGACGCTTGAATTGCTGGCGCCCGAGCCGTCCGGAAGAATCGACGCTTGACATCGCAGCGCTTGGAGTCGAAAATCGAGTTGCAGCCTCGATTGCCACAAGAAGGGCCTTCTCAATCGTCTTGGGAGTGCTGGACCATCGGTGGTGATCGGAGCGAGCGAGGTTTTCTGTGCCTGCATTCGGTCAGCCCGACGCGACCACGCAGGCCGCATGGGAAACGGAGAGGCTCTTCGAGGAGCACTTCTCGAATCTGGTGCGCTACCTGCGCACTGGCGTCAGCAGCACCAACGACATCGAGGACATAGCGCAAGAGACCTTCATTCGCTTCTTTCACGCACGCAGCAACGGCGAGGAGATCGCCAATCCCAAGGGTTGGATCTATCGCGTCGGCCGGCACCTGATGCTCGACAGCCTCAAGAAGTCGCGGCCCCTGCTGCTGGACGAAGACCAGTGGAAGGATCTCGAGGCCGCACACGCTCACTCTCCCGGATGGGAAGAACAGGACCGGTCATTGCGCTTCTCGCAACTCCCATGGCACACGCTGACGGCAATGGAAAAGGAATGCCTGCTGCTGCGGGCGCAAGGGTTGGCCTTCCGCGAGGTCGCGGAGGTCTTGGACGTTTCGATCTCGACAGTGGCGAGCTATGTCGCCCGAGGGATCAAGAAGCTCCGCAAGTCGGTTGCAAAGCCTAGTGAGACACCTAAGTCCAGAAGAGCTGCTCCTCTACGCTAACGGCGAATTGGAGGACCGCGGGCTTCGCCGGCACGTGGCGGAGTGCGTCGACTGCAAGTCCCGCTTGGTCGACATGCAGGAGAGCTTCGTCCTGACCGCAGCCGCCATCCGCGAGGCGCTGCCCGCGCCGGCCCCGCGGCCGGAGCAGTTCTCCGCGCTGCGCAAGCGCTTGGCGGCCGAGGCCCAGCTGCTCTCGCTCCACCTGTCCACCGAGGACCTGCTGCTTTCGATCGAGAACAGCCTGAGCCCGGAGCTTGAGGCGCACTTGGCGACTTGCGCCCAGTGCCAAGCTCGGGCGGCAGACCTGCATGTGCAGCTGGCCTCGATCGAGTACGAGCTGAGCCGGGAATCCGCTTTCGAGCTGCCCTTGGATCACAAGGCAGCGGCCCTGGCAACGCTTCGCGGCCGCCTCGAGCAAGAGGTGGAATCCCAACGGAGCGCAAACACGCGGATCTGGCAATGGATGCCCCAGATTCGTCCGTACCAGATCCCGGCGCTAACCCCCTACGCCGCCGCTTTTGCAGGCGTATGCCTGGCAGCCTGGCTGGGCTGGAACGCGATCGCCACACCGGAACCGCCCGTGCCTGTTACCACGGCCCAGTTGGTCGAAACGGCTTTGCCGCCCACCATCTTGACAGCAGAAGCGCCGCAGGCCGTGCAGCTGGAAGTCGCGGCTCAGACAACGCCTCCGGAGCGCTTCCAATGGATCGCAGCCGAGCCACGGCAGGCCGCTCCCGCGAGCATACAGGCCTTGGCAGCCAGCACCGCCCCGGATCTGAGCGCTGGAACGGTGCCGAGCCACCTCGCCCTGGTCGCGCTTCCGCGCTTGGATGATCTGCCAGAGCCGCCAGCCCTCTCGCCGACGGCACTCGCGGTGGCTGCGCCGGAAGCCGCCAGCACCGCCCCCCCGACCGTCAGAACCGAGCCCGAGGTCTTGGCCGAGGGCAGCTGGATGCTCATCAAGGCAGGCCTGTGGAAGGCAAGCCTCGAGGCGAGCGGGACGGCCGAGTCGATTCGATTCGCCGGCACGGTGGCGAGCGAGCGCGAGCGCGCCCGTGCCGAGAAGGCACTGCTCGCAGTAGCCGACGGCCGGCCGATCGAGTTCGACATAGCGGTGCGCGGTGCGCGCGTCCCGGCCGAGGCCTTGCCCGATGCCGTTCGCGCCAGCCGCACGCGGAGTTTGGGCACCACGGTCCACAACGCGCTGCTGCAACATTACAGGGATGCGGCCAGGCGCTCGTTCCAGCCATTGGACCGGAGCATGCTCGAGAACGAGCTGGACCTGTACGTCAGCGACGTGATGCGTCATGACGCGGACCTGCTGGCACATGTCCACGCGCTGCACAACCTGCTCAGCCGCTCAGACATCGCCCAAGTCCGGGATGCGGACAGCTTCCGCCGCACGGCACGCTACCACTTAGACGGCATCGCGCGGCACGAGGCAAGCATTCACGGCCAGCTTTCCGAGGCCCTGCCGAGGCGCTACTGGGCGTACCGCGGGCCCCGTGTCACGGACGGCAACAGCTCTGACCTTCGAGCTGCCGGCACGGCCTTGCTGCAAGACGCCCTAGCCCTCGACCAAGCACTGAGCTCGCTGTTCTTCGGCGGCAGCGACGTGCTCGACATCAGCGAGGGCAGCCCCTCCAGCGCGAGCCTGCTCGCGCGGCTCCGCCAGCGCACCCGACAGCTACGCTCTGCCATCCGGTAGCCTAAAGCTACGGTGCTGCCACGCCGCTTCAAGCGCGGTTGTCTGCTCGCCCTAACGCTGGCGCTGCCCGTCTGTGGGCAGTCTGGCGCAGGACTGGTCTCGGGTCACGTCTTCGCGGGGGACCAGGCACCGCTAGCCGGGGTCGAGGCCCAGCTCATCAACCTGAGCAGCGCCCAGGTGCTGCGCCGCGAGACCGGTTCCGACGGGGCGTTTGAATTCGCCGATCTGATCTCGGGCCGTTACTCGCTGGCGCTTGTGCGCGACCGCTACCAAGCCTGGCGCAGCGGGCCGTTCGAAGTGCTCCCGGGGATCCCTGTCGCCTTCCCGCCGATCGTGATGCGGCGACTGGCCGCATCATCGACGCGGCCGCGTTCGGGCCTCGAGGAGATGGCCCTGGAGCACGGCCTCGCGCGCGAGCAGGTCGAGGCGCTGCCAATCGTGGTTGGCGCCGAAGGGCGCACCACAGTCGACAAGCTGCTGCACTTGGTGCCCGGCATCACTCCGGCCAACGCCCTCGATATCGATCCGTTCACCGGGCGCGCCGCGGCGGTCTCGGCCAACGGCTCGCGCAGCTCGTTCATCAACTACAAGCTCGACGGCGCATCCAACAATGCCCAGAACCGCATCACGGGAGCCCAAGCCGCCACGCTGGGCCCGACTCCGGAAGCGCTGGAATCCCTGCGCGTCATCACCCACACCTATTCCGCCAGCGACGGCCGCAACGCCGGTGCCGTGGTGGACCCGCTGTTCCGCTCTGGCGGCGATCAGTGGCACGGCCAAGTGCGGGGCTTCGGTCGGCCACCTTGGAACGAGTCGTTCGGATCGTTCGACGGCGCACACGACCGGGTCAGCGGATGGGCCGGCGGGGCACAGGCCGGCGGCCCGATCTGGCAGCGACACAGGCTCTACGGCTTCTTTGACGGCGAAGCCTGGCTCACCGACCGGCGACACAACGCGCTGCGGCGCGGGCTGAGCGACAACGAGCGGACCGGCAACTTCTTCGGCTTCGAGAACCAGCCGATCGACCCGCAGAGCGGCTTGCCGTTCCCGAACGGCAAGATCCCCGCCTACCGCCTAGATCCGCTCATGCAGCACTATCTCGCCACGTTTGTTCCGCCGGCGAACTTGGAAGGCGGCTGGATGCAGTTCACCGAGAGGCTGCCGAGCCGGGGCCAGGTCGCGGTGGCCCGTATAGACCAGCGTTCGAACACACTGTCCCACTACTTTAGCCACTACCTTTACTCGAACCGCGTCACGGAACCCCCGCAAGAAGCGTTCACCGTCTCGCCCGGTACGGTCGCGGACCGGCGCCAACTGTCCAACCATACCCAGTACGCCATCACGCACACAGTGGCTTCGAACTTCGCGCAGACCCTGCGGCTAGCCATGCAGCGCCTGTCTAGCGAGCAGCACAGCGGAAACCCGCGCTACCGCGAGACCCCGGCCGAGGATTTGGGCTTCGACTACGCGGACCTCAATCCCAACTCCATCCCCAACGTGCGCCTGTGGAACGATTTCGGGCAGCTTCAACTGCATGTCGCGCCCTTTATCGACGCCGAGGATTCGGTGCAAACCACGCTGCAACTCTCGCACGGCCTGGAGTACCGCTACCGCCGTCAAGCAGTTCGGGCAGGATTGCTGATGCAGCGCGGCTCCTGGCCGTTCACTAATCGGGAGAACGCCGCGGGCAGCTTCAGCTTCCCGGTCCCTCCGGACCCGCCGGTTCGATTCCGCGGCCAAGGCCTGCGAGACCTGCTGCTAGGCCGCCCGGGCGAATTCCGCCTGCAAACCCGGCGCAGCCTCGACCTGCAGTGGCACGAATTTGCGGCCTTCACCGAAGGCGAGATCCGACCTTGGCGCGACTTGAAGATCACCGTCGGACTGCGCTTCGAACAGCAGCCTCCCGGAATCGACAGACAAGACCGGCTGATGACGTTCCGAGAAGGAACGCAGAGTGCCCGTTTCCCCGACTCTCCCCCGAACCTGCTGTTTCCCGGAGACACCGCTCCGGACGGCGAAGTGCTTCCGAGATCGACCATCGAGACCCTCGGACGAAACTTCTCGCCGCGCGTCGGCCTCGCCTTCTCACCCTCGTGGCAGGGGCGGGCAGCACGCTGGGTGCTGGGAGAATCGGGCCGCTCGGTGTTCCGGGGCGCGTACGGGGTCTTCTTCGACCACGGCACGTTCGCGGGCTCGAGCGCGGCGGCGCTGTTCCAAGCCACCTATCCGCCGTTCAGCCAGGACAACCGCTACACCCTGCGCGAGCCGACCGGCATGTTCCAAACACCCGGCAGGGTCATCGGAGACTCGGCCTTGACCACCATCCGCTCGCCACTGGTGCGGTATCCGATCTTAGTCTTCGATCCGCGGTTCGAGAACGCCCGGGCCGAGCACTGGAATCTCAGCTGGCAGCGCCTGCTGCCTTGGCGGGTCTTCTTGAGCGGAACCTATCTGGGCACCCGCTCATCGCGCCTACAGCAGCAGCGCGAACTGAACGGGCTCGTGCGCAATCCGCTGCACGGCTTCGGATTCGTGCGCTACATGCGACGCTTCTCCCGCTTCGCCAACATCCGCTCGTTCGAGAGCTCGGGGACCGCGCGCTACCGTGCCGTCCAGCTGCGCGCCAACCGCTACCTGCACCGCGGCCTTGCGCTGGACGTGGGATACACCTGGAGCCAGTCGTTCGACAATGGCAGCACGGTTTTCGGCGACGAGCTGGTCGGAGAGGCCTGGACCTTTTCCGACTTCGACAGGCGGCACTCGCTGAATGCGATCTGGCTCTACGAAGTGCGCTTGCCGCGGCGCTGGACCGACCGCGTTCGCTGGGCTGGCGGGTGGACCGTCAGCGGCATCTGGCGCTGGCGCTCGGGACTGCCGCTGGATATTCGCCAGACCGAGGATCCCAGCTATACCTTCGAGCAAGTGGGCAGGCCCGACCGCATCGGGTCCTTCACTCAGTTCGACGCGGACGAGATCCGAACCTACGCGCTGGTCGGGGACCGCAAGGTCACGGGGCACTTCGCGTTCGACCCGACGGCGTTCCGGGCGGTTCGGCCGACGAGCTTCGAAGAGGTGCGACAGGGCAGCTCGCGACGCAACGAATACCGCATGGCGGGCTTCCAGCAGTGGGACTTCCGCATCTCACGCCTGTTCCAAGCTGCCGAACAGGTTTCCGTGGAACTCGGCTTCGACCTGCTCAACGCCTTCGGCAATCGGAACTGGGCCGAGCCGTTCGGGAACATCGACCACGTCTACTTCGGCGTCGCCCGCATGTCCGGCCTCGGCCGCACGTCCCAAGCGGCCTTGCGGCTACGCTTCTAGGTCCGCGAACTGGTGGACCGCCGAGTGCAGGTCCACACTCGCCAACACCTGCTCGACGTGCTGGCAACTCGCCGGGGACGGGCGCGTCATCGGCAGCCGGTAGCGAGCTTCGTCCAACACGCCCATTAGTTCCAAGGCCACCTTGACCGGCCCGGGACTGGTCTCGCAGAAGTTGGCATCCATCAACGGCAGGTAGCGGCGGTGGATGGCAAGGGCCTCGGCAAAGTCTCCGTTGAGCGCGTTGTCACACAGCGCCGCCATCTGGCCGGGAATCTCGTTCGATACCACCGAGATCACGCCAGAGCCGCCCAATGACATCAACGGGAGCGTGATGGAGTCATCGCCCGATAGGACGGAGAACTCGCGGGGCACCTGCTGGCAGACCTGCGCCATCTGCCCGATGTCTCCCGAGGCCTCCTTGACGGCGACGATCGTGTCAATAGCGGCCAACCGGCACAACAGGTCGGGCTTGATGTTGCAGCAGGTTCGGCCGGGCACGTTGTAGACGATGATCGGCAGGCCGCTGGCCGCGGCAAGCGCGGAATAGTGCTGAAACAGGCCGTCCGGAGTGGGCTTGTTGTAGTACGGCGTGACCGAGAGCAGGCCTTGCACGCCAAGGGCGTCCAAGTCCTTAGCGAGGGCACAGATCGATGCGGTGTTGTAGCCGCCGCAGCCGGCCACGACCGGAACATCCCCCGCCTCTTCCAACGTGATCTCGACGAGTCTGAGGTGCTCGGCCTTCGTCAGCGTCGGGCTCTCGCCAGTGGTGCCTCCCGGCACCAAGAAATGCACGCCCGCGGCCACCTGGCGGCGTACCAGCGTGCGGAGCACCGGCTCGTCGAGCGAGCCGTCCGCCGCGAAGGGGGTGATCAGAGCGGTACCGCAACCCTTGAACATCGTGCCCTCCTAACCGATCAGCTCCATTATTCTTGCACGCTGGCGGCGCTTGGTAGGATGCACGCATGCGTTTGTCCGGTGCCGCTCTGCTGTTGGCGCTCGCGGGCACGGCTGCGAGCGCCACGGCCCAGATCGACGCGGATCGCCGCTATCGCGGCCGGGACGCGATCACCCTTACGAGCTCTGACATCGAACTGGTCGTGCTCAAGCATGGCGGGGGATTCGCTTCGCTGACTCTGGCCACCGACTCAGAACGCTTGAACCCCCTGTGGGATTCCCTGCGGGCCGACCGCGAGCAAGGGCGACAAGAGCGAAGCACGGGCGCGGTCGGGCACTTCGTCTGCGTGGACGGGTTCGGCCAGCCGTCCGAGCAGGAACGGGCGGCCGGGATGGAGGGCCACGGAGAGGCTCACCGCCTGGAATGGCAGACAGATTTCGCCGGGATAGAGGGCGGCGCAATGGTACTGAGGCAGTCTGTCAGGCTGCCCCGCGTGCAGGAAGTGCTGCGCCGCGAGCTGCGCCTGCCGTCGGACGAAAGCGTCGTGTACGTGCGCTCGGACTTGGAAAGCCTGCTGGACTTCGACCGCCCTGTGAACTGGGCCGAGCATGCGACGATCGGCTCGCCCTTCTTAGAACGCGGCGTGACGGTCGTCGACATCTCCCCCAATCGCGCCATTACGCGCCCCCGGGAAGGAGCCACTCGGGCGGGCCTGACCCACCGCTTGGCCAGCAATGCCGAGTTTGCCTGGCCGATGGCACCAACGAGGGCCGACGGGCTGGTCGATCTCCGCGCGGCGCCACTGGAATCCCACTCGCTGGACCACACGGCGCATCGGATGGACCCCGACGCGGAATGGGCTTTCGTGACCGCGCTACACCCGGTCAAGCGGCTGCTATTGGGATATCTGTTTCGCCCCAGTGAGTTCGCCTGGCTCCAGACTTGGGAATCCTACCCGCAAGATCGCATGCTGGCTCGGGGCTTGGAGTTCGCCACCCAAGCGTTCGACCTGCCCCGCCGTCAAGTGGTATCCCAGGGCCAGATCTTCGGCACCAGCCTGTACCGCTGGCTACCAGCCCGGACCACCATCTCAGCCGGATACCTGATGTTCTTGACGCGCACGCCAGAGGGATTTCTGGGTGTTGACGGCATTGACTGGGTCGACGGCGTGCTGCGCATCCGGGACAGTCGATCCGACCAAGTGATCGAGCTGGCGGCTGGCGGAGAGCTGGCAAAATGATCGTGGAGTGCGGCTGACTCTGGCCGCGGCTAGAACGACCGGGCGCGTCTACAACGGAGCCAGACACCCCCAAGGCTGCTACAGGTTAATTTCGGAGTATTGTTGCCGATGCTTGAATACCGCTGCCGAGCCTGCGGAGCCCAGCTCTTGGTCCGTGTCCCGTTCAAGGGCCGCCTTGTCTGGACGATTTCCGAAAACGACCCCGACTTCAGCTCTGCGTTCCCCGAGCCACGGGGCGAATACGGCCCGGCCAAGCTGGTGTGCTCGGCCGACCCCTTGCACGACACCGGCTTCCACCTCGTCGATGGCGGCGTGGAGCGGAACCTGGCATCCAAGGCTTGGGACTGAGACCGCCCCGTCAGTCGCCGGCGGCCATGCTGCCAATGGTGGCCGAGTCGCTGCGGAAGCGCAGGACGGCCTCGATCAGCAACCACACGCTCAGCACGAAGATCGAGGCAGCCACGCCCCACAGCAACAGCTGCTGGTTGGCCCAGTACTTGCGAATGTCGATCACCATGGCAACGATGGTTACCGTCAGCATGAACGCCATCGGAGCGAGCGTGTAGACGAAGTTGCGCCCCTTCTGGCGCAAGTAGATCGTGACCGCCAGCAGGGTCAGCGCCCCCAGCACTTGGTTGGTGCTGCCGAACAGGCTCCAAAGCGCCAGCCCGACAGGCTGCCCTTCGATTTCGTAGAAGGCGAAGAATCCGATCAAGACCACAGCAAGAGTGGACGCAACGTAGCGCTGGCCCAAGGCGGGCACCTTGATCGACTGCGAGATCTCCTCGATGTTGTAGCGCAGCAGGCGCGTGCCGGAGTCGAGCGAGGTCAGCGCGAACGAGACCGCCACCAAGGCGATGAAGGCTTGGGCGAGCTCTAGCGGAAGCCCGAGGGAGCTGATGAACAGGGCCGTGCCGTCGATGAACGCCTTCATCTTCTCGGCCAATCCGCTGGCCGTGCTCCAGCTCGAGTAGTGTTCGGCCCAGCTCTCCGCAGAGCGGAAGCCAGCCGTGCACGCGAGCACTGCCAGCAGCCCGAGCAGCGATTCGCCGACCATGCCGCCGTACCCGATAGGCAGGGCATCGGTCTCCTTGTCAATCTGCTTGGATGTTGTCCCGGAGGACACCAAGCCATGGAAGCCGGAGATGGCGCCGCAAGCGATCACGATGAACACGAACGGAAAGATGGGCGGAGCGTCGCTCGGCTGCGTATCGAGGACAGGTGCCGCGAATTCCGGCCGCAGCACGAACAGCCCAACATAGGACGCGCCCAGGCCGAGGTACAGCAGCCACGAGTTGAGGTAGTCGCGCGGCTGCAGCAGCGACCACACGGGCAGGGTCGATGCCGCGAACGCGTACACGAGCAGGATCAGGATCCAGATCTCGCTGCTGAGGTCCGGCCGGCCGATGGCTAGGCCGACGCCGATCGACACCAGCATCAGCAGGAAGCCGACCACGGTCAGGCGCACGACGGACACCCCGCGCTTGTACACCAGCCAGCCGATCACCATGGCGATGGCGATCAGGGAGAAGGTGGGGAACACGGATTCGGGGTAGAACTCCGCCGTGAACAGGCCCGAAACCGTGCGGACGAACACGCCCATGACCAAGCAGATCAAGAACAGAATGATCAACAAGAAGATCCCCTTGGCGCGTCGTCCGATCAGGTCTTCGGCCACCTTGCCGATACTCATTCCCCGATGGCGCATCGAAACAACAAGCGCCCCGAAGTCATGCACCGCCCCGATGAAGAGCGTGCCCAGGACAACCCAGAGCATGCCGGGAAGCCAGCCCCAGATGACGGCGATCGCCGGGCCGAGCATGGGTGCTAGGCCGGCAATCGAGGCATAGTGGTGGCCGAACAGCACCATGCGGCGGCAGGGAACGTAATCGACGCCGTCCTTCATCGAGTGCGCTGGCGTGGCGACGCCGGGGTCGAGCTGGAAGATGCGCGAGCCCAAGTGGCGAGCGTAAAAGCGGTAGACCACCGCGTAGACAATGAAGCAGCAGATGGCTGTGAGTGCAGGTTCCATGGAATCCCCTGTTGCCTGACGAGGCTCAGAGTATGATACCGCCGCCGGGCGAGCAAAGCGGGAGCAGGATTGGAAACAGCGCCGCCTCTAGCGGACGGCGGGACGCGTGCGACTGAACGCGACGGCGTCTAGATGCGTCTGATAGGTAGAGATGGCCTGGCAAGACTCTAGAATGAAGGCAGGAGAACCAAGCATGGAGAGGCGGCGCCGAAATCGAGGATTTTCTCTGATCGAACTCCTCATCGTGATCGCGATCATCCTGATCATCAGCGCCATCGCGATCCCACGCATCACCAGCACCAAGCGCATGGCGAACGAACTTGCGGCGATTCGTTCGTGCCAAGCCATCAATACGGCCCAGATCCAGTACTTCGCGCAGTACGGCCGCTACGCCGCATCGCTAGTCGAGCTCGGCCCCGTGCCGGGAGGGGGGCAACCCACGCCGGACACGGCGAACCTGATGGACGAAAACCTCGTCGACGGCATCCATCTGGGGTATGCCTTCTCGATGATCGGAACGCCCGCCGGCTATTCGCTCAACGCTGATCCGCAATCGCCGGACTCGGGCAGCCGCACCTTCTATACCGATCACAGCACGACCGTTCGCTATCGCTTTGGCACCGAGCCGGCGACCGAGAACGATCCCCCGATCGAGTGACCGGCGGCCACCGCTGAAGCGCACGCCGATGGCAAGCAGCCTGGAGGCCCGGCTCGCTGACGGCAGCGCCCGAGCGGGCGTTGTTGGGCTGGGCTATGCGGGCCTGCCGCTCGCAGTTGAAATGGCCCGCGCCGGTTTCGCAGTCGCCGGTATTGACACCGCCTCCGAAACTGTCCGAGAGATCAATTCCGGCCGCTGTAGCGTGCCGGACGTTGACGCGCACTTGCTCGCGGAACTGGTGCGATCGGGCCAGCTGCGAGCCAGTTCGGAATGCTCGGAGCTCGCCACCTGCGATGCAGTCTCGATCTGCGTGCCGACTCCGCTACGAAAGACCAAGGATCCCGATCTTACCTACGTGCTGGCGGCCTCCCACGCTCTAGCGAAGCACCTGCAGCCCGGCATGCTCGTAATCTTGGAATCGACAACCTATCCTGGGACCACCGAGGAGGCGGTACTTCCGATCTTGGCGGAGAGCGGCCTGCGCGTGGGGGCGGATTTCTTCCTGTGCTACTCGCCGGAGCGCGTGGACCCGGCCAATCCCGATCACCGCACGAAGGACATCCCCAAGATCATCGGGGGCGTGACGCCCGAGTGCCTGAAGATGGGGCAGGCCTTCTACGGCAGGGTCATGGACACCCTTGTGCCGGTGTCATCCACCCTGGCCGCCGAGACCGCCAAGCTGCTCGAAAACACGTTTCGGATGGTGAACGTCGGGCTAGCCAACGAGACCGCCGTCCTGTGCAGCCGCATGGGCATCGACGTGTGGGAGGTCATCGACGCGGCGGCGACCAAGCCGTTCGGGTTCATGCCGTTCTATCCGGGCCCGGGCCTGGGCGGACACTGCGTCCCGGTCGACCCGCACTTGCTGTCTTGGAAATCCAGGCAGGCCGGATACGAACCACAGCTAATCCGGCTGGCGTCGGAGATCAACGGCAACATGCCGCGCCACGTCGTGGAACGGGTCCAAGCGGCGCTCAACGACGCAGGCAAGCCGGTCAGAGGCAGTCGGATTCACTTGGTCGGAGTGGCCTACAAGCGCAACGTGGGCGACACCCGGGAATCCCCCGCCCTCGACATCGCGGCGTTGCTGTCGAGCATGGGTGCCGGCATCACATTCAGCGACCCCCATGTCAGCAAGTTGCGCGTCGGCTCGCTGGCTCTCGACCGCAGCGACTTGATCCGATCCGCCAGCGAGGCTGATATCGCGGTCATCCTAGCGGATCACGATGGCGTGGACTACCATCGCCTGCTGGAGGCAGCGCCGCTGATTCTGGATACCCGCAATGCGCTCAGTGGCACTTCGGCCCCACACCTGCTGCGCCTCTGAAGGCAGGGGATCAGCACATGCCGACATACCTGGTCACCGGCGCGGCTGGATTCATCGGCCATTGGCTCGCGGCACGGCTGCTCGACGCTGGCGCAGAGGTCGTCGGGCTCGACAACCTGAACGACGCCTACGACCCTGTCATCAAGCACTGGCGGCTCGCTCAGCTCGGGCGCCGCGCCGGATTCCGCTTCGTTCGCGCGGACATCACTGATCGGAGCTGCCTAGACGCCGAGTTCAAGCGCGCCCGCTTCGCCGCCGTCTTCCATTTGGCTGCGCGCGCCGGGGCACCCCGAAGCGTTGTTCAGCCAGACGCCTACGTCAACGCAAACGCCATCGGCACGCAGCACGTGTTGGACGCATGCAGCGAACACGGGGTGGAAAAGCTCGTGCTGGCATCGACTTCGAGCGTCTATGGAGCCAGCAAGCAGCTCCCGCTCCACGAACACAGCGACACTGGGCGGCCCCGCTCGCCGTATGCGGCTTCAAAGCTGGCCGCCGAAGCGCTGGCCCACGCCCACCACCACGTGCACGGCCTCGACGTGACGGTACTGCGCTACTTTACCGTGTACGGTCCGGCCGGGCGGCCTGACATGAGCCTCTTCCGGTTCATTCGCTGGATCCGAGAGGGCCAGCCGATCACCCTGCATGGCGACGGCAGCCAATCGCGCGATTTCACGTACGTCGCGGATATCGCGCGCGGCACTGCGGCGGCTGAGGCCGCGACAGGCTTCGAGGTGATCAATCTCGGTTCGAACGTCCCCGTAGCGCTGAGCGACGCATTGCGCCTGATCGAAGAGTGCTTGGGACGCAAGGCCCTCATCCGGCGGACTGCGGTGCCGCGCGTGGACGTGCCGGCCACGTGGGCAGACATTGGCAAGGCTCGGCAACTGCTTGGCTGGCGGCCCGAAACCTCGCTGCACACGGGCATCGAGGAGATGGTTCGCTGGTACGAGGACAATCGCGACTGGGCATGCCGACTGGCACTGCCTTGAGCCGCGCTCGATGGCAGCCGAAAGGGTCGAGAACCCAGCCACGAGCGGCGCCAAGTCATGGCTCGACGACACGTTCCGGCGCACTGGGAAGTCCGAGGTGTTGATAAACTGGAGGTTCAGGGTGTCGCGGGTGCGGTGGCTTGATCTGCACCGGACCCGCAATGAATAGTGAATTCCAACGGTGGGACGCAATTTCCTCACGGTAGTGGTTGCGGCCTCGGTGGCGTTGTGTGCCGGTTCGGGACGGGCGCAGGACGGGGCGTGGGACGAGTCCATCCGCTCGGCCCGGCAGGCCCTCGCAACCAAGGAGTTTGAGCAAGCGGCCCGCCTGCTGCGGCGGGCGCGCGAGGAAGCGCGCGGCTTCTCCCCAGACGACCCTCGACGGGTGGTACCGCTGATGGAGCTGGCCAAGCTGCACTTGAGCCGGGGCGACTACGCCGTGCCGGAGCAGCTCTATCGCGAGGCCGACGAGATCGGGCGGCTGGCGTGGGGCTCCGAGAGCCTGGAGTACGCGGCATTGCTCAATGACATCGGGCGCTACTATCACCTGCGCGTCAAGTACACGGAGGCGGAGAACTTCTACAAGCTGGCGTTCGCCACCCGAACACGTCTTCTCGGCCGGGATCACGCCGACGTGGCTGCCGCCGTGAACAATCTTGCGGTGCTCTACGAGAATCAGGTTTTCTACGCAAAGGCCGAGTCCTACTACCGCACCGCGCTCGAGATCCGCGAGAAGGGCCTCGGCGAAGATCATCCGGATACGATCATGACGCTGGACCACCTGGCCCGGCTGCTGCACAAGCTGTCGCGACCGACCGACGCGGCGGAGTTCGAGGAGCGCGCCCTCCAACTCCGCCGGGAGCAGTCAACTCCGGCGAACCCGGCAGACCTAGGGGAGCTGGCTGCGGGCGCCGGTGTCCAGCCGGCCGTGCTGATCGAGCGCACCGAGCCCGACTACACGGACGAAGCGCGGATCGCAAATCACGAAGGCAGCGTGTTGCTTCAAGTCGATGTGGACGCGGACGGAGTGCCTGCCAATATCCTTGTCCTGCGCTACCTAGGTCTTGGCCTCGATGACAAGGCCGTAGAAGCCGTGCAGCAGTGGCGTTTCCGTCCAGCTCGCAGCGGAGGCCGCAAAGTGCCGTCGCGGCTGCGATTGGAGATCGCGTTCCGCCTGATCTAGCTGATTCCCTCGAAAACGTATCAAGAGAAGCACACTTGACGTCCCGCAAACCAGCCATGATCGAACCGCTCGCTTGCGGTTAAAGGTCCGTCGGCCAGACAGCGGCCAGACAGCGCCGATGGACCTCATGCGCCGGAAGCCTAGGTCCGGATAGCCGAGGTTCCGTGAAGCAGTCCGCCCTAGGACTGCTTCCTGCGAGAACGCTCTCCGGCTAGCGGGCGAGGGGAGCTGAGAAAGGAGAGGCCCGGGCTATTCGGCGACGTCGTAGTCGAATTCGTCTCCGAAGAAGGTCCACTCTTCGAGCCAGTTCTCGTCGCCGAAGGCACCGATGAATTGCGCGCTCGTGTCGAGCGAGCCTGTGCCGGGTGGTGTGGCAGCGTTGCCGATCAGCAGGGCCGGCGATCCCAACGTCGGGCGCGGATCGGGGTTCGCCTCGAAGCGCACGTTGACCAGCATCGGATCGACGTCCATGTACTCCACGGAAGATGCGACATCACCCGCGATCTGGTCGGCGCCCGTACTGCCGCCGTTGGAGTGGATGATTGCGTTGGCAATGCTGCTCGTGCCGTCCGAGAAGAGCGCCGGCGAGTTGTCGCGCACATCGAGTGCCTCGCCGCCGAATCCGGTCAACAGGACGTTGCGCGCCGTGATCGCCGTGCCGACGCGAAGCCGCATGCCGTCACCCGAACTGGAGTTCTCGTCTTGGGCCAAACCGCCCACGAGCGTGACGTTGTAGAGATGGGGATGTGAGCGCGGCGTGCGGTCGAATCCCTGGCTGTCGTTGTCGGCTTCGATACCGTTGTCAGCCAGCGGATCTTGCTGGATGAATACATACTGTGCGGTGCCCTGCCAGCCAAACGCCCAGTCGAGCGAATCGTCCTTGGAGCCGCTAGAGACGCAGTATGTGCAATCGGCAGTGCCGCCGAAGAACTCGATGCCGTCGTCCTCGGCCTCGTGCGCCTGGATGTGGTCGATCACCGTGCCGGCGCCCACGCCGTGGAAGCCGAAGGCATTGGGCTGGGTCTCGGGGTTGAAATCAACGCCGGCAAACTCAACGCGCACGTAGCGCAGCACACCGCTGGAGTCCATCGGATCGTCACCGCCATACGCCGGCCGCGTCTCCGGGATCACGCCCTCGGCGAGGCCCGTACCGCGAGTCATGGGGGCGTTGCCCAAGACGATCAGACCGGCCCAGCAGCCCGACTCGCGCTGCCCGACCGGTTGGTCACAGGTCATCACAATGGGAGCCTCGCGACGGCCCTCAGCCATGATCTTGCCGCCCTTTTCCACGACGATGACGGCATTCTGGCCGCTCGCTTGGATGAGAGTGCCCGGCTCGATCGTCAGCGTGGCTCCAGAGTTGACGAAGACTTGGTGCCGGATCCGGTAAATGGTGTCGTTAGTCCAAGTCGTGTCCGTCGAGATCTCGGTATCGGTACCGTCAGAGCCGAGCTGTACATCCGATTCCTGCGCGACCACGAACTTGCCGTAGATCTTCTTCACCACCTGCGTGCCGTCGGCGCTGCGCAGTTCGCCAACCCACTGCCACAGGCCCGCCGCCGGCACATCGCCGGCCCAGATGCGAGTCTGATCCATGGAAGTCACCGCGGCGGCCATGGCATTGTCGACAGTCTGTCCCGCCGAGTCCACGACGCTGTCGGTCAGCACCGCGCCGTCCGTCAGCGGCAGGTACTGGCGCTCGCCGGTTTCGATATTCTCGCGGTAGACGAAGCACGTGTAGGCGTTCGTGTCGCCCATCGGATCAAGGGTCAGATACACGTTCATCTGCTCGTCCGTCGAATAGCCGAGCTTGTCGGTCCAGACCATCGCCTTCATCGCCGTCGGCGATAGCGGCCCGCTCATCGCGGTTTCGTCCATCATTGCGGCATCGCCCGAAGTTTGGGCCGCCGCGACGAACGGCAGGGTAAAGAGTGAGATCGCCAGCAGGCGCCCAATCCGGTTGCGTGTCATTCAGTGTTCTCCTTGAGCTGCATTTCGTTCAGCTCGCCGACCCCAGCTGCGTTCGCAGCGGTACCGTCCAGCCATCGAAAGGCCGCTGCGTACTCTTCCGCAGACATCCAAGAAATCTGGCGAAATCGGGAGCCGCAACGCCAGGCCTTGCGCTGGTGCCCCAGCCGCTCAACCCAGAATCCAAGGCTAGCCACGCCGTGTTACCCGCATGCAACAAGTCCGTTAAAAGTTCGTGAAGGTAGGCGGCCGTGCCTCCAACCGGCCGGTCGCCCGGACTGCGTGACAATAGGGGGTTCGGACATTTGCATGCTCTCATCCCGCGACCTGCTAGAACGCAACGACCCTGATATTTTTTCGGCGCTGACCGGCGAGGAGACGCGCCAGGCCTCCGGTGTCGAGATGATCCCGTCCGAGAACTACACCTACCCGGAGGTGCTGACCACGCTCGGCTCCGTGTTCACCAACAAGTACTCCGAGGGCTACCCTGGCCGCCGCTACTACGGAGGGCAGGAGTTTACCGACGCCATCGAGCGGCTGGCGCGCGAGCGCGCCAAGCAACTGTTCCGGTGCGACCATGCCAACGTCCAGCCGCTCTCCGGCGCCCCGATGAACGCCGCCGCGTATCTCGCGCTGCTGCAGCCAGGCGACACTGTGATGGGCATGGACCTGTCCCACGGCGGCCACCTCACCCACGGTGCCCCGGTGTCCCACATGGGGCGCCTGTTCGACTGGATCCGCTACAAGACCGAGCCTGATTCCGAGGGCCGCATCGATTTCGACGAGCTGCGCCAGGCCGCGCTGGCACGCCGGCCCAAGATGATCGTCTGCGGCTACTCCTCGTACCCGAGGGACTACGACTACAGGCCGTTCAAGGACATCGCCGACGAGGTCGGCGCACTGACCCTTGCCGACGTGTCCCATATTGGCGGGCTGATCGCCGGAGGGGCGCTGTCCAACCCGTTCGACGCCGGCTTCGACCTCGTCACCACCACCACCCACAAGTCGATGCGCGGGCCGCGCGGGGGCATGATTATGTGCCGCGGAGAGTTCCGCAAGGCCATCGACCAGTCTGTCTTCCCCGGCTTGCAGGGTGGGCCGCACATGAATCAGGTGGCCGCCACCGCGGTCGCGCTCGGCAAGGCCCAGCAACCTGAGTTCAAGCAATATTGCCAGCTGGTGCTCGCAAACTCCCGAGCGCTTGCCCGGGCCCTGCTTAACGGGGGAGCGGAACTAGTCACCGGCGGCACGGCCAACCACATGATGGTCGTGGACTGCGTGCGCAGCTTCGGCATCAACGGCCGAGTGGCCGAGAACGCCCTGGACGAGATCGCGATCACTTGCAACAAGCAGGTCGTTCCCGACGACCCGAACCCGCCGCTGCGCCCCAGCGGAATCCGCCTCGGCACGCCTGCGGCGACAACCCGCGGAATGGGCGAATCCGAGATGGAGGCGCTGGGCGGCTTCATGCTCGCGGCATTGCGGAAGCCCGACGACGAGACCGGCCTCCGGAAGCTCAAGGACGAGGTGCAGGCGCTGTGCGCCGCCTTTCCCGTTCCCGGCATCCCAAGCTAGGGCGATCTTGATCCGCTACGCTTGAAACGCGGCCCGCCACGATCTGGCGGAGCGGCAACGCCCACTCCCGGCGGCGGTGCGATGGATTCCGAGCAAGCAAGCACTCGAAGCGTTTCGCGCTGGGCCTGGGTCGTGCCAATCGCCACGGTGTTCGTGTCGAGCCTGTGCATCATGGTGCTCGAACTCGTGGCGGGCCGGCTCATCGCCCGCCACGTCGGAAGCTCGCTCTATACCTGGACCTCAGTCATCGGCATCGTCCTGTCTGGCATCGCTGCCGGCAACTACATCGGCGGACGGCTGGCGGACCGGTTCCCCCCCAAGGAGACGCTCAGCCTGATTTTCTTGGTCGCATCGGCCAACTGCCTGCTGATCCCGGTCCTCAACAACCGCATTGGCGGCATGGAATTCCTGCGCGAGCTGGAATGGCCGGTCCGGATCGCGCTGCACGTTTTCTTGGTGTTCTTCGCCCCGTCGTGCTTGCTGGGCATGATCAGCCCATCGGCCGCCAAGATGGCCATCGTGTTGGGACAGCGGCTCGGCCGCACGATCGGCAACGTCTACTCGTGGGGCGCAATCGGCAGCATTCTCGGCACGTTCCTGACGGGCTACGTGCTGATCGCCGAGATGGGCACGACAGCGGTGTTGCTGTCTGTCGCCGGCGTGCTGCTGCTGATCGCGCTCTTGTACGGGGGCGCCAGCCTCCTGCCCTATCTGTGGACGGGCGTTCTGATCGCGGTCATGTTCGCCGCCTGGGCGCCGTTCCCGTGGGCGCGGGTAGTCGGCGAGAGGCTCGGTTACCGCGAGCTACGCACGGAGGCGGTGCTATACCACGACGAGTCGCAGTATTCGGTGATCCGCGTGGAAGAGGTCATCGAAACTGCGGGCCTGCGCTCGATGACGCTGGATCACTTGGTCCATGCCTACGTAGATCTGAACGATCCCGACAACCTGCACTACGACTACGAGCGCGTCTATGCGGGGATCACCAACGAGGCGGTGCGAGCCTATCACCCCGACCAAGAGGTGCGCGCGCTATTCCTCGGAGGCGGGGGCTATGTCTTCCCTCGCTGGTTTCTGCGGAACTACCCGCGCGGCATCGGGGAGGTCGTCGAAATCGACCCGCAGGTGACGCGAGCCGCCTTCGACGCGTTTGACCTCGAACCTGACACCCCGCTCCGGATCGGGCACATGGACGCTCGCAACCGGATTGACGAGCTCTTCTTCCAAGCGCGGCGCGGCGCGCTCGAACGCAAGTTCGACCTTGTCTACAACGACGCGTTCAACCACTATTCGCCCCCATTTCACCTCACAACGCTGGAATACGTTCGCAAGCTCCGCGCCGTGATGAGCGATGACTCCGTGTTCTTGGCCAACACGATCGATGTCTTCCGCTCGGGCCGCTTCCTGGGGGCCATGATCAACACCGTAGAGCAGGTGTTCCCCTACGTGTATACCTTCGGCACATCGCCGGGCGGGCCTACCGACGAAGACGAGCGGGACACGTTCGTGGTGGTGGGATCGACGCGCCTGCTGCCCGTCCAAGACCTCGACTATGTGAAGTACGCGGCGGACCTGCTCTCGCCGCAACACACGGCGCTATTGCGCGAACGCTCGCACGGACTAGTGCTGACCGACGACTATGCGCCGGTCGACAACATGCTCGCCCCCGTGATCCGCTTGGTCGAGCGCCAATGACGGCGCAGCGGCGCACGTCACTAGCTCCGGCCGACCTCGCGAACCCGCGTCTCGCTGATCAAGTCATATGTGCGGCCGCGCCAGCGGATGCGCCGCGTCAGCCCGGAGCGCAGGAAAGCATAAAGCCACACCCAAGTCGCCAGCGGAGTGAGCCAGAAATAGGCCCAGCCATAGCGCTCGAGCCAGGCCTCGCGATCGGGGAATACCAGCGAGCACACGTAGGCCCGGGTGCCGCCCTTGGCCATGCCCGGCAGCAGGATCAGGGCCAGCGGAAACAAAGCGATCAGGTCGCCCTGGAATAGCTTGAGCACGCACAGCAATTGCGCCGCGCAATAGGCGATGTGGCTCAGGCAACCGCCCAGCCAAGTCTTGAACCGATAGACCCGCGTGATGGTGGCCTGCCGCACGCTCCAGGCGAGGAAATCCAAGCCCACGCACTGGCCGGTTGTCGCCACCATCGCTTCAGGCAGGAAGCGGACACCCATGCCGGCATCTTGCAATGCCTGCGTGAGCCGCAGGTCGTCGCTGACAGCGCTCTGCCAGTACTCGAGCACGCGAGCGGCGCGAAACGCTTCGCATGACACCGCGGTGCCCCCGCCCCAAGCGAAACTGCGATCCTCGCTGTCCATGATGGTCGGGATCACGGAATCCCAGACGCTGCGCAACAGCGGCCAGAAGCCGCCGTCTTCCGGGAAGTGCCAGCGGAAAGCCGTCGTGGCCCCGATGCCCTCGTCGGCCAGCGGCGCCACAAGCCTGCGGATCCAATCGGACCGAACCTGGCCGTCCGAATCGGCGAAGACCAGCACTTCTCGATCTGTGGCAACCGCCTCGACCGCGGTCCGCAAGTTGTGGACCTTCTCCCCGGTGTACGGCGGAGGCTCGCCAGCTGCCACGAAGCGACACGCTGGACCCAGGGTGGCCCTGGCTATGGTGACCGCCGCATCGCCTTCGTCGGCGTAGCAGACCATCAGCTCCACGTCGGGGTAGTCCTGGCGCCCCAGCGAACGCAGGTTCTCGGCCAGGCCGGGCTCGGCCCCTTTTACAGGCACGATCAGGGCGACCGCTGGCCAGCCCCCGGCAGGCTCGGACAGCGGCTGGTTGGTACGCGATTCGACATACTCAACAAAGCGCCGGCCGCTCTTGACAGACGCGAGCGTCGCCAGCACGGCGGCGACGGCGAAGAGCCAGAAAAGGGTATCGACCAAGTGGGAGCATATCACGAGCTCGCGCAGGCACCAATCCCGATGGCGGGCGAGCCTGAGTGAGTCGTGAATGGCAGCATGTCCCGCGACCAATCGCCGACCCGCCTGGCTGCCTTGGAGCTTCGTCAGAGTCTTGCGAGGAGTCGTTCGTAGTCGGCGTGCGCTCCGATCCAATACCGTGTAATGTCATCACCCTCAAGGAGACCAAGGGCACGTTGGCCGAGGGCCACGCGGGCCGAGTAGATCGGCTCGTGGCCATGGACCTTCTCGACGCGGAGGCCTTGGTGTTGGGGATTGCTTGCGAAGAGACGATACGCCTTTCTTGCGAGCCCCTGAATATCTGTCGGTACTTCGCGATAGGCAGCCCAGGAACGGGGCGTTGCCCTCGATTTCACAGCTTGTCGGGATCGAGCTGCGTCGCCCTGCCAGCTCCAATATCAGTGCGGGCCTCATCGGCGAGAGCGCCCAGGGCATCTTGGGAATCCGAAAACGCTTCAGTCCAGCGTTCCTCATCCTGCAGCTCGCCGAGAATCCACCGCGCGATCCGGTCCTGTTCCTCGGCTGGGAGCGCCGACATCTTCTCTATCGCTATGTCACAGGCTCGGCTCACAATCCGAATTGTGTGCGCGCCTCTTGCAAGGCTCCGGCCGGTTTCTCGATGAACGGGCGGAAGCTGTGGGCGATTGGGGGTCGGGAGTCTTGATCACGTGGTGGGTGCTTGTGCCAAGCGTCGTACGGCCCTGACAGCCGCCGTGATAACTTATGGGATGGTTCGCTCCCGCTCAGCCGCAGTGGCCAGTTCGACAATGC
>VXRL01000007.1 GCA_009838515.1 Terriglobia bacterium | reverse complement strand
GGGGATGCCTTGGGCGTGGGGGGTGCTGCCGACACGGTGGGGTCGTCCGGCTGGGGCGGTCGCGGGGGAGGCGGGACGAGCCCGTCCGGATCGAACAGCCTTCCGGGCAGATAGTCCGAAACGCGCGGGCCTTGCAGTGCGCGCACCTTGATGTTGCGGTACCACACCGGGTGGTTGTGGTGCGTCAGCGCAATGTGCCCGGGCCCCTTGAATCCGAACCCCGGCACGCGCTTGAACTTGGTCTGCTCGACGCGCGCAAACATGTCCGGGGAATTGAACTCGTACTCCAGGATCTTCGCGCCGTTCAGCCAGTGCTCACCGTGGGTTCCGCGGACCACGATGCGCGAGGTGTTCCATTCGCCGGCAGAGCGCACCGGCTTGTCGGCGGCAGGCTTGTAGAGCAGGTACAGCGAGCCACAGCTGGAATACTCCCAGCCGCGCCTGCGGCGGTTCAAATTGGCATCGTCCAAGAGTTGATACTCCGGGCCGGTCGCCCTCAGCATCGAGCGGCGCTTGGCGTCCGGACTGAGGTGGGGCCGGTAGCCGGGTCCGGCCCAAGCCTTCTGGACCAAGTACTTGACACCGCTGTTGCCGCCCTTGACGAGCTTCCAATCGAAGGTCAGCTCGAAGTTCTCGAACTGGCTCACGCTGACGATGTCGCCGCCGCTGTTGTCGGCCAAGGTCCGGATCGTGCCGTCCTCGATCGCCCACGAACTGGCGGGGAACGGGGTGTCCTGGAATCCCTCCCAGCCCGTGGAGCTCGAGCCGTCAAAGAGCAGCTGCCAGCCTTGGAGCTTTTCCGCTTCGCTCAAGCTGTTGTGCGATGGTTCGGCGAGTCCGAGGCTGGCCGCGAGGGTCGCTAGCAAGATGGTGCGTAGCATGGTTATTCCCGAGGTTCAAGCATAGCCGATCGAGCGCTTGCTCGGGCTCAGCGCACGAACAAGAATTCCGCCGCGTTGAGGACGGCATGCGCGAGATCGGCCCAGACGGCCGGGTCGTCGAGCCCCGGCGAGTCCCGCAAGCGCACCTGGCTGGCCAGGAAGCCTTCGATCTCTGAGACTTCCGACTCTTCCGGCGGTCTGCCGTAGGCCCGCATATACATGTCCTCAATGCGCTCCTGCGTGCCCTCGTTCGCCTGCAGCGTGCGCTCGGCCCAAAGCCGGGCCTGCCCGTTGACGAATTCGTTGTTGAGCATCAGCAGTGCCTGCGAAGCCACAGCCGACACGCCCCTGCGGCCCTCGGTCGAGATCGGCAAGGGGTAGTCAAAGGCCAAGAAGAGGGGCGGCAGGAAATTGCGCCGCACCTGCAAGTAGATGCTGCGCCGACCGAGGCCGTCGAGCGGCCCTGACGCCGGCTTGCCACGGCCGTCCTGATACTCGCTGATGTGGGGCGGCACTCCGGGTCCTCCGATGGACCGGTCCAACGCCCCGGAGACCGCCAGCAGCGAATCGCGGATGGCCTCGGCCTCAAGGCGGCGGACCGGGAAGTGCGACAGCAGGCGGTTCGACGGATCCGACGCCTTGGCCCTCTCTGACGGCGCGCTGGACGCCCGGTACGTGCTCGAGAGAACGATTTCGCGGTGCAGGCCCTTGACCGACCAGCCCGAGTCCATGAACTTCCGCGCTAGGAAATCCAGCAAGGCGGGGTGCGTGGGCTCCTCGCCCATGCGGCCGAAATTGTCCGGGCTCGCGACGATCCCGCGGCCGAAGTGATGGTGCCATACGCGATTGGCCATCACGCGGGCGGTGAGCGGGTTCTTCTCGCTGGCCACCCACTGCGCCAGTTCCAAGCGCCCCGAGCCGCTGCGGTACGGATCCTGCTCGCTGCCGGCGATCACCTGCAAGAACTGGCGGGGAGCGATCTCGCCCGCGTTCTTGTGGTTGCCGCGGACATGGATCGGCGAGTCGGCGGGCTGCCAATCCCGGCTCGACATCGCAAACGTCGAAGCGGGCAGGGCCTGGTCGAGCCGGTTGCGGCGGGACACAAGTCCGAAATAGCGCTCAAGTTCGTCCTGGGCGAGGAATTTCGCCGCTTGCTCGCGCCGGATGTGGCCGAGAATTCCCGAAAGCAGCGCGTCATCCACCGGGCCGCTCGCTGCCACCGACAGTGTTCGGGCGAGGGCCTCGTAGGCCAGCGCGAGATCAGGCAATGAACGAATCGCCTCGTCAGCGAGCAGGTCCAAGACCCGGGCACTGACCGGCCCGGAAATCGGCGGCGGTTTGGGCGCGGACGAAAACACGACCCGGTCCACGGTGATCGAACCCTCCCGGTCTCGGTCCACGATCTCGATCGAGCAAATGCGCCCGCGCTCTTTGGTCATCGCGATGGTCCGCCAGCGCAGGCGACCGCTGCCATCGGGCATGGCATGCCCGGACTTGTGTTCGTCGGCGATCACGGTGAAGCGCGCCGGGGCATCTTCCTTAAGGCGGCGGTCGGATTGCGGACCCGCGAGCCGGACGTGGACATATCTGGCGGGCATGCGGAATTTCTCGGTGGTGAGGGTTCCCACCAATGCATCGGCGCCCTGGCCCGAAGATGCCGCGACCGCTTGGCCCCAATGGCCGCCCAGTCGCTGAGAAGGCGGTAGGTGCCGGACCGGGCCGGAACCGAAACCGGCACCGTTCACGGTCCACTTGCCGAAGCCACCTTCGAAGTCTTCGAAGATCTCGTCTCCGCGCTCGCTCCAAAGTTGGTGGCTGCGATCCGCCTTAGCCGCCCATTCGGACATCTCTCGCCGCATGTCCGCGAGGAGGTCCCCGAACTCGGCTGCGCCTTCCGCAGCCTGCGATTTCGCCATGCTGGCGAACGGATACAGTGGATGCGACGGCTCGTCGGCCGCGTAAGCCAGTTCCGCCGCCAGCCCCTCTGAATCCTCCGACTCTGCTTCCTTCGACGCGGCAACGAGCCGTTCAGCCAGCCCCTCGGCGGCACGGCCCCGGGCTCCCTGCAGCATGCCCGCGATCTGTCCGTTGATTCCGCCGATCTCCCGATCCGCCGCCCGAATCGCGCTCGCCCGCTCCGGAGAGTCGATGCAAGTCTCGTTCATGTGCGTAGAAGCTAGGATTCCGAACAGCGAGTAGTAGTCGGCCGTGGGGATCGGGTCGAACTTGTGGTCGTGGCAGCGGGCGCAGGCCACGGTCAAGCCTTGGGTGGCCTTCGTCAGCACGTCGATCTGGTTGTCGATCTGGTCAGCCCGCGCCTTGACCGAGTCGGTCGGGGAATTGAGAACCTCCCACAGCCAGTACATGCCGGAAGCGATCGGGTTGACATAATGCGTGCCGTCCGACGACAGTCTTGGCGGCATGAGGTCGCCTGCAATCTGCTCCTGCAGGAAGCGGTTGTAGGGCAGATCGGCGTTGAACGACTCGATCACGTAGTCGCGGAACCTCCAAGCATCGAGCTTGTTGTTGTCGAATTCGTGACCGTTCGTCTCGGCCCAGCGCACCAAGTCCAGCCAGTGTCGCCCCCAACGCTCGCCGTAATGCGGCGAGTCCAGCAGCCTTTCGACGACACGCGAGTAGGCCCCGGGGGCATTGTCGGACAAGAACGCGTCCAGCTCGGCGGGGGTTGGCGGCAAGCCGGTCAGGTCGAAGGCGACCCGTCGCAGCAGCGTCCGCCGGTCGGCACCGGCAGGCGCTTCCAGTCCCTCGGCTTCCAGCCGAGCGAGGACAAACCGATCGACGTCAGTGCGAGCCCAATCCGTGTTGCGTACTTCAGGCCAGGCCGGCTGGCGTACCGGCCTGAAGCTCCAGAACTGCCGGCCCTCCGCCAGATCGATGCCGGCCTGTTCCACCTCTGGCGCCGTTGCGGAGCGCGGATCCGGCGCTCCCATCCGAATCCAAGTCTCCAGGTTGGCCACCTCCGCGTCCGACAGCCTGCCCGACGGCGGCATCTTCAAGTCGATCGAGGTGTATGAGACCGCTCTTAGCAGCAGGCTGGAAGAAGGGTCCCCCGGCGTGATCGCAGGCCCCCGGCTGCCGCCTTGCAGGAGCGATTCCTTGGAGTCGAGCTTCAGCTGCCCCATGGCCATGGTGTCGCTGCTGTGGCAGGTGTAGCACTTCTCGGCCAGCAGCGGCCGCACGTGGCGTTCGAAATGCTCAAGGCCGGCCGACCCTTGGGCGGACAGCGCCGGGAGAAGCAGCAGCGCGCCAGAATATAGGAATAGCGGTCTCAACATTCGGAACTTCCAATCAATCATACGACCTTGCCAGCCGGCCCGCCTGTGATGTGGCCGGGTTGGAGCAGCTTGCGCGAGAGTCGGCACCGGCTTCCGCCAGCGCAAGCCTCTCAGGCTCTATAGTGGTTCAGTGCGCCTGTACCGTGTCCCTCCCCTCGCGATCGTTCTGGCGGGAGCCGCGCTCGCGCAGCAGGAGGGCATGATCCCCCGCTGGCAGGTCGAAGAGCTGTCCCAGGGCGTCGTGCAGAACATGGCGACCGCGAGAAAGGTCGTGGTGCAGCTACGGCCACAGGAATGGGTCCAAGACGGAGCGCCGGAAGCCTACATCGACCAGCACCGAGCCCTGCTGCACGAAATGGAGCAAGTCAGCCTGGCGGCGCAGGCACTGGGCCGCGATCCCGAGCGCCTCACCTATGCGATGGACACGTTACTCTGGCTGGATCGCACAGACGCGCTCATGGGCTCGATAGCGGCCGGCGCGCGCCAGTACTACAACGCTGCCGTGGCGGAGTTGCTGGATTCGGCCCGCAACCGCAATTCGGACGGCATCGCTACCGTCAAGCAGTACCTGCGCCAGCTGGCCGAGCACTTGGAGAGCTCGATGCGCGTGGCGCACCGAGAGGCCCAGCGCTGCCGCGAGGCAATCATCTCCGAACCGGGGGACGGGCGATAGGAGGCCGGGCGCGCCGCAACCGGTGACCTCCCAAGCGCTGTGTTGCACAGGCCTAGCCTGGATCGCCACGAAGGCCGTCTACAAGACAATCAGAACGAGCCGCCCCGCTCCTCGAAGTGCGTAGGCTTGCCCAGGCCTGAGCCGCCCGCAAGCATCCATTCGGCGATGCGATCGATCATCTCATCCAAGCCGGTCGGCGGCGGGCCGAACAGCGCCGCGCACTGGCGCGCGTCGCTGAGCAACGCTGTAGGTTCCTCGGATCCGGAGAAGATCGGCTCCACCCCCAAGACGCGACCAAAGCGCTCGGCAATCGCGCGCACGCTCAGCGCCTCCGTCCCGGTCACGTTCAAGGTCAGCGGCGGCGTCGAGCAGTGCTCCAGCAGGCGCAGCGCGATCGAATTGGCGTCGCGCTGCCAGATGACGTTGACATAGCCCGTCGCCAGATCGATCGGGCTGCGGTTCCGCACCCGATCCGCGATGTCTCGCAGCACGCCGTAGCGCGGCTCGACAGCGTAGTTGAGGCGCAGGATCGCAGCGGGCGTGCCGTGCAGTTCGCTGAAGTACTCGAACAAGCGCTCGCGGCCCAGCACCGACTGGGCGTATTCCCCGACGGGTCCGGTCGGATCGCGCTCGGAGGGACCCGGCCCCGGAGCGGCGGCGAAAGGATAGACGTTTCCGCTGGAAAATACTACGGTCCGCGATCGGGGAAATGTCTCGGCCGCCAAGGTCGGAAGGTACGCATTGGCCGCCCAAGTCCGACTGGGGTTGCCAGCAGTGCCGAACTTGTGGCCTGCCATGAAGATCACGTTGGGCGTGTGCGGCAATGCCGCGACATCCCCTCGCGACAGCAGGTCGGCTCGGATGGTCTCTACGCCCCAGCGCTCGAGGCGCGGCCTCACACTGGGATCGCTGAAGCGAGCCACGCCTATGACGCGCCTGGGCCTTGCCGCGCGGTCAGCGGCCCTTCGCGCCAGACGGGCCAGCGTCGGGCCCATCTTGCCGCCGACGCCCAGCACAAGGACGTCGCCGTCGAGACGGCGCATCAGCTCCGTGTCGGCGTCGCTCGGAAGGGACAGATCGACGTCCAATCCGTCGGGGTCTGCCGCGCTGACAGGCACTTAGCCGGTTGTTGCCAGTTCTTCCGGGAACAGGGCCACGCCCTTGGGCGGGGGCAGGAAGTCCTTCAGCAGGTGGAGGCGTAACCGAATGTACCTGCTGGCGAGCTGTTTCGGGCCGTTGTCAAGGTCGATGTCGCAGCACAGCCCGTGCAGGTACAGTGCCAGCGTGTCGGCGAGTGCCGCGTCGCGGTAAGCGTCCAGACAGCGCTGCCTCTCTTCCGCGTCCGCCGCGAGTGCAAGCAGATCCTTCTTGCAGAGCCAGGCGAATTCGTTGACCTCGCCGTGCGCGTTCTTCTTCAGCTCCGTGTCCAGCAGCAGGTTGAACATTTCGGGAAGCTGACTGTCAGCATGCTCGATAATGCGCGAGGCAAGTGCTTGATAGAACAGAACATGGGAGTCGAAGTAATCGTCGCTGCGAACGGCTACGAAGATGTAGTGCTCCGACTTGGTCTTCTGGTAGTCGGAAAACCAGCGCTTGTCTCCGGGCGGTTCGGCAAAGCTGATCCGAACAGTGCCGTCACTCCCTTTCGAATTTGTGTCGATGGCTAGGAACGGCACCAAGACCAAGCGCAAGTTGGGAACCAAGCTCAAAACCTTCGGCGGCAGCGCACCAATCGGATCGAAAACCAGGCGCTGGCGCTCCTTATCGTCCAGCGGCTCTACAGAAAAGTACGAAACATGTTCGTTGATCGGAATCAGAACCTCATGGCAGCTGGCGACGAACTCCTTGGTGGGGATCCCCCGTGCGTCGTTCAGCTCGGCGGGGGACAAGGCCTGCGCGTTCGACACGTTCCCTTGATGTTATCAGAGGGCTTGACGATATTGCGGCCGCCGTCCAGCTCTGAAATTGGCACGGTAGAGACGCCGATTCTAGGGTCTGGAGCATGCAGCCGGGCTGCGTCCGAACGCAGATCTGGCGCTCGGTGCGCGCACCGTGGATGCGACTCGGCGCGACGAGCGCAGGCCAGAAAATAGTATTGTCTAGCGAGATGACCGAGCATCCGACCATCGAAGAGACGCCCCCGACCTCAGGCGAGCAAGTCTACACGCCCCAGCCTGGAGAGCGGCAGATGACTGCGCGGGCCATTGTGGCCGGCTGCCTGCTGGGAGGCTTTATCTCATGCATGAACATCTACATGGGCTTGAAGATCGGCTGGTCGTTCGGAGGGTCGCTCATCGCCGCGATTCTCGGGTTCGCGCTGTTCATGGTCATGGGGCGGTCCCTGTCCGTGTTGGAGTGCAACATCACGCAGACGTCCGGTTCTGCCGCGGGCACCATGGCCTCGGCCGCGGGTCTGCTGGCGGCGATTCCCGCGATGGGTCTGCTGGGATACGAAATCCCTATGCACGGACTGTTCCTGTGGAGCCTGTCGATCGCCTATCTGGGGGTGTTCTTCGCCGTTCCCCTGCGCCGCCAGATGATCGATGTCGACAAACTGCGCTTCCCCACGGGAACCGCGACGGCGGAGACGATTCTGGCAATGTTTGCCAAGGCCCAAGAAGCGGTCGACAAGGCTCGCGCGCTGCTCTGGGCAGGCGCCGCGGCCGGAGCCTTCACGCTGGCAACCTACTTCCTGCCGGCCCTAGAAATGCCTCCAGCGGATCTGTTCGGAATCGGCGCCCTAGCGGTCGCGGCAGCTTGGGGATTTCGGTTCTACCTAGGGCCCATGCTGTTCGGGGCGGGCATCCTGATCGGACCTCGGGTCGGCGCCAGCCTAGCGTTGGGAGCGATCGTGGCTTGGGGGATTCTGGGGCCTTGGGTCCAAGCCAACGGCTGGGCGCCGGGAGACGTGATGAGCTACACGGATGGCCCGCGAGGCTGGCTGCTATGGCCCGGCGTGGCCATCATGGTCTCAGAGGCCCTCATGTCGCTGGCGCTGAGCTGGCGCACCTTCCTGCGAACGTTCCAGAGCGGGCCCTTGATCGGATCGAGCGAGACCGGGGCGGACAGGATTCCGACGGCATGGTGGCGCAATGGCCTAGCCGTTGCGGCGGTGGGCACCGTGATCGCCGCTTGGTACTTGTTCGAGATTCCGCCGCACCTCACGCTGGTGGCCCTAGTCCTGTCGTTCGCCTTGGCGGCCGTGGCGGTTCGCTCCACCGGCGAGACAGACATCAACCCGGTTGGAGGCATGGGCAAGGTCACCCAACTTGTCTACGGCGGGATCGCTCCAGGCAGCACGTCTACCAACCTGATGGCAGCGGCCATCACAGGAGCGGGCGCGTCGCAAGCGGCAGACATGATGCAAGACCTCAAGACCGGCAAGCTGCTGGGCGCATCGCCGCGACGCCAGTTTGTCGCTCAGCTATGGGGCTTGGCGGCGGGTGTGCTGTTCTGCATTCCGGCCTATCTGCTGGTTACCAGCGCCTACCCCCTCGGAGGGGATCAACTGCCCGCTCCCGCGGCCTTCTCCTGGAAGGCGATGGCTGAACTGCTGACTCAAGGGCTGGACGCTCTGCCGCCAAACGCTGTGCCAGCAGTGGCGATCGGAGCGGTTTTCGGCGCATTGCTGGCCTGTCTGCGGAAGGTGCCGAAGCTGGCACCGTACCTGCCCAGTGGCCTAGCGGTCGGCATCGCGTTCATCGTGCAGGCATTCTTCTCCCTGGTGATCTTCTTCGGCTCGCTCGTCCTGGTGATCTGGCGACGCGTAAACCCGAGCCAAGCCAAGAAGCTCAGCTTCGCGGTCGCGTCAGGCCTGGTGGCGGGCGAGGGGCTGTTCGGGATATTCAAAGCTGCGATGACTCTGCTGGGAGTGCCGACACTGTAGCGCTGGCCGGATTCCGCCGGAACGCCGAGCGCGGGCGCTGCCGGCCAGAACGCCTCTCTCCAAGCTGGATCGTCCGCTGGGCTGACGCCCGCGCTACACTGCGGGCGAGCGACCGAGACTGGAGACTTCGTTATGACGTGCCGACTATCCATCGCCCTGTTCGCCTGTGCCGGCCTGTCTGCCCAGTCCGGCCTGCAGATCGAATCCATCGAGCGCAAGATCAGCCCCTATGTGCTGGAACGGCTCCCAGCAGCTGACCGCGTTCTGTTCGACAAGCTGGCGCGGGCTCCGCTGGAAGCCGTCTGGTCGCAGCTAGAAAGCAGGGGCTACGAGCATTGCTTCATCAATGGGATGGACGCCTTGCACCCCGATCGCAGGCTCGTCGGAAGGGCGCGCACGATGCGGTACTTGCCGACGCGCCCCGACCTGCGAGAGGAGGTCTACGCCAAGCGCAAGCAGCTCAATTACGTTTCCGCCGAGGATGCGCAGCCGGGAGACGTGCTGGTGTTCGACGCCGGCGGCGACACCCGCTCGGCGGTCTCGGGCGAGATTACGACCGTTCGATTCCTCGCCCGCGGCGGCACAGGCCTGATCGTGGACGGGGCATTGCGGGACGTGCCCGAGATCGCGGGCATGCCGCTGCAGGTGTACCAGAGGCGCGGCCAAGCCTCGGCAGTGCGGCCCAATCTGATGAGCGTGGACTACCAAGTGCCCGTGCGCATCGGCAACGTCACGGTCCGCCCGGGAGATCTGCTGCTCGGCGAGCGGCACGGTGTCTTAGTCATCCCGGCGGTGCTGGCGGATGAGGTCTTGGATGCTGCGCTATCCAAGCAAGACCTTGAGAGCTTCCAGCGCAAGCTACTGCTGGAAGGCCGCTCGATCTATGGCGTTTACCCACCAGATGAGAAGACGATGCAAGAGTACGAGCGGTCTCGCAGGGGTGCCGAAAGCAAGTGACGGCGGACGCGCGCCACGGCGCGCTCCATTCTGTCCGAGGGCACGCGACCGTTTTGAGGGGTGGTACCGACGGATGGATTCGAACCATCGACCTCCTGATCCACAATCAGGCGCTCTAACCAGCTGAGCTACGTCGGCATCGGCGTGGCCCTGCAGTCACCGACGCGTGGTCACGGGCCGACCGTTTCCCCGTGACTCCAGAATACACGATGCTTCGGTTCGCCCTGCCCGCTCGCGGGGCGCGGCGATGCCCGCCAGTTGCCAGGCGGCGGCGCGGATCTCTACCCCGGACCGCACGCTGGGGAATCTCGCCATCGCCCCGCCTAAACCCTTGATGCTACACAATGGGTTCGTGATCGGCCGACGCCGCTTTCTCACAGCCTCTGCAGCGCTTCCCTTCGCCGCCCGCAGCATTGCGAGCGCCGAGGCCTCCGGCCACGGACTCCGGCTTACATACGAGGTCGCGTCCGCCCCGCAACTGCCGCCGCCGCTGGAGGTCGGGCCGCAAGCAAGGCTCGAGGTCGAGTTCCAAGGCAGCGGGAGCGCCGCCTTCTGCAGCCTGGGCCTGCAGGTCTTGCTGGAAGGCGAGCCGCACTTGCTGCCGCTGGCGATCTGGACGGAGGATCCGCAGGCCTATTGGCGCATGCGCGAAGCGCTCCACGTGCCGGCCTTGCGAGGAGTGGTCCGCAGGGCAGCCGACACCTGGACACTTTCCGTCTCGGGACAAGCCGAGTTCTCGGCCAAAGCCATGCCGCCCGCGGACGGAGCGGATTCGTCCACCGAGGACCGTCCCTGGCTGTCGTACCGGCACCAGCTCTCGCCCGGCTGGGCAGATGGTCCGCTCGGCGACCAGCCCGTCGAACTATGGCGACTGCCCGCGGCGAGCTCGGCGGCGCCAACGCAAGCCAGCCCAGCCGAGACCTCCGGCAAGCTCGGCGGCTGGCTGGCCAGGCTCGGGGCATCCGGCCCGGTCTCTTCGCACGTCGTGCCGGGCCGCTCGGAACGTGGACAGGAGTTCGTGGGGCATGTCTCCGCATCGGAATTCGAGCCGTTCGCGCTGCGGAACTATTCCAGAGGCAATCTGGGACTGCCGGAAATCGACACGCAGTTTTCCGGCGCGGCCGACCTAGAGGCGTACCGCGGCCAAGGCCGCGTCCGCCTTGCGAGGTTGCTCATCGTGTCCGTGGACTGCGTGGCGAATCCGCACGTTGTCGAGCGCCTCGTCCCAGCGCCGTGCATTGCCGATCCCAACGCCCTGGTAAGGGTGATGGCTATCCGCGGCCTGAACGATCCGTCCCTCGACGAGGCTTGGCTGCTTGCCCGCTGCGGCATCGACGGGCAGCGCGCCTGGTACGCGATCTCCCACTTGAAGAGCTCCCTGGCAGGCAGCGAATTCGGCCGAGAGGTGTGGGGGTACCCGACCCAAGATGGCGCGGCCCACGCACTGCTCGGGGCGAATCGCTTCACGTCTTCGGTGATGCGCGGCAACCAGGGCCTGTACCGCGCCGACGGATCCTACGGTGGATTTTCGACAGGCACGTCGCTGAACGAGATGCTGGTGGTGACGCTGCGGCCGAAGATCGGCGCCGCCTCAGATCCGCGGCGCGGAGAGCTCCTGCTACAGCCGTGGTACTACCAAGGCCTGCGCAAGCCGCTCAACCGCCAGAGCCTTTACGCGGCGTTCTCCGCACCGCAGGACGACGACGCTACGAATCCGTGGAACCGCATGGGACCGGTCGATGCGTACTGGGCTGACATTTACGACGACGCCGACTTGCAGCGCCTGCCGGCAGCGCTGGCGGGCGAGGTGGCTGACATCACGCCCTACTACCGCGACCGTTGCGACGGGCAGCTGCCGTGGGAGGCTCCGCCCGCCGGCGCTCAGGAACGCACGTCAGACTAGGTAACTTCGGCGCGCGCCTTGCTCAGGCGCTCGTCGAGCGGCAGGAATTCCTGCTCGCCGGGCCCGGCATAGATCTGGCGCGGGCGGGCGATGCGCTTTTCGGGATCCGACATCAGTTCTTCCCAGTGGGCCAGCCATCCGGCCACCCGCCCAAGCGCGAACAGCACCGTGAACATCTCGATCGGGAAGCCCATGGCCTGATAGATGATGCCCGAGTAAAAGTCGACGTTCGGGTAGAGCCGCCGCTTGACGAAGTAGTCGTCCTCGAGAGCGATTCGCTCGAGTTCTGTCGCAAGATCGATCTTGGGATTCTTGCCGGTGATCTCGAACACTTCCGCGGCAACCCTTTGCAGGATGCGGGCCCGCGGGTCATAGTTCTTGTAGACGCGGTGGCCGAATCCCATCAGGCGCCGCTCGCCGGCCTTGACTTGGCGCATGAATTCCGGGATTGCCGAGGCGCTGCCGATCTCGTCGAGCATCGCCAGCACGGCTTCATTGGCACCGCCGTGCAGCGGGCCGTAAAGCGCCGAAGCAGCCGCCGCCACCCCCACGAAGGGATCCGCTTCGGCGCTTGCCACCTGACGCATCGTCGAGGTGGAGCAGTTCTGCTCGTGCTCGGCGTGCAGGATAAACAAGGTGTCGAGGGCGCCCGCCAGAATCTTCAGGTTGCGCTCATTCGTCTGGCGGCGGGTGCCGCTCCACAGCATGTGGATGAAGTTTTCGGTATAGCTCAGCCCCGAGTCGGGATCCGGATAGGCGTAGCCCTGGCTCTTGCGGAAGACGTAAGCGGCCACCGTTGGCATCTTGGCCACCAAGCGCAGCTGCTGGCGGTACCGGTTGCTGCGGCTGTCGATCTGCTTGGCGTCCGGATAGAACGTTGACAGCGCCGCCACGGTGCTGACCAAGACGCCCATCGGATGGGCGTCGGACAGGAACCCATCCATGAACTTCTTGACGTTCTCATGGACGCGGGCATGCTCCATCAGCTCCGTGTCCCACGCTCCCAGCTCGTGGCGCGTGGGAAGCTCTCCGTTGAGCAGGAGGTAGGCCACCTCGGTGTAGGTGCAGTTCTCGGCCAGCTTTTCGATCGGGTAGCCGCGATACCGCAGAATTCCCTTGGCGCCGTCGATGTAGGCGATCCGACTGGTGCAGGCGGCGGTATTGGTGAAGCCGGGGTCGTAGCTCAGCATGCCGAACTCGCCAGGATCTTGGCGGATCTGGCGCAGTTCGATCGCCCTAACGGATGCATTGGAGATAGGGAGCTCGTACTCGCTTCCTGTGCGAGAGTCAGTAATGCTGAGCTTGCCCTCGTCCAAGACCCCCTCCCAGAATGCGCCCTTCGGGGCGCAACGCCTTCCAGAATAACAAACCGGATTCGGCAGTCTGCGCCGCCAACGACCGCACTGCCAGCGACGGCAGCCAAGCAGGCTGTCCGCGGTGCCGCCCGCGCGTGCAACGCTCCCCGCAGGTCACGCCAGCGCGACGCGTGGCGGGGACCCGGTCTATACTCTTGGGGGGCCGGTTGATGTCAGCACACTCGCTTACCCGGCGCGGTCTGATCCGCACCGCAGCAGTCGTTCCGCTCTCCGCGGCCTCCTCCAGCGCCGCGAACTCCGCAGTCTCGGTCGGGATCGTCGGGCTCGGCGGCAGGGGCAGCAGCCATGCCCGCCACATCGCGGGCCTGCCGGAGGCCCGACTGGTCTCGGTCGCCGAGATCTCCGACGCTTCCATCGAGCGAGCGAAGGAGCGGGTGTCCCTGGACGGGGTGCGCCTGCACAAGGATCTCAACGAGGTGCTCGCCAGTGACGTCGACGCCGTCATCATCGCAACCCCGGTCTACATGCATCCGGACCACTTCGAGGCCGCGATCCAAGCCGGTAAGCACATCTACATCGAGAAGCCAGCCGCCGCGGACATCGAAGGCGCCAAGCGGGTGATGCGCCTGGCCGATGCGGCCCCGCGCCACCTCAACATTACGTTTGGCTTCCAGCAGCGCCACGGCGACGTGTACCATGCGGCGAAAAAGCTCCTCGATTCGGGCGAGATCGGCAACGTCAATCTAGTCCACTCGCATTTCCTCAAGAGCGGCATGACCGGCAGGGAACCGGTCCGTCCCAAGCCGACCGACCCGGCCGACAGGCTGGCCCAGTGGAAGCGCTGGCGCGACACCTTCGGCGAGATCATCACCGAGACGTTCTGCCACAGCATTGACGCGATGAACTGGTTCGTCGGCGCACACCCCTTCAAAGCCATCGGCACCGGCGGGCGCGCCGTGATGAAATACGGCGACCTGCTTGACCACCTCAACGTCGCGTTCGACTATCCCGGCAACATTCAGGCCAATTTGGTCGGCGCATACATGTGCCCCCCGTTCTACCGAGAGGTCTACGAGCGCTACTTCTGCCAGGACGGCGTGGTGGAGACTGCCCGCGGCTACTGGCGGTTCCACCGGGGGCGCAACGACGTGCTCGAAGAGAAGTCACCGCACGACATCACAATCGACGCCTTGCAGGAGTTTTTCGGGCGCATCCTGGAGGACAAGCCCGCGAACACCGGCGTCCGGGGTGCCGAGAGCACGCTGACCGCCCTCTTGGGCGAGATGGCGATCGCGCACCGGGCCGAGGTCACCTGGGATCAGATGATGAATGCCTAACCCGGCGGGCCGCGCGCGTCGTATAATCCCAAGTCGTGGCCCGATAGGGCCGTGGAGAGAATCAATGATCCGACGACGTGTTGTGCGCGCCATACTCGTGGCGCTGTTCGCGCTGTGTGCCTTGACCGGCTACGAGTCGGCCAACACCGAGGCGCTGATGGCCGACGCGGCCAATCGCTTTCTTGAATCCCTCGACCGCATGCAGCGCATGGGGACGGTGTTTGCCATGGACGCCGAGGAGCGCACCAACTGGCACTACTTCCCCGAACCCGGCTTCGCGGACGAGTACGGCTACGTGCGCAACGGGATCACGTTCAAGGACATGGACCCGAAGCAGCGCCATCTCGCCTACGGCCTGCTGAGCACCGGGCTAGGCCGCGCGGGATTCGTCAAGACCATGAACGTGATGGCCCTAGAGGAGATCGTGCGCGCCATCGAGGACGACCACACCGGCTACCGTGACACCGAGCGCTTCCACTTCACATTCTTCGGCAAGCCGGGCATGACGGGCGATTGGGGCTGGCGAGTGGAAGGTCACCACGTCTCGCTTCACTACTTCATCCGGGACGGCAAGCTGGTGGCGTCGAGCCCCACATTCCTCGGGGCCAACCCACACGAGGTTCCGCAGGGATTGCACAAGGGCATGCGGGCCCTCGAGCGCGAAGAGGACATGGCGCGGGCGTTGCTGGTATCGCTCGATGCCAGTCAGCGCAAGCAGGCGATCTTCGACAAGCAGGCTCCCTACGACATCGTGACGATGGCGGACAAGCGGGCCAAGCTGGACGGCGAGCCGCAGGGAATTGCCGCCTCGGAACTAAGCCCGAGCCAGTATCGAGACCTGCTCGCCCTGATCGGGGAGTACGCCGCCGCGATGCCGCCGGAGGTCGCGGCGCAGCGCATGAAAACAGCGGCGCGGACGCCCAAGGGCGAGCTCTTCTTCGGCTGGGCAGGCGATATCGACCGACCGGCCGCAAGGCCGATCGAGATTGGCAGCAAGACCACTGAGAACCGGCATCTGGCCGGCAACTACTACCGCATCCAGTCACCGAGCTTCTTGGTAGAATTCGCCAACACCCAAAACCAAAGCAACCACAGCCACGCTGTCTGGCGCGAATTCGAGGGTGACTTTGGGTACGACGTGCTTGCCGCGCACTACCGGGGTGACGGCCACGCTACTGACGCCGTGGCTGCGGACTGAGCCAAGAGAGCCCCCGGCGCTGCGCGATCAAGTTCCGCGGGCGTCGCGAAGCGTGCGAGTTCGACACTCGGGATCGAACGACGATCAGGGTTCGCGGCATGGCGGCGCGCCCGCGGTGTAGGGACCTTGCCGCAGATGACGGGCTGGCGTCGCGCGCGATTGCCGCCACCTAGTGGCCGACCACCCCCATCCAGCCGTCAAGGCATGAACACGCGCCTGCCTTCCAAGGCAATGACGGAAAGGTTCGATTCGTAATCTGCGTGCTTTCTTGATCGTGCTCGAATCAGTCTCAGCCCGTCAGGCGCTCCAGCCACAATCTCAGTTTCTCCTCGTTACCGACTAAAGGTCCTTCGGCGAAAAGTTCCCCCGTAACGCCCTCGGCGAAAAGGCGCACGCTATCCGGGGAGTCGATGTAGACTTCTATCGCAGTCTCGTCCGTATGCCACTCCAGTTGGATTCTGCCCTGAGGCTTGGGCACAACGGCCGGCGGCGGCGCGTCGGAATTCAAGAGGCCCGCCAGCAGCTCTAGAGCGGCCATCGCGTTCTGCGCAACAACCTGCTTTGCAGACTGGGAGCTCCAACCCGTTGCCAGGTTGAGTACGTCGACCAGAGCATTGACGCTCGGAAGCAACCACGTGGGCACCTCGGCGGTCGGATTGCTCACAGAAATAGTCCAGTTCGCGGGTCCGCACGAGACTCGCGGGCGAATCGGCATCCGGGCCCCGGGTATCGCAAGAACGGCACCTGTCCCGCCCGAGAAATCAGGGTTCGCAAAGAGCGAGATCGATCTTGTCGAGAGAATCGCCGCTTCGGGCGAGCCATACTCGCGGTCACTCAACAGCATGGCTTCAGACATCAGTGCTTCCTCCAGACTCGATGCATGTCCGTTGTCGTAAGGTCCGAAAACCCCTTCACGATCCACTCCCTTCCAAGGTCAAAGAAGTCGAAGGCCCCATCGATCCCCTGACCGAGGGGGGACCCACGAGCGGTCAGGGTCAGAACGAGAATCGGCGATCGCCCTTCCGCCTCCCACGCTGGTGTCAGGGAAGCGTGGAGTCTTCCCAACGGGCCACCGGAGCCACTCCGAATCACGAATCTCTGCTGGATGCTACCGCCTTCTAATTCGGGCAAGAAATCGCGTTCTTGCGCAGTCCAGGCTCGCAGGACCCCTTCGATTTCTCCGTGCTCGTGCCATGCTTCGCAAGGCTCAATGTGGTTGACGTAGGTGATTTCGCATTGGTTGATCGCAACCTTGCCAAGCTTCTCATCGGTCAGGAACTCTTGGAATTCCCACAGCTCATGCCGGAAGCTCGTGCGGATGCGCTCATAGCGCGGATAGGGCGTCGAGATCTTCCCTGTCTTGCGCCAATTGTGAGTTAATCTGTCTGCCTGAATTTGAATAAGCTCCGTTTCCGATTCGTTCAAGAACCATACCCGCGGCAACGGTGGCTCTCCTTCAATCGTCACCTCCACCTGCCTTGGCGATGGCACTCCGAAGGTCTCCCCTATAGCGCTTAGCGGAGCGTGCTCTTCGATCACCGGAAACGTGTGGCGGAACTTATGCCAGAGCAGGCCGACATGGACCAGGCTGAATCCTTGCAACGGTTGGAACTGCAGCGACAGGGCCGTTTCCACCAAGGGTGGATCCCGAAACTCTGGCAGATCCTCGGGCCTGTACAGGCGAGTCGTCATCGGATCATCTTCGGCCAGATTTGTTCCGGCACATTGCGATTACGCCGGGCTAGGAAACACATCAAGTCTAAACGATATCGCCTTGCTGTGCTCATGGTTGTTTCACAGTTTCGCAACTGCGGCGGGCGGCTCGGAGCGTCGACTCAGCCCGAGGCGCGCCGGTGCGGTGCGCCTGGACCAGCCGCAGCGCTCCCACCGCCCTCCCAGCTCGGATGAGCACTGTCCTTCCACGCGGTTTTCGCCCGTCAAGTCTCCGCCATCTCGCTGATCAACACGAACACCGAGGTTTCCCGGCCAGCGGTGCGAGCCGAGCTTGGCAGCGGATGCCTGCCCCTTCCCGAACGTTCAGGCGGAGGCGATAAGCCTCCGCCTGCCAGTCGAAGGGCGCGCCAGGATGCACAAGTCCGCCAGGGCGTCCGGCGTCGCTCCCGACACTGGTCGGCGAAGCGGAATGGCTGGAGCTTTCGCGGCAGGCCAGCGGTGCGCATGGAATCCCCGGGGTGAGACGCTGGGCGCGAAACCCTCCGAGGGGATTTGTGCGAAACTCTCAATGTGCGTCGCACCCGTCGGAGTGGCGTACCGCTTCTCAATGGACCCGCTTCGCTTCGAGGAAGCCCGTGCGATCGTCTCCGAACGCACGCGGGAGACCATTGGCCAGCTTCCGGCCGAATCCGTGCCGCTGGATGCCGCCGCTGGCAGGATATTGGCCCGCGATATCTGCGCTGACCGCGACTATCCGCCGTTCAACCGCTCGGCAAGGGACGGATTCGCGGTCATCGCGTCTGATGTTGCCAACGTGCCGGCAACGCTCGAGCTGGTCGGCGAGACGCGGGCTGGCGAGCCTTCGCGCTTCGCGCTCGAACCGGGCAAGACTGTCGAGATCATGACCGGGGCTCCGGGGCCCGAAAACGCCGACGCCGTGGTCATGGTGGAGTATTCCCAGCGGGACGGCTCGTCGGTGACACTCACCGGCTCGGTATCGGCGGGGCGCAACCTGATCATGGCCGGCTCGGAGGCCACGCAAGGCCAGTGCGTGCTCAAGGCGGGCACTAGGATCGGGTATCCAAGCGTCGCACAACTCGGGACGGTCGGTTGCGCGGACGTGCCGGTGTACCGCCAGCCCAGCGCGGCAATCCTTTCTACGGGCGATGAAGTGCTGCCGATCGGCGCTCGCCCGCAAAGCTACCAAATCCGCAACTCCAACGCCCACTCGCTCGCAGCCCAAGTGCGCCGCAGGGGAGGGGTGCCGCGCATCCTGCCAGTCGCGAAGGACACTCTCGAAGACACCCGCCAGCGCATCGAGGAAGGCTTGTCCAGCGACATTCTCCTGCTGTCGGGCGGAGTCTCGATGGGCAAGCACGACCTAGTGGAGGAAGTCCTCGCCGACCTCGGCACCGAGCTGTTCTTTACCTCGGTGAGGATCCAGCCGGGCAAACCGCTGGTGTTCGGGCGCTGCAGGGACACCCTCGTGTTCGGCCTGCCCGGAAACCCGCTCTCGACCATGGTCACTTTCGAGGTGTTCGCTTCCATCGCGGTCGATCTGGCCGGCGGAGCCCCGAGCTCGCCCCTGCGGTTCCAGCAGGCGCCGCTAGCGGAGGCCTTCCGGCACAAGCCTGTCCTGACCCGCTTTCTGGGAGCGCGACTGGAGGGGGAGTTCGGCGAGACTCGCGTGCGCGCCGACCGCGGCCAGGGATCCGGCGACGTCACGGCATTCGCCCGGGCGGACTGCCTGATGGTCGCCTCGGACCGCCGCGCGGAATGGGCAGCGGGCGACCTGATCAGCGTGATGCCCCTATGAGCAGCCTGTCTCACTTCGATGACGCGGGCTCGGCCTCGATGGTCGACGTCGGCGCCAAGCCAGCCACGCAACGCTCGGCCACGGCTCGCGCGTTCGTCCGGATCGCGCCTGCCGTGCTGGAGGAATTGCCCCGCAACCCCAAGGGGGATCCCTTGGAGATCGCCCGCATTGCCGGGATCCAAGCGGCGAAGAGGACCGCCGACCTGATCCCCCTGTGCCACCCCCTGCCACTGACGCATGTCGATGTCGCCGTCGAGGTGCAGGAGGGCGGCGTCGCGATCACCGCCACTGCGGCGACCTTCGCTCGCACCGGAGTCGAGATGGAAGCAATGTCGGCGGCGGCGGTAGCCGCCTTGACCGTCTATGACATGTGCAAGGCGCTTGACAAAGGCATCGAGATTCGCGACATACAATTGCTCGAGAAGACCGGCGGCAAGAGCGGCGCCTACCGCCGCGACCCCGGCTCGGGCCGCGGCGGCGCCGACCTTTGATGGGCGAAGCTTAAGAGTGGAGACCTCGTCGCAGCGAACCATGCACCGCGCTCTTTCCAGACCCTGCGCTCTCGCCGCGGCCGCCGCGCTGGCCGCCGCAGCCCTTGCCGCTCAGGACGGCGCGGACCTGTTCGATCCCGAGACCCTGTTCGAGTCGGACCAGCCCGCAATCTTCCTAGAAGAGATCGACGAGGTGACGGTTCCTGTCACCGTCCGCAGCCCGAAGGGCGAGTATATCCACGACATGATCAAGGAGGACTTCGCCGTTTTCGACAATGACGTCGAGCAAGAAGTGGTGGGATTCGACGTGAGCTTCCTGCCGATCTCGATGGTGATCTGCGTGCAGACGAGCGACCGTGTCGAGGGCATCTTGGGCGATATCCGCAAGACTGCCTATCTGTTCACCGAACTCGTGCTCGGCGAACACGGCGAAGCGGCATTGATGACGTTCGACAGCCGCATCAAGCTGCTGGTAGACTTCACCAACGACACCAAGAAGCTCGATACCGGACTGAAGGGGATGCGCATCGGTACGTCCGCGGTTGCCCTCGCTGACGCCATGTACAGCGCGATCCGCATGCTCCTCAAGCGCCCCGAGAACCATCACAAGATCATCGTGGTGATCTCGGAGTCCCAGAACAACGGCAGCCGGATCGGCCTGGGCGAGAGCCTGCGCACTGCGCAGCTGTACAACATCTCGATCTACCCCGTGCGCCTATCGACGCTGTCGGCCCGCCTGCGCCGCAAGCCCGAAGTCCGGGCGCCGACCATCCCCGCCGGAATTGTCGTGCGGCCCACCATGCCTGGCACGCCGGACACTCCGACCTCGCAGCAACAGGCCACTTACTCGGTGACCCCGAACATGATCCCGATCATCATCGACCTAGTCCGAGGAGTTAAGAACCTGATCTTCGACAATCCGCTAGAGGTGCTGTCGAAGGGAACGGGCGGCCGCGCCTACAGCCCGCGCACCACCAGCGGCGTCCAAGACTCCATCATCAGGATCGGCGAGGATATCCGCAGCCAGTACCGGCTGAGCTACCGGCCCAACAACCTCAACGAGCGCGGCATCTATCACCGCATCGAGGTCACCGTTCCCTACGAGAAGCTGCGCCTGCGGCACCGCGTCGGCTATTTTCACGGGCCCACAGCCATGCCTGACGGAGAGCCCGTCGAGAGCAGCGACGCAGAGGAATGACTGCAGCGAAGCTGTCAAGCTAGCGGGCCGGACCGAGATTGCTATCATCAGGGCAGGACAACCATGGGCATTCCGAACGCGAGAAAGTACTCGATCTACAAGCCGAATTCCGGCGAGCGGGCGACCGTCGTCGCCGTGCTGCCCAAAGGCGCAGACGTCAAGGCGTACCTCGAGGATGCCGCCAAGCGCTTTGACTGGAAGGCGTGGGAGGAGCAGAGAGCCTCCTTGAGCAAGGTCCGCGTCGGTCAACAGAAGCAGAGAAAGCGCTAGCCCGTCTTCGAAGCGCACCGGCGGCAGCCCTGCAACCCCGCCCGCCGTACATACGCCATTGCAATTATGGCCTTACGCTTCTTACATCGCTTCACCCGATTCTCCGCGTGCCTAGCGGCGACCGCGCTGGCGCTTTCCGCACAGCCCAGCGAGGCGACCAAGCGCCTGCAAGAGCGCAACAAGATGTTCAAGCCGACGGTGATCCAAGTCGCCGAGAACGTCTACACGGCGATCGGATACCAAGTCTCTGCGAACTCCATGATTGTCGGAGACGACGGCGTGATCATCGTCGATCCGGGACAGATGCCGGCGGCCGCGCGAGAAGTTCGAGCAGCGTTCGAAGAGATCAGCTCGCTGCCGGTGCGCGCCATTGTCTACACCCACAGCCACGGAGACCACACGAACGGAGCGCCGGCCTTTTTCGAGCCCGGCAAGGGGATCGAAGTCTGGGCGCGGGACAACTACGGCTCCGAGGCGGCGCTCGTAAGCAGCAAGGGCCTCGGCCCCGGCTTGCGGGCCTCGAACAGCCAAGGCTTCGATCTGCCGCTGGAGCAGCGGATGGGGATCGGCATCGCGATCCCGCCAGACCGCCGCCCGCAGGGCAACATGATGCAGGACGGGCTGCGCCGGCCGGGCTCGCCGCCCGCTCGCCCGCGACCGGCTCAGGTGCGTCCCACGCACAAGTTCTCGGAAGACCGCAAGTCGCTGGAAATCGCCGGCATCCGGCTTGAGCTGGTGGCGGCTCCCGGCGAGACCCAGGACCAGCTCTACGTCTGGCTGCCCGACCAGCGAGTGGTCTTCGCCGGAGACAACTTCTACCAGTCCTGGCCCAATGTCTACCCGCTGCGCGGCACGGCCCGCAGGTCATTTCGCGATTGGATCGCCAGCATCGACAAGATGGTCCAGCAGGACCCGCTGCACGTGGTAGGCGGCCACACGGCACCGATGCTCAACGATGCCAAGACTGTCCTCACCAACTATCGCGACGCGATGCAGTGGGTGCTGGACCGCACCCTCGACGGGCTCTCCAAGCAGATGACGCCGGACGAGTTGGTCGAGTACGCCCGCCTCCCAGAGCGGTTCTCCAAGCTTGACTACCTCGGGGACTACTACGGCACGGTCGAGGGCACGATCCGGGATCTCTACGCCCAGGATCTCGGGTGGTTCGACGGAGACGCCCTGTCCCTGCACCGCGAGAGCCCGCGCAAGCAGTCCGAGCGCATGGCTGCCCTGGCCGGCGGAGTGGACGCGCTCGTGGCCAAGGCGCGCGAGCTGATGGACGCGGACGACCCTCTCGGCGCGGCGCAACTGCTGCGTCACGCGGTTCGCCTGCGCCCCGAGGACCGCGACGCCAAGCTGCTCATGGCGAACGCGCTGGCGATCGTCGGCGAGCGCACCTTCAACGGCCCGGTGCGAAACTACACGCTCTCGACATCCAATCGCTACCGCAAGCAAGCGCAGGAGCAGTAGCCGGCCTGCTCACATTCCGCGGGCGCGCAACACGCGCAGAGCCTCCACGGCGGCGGCAGAGACTTCGGGAACGGCATCCCGCGTCAGGCTCTCCAAGTGCGGGATGCTCTCCGGTGTGCCGCTCTGAGACAGCACGAAGGCCAGGTGGCGCCGCTGCGGCACGGAACCGGTGGTGAGCGGAATGTACAACTTCGACAGGACTTCGGGATCGCGCGCCAGTTCAACCAAGAAGGGGCGCGCCTCAAGCCGGCGCGCCGTGGAGTTGAGACCTTCGATCAAGTACGAGAGGCGCAACGGGTTGCCGAGCAGCACCCCTGCGAACGCCAGCGACAGCCTCACGCCCTGGGCCTTCTCGATCGAGAACTGATGATCGACCACCCGCTTGTCGGCGGGATCCCCGATACGGCCCAGGCCCTCGGCCGCGGCAGCCCGCAGGAGCTTGTCCTTGTGGCTGAGAAAACTCGTGAACAGGCGGCGCTGCCCGTTTTCCGGAATCTTGGCAAGGGCTGTCAACGCCTGCGCTCTAACGCGGCCCTTCGTGCTCCCCTCGCAGAGATGCACCAATTGCGGTACCGCCTCGGGAGTCCGGAGCTGGCCCACTGTCAATATGGCGGCCTCCTGGACTTCCGACACCGGATCGCGCAGCAGGAAGGCGATGTCAGGGCCGGCACTGACGGCTTGAATCTTCTTGATCGCAAGCACACTCTCGATAATCGTGGCTGAATCCCGGGACCGCGCGCCCTCCAGCAGCGCGTCCACGTGGTCGGTCCCCCGCAGGACACCCAGCGCTCGGGCCGCATTCGCGTTGGCCTCGTTGCTGCTGCCCCGCACGAGAACACTCGCAATCGCCTCAAGCGCCGCCGGATTGACGTCGATGTAAGCCGAGACCACAAGCGGGCTGGGCTTTGAGAAACGCGCCTTGAGCGAAGACGCAAACGACCTCAGCACCGACAGCCGGCCGGGCTTCACATAATCGGGCACGTACAGCGATACCAAGCCGTCCACCGCCAAAGCCTGCACGTTCGGCGAAGTGTCGGCGGCAGCCTCGATCAGCAGCGGCTGCGCCTCGAGGGACCGCATCTTCATCAACGCGATCACTGTTGCGGCCCGGACTTCCTCGGAGTCGTCACTTAACAAGGGAGCGAGCTTGTCTAAGTGCCGGAAGCCATCAGGCGACTTGGCCATCGCCCGAACCGCCTTGATGCGCTCGTCTTCGTCGCCCGACTCCAGGCCCGCGATCCAATCCTGCGCGGACAGAGCGCAGACCGCGAGCGTTCCCCAAAGCAGGATCCTACAGATCGAAGCTATGCCCCGCACGCTACCCTCGGTCGGCTCGCCGAACTACACATACTCTATACGAACCTGGTGCGGAATTAGGCCGGCCGAGAACCCCTTGTCCAGCAGCAATTGCCCTGACCTGAGCACCTCCGGATCCATATCCGTGGTGTGGCCGTTGACATACATGCCCACGAAGCTGTCCGCCAGATCCGTTTCCAGGCCGCGCGAGAACTGCAGCGCATATTCCAGCGCTTCGGCCCGATGGTCCAGCGAGTACTGGATCGTGGCAGCCAGCTTGCGGCGAGCCTCCTGCTGGATCTCCCGAGGCAGCTCGCGCAAGATGCAGTTGCAGCCTAGCGGCAGCGGCAAGCCCTCGGAGCGCTTCCACCACTCGCCAAGATCGACCACGCCGTGCAAGCCCGAGTCGGCAAACGTGAGCTGCCCCTCGTGGATCACCACGCCGGCGTCAACGGCCCCGCTCTCCACCTCGCCGATGATCTTGTCGAACTCGCAGACGACCGGCTCGATGGCCGGCTCGTAGAGCTTCAACGCCAGGTACGCCGTCGTCAACAGGCCCGGAACAGCCACTTTCCTGCCCGCCAGATCGCCCGGCTCCAGCTCTTGCGATGCTACGACGATGGGACCGTAGCCGTCTCCGACGCTGGATCCGGCCGCAGTCAGCACGTAGCGATCTGCCACGTACGGGTACGCATGGTAGGAGATCGCCGTCATGTCGTAGCGGCCCACGCGCGCATCCTGATTGAGCGATTGGATGTCCTTCAGCACGTGCTTGAACTCGAGCAGGTCGGACTCGATCTTGTGGGTGGCCAGTGCGTAGAACATGAACGCGTCGTCGGCGTCGGGGCTATGCGCGATCGTGAATTCGCGTTTGTCGGGCATGTGGCTTGCTAGACTCAGGGTACCAAATGGCCCCTGATCCGATTCCGTCGAAAGACAAGGCTTGCAAACGTGTTTTGGCCGCGATTCCTGACCTGTTTTTCAGCTCGAAGGTCTCCGGAACGGCAAGGCAGCTCGGTATTTCCGTCCAGCTCGCGGGCTCGCGCCAAGCGCTCCTCGAGGCGGCGCGATCCCGGCCGGACTTGATCATCGTCGACCTCGATGCAGACTCGGTCGATCCGCTCGGCGTAGTCGGCGAGCTGCGCTCGCTCGCACCGTCCGGCGCTCCGCGCCTGATCGCATTCGCCAGCCATGTCCGCGAGGCCGTGCTGCAACAAGCCCACGATGCCGGCTACGACGACGTGCTGACGCGCGGAGCCCTCGCCGCCAACCTGCCCGGGCTGCTAGCAGCCCTGCGGTAGAAAACGGCCGCCGGATCGATCAGATCGCGGCCGGACTGACCGGAATCGCGGTGCGGGAGCCTTCCACCAGCACGATGCCGGTCTCCGAGAGGCCATAGTCTTGGATGTCGGCCTCTCGGTCGAAGCCGATCTTGGCCCCCGCAGGGATTCTGGCGTTCTTGTCGATGATTGCCTTGCGGATCTGCGCACCCTCGCCAATGTGGCAGCGCGCCATCACGATGGAGTCCTCCACGCACACGCCAGACTGCATGTGGACGTTGCGCCCCAAGATGGACTGGCGCACCGTGGAGCCGTACAGCACGCACCCCTCGGAGATGACCGAGTCGACGACGTCGCAGCGCCGCCCCTCGGCATCCGTGCAATAGCGCGTTGGACCGGTCGGATACTCGGCCGTGCGGAGCGGCCATTCCGGGTTGTACAGGTTCAATTTGGGACGGATGGATCGCAGGTCCATATTGGCGTCGTAAAACGATTCGATCGTGCCCACGTCACGCCAGTAACCATGATTCTCAGGCTTTTCGCCTGGCACCGTGTTGCTGAGGAAGTCGTATGCGTAGATCGGCACGGCGTCGACCATCTCCGGCAAGATGTTGTGGCCAAAGTCGTGAGAGCTCTCCGGGCGAGCGGCGTCCCGCCGCAACGCGCTCACCAGCGTCGTCGGGTCGAACAGGTAGTTTCCCATCGAGGCCAGGCACCAGCCGGGACGGCCGGGGATCTCGGGCGGCTTGGCCACCTTCTCGCAAAAACGCAAGATGCGCCAGTCCTCGTCAACCTCCATCGTGCCGAAGCGCTCCGACTGCGAGACCGGAATCGGAAGGGCGGCAACCGTGCCTACCGCATCTTTGTTTCGGTGGTATTCGATCATCTGGCGGACGTCCATGAAGTAGATGTGGTCCGCGCCGAAGACGGCCACCATTTCTGGCTGCGACAGTTCGATCAGGTGGACGTTCTGGTGGATCGCGTCAGACGTGCCGCGATACCATTGCGGACCCTTGCGCATCTGCGCGGGCACCGGCAGGATGTACTGGCTGGTAAGCAGGTCCGAAAACTGCCAAGCGTTGCGCATGTGCTGCAGCAGGGACTGGCTCTTGAACTGCGTCAGGACATAGATCGAGTAGATCCCGGAGTTCACGAAATTGCTCAGGACAAAATCGATGATGCGGTACTTGCCCCCGAACGGCACGGCGGGCTTGCTCCGCTCCTTGGTCAGCGGAAACAGGCGGGTACCCTTGCCGCCCGCCAGGATCAGTCCTAGCACCTTTACGTTTTCCATGCGATTGCGCCTCCTAACGCGGCCGGCTGCCCGAACGGTCCGATCATTGCCGCTGCAAGCGGCCATCCAGTAATTCGGCGCGGGCGGGAAAGCGGGCGGCCAAGCCCGCGCTATGCGTGACTGCGATGAGCAAGATGTTCTGCTCCCGCTGCAATTCCAACAGCAGGCTGCCGACTGTTTCCGCGCTGACGCGATCGAGGTTCCCCGTGGGCTCGTCCGCCAGCACGACGGGAGGCGCGTTGATCAAGGCGCGGGCGATGGCCACGCGCTGCCGCTCTCCGCCCGAAAGTTCGGAGGGCAGTCGGTCCATGCGCTCGGCCAGTCCCACGCGCTCGAGCAGCTCCTTGCCACGGGCCACGAGTGCGGCCGTGGCACCTCCGGCCGGCAGCGTCGGCAGCAGCACATTTTCGAGGCTGGTGCACTGCGGCAGCAGGTGGTGATCCTGCAGGACGAACCCGACGGTCTTGTTGCGGAACGCGGCCACGCCAGCCTGGTCCAGCACAAACGGATTCTGGCCGCACACCTCGACCGTACCGGCGCTGGGCGTTTCCAAAGACCCCAAGATGTAGAGCAGAGTGCTCTTTCCCGAGCCGGAAGGGCCCATGATGGCCAAGGCCTCGCCGAGGGACATCTCCAACGAAAGATCGTTCAACACCTGCAGCGCACCCGCCGGATGCGGATACACCTTGCGCAGGGAGCGAACGGAGAGATCGGGGGGCATTGTGCGAGGATCGCCGAAGCGATCGCGTGCCTCCTGCCCCATTGTTCCACAAAGGGCAAGTGGTGGTAGAATCTTGCGACCGGCACAGCGCCGGGCGGGCTGAGCGGCCATCTGGGCGCCCGGCATCAGACCACAGCAGCCGGCGGCGTTCACTGCCCTGCCGAGCGAAGGAACAGACAGCCCGTGCTACTGATCGGACCTCCCGGCAGCGGCAAGACAGCGTACATCCTACGGGCCCTCGAGACTGCGATCCGCGCCAGCCGCAGCGACGAAGTCCAGCTGCTGGTTCCGACCGCCAGCATGCGGAATCACCTGCTCAACCAGTTGGCCCGGAGGGGCCTGATGGTGCCCGCGAGAGTGGTTTCGACGATGCCGGAGTATGTCCGGGGCCTGACCCCGGATGTTCGCGAGGCTGGCGGTGTCGTCGAGGATCGGCTGCTGACCCAAGCAGTCGAAGCCTCGGGCCAGCTTGGGGTGGAGTCCCGTTCCGGCTCGGCCCGGCTGCGCAGCCGCATCGGCGACCTGTTGCGCGAGTTCTGGGCGGCTGGCGCAGACAGCTACCAAGCCGAACCCGCCGCGCGGACACGCCAGCAACGCGCCTTCGTGGGGGTCTTCCGTGAATTCGAAAGCAATCTGGCACGACACGGTTTGGCCCACACTAACCAGCGGATCGCGCTGGCGGCCGCGCGGGTCCGGGAGCAGGGTCTGGGCGCGGTGCGCACGGTCTACGTCGATGGCTTCGACATCTTCACCAAGCAGCAGGAAGAACTGCTGGCCGCCTTGGACGAGCAATCCGAAGAGTTCGTCGTCGCGATGCCGGAGGGCCTGCCGCATTACCCGCCTGGCAAGCCCGAACCCCTGCCGCCACCCTCGCGCGACGCCGTCTCGAAGCCAGAACTGGTAGAGGCGCCGTCGCCCCGCGCGGAGGTCATGGAGATCGCCCGGCGGATTCTCGCCAGCGACCGACCGCTACACCAGCACGCCGTCATCGTGCGCTCGCTTGAGCACTACTCCGGGCTCATCCGCGAGGTGTTCGAAGCCCTGCGCATTCCTCACCGGTTCTGGAGCAGGGACTCCCTAGCCGACCATGGCGTAACCCGCCACTTCCTGGATTGGCTGCGCGTTGTCGAGTCGCGCTTTTCCGCAGAGAGAGCGATCGAGGCGATAAGCTCCCCGCTCTCTCCGATCGGCGCCGATCCCAGCATCGATGAGTTTGACTTCGCCGTGCGGGATGCGCTGCCCGGCGAGGGATTGGAATTCCTAGTGAACTCGGCGCAAGAGTTTCCGAGGGTCAAGCGGTTCTTGCAAGGGCTCGCACCGTGCCACGACTGGCACCGGCGGCGCGTCGGCGCGAAGCGCTGGCAGGCCGACTGCCTGGAACTTCTGAACAGCGTCCAGCACCTGCGGCCGCCGGTCGGGACGGAGTCTTTCCTGCGGACGTGCGACTGGCGGGTCGCCATCCGGGCACGGCAAGCGTTGGCGCGCGCGCTGGAGGAAACGGCCGGCCTCCCCGAATTCGCGGGCAGGAAGCGACCGGCGCTACAGACCTTCGCCGACGCGCTCGAAGACGTCCTTCGCAACACGACGCTGGCCGTGCCGGACCAGCGCTTCGACGTCGTGCACGTCCTGCCGATCGCAGAATCCCGCCAATGGTCGATACCGGTTGCGTTCGTCTGCGGGCTGGCAGAGGGCTGGTTCCCGCGCAGCTTTACGCAAGACATCTTCTTCGATGACGAGGATCGCATCCAGTTGCGCGGCCGAGGAATCGACCTGCGCACCTCGGTCGACCGGGCGCAAGCCGAGCGCCGGCTCTTCGAAGTCGCCTCCTCGAGAGCCACGGAGCACTTGGTCCTGAGCTATCCCCTGCGCGCGAGCGATGGCCAGCCCCAGGCGAGATCGAGCCTGATCGAAGACTGGGCGGCCGAAGCTTGCCGCAGCCCGACGATGCGCATGGGGTCCCCAGCTCCGGCATCGCCGTCCGAGCCCGCCGCCAGCCTGCCGCGCGCCCTGCTCGGCGCCGTGGCAGACCGGAATCCTCAGTTCAGCGTCTCAGGCATCGGCGACTTCCGCCAATGCCCCTACCGCTTCTTCTCGGCCACCACCCTCCGCCTGCGCGGCAGGCCGCCGCTGCCGGGCCAAAGGCTTGACGCACAGGCGCTCGGCACGATCGTGCATGCCGCAGTCGACCGCTGGAATCGCGATGGCGGACAGATCGGCGAGATCTTGGACCGAGCCTTCAGCGCGAAGCTGGGCGAGCTTCGTCTCGAGGCGACGTTTCGCACCGAGCGCTGTCGCTTGGCGCTACGCGCCGACTTGCAGCGCTTCGCCGAAAGCGACCAGACCATTCAAATGGCACTGCCGGGGGGCATGCAGTCGCAGTTCGAGGAAGCTGCGGAATTTCGCATCCGCAGCCTCGACTCCCAGCCCGTCGTGAAGTGCCGCATCGACCGTTATGACGTCGATCCGAACCAACGCTGCCTGGTCACCGACTACAAGTACGCTCGGCCGAGCCGTGTCAAGGAACTGCTCAAGCAACATCTGGAGGGCGAAGAACTCCAGATGCTGCTCTATCTGGCCGCTCTAGAGCAGCAGCTCAGCTTCGAGCCGACAGGCATGGTGCTGTGCGGATTGCGCGGGGAGACCAGCTTCGCAGGCGCTGCGATCAACGGTGAGTGCGGACTCCAACCGATCACCCAAGACGCCATGCGCGCGCTGCTGGACACGGCCCGCGCCGAGGCGGCCGAAGCGGTCGGCGAGGTGCTCGGGGGCGGCATCGCGGTCCGCCCCCGGGATCGCGAGTTCTGCGGCAGGTTCTGCGAATTCGGCAGCGTCTGCCGCGTCGAATGGCGGCCGCCGAGCGATCGCGGAGAGCGCACGGACGGCCTGGGCTGATGCAACTGACGCCGGAACAGCTGCGTGCCGTGCAGAGCTGGCAGCGGGGAGACATTTGCGTTGTCGCAGGTCCCGGCTCAGGCAAGACCCGCGTCTTGGTCGAGCGGCTGCGCTGGCTGATCGTAGAAAGGCAGGTAAGACCCGAGCGCATTCTCGCCATCACCTTCACCGAGAAGGCAGCGCTTGAGATGCACTCGCGCCTGGTCGGAGAGAACCGCCCGGCCGACGAGCACCGAAGCCTCTTCGAGTCCGCCCAGATCTCCACCATCGACGCCTTCTGCAGCCGCCTGCTGCGCGAGCGCGCGCTCGAGGCCGGCGTAGATCCGGGGTTCGAGATGCTGGACGCGGGCGAGGCAGACGAACTGCTGGCCGAAGCCATCGAGCAAGCTCTCGACGAGGCATTCGGCAGGAGCGGTCCGGGGCTGGAGGCGTTTCTCGCGAACTATTCTCCGAGCGCGGCACGAGCGGCGGGCGAGGACACCTCATCGATCCACAGAGACGTGGCGGAATTGGTCTACCGCATCCGCAGCTACGGCCGCAAGCCGTTCATTACGAACCCGCAGGCGCACCTCGATGCGCTGGCAGACGCGCTGCGGAGCCTTTCCCAGATCCAGCGGTCAGAGGAGGTCGCACGCGCGGCCGCCGAGGCCAGGCTGGCCTCTGCCGAGGGTGATTCCTGCCCCGCCGCCGCGCTGGAGTCGATCGCGGCACTGCTGCGGCCCGTCCAAAAGCGCGGCGCGGCGAAGGAGCTGGTGAGCGATATCAAGGACGTTCTCTTGCCGGCCTGTCGTTCGGCTGCCGCTTCTGCGGCAAACGAGCCGGCCCGCAAGTGGCTGCGCAGGCTTGCGCGACGCACTCTGGCCAGATTCGCTGCGGCCAAGCGCTCGGCCGGGGGGCTCGACTTTGACGATGCCCTGGCCCTGGCAGCGGACTTGCTGGCATCTCCCGATTGTCCAGCCTTGGGGTTCGAACACATCTTGATCGACGAGTTCCAAGACACGAATCCGCTCCAGGTCCGCTTGGTCGACCGATTGCTGGACGCGCACGGGGACCGGCGGCCGGTTCGGTTCGTCGTCGGAGACATCAACCAATCGATCTATGGCTTTCGCCATGCAGACCAGAACGTGTTCCGCCAGTATCGAGAGCGCGTGGAGCGGCGTGGCGGCGACGTCATCCGCCTGTTGGACAACTTTCGCAGCCGGCCAGAGGTGCTGGCAGCCGTGCATCGCCTGCTGCCCGGAGGCGATTCCAGCGGGGTCGAGCGTCACCGCCTCAATGCCGGGTACCAGTTTCCCGTCAAAGAATCGGCCTGCGTCGAAGTGCAGGTTGTGTGCGACGCCGGATCGGAGTCGCGAACGCAGGAAGCGCTTCGGCTCGCGCACCGGCTGCAGGTCTTGAAGTCGGAGCTGCGCCTTGCCGAACGCCAAGCGGGCGGTGGCACACGGGGCTTGCGCTGGGGAGATGTCGCCATCCTCGTGCGCACGCACGCTGCCGCCGCGGTGATCGCGGGAGTGTTCCGGCGGCAGGGCATCCCGTGCCTGACCAGCACCGACCGAGGATTGTTCCAGGCCCCCGAGACAGCGGAACTCGCAGCCTTTCTGAGGGTGGTGCGCAACCCCAGGGACGAGATCAGTCTCGCCGCCGTACTGAAATCGCCGTTTTGCGGCATCACGGACGCGGCCCTGCTGCGAATCAGGCTCCTCTTCGAGAACCTCTCCGAAGCCCTGGCGGCAGACGGTCCGAACGCGGCTGGCCTAGACTCCAAGGGAGCGACGCGGTTGGAGCGGTTCGGCCAGCTTCTCGCTCGCTGCCGTGCCGACCGGGCTGCTGTCCCGCCACGCTTCCTGCTGGCGCGCTCGGTCACAGAGTTCGGATACCGGGCATTTCTCGCCCGGCAGGACGACAGCGATGCGGCGCTGGCTCGCGTGGACCAACTGCTCGATTGGATCGCCAGAAAGGAGCGGCAGGGCCTCGCTTCGCTCGATGCGATCTCCGCCGCGCTTGACCGGGCGCTGGAGGCGCAACGACCCGAAGAAGCCGGTCCCGACGGCGCCGAGAGCTCGGCGGCGGTCCAAGTGCTGACGATGCACGCGGCCAAGGGCTTGGAGTTTCCAGTCGTGATGCTGGCCGCGCTGCAGAGCCGCCCGCCAGCGCGCCAGCCGGGCCTGTTGTTTTCGGAGGATCAAGGCATCGGAGCCCGCTGGCACCAGCCGTTCGGAGGCAGTCCCGTGCCCGATGCCGCGTTTGCGAGGACCAGCGCCGACATCGCCGAGCGTGAGCGCACGGAGGCCGAGCGGCTGCTATACGTGGCAATGACACGTGCCGAAGAGCACTTGATCCTCAGCGCGTCGTACGCAGGTGCCGCACAAAGGAGCGGCTGGGCCAAGACGGTCTTCGACGGGCTGGGCATCGACCCCAAGGAGGCTCCGACTGACGGCCTTGAGGAACGAACGATCGGAGACCTCAAGTTCCTCTACAGCAAGGCGGTCGGGAAAGCGCCTGACAGCCAGGCGCACGCCGCTGAAGCATCGGCCGTACCGGAGGTGCTCAAGCCGTTGGCCCCTGCAGCCCAAGCCGACTACTCGGTGGTGGTCACGTCGGTGTCGCTGTTTGCCGATTGCCCCCGAAAGTACTTCCTCTCGCGCTATCTCGGGCTTGAGGCCGACGATCTGGGATCGGGTCGCATCGACGATCATCGCGATGGTCGGGGCCAGCGCGGAGCTCCCGCCAACATCGACCCTTCATTGTTCGGACAACAGGTGCACGAGCACCTCGCGGGGCAGCTTCAAGACCCGAGCCCCGCAGTCATGGCCCTCGCCGAGAGATTCACCGACCACCCGCTGGGCCTGCGCGCCCGGCGGGCCGGTCGGATCGACCGCGAGATGGCGTTCGTGTTCACGGTAGGCGACTACCTGCTGCGAGGCACGATCGACCTCCTGTTCGAGGAGGGGAGAGAGCGCATCCTTGTCGATTACAAGACTGACAATCGACCCGCTTCGGAACTGGAGGCCTCGGCAAGGCAATACGCTGTCCAGCTCCAGCTGTACGCTGCCGGACTGGCCAAGGCACAAACGCCCGTAGATCGGGCCATCGTGTTCTACCTCCGCCACGGAGCGCCGATCGACATTGATGTCAGTCACGGCGCGCTCGAAGGCGCCGAGCGCGTGGTCGAAGAATTCTTCGCAGCCCAGCGCTCGCAAGTGTATCCCGTGCGCGAGGGCGAGCGCTGCCGACATTGCCCGCATTTCAAGCGCGCCTGTCCGGCGCAACCGGACTTTGCGGCCAAGCGCGCGCCAAGCGCTGGCCGGCGCTAGGCAAGCATGTCCCGGGCCGCAGCGACGATGTGGCGCGCCGAGATCCCGAACCGGTCTAGCAGCTCGTCAGGCTTGCCGCTCCGCGCGATGCCCCTGACAGCGAGCTGGCGCACCCGCGCATCCTGCTCGGCAAGCGCGGCCAAGACCGCCGAGCCGACGCCGCCGTGGGCATAGTGGTCTTCCACCGTGATGATCTTGCCGCCGCACTCAAGCGCCGCCTGCGCCAAGGTCTCGCGGTCGATCGGCTGCACGCTGAACAAGTCGATCACGCGCGCCCGGATTCCCTCCGACGCCAGTTCGTCCGCCGCCTTCAATGCCTCGTAGAGCGTCACGCCAGCCCCGACGATTGCGACGCTGTCGCTGGCACTCGCCCTGAGCACCTTGGATCCGCCGGCCTCGAATGCCTCGTCTGGTCCATACAGGATCCCGGTCTTAGGACGGCTCGTGCGAACGTACACCGGCCCGTCGATTCCGGCAGCCAGCTCGATCGCCCGCCAGGCGCTGGTCGCGTCACTCGGATAGAAGACCGTGTAGTTCGGCTCGGCGCAGGCCATCGCCAAGTCTTCCAGTCCCATCTGCGAAGCACCGTCCTCGCCGATCGAGACCCCGGCGTGCGTCCCCACCAGCTTGATGTTGGTCGAGCTGATGGCCGCCAGACGCATGAAGTCGTACCCGCGCGCCAAGAAGCAGGCGAAGCTTGAGGCAAACGGGATCTTGCCGCGACAGGCCAGTCCCATCGCTACGCCGACCAAGTTCTGCTCGGCGATATAGCACTGCAACAGCCGACCCGGATCCACTTTGCCGATGTCCGTGGTGAAGGTAGAGTTGCCGACATCACCATCGACGCCGACGACGCGCGAATCGGCGCGCGCCAACGCCTCCAAGGCCGCTCCGTATGCCTGGCGTGTCGCGACTACCGGGCCGCCGACCTGATAAGGCGGCGGCTCGACGCGGGCCGGCTCCGCGCGCCGCCCGTTGCTCGGCGGCGGCAGGTTCGGTGTCCAGTCCAAGCGCGCGCCGGTGAGCTGGGCCTGGAGCGACTCCAGCGTTTCGTCCGCAAGCTCGCCCTTGGGAATCGGCTTGCCGTGCCAGCCGTCCTTGTCCTCGGCGCAGGGGATGCCCCGCCCCTTGTAGGTCTTGGCCAAGATGACTGTCGGCTGGCCGACAGACTCGCGCGCCTTGGCATAGGCCTCGATCAGCGCCCGAATGTCGTGGCCGTCCACGACCAGAGTTTCCCAGCCGAACGCTTCCCAGCGGGCTCGGTAAGCTTCCATGTCGTGCTGCAGCATGGTCGGCGCGCTCTGCCCCAGCCGGTTCACGTCCACGGTGGCGATCAAGTTGCCAAGACCGTCATTGGCAGCCATCGACGCCGCTTCCCAGACCGACCCTTCGGCGACCTCGCCGTCTCCCAGCAGGACCCAGATGCGACGGTCGCTGCGATCTAGCCGGCACGCGTGGGCCATGCCCACCCCCACGCTCAGGCCCTGCCCGAGGGACCCGGTGGCCACGTCGACAAAAGGCAGCGTTGTCGGCGGATGGCCCTCGAGGTCGGAATCGATGCGGCGCAGGTTGAGCAGCTCATCCTCCGCGATGTACCCGACTTCCGACCACGCCGCATAAAGCACCGGAGCGGCATGGCCCTTGGAGAGGATGAAGACGTCGTTCTCCTCGCTGGCCGGATCGCGCGGGTCAAAGCGCATCGCGTCGAAGAACAGCGCGGTCATGATCTCGGCCGCGGAGGCACAGGTGGTCGGATGCCCGCTGCCAGCCTCCGTGGTCGCCCGCACCGAGTGGATCCTCATCCTCGTGGCCTTGTCTTTCAGGCCGTCGAGTGTGTTGGTTGCGAGTGCGATGGACATGGAATTGGCGAAACCTCTCGAAAGGGACGGGCAGCGCCGATTGGCGACCGCCCGCATTGCCGGGCGGAACCCGCCCGGCCGCTCGAAAACAGGCACGGCCGGACTGCGGCCGCAACCGAGCGGCCCCGGCGAACGTGCTTCCATCATAGCTCGCAGGGCGCGCCATCCTGCCCCAACGCTGCGAGCCCGCCAGCGCGCCAAGAACGAGGCCGGATTGCTTGGCGCAAAATAGTGGATAGACGGAACGGGATGAAAGTTTCCAGCCAGATAGCGGAGTTCGACTCCATCGAACTCGATTGCGGCCAGACCCTAGCGCCTGTTTCCGTCGCCTACGAGACGTACGGCGAGCCGGACGAGCGGCGCTCGAACGCGATCCTGATCCTGCATGCCTTCTCCGGGGACGCCCACGCCGCAGGCAGCAGCGCCGATGGCAAGCAGAGCGGCTGGTGGGACAACATGATCGGGCCCGGCAAGGCCTTCGACACGAACCGCTACTTCGTCGTGTCCTCGAACGTCCTGGGCGGATGCGCGGGCACAACAGGGCCGAGTTCGACCAATCCCGCCACCGGCAACCCATACGGCTCCCAGTTCCCCCACGTGTCCATTGCGGACATGGTGCGGCTGCAGAAGCAGCTGACCGACTCGCTGGGCATTCGCAAGCTGCTGTGCGTCTCCGGCGGCTCGATGGGGGGCATGCAGGCCCTGCAGTGGGCCGCATCCTACCCGGACGCGGTCGCGTCGGTGATCCCGATCGCCAGCACGCACCGCCACTCCGCCCAGCAGATCGCTTTCAACGAGGTGGGCCGCCAAGCCATCCTGGCCGATCCCGACTTCTGCCGCGGCGACTTCTACGGGGGCACCTATCCGGAACGGGGCCTGGCCGTGGCGCGCATGGTCGGGCACATCACCTACATGAGCGACGACTCGATGCGCGAGAAATTCGGGCGGCGGCGGCGCTCGGCCGCGGACGAAAGCGATCTGTTCGAGGTGGAGAGCTACCTGCGCTACCGGGGCGTCCAGTTCGTCAGCCGCTTCGATGCCAATTCGTACATTGTCATCACGAGGGCGATGGACACCTTTGACCTGACTGCGGAGCGCGACTCGCTAGAAGACTGCTTCGCGCAGGGAGACACGCGCTTCCTAGTGCTGAGCTTCACCTCCGACTGGCTCTATCCGAGCTACCAATCCCAAGAGATCGCCCGGGCGCTGCGCTCCCGCAACCGAGACGTGGCGTACGTCGAGCTCCAATCCAGCTACGGCCACGACGCCTTCCTTCTGGAAGCCGACGGACAGACCCCGCTGATCAAGGGGTTCCTTGAAAACACCCTTCAGCGACTGGCGGTCTGAGGTTGGCGCGGCAGCCGCGCGTTGGGTCGCCGGATATAGTTTGCCTCGACCTCCTCGGGCTTGCAGGCCCGGCCAGCGGCGACATCCCCCGCGGCCACGCGAGCCACCGCAGCGGCGAGCCCGGCGGGAGCGGCCTGCCACACCGCGTCGCCCGCTGCCGCCAACGCGCCATCGGCCTCGAACAGGCCCTGCTCGTTGCTGACCAGCGTGGCCCCAAGCGACTCCAACTCGGGCTTCAGCTCAGTCCACTGGCAGTACGCATCGGGCCGGATCGCCCGGGAATCGGCCGCGTAGAATCCCGCGAAAAGCCCTCCCCGACGGGCGTCCAGCACGGGCACGCGAACGGCCGCGCCACGCGCCAAGGATGCCAGCGCCCGCAAGTTGGAAACGCCAACGAGCGGCTTGCGATTCGCCTCGGCCAGCGCCTTGGCGGCAACTAGGCCGACGCGGATGCCGGTGAAAGATCCCGGGCCGGTCGCGGCGGCATAGCAGTCTAAGTCTCGCAGCGCCAAAGAACGCTCGGCGAGCAGCCGCTCGATGGCTTGGAACAGCGTTTCGCCGAATCCGGGACCTTTGCCCAGCGGAACCTCGGAGACTACAGAGCCACCGAACAGCAGCGCGATGCTGCCCTCATCCCGAGCCGTATCGATCGCGAGCAGGTTCATCGGCCGGTCACGACCGCCTGGCACGCGCGCGCCGCTTAGGCCCCGCGCCCTCGGCGATGCGAGCCGCCCGCTTTCGCAGCAAACTCACGGCCTGATCGACCGTCACGCTTGCGGGGTCAGTGCCTTTTGGCAGTGAAGCGTTGACCTCGCCATCGGTCACATACGGGCCATAGCGTCCTGACATCACCTTCAGCTCTGCATCGGTCTCGGGATGCTTTCCGAGCGCCATCAATGACTCGGCGCGGGCCGCGCGCCGACCAGCGGGCTTCTGCTGGCTGAGGAGGTCGAGGGCTTGTTCCAGGCTGATTTCCAGCGGACTGATGTCCGCCGGTATCGAGCGGACCTCCTGATCGCAGCGCACGAAAGGACCGTAGCGGCCATTTGCAGCCACGACTGCGTGGCCGTTCTCCGGATGGTTGCCCAGCTCTCGCGGCAAAGAAAGCAGCTTCAGGGCCACTTCGATATCGACGGACCCGGGCTCCATGCCGCGCAGCAGCGAAGCCCGCTTGGAGCCATTCTCGCCCTCCGCTTCGCCGAGCTGCACGAAGGGGCCGTAGCGACCCTGCTTCAGGTAGACCGGCAGGTTGGTTCGCGGATCGACACCGAGCGCCGCCGGCCCCTTGCCGGCGAGCTCGAGCAGTTCCGTGGCCTTGGACAGATCCAACTCGTCTGGCGAGAGCTCTTCGGGCACGCTGCAGCGGGCAGTTCCGTCAGAGAGGAACGGGCCGTAGCGGCCGATCCGGACTTCCACGGACGTCCCGTCTTCGCGCTTGCCCACCAGTAGCGCGCACACCTTGCGGGGATCGATGTCGGCCTCGCCGTCCTCGATCAGCGTCCTGAGGCCCTTGAACCCGTTGCCGAAGTAAAAGATCCTGAGGTATTCCAATCGCCCCAATTCGCCCCTCGCGATCGCGTCGAGCTGGTCTTCGAGCTCAGCCGTGAATTCGTAGTCGGTGAGGCGGGTGAAGTGCCTTTCAAGCAAGCCCACCACCGCCATGGCGGTGAACGTCGGCACCAGCGCGGTGCCGCGCCTAGACGCGTACGCGCGCGATTGCACCAAATCCACGATCGTCGCCCAAGTGCTCGGGCGCCCGATTCCCAACCGCTCCAGCTCTCGGATCAGGCTCCCCTCCGTGAAGCGCTGCGGCGGCTGCGTGTGGCGTTCGGAAGCCTCGACGGAGTCCAGCGTCACACCATCGCCCGTAGAGAGCTTCGGCAGCAGGCGCTCCTTGGCATCGACGGGAGAGTCTCCGGGCACGGCCTCGGCCGAATAGGCCTTGAGGAACCCGGCAAACTCGATCGTCTTCCCCGCTGCTCGAAACCGAGCTCCGCCCGCATCCAGCAGCACCGTCGAGTTCGTACCGCGAGCGTCGGGCATCTGGCTCGCTAGCGTGCGGCGCCAGATCATTTCGTAGAGCTTGGCGGCCTCGGTGCCAAGCCGCTTGCGCACTTCGTCGATGGCCCGGAACTGGCCCCCGGCCGGACGAATCGCTTCGTGGGCCTCTTGGACGTTCTTGACCTTGTTGCGGTAGTAGCGCACGTCCTCGGATAGGAACTCCCGGCCGAACCGCTCCACGATCAGGTTGCGGGCGGCCGTCTTGGCCTCGTCGGAGAGCACGGTCGAATCCGTGCGCATGTAGGTGATGAAACCGTTTTCGTACAGTTGCTGCGCAATCCGCATCGTGTGTCGCGCTTGGAAGCGAAGCTTGCTGTTGGCTTCCTGCTGGAGCGTGCTGGTGACATAGGGCGGCTGGGGCGAAGCCGAGAACGCCCTCTCCTCGACCGACGCGACCGTGGGAGCCGATGCCCGCACGGCCACTTCGGCCTCTCGGGCGCGCTCGCTCCCAAGTTGCAGCAGCCGACGTGAAGAACCTCCAGCGCCCGCCTTGAGCGCGCCCGTCTCCGGATCGAAATCCTTGCCGGCCGCTACGCGCTCGCCCGCCAGCTCCACGAGCTCGGCCTCGAACGCCCGGCCGTCCTTGGAGAAGTGGGCCTTGAGCCCCCAGAAGCTGGCCTTGGTGAAGCGCTGGCGGGCGCGTTCGCGCTCCACCATGAGCCGCACCGCCACGCTCTGCACGCGGCCGGCGCTGAGCTTGGGGATCATCTTCTTCCACAGCAGCGGGCTGACGCCGTAGCCGAACAGCCGGTCCACGATCCGGCGCGTTTCCTGGGCTCGCACCAAATCTTGGTTGATTTCCCTCGGCGACGCGAGCGCCTTGCGTATGGCGGTCTTGGTGATCTCGTGAAATACCAGCCGCTTGTACGGAACCTTGGACCCGAGCACGTCATGCAGGTGCCAGCTAATGGACTCTCCCTCGCGATCCTCGTCAGTGGCGAAGTAGATGAGGTCGGCGTTCTTGACAGCCGCCTTCATCTCCTTGACCAAGTCCTTCTTGCCTCTCGGAATCACGTAGAGCGGCTCGAACTCTCCCTCGACGTTGACTCCAAGGCGGCCCCACGGCTCCTTCTTGTACTTGGCCGGAACCTCGGTCGCGCTGTTGGGCAGGTCACGGACGTGCCCGACCGATGCCTTCACGACGAAGCCCCTGGGCAGGAACTTCTCGATGGTGCGGGCCTTGGTGGGCGACTCGACGATCACGAGGACGCGCGGTTCGCCCGTCTTGGAAGAAGCGGCCATATTGCTCCTATTCTCTATAGCACCAATGCGGGCACTGGGCGGAACACAGCCGGTTGCGAGCGGAGCGAACTACCTACCGATCACTGGTGGCTGCCCACTCGGTAGACATAGATCGGATGGGCTGCGCCGCTCACCGGAACGGTAACGGTCTTGGAAGGATTCCAGCCGGGAATCTCCCACATATAGCAAGCGACCCTCGTGCCGGGACGCAATTCCTCGAGAAGCTTGGGGCGCAGCTGGCGCTGGGCCGATGTGATCAGGAATAGCGTCACGACGGTCGCCGGCCCCAGGTCGGCATCGAAGAAGTCGCCCTCGCGCACCTCGACCCTGTCTTGGACTCCGGCCGCGCTGATCGCGGAGCGCGCCTCTTCGACCAAGGCGGGATCGATCTCGTAGCCAACGCCGCGGGCACCGCGGCTCTTGGCGGCGCGCAGCAGGATCCTCCCGTCGCCGGATCCGAGGTCGTAGACCACATCGTCCTCGGAGACTTCGACGACTTCCATGATGCGGTCCACGACATGCCAAGGCATGGGCACGTACGGCGCGACGCTGCGCTGATCCACCAGCGGCACTCGAACGCGGGGCTGCGCGCCGAGGCTGGCGCAGAATGACAGCGCCATGCCGGCCACAGCCAATGGCGCGGCGGCGGAAAGCGCGGCTCGTCGTGCGAAACCCATCGCGGAACCAGCGGGCGTTGCTGTTTGCAACAGATCCCCCCCTCAGTTACTATAGCGCCGGCCCGGCCCGGCTGAACCCGACCGGGCCCTCGATCGGACCGTAATCTGGTCGAACCGCGGCGTCACACCAAGAAAATTCTCGCTGGGTGAACCCAAACGGCGCTGTCCTACGTCCAATGCACCGCATGCCCGACAAGCACACTGCGGGGCTACAAGCGAAACGGGTGGCGCAGGCGCGAGAAATGCTGCGCGTTTCGCGCCCCAAAGGGCATGGAATTGCGGGTTGTGGCCGATCACTTCGCGTCGCGATGTGCTAGGATTTCCGAGGGTACGAGAATAATGTGGGGTAGATTCCGTCCCAAGCTGCTCCTGGCAGCCTTGCTCACTGCGGGGATCGGCGTCGCAGAAGTCGCGGAAGAAGACCTCGATTGGCAGGCGCCGGACGGCAGCTTCCCGGACCACGGGGGCTGCACGTATTTCGGCCCTGAGGCCGGCCTGGCACCCGTCGGCACGGCAGCTAGCGACTTCGCGGCCATGAAGCTGCGCACGCGCAACACGCAGAGCGTGCTGGCGATGATCCCGCAGCGCCGTAACGGCGGCATCATTCCGCGCAGCGCCGCCGTAGCGGAAACCGTGGCGGACGCGGGCGCCTGCGCCGGCATAGACGACTGCATACAGAAGACCGCGGCTGCGGCGGGACTCCCGCTCACGTACCCGACCACCGACGCGGAGTTCCTGCGCCGCGTGCGGCTCGACTTGACCGGGCGCATTCCGACCAAGGACGAAGTGCTCGAGTTTCTGGCCGACACGTCCCCGGACAAGCGCGAGCAGCTGGTTGACCGGCTCCTGCAGACGTCCGAGTGGGCCGATCGCTGGACCATGTTCTTCGGCGACCTATTCCGCAACACCCGCCTGACAGCGCAGGTCAATCGCTACCAGTGGACCCGCGATGCGCTCCACTTGTACCTGCTCGAGTCCATGCGGCAGAACAAGCCGTACGACCAGATGGCGCGCGAGCTGCTGGCAGCCGAAGGGGTCAGCGACGGGCGCACCTACCCGGCGCACTACACCAGCTTCGAGCACTGGGAGCAGACATACCGCAATCTCAATGACAACCCGGTCCAAGCGTCGCCAGTGGGCTACGTGATCGGCGGCCGCACAATCGGCGGGCCGATTCAGGACACCTACGACACGCTCGCGTTCTTCACCGCGAGAGACTTCCTCGGAATCTCGGTCATGGATTGCGTGCTGTGCCACGACGGTGCCGGCCACCTAGAGCCGCTCACTGTGTGGGGTGCGGCGGCGCTGCGCGCCGAAGCGTGGGGGCTGGCGGCGTTCTTCTCCGACGTGCCGCGTTTCCAGACTTGGCGGTATCGCAACCAGCGCCAACTTCCGAACAACCCCCAGAACGGCCGGCGAGTCCCGGTCAACTACTACATCCTCAACGACCTGGCACAGGGACAGCGTCAGCAGACCCGGAACGGCGACACGGCCGGCGAATATCTGGGCCAGACCGCGGGCGGCAATCGCCCCGACCGCTATTCGCTCGAGCGGTTTGTCACGCCGGCCTATCCGTTCGAGAGCCATGCGGTGGTGGATCCAAGCATGCGGCTGCGCGAGCAGGTGGGCTTGCACCTGACCTCGGACCCGCAGTTCTCCCGAGCGGCGGTCAACTACATCTGGCGGGAGTTCTTCTCGCGCGGAATCGTCGAGCCGCCGGACCAGTTCGACCTGGCGCGGCTCGATCCCGCAGCGCCACCGCCGACCGGCTGGGACATCCAGCCCTCGCATCCGCGCTTGCTCGAATGGCTGGCGAGCGGCTTCGCAGACAACGGATTCGACCTGAAGTGGCTGATGAAGGAGATCACCGCCTCAGAGGCCTACCAGCTCTCCTCGCGCTACGACGGCGTGTTCAATCCGCTGGACGAGAAGTACTTCATACGGCACCAAGTCAAGCGCCTGACGGCGGAGCAGGTCGTCGACGCGCTGATGGTGGCCAGCAACCAGTTCACGATGTTCCGGGCGTCGCAGGCCTTGCGCAACGTCGAGTTCGCGATGCAGCTCCCTGATGTCTCCGAGGTGCCGCTCGGCAACGGGGCGTTCGTGCGCAACATCCGCAGCTTGCTGCAAGCCTTCACTCCGGGAGACCGCGAGGAAACCGCGCGCAGCGGCGAGGGAAGCCCCTTGCAAGCGCTGAGCTTGATGAACAACCGCTTCGTGCTGAACCGGCTAAACCGCAACAATCTGGCAGGGACGCTAGGGCAGTCTCTGGAGCTGGCTGCTGACGACGCCTTGGTGGCGAACCTGTACCTGAGCGTGCTCAGCCGCCAGCCGACCGAGGAGGAGACCGCATTCGCAGTCCGGTACCTGCAGGGCGGAGATCGGGCGAGCCGCGCCACCGACCTGATGTGGGCGCTGTTCAACAAGACCGACTTCTACTTCAACTACTAGGCCGAGGCGAGGATTGCCATGAACGAGCGCGAACGGTTCGACAAGATCGTGCAGCGGCGCCAGCCGACGCACCACAGCTTTTTCGAGCGACCCCACAGCACTCGGCGGCACTTCTTCCGCGACACGCTGACCGGCGTTGGGGGCTTCTTCCTAGCCGACCGGCTGGCCCAGGGCGAGACCGAGACCCTTGGCTCGGTGCAGCCCCAGAACACCGCCAAGAGCGTGATCTTCATCTTCATGCGCGGTGCGCCCAGCCATGTAGACACCTTCGACTTCAAGAGCCTGCCGGGAGTGACGCCGAGCAACTTCGAGCCCGAGAGCTTCATGGACGGCGCGGTCACGCTTCCGATGACATTGCTGGGCAACACTTCCCGCGTGCTGGACAAGATCGCCATCATCCGCTCCGGGCTGGCCTGGGCTCGGGCGCATCCGCTGGCCCAGACGTGGATGCAGATCGGACGCAATCCGACCTCTCCGACCGGCCGCATCGCCCCGCATATCGGAAGCGTCGTGGCCATCGAGAAAGATCCGGAGCGGCGGCCTGACCAAGCGTTCCCGACCTTCATCTCGCTGCAGGCGCGGAATATCTCCGGCGCGGGCTACTTCCCGGTGGAGTACGGACCCTTCCAAACCTACGCCAATTCAGGCGGCTTGGCCAGCGCCAGCCATCCAACAGGCGAGGAGGCCTTCCAGAATCGCTGGGATCTCCTGCAGCAGATCGACAGCGAGCTGCGCGGCGAGAACTCTCCCTTCGGCCCGAAGGCGTCTGGCATGGGAAGTCTGTACCTTGGCGCCAAACGCCTGATGTTCAACCCGAGCGTCGATGCCGCCTTCAGCTTCACGAACGAAGAGCGTGTTCGCTACGGCAGCACGGGTTTCGGCGATGCCGTGCTGACGGCCCGCAAGATCGTAGAACAGGACCAGGGGACGCGCTTCATCCAGATCGATTCGCCCGGGTGGGATCACCACGGCGACATCTACAACCTTGAGAACAATCCGAACGCGAACAACATATACGGCAGGATGGCGCAGTTCGACCCTGCCTTCGCAGCCCTGATCGAAGATCTCGACAGTTCGGGCAAGCTCGACGAGACCCTGATCTTGGCATGCGGCGAGTTCGGGCGCACGCCGGGCCCGCTGTCGAACGAGCGCAACGGGCGCGACCACTACCTGCAGATGTTCTTCGTGCTGGCAGGAGGGGGCGTCCAGGGCGGCAAGGTGATCGGGGCGACCAGCGACGAAGGCGGTCGTGGCCCCGGGGCGTTCACGACCGAGTACGGCTGGTCACGGCAGAGGGACATCCGGCCCGAGGACATCGAGGCAACGATCTACTCCGCTATGGGCATCGACTGGACTACTGTCCGCTATGACGACCCGCTCGATCGCGGCTTCTACTATGTGCCCGTGGCCGACGACGATGCCTACGCTCCCGTCGACGAGCTGTGGGCCTGAGCGGCGCGCTAGCTAGGGCGCACGATAGCCCAGTGGCCGGCGGCGTCCTCCAGCGCGCGCCTATAGGGCGTCTCCGGCAGTCCGGACAGGCTTTCTAGCGCAGTCTCGCAGAACCGCCCCGCCCGGCGGCGAACCTCCGCAATGGCGCCGTGCCGATCGAGGATCTCTAGCATCTGGACGGCCGGAACAGACGCATACCCGCGTTCGCGCACGACCGTCTCGACCTGTGCGCGTTCGGCGCGGGTGCAGGACTGCAACGCGAGAATCATCGGCAGCGTCACCTTGCCTTCCTTGAGGTCATTGCCGACCGGCTTGCCCAAGACGGATTCGCTGGCCTCGAAATCGAGCACGTCGTCGATGAGCTGGAAGGCCATGCCGACGTTCCAGCCGTAGGTCCTGAGCCGTTCCTCGGTCTCTTCGGACGCGTCGGCCATCAGCGCGCCGATCAGGCTGCAGGCCGACAGCAGGCAGGCGGTCTTGCGGTGGATAAGCTCGTGATTCTGCTGTTCCGTGACATCAATCCGGCCGATCAGCTCCGCCTGCAGCAACTCGCCCTCAACCATCATCTTGGTCAGGTCGGTAAGGATGTCGAGGATGCGGAAACTGCGCTCGCGCAGCGCGATGGAGAAGGCCTGCATGTAGAGCCAGTCACCCGCCAGCACGCTGACCTGGTTGCCCCACACCTGATTGGTCGAAGGGTTGCCGCGGCGCACTTCGGCGTTGTCGATGACATCGTCGTGCACGAGCGTCGCGGCGTGGATGGTCTCCATTACCGCAGCCATGCGGATCGGCCCATCGCCATGCTCGCCGCAAGCGCGGGCGGACAGCAGCAGCAGCGTCGGCCGGAGCCGCTTCCCGCCGCTAGCGTTCAAGTGCCGGCTGATCGCGGTGACCACGTCCTGGCAGCAGACCGTGTCCAAGGCAATCACCTCGTCGACCCGCTTCAGGTCGGAGGCCACCAGCGAGAACAATGCCAGCTTGGACATTGGCGCTTGCTTCAATTGAGTCATCCGCCCAGTTGCCCTAGCACCCACAGTCTATCCAATCGCGCACTGGATCTCGGGGGCAGCGGCCACCGCGGTTGGCTAGGCCGCTTCCGCGACTGGCGAGCCGCCCGCGATCTGGCCTGTCGAGTCGAAAGCGATCTCGGTTGCCGGACCGACTGCTTCGATCAGAGGATTCTCCCGCAACGCTTCGAACAGATCCTCGCTGACGCGCATGCTATCGAGTTCCATGGTGTTGCGAATCCACACGACGCTGCACTCGGCGATGTTCGCGCGCCCGCAAGTCGCCAGGATGCGCTCGACGCACTCGCGGTCTGTCGGGAAGTGCGGAGGGCACATGCAGCCGATGGTGCTTGAAGCGGTGAAGGAGTTGATCCACGTCTTGTCGAAGTCGACCGCGCGGAACAGGCGGTCATGGATCACGTCGCACATGCCGATGCCGACCGCGTTGCCGCCGCCGTGCGGCGTAAGGCTGCGAGCGTAAATGCGCTCGATGCGCGGCAAGCCCGGCCAGCAGTTCCGTCCCATCCACGAGCGATTGATCACCTTCGTGTCCATCCCTGAACCGGAAATGTTCTTGCCGATCTCGTCCACGATCAACAGATCGAAAGCCTCGGCCGGCAGATCGGCCTTCCATTGCTTCACCCGCGCCAGCAGCGCTTCCTCGTCAGCAGCCATGTTGGCGGCGCCCAGCGCGTGAACCTCCGCGGTTTGGTGATTGGCGTCCTCTAGAATCGCCATGCCGCCCAGCATGCGGCCAGTGGCAAGCATTACGCTGCCGACCTCGCGGATGACCTCTTCCAAGCCCATGCGCACGGCCCACATGTGGTAGCGCTTGGCGCCTTCCCACTTGCCGAGCCCGATGGCCATCATCTTGTGCACGCCGCTCTCGATCCGTCCGTCAAAGCCCGTGTGCCACTTGACGCGGCTGCACAGCATGACCCCGTCCGCTTCCCACGCTTCGCGGTCCATCGAAACAGCGATGCCCTGGGGCGTCTCCCCGATCTGCGCCACCTCCAGCGAGCTGACGACGGGCACGCCCATGGAGGCCTCGGTTATGCCATAGTGGGCCAGGACCTCGCGCTGTCCGTCCGCGGTGCCGCCGCCGTGGCTGCCCATGACCGGAATGATGAAGGGCTTGACCCCATGATCAAGCCAAGCGTCCACGACGGCCTTGACGATGGTGTCGATGTTGACGATCCCGCGGCTTCCAACTCCGACGGCGATACGGCTGCCCGCCGGGACGGCGGCTACCCACGGCGCAGCATCCATCTCTGCTCGTACGGCGCGATAGACATCGGGGAGCGCGCGGTCCGGGAAGCGCTGGCGGATCGGAATCAGGCGCGGCAGGGCCATGGGACAGAATTATAGCGAGACTGCCCGGCGATAATGTGGAGCGCATGCATAGGGTTGGCAGAACTGGCCTCTCCCGGCGTCGCGCCCTGTGGCTGGGCGCCTCGATGGCGCTTGGCCCGTTGGCAGCGTTGCGGGCAAGCGAAGTGAACACCACCTTGACCGCAGTCCCGGGCATACGGGTCGGGCATTGGACACACCCGTCAGGCTCCACGGGTTGCACCGTAGTCTTGGCCGACGCGGGTGCGGTGGCAGGCGTGGACGTAAGGGGCGGAGCCCCCGGCACGCGAGAAACGGACCTGCTGCGACCAGAAATGAGCGTCGATACCATTCATGCCGTGGTGCTGTCCGGCGGCAGCGCTTATGGACTGGCTGCGGCTGACGGAGTGATGGAGCACCTCGAGAGCGAGGGCGTGGGCTTCCGCGCGGGCGAATCCGTCGTCCCGATCGTGCCCGCAGCCATATTGTTCGACCTCGGCGTGGGCGATCCGAAGGTCAGGCCGACCGCAAAGTCCGGACTCCAAGCCGCAAGAGACGCCTCGCGGCAGCCGGTGCCGATGGGAAATGTGGGCGCTGGGGCCGGCGCGACCGTTGGCAAGCTGCTGGGCCCGGCCAGGGCAATGCGCGGAGGGCTCGGTTCGGCGGCCATCGCGCGACCCGACGGCTTGGTGGTTGGCGCCATCGCGGCTGTCAACGCCCTCGGTGACATTGTTGACCCGGGCACTGGCAAGATCGTGGCGGGTGCGCGAACCCGCGATGGTGCCGCGTTTGCCGACAGCATGGCGGAGCTGCGCTCCGGAGAGCGCGGCGAGCGGCCGAGCGCCGCTCAGAATACGACCATAGCGGTTGTCGCAGCCAACGTAGCGTGGACCAAGACGCAAGCGGCAAAGGCCGCGCAAATGGCCCACGACGGGCTCGCGATGGCGATCCGCCCCGCCCACATGCCGTTCGACGGAGATACCGTGTTCGCAATGGGAACGGGGGGTCGCGCTGTCGATGCGCGCCTGCTGGGAGAAGTCGGCGCGCTCGCAGCTGACGTGCTGGCACAAGCGGTGGTGGCTGCCGCCCGAGCAGCGGAGAGCGGTTTCGGATTGCCAGCGGCGAAAGACTTGTAGGCGAAAATCACAGGCCTCCAAGCCGTTCCATTGCGGCGCTCCGGCTAGCCCTGGAGGGGCTAGCGATCGCACACAGTTGACACAGGGGGTCCGGTTCCTGTAAGACGAGAGAGT
>VXRL01000099.1:555-48669 GCA_009838515.1 Terriglobia bacterium | reverse complement strand
AGCCCCGGGGTTTCCGCGCTTCCGGCCGCTCAGCCGTTGCGTCACGATCGACTTGGCGCAGATTAGTGGCGGCACGGTCAAGCCACGCGGCGGCCACTACGAGCTGAAGGTGAAGGGCTTTCCGCGCATCCGGCTACACGGTTCGCGCGAGTTGCCGGGTGGAGTCGCGAAGGCGGTCCGGCTGACCAAGCGCGGCCGGCACTGGGAAGCCTCGCTGGTGTATGCGGTCGAACGGGCAGAGCTGCCCACCAGCGTCAAGGCGGTCGGGATCGATCTGGGCGTGCGCAAGCGCATGACGCTGTCGAGCGGCAAGCGCTACCAGCGGGCAACCCGTGACTGGAGGCGCAAGCGTAGGCTGCAGCGCGCGGTCGCACGCTGCCGGAAGGGCAGTCACAGACGGCGGAAACGAGTGCAGGCGCTGGCGCGCTGGCAGCGGCGGGAGTTCGTGCGGGAGCGGAACGCCTGCCATCGGGCTACAACCGAGATCATCCGCGACTACGGATTGGTCGCGGTGGAGCAGCTGCAGGTCGCGAAGATGACTCGCTCGGCGCGAGGAACGGAGGAACAACCGGGCAGGAACGTCGCGGCGAAGGCCGGGCTCAACCGGGAGATACTGTCACAGAACTGGTCGCTTCTACGCAGACAACTCGAGCAAAAGGCAGAATGGGCTGGGCGAGAGTACGTGGAGGTTGATCCCAGGTACACTTCACAGGATTGCAGCAGGTGCCACGCGCGGAACAAACCGCGAGCAGCGGAGACGTACCGTTGCCGCGCCTGCGGACTGGTGGAGGATCGCGACGTGAATGCCGCGATCAACATCTTGGCGGCCGGGGTTATTGCCGCCGGAGCGTCAACGTGGGCCACTGGGCCGTGCGTCGCTCCAGAATCGTATGCGAGGGCGGCCTAACGGTACTCTCGCATATATTCCCCCTTACAATCTCCCTGTGATGCTGCTGCGGTCGAGTCTGCTCCTCGCGATCTGCGCCATCGTTTCGACCGCCGCTCCCAACTTCCTAGTCTTATTCGTTGACGACCTTGGCTGGCATCATGTCGGCTACCAGGGCGGAGCCTACGAAACGCCGCGAATCGACCGTCTCGCAAGCGAGTCGATGATCTTCTCTCGCGCCTACATACCGACCCCGACCTGCAGCCCCTCGAGAGCGGCATTGCTGACAGGCCAACATCCAGCGCGCCTCGGTATCGTCCGACACATCCCCACTAGCCCAAAGTTTGGATTCGACTCATTGGGACGCACCGACCAAGAGTTCAACCACTGGGAGGGCGACCCATCGCGCTGGCCCTCGCGGAACTGGCTGCCCCTCGACGCCGTGACGATCGCGGAAGCGCTCGGGCCGCTCGGCTATCGCAGCGCGTTCTTTGGGAAATGGCACCTAGGCTCGGAGAGCTATCATCCTGTCCAGCAGGGCTTCGACGAACAGTTCGGAGTATCGAACTTCGGACATCCGGGCTCCTACTATCCGCCCTACTGGCGCGCCGGAAACCCCTACCCCGAAGAAGAGGCCGGCAAGTACTTGACGGATCGCCTGACCGACGACATAGTCGACTACCTCGCCAAGGCCGGCGAAGACCGGCCCTTTCTCGCAACGGTGTTCTTCTACAACGTTCACGCCCCGCACATTGGACGAAAGGATCTCGTCGACAAGTATCTCGCCCGCGGCTTCAGCGATGACCGAGCTCAACTCGCCGCAATGGTCGAAGCTACCGACTCAAGCGTGGGCCGCATCCTCGACGCGCTTGAAGAGTCAGGGCGCGCCGACGACACCGTCGTCATCTTTCTCGGGGACCAAGGCGGACTGCGCTACAACGAGCCCTTGCGAGGGGGCAAGCCCGGCGGTACGGCGCTGTACGAGGGAGGCGCTCGCGTACCTCTGCTGATCCGTTGGCCGAAGCACGTTCCGGCTGGTGCCAGCCAAGCCACGCCTACGGTTTCCAACGACATCTTCCCGACGATCGTTGACCTTGCTGGCGGTGACCCGAGCAAGTTTGCCCCTCTCGACGGCCTCAGCTTGAAGCACCTGCTCGCCGCTGAAGGCAGAATCGAGCGGGAGGCGCTGTTCCTAGAGCGACACTACGAGGACCAGTACGCAGCAGTCGTCGCGGGCGACTGGAAGCTTGTCGCGTATTGGAGCGGCACCCGAGAACTATACGACCTCATGGACGACCCCGGTGAGGATCGAGACATCTCCTCACAGCATCCCGAACGCGTCCGCGAGCTTTCGGAACTGTTGGCTGGCTGGCGAGCTGACGTCGGTCTGCAGCCGGAACCGGGAAACAGATAGCTTCGGCGCTGCTCCAGTCTTCAGGGGTCCCTATGAGCGGTGCGATTCGCCGCGATCCGCTCCTCGGCATTTGCGATCAGATCCCGATGTTCTGAAGCGCTATCGTTCGCCTCCGACAGGTCCGCCTCGATCCCATTCCCGGTAGAGATATTCGTGGCGCTTCTGCTCCGCTACGTCCCCGAGAAGGGTCCACATGATCGAAATACCGTCAATGTCCTCAGGCTGGGACTGGTACTGGAACCGGCAAGGAATCTGACAAGGGTAGGCCATTGGCCTATACAATCAGAATCGAGCTTGAATCGGACGATGCAAAAGATACCGCCTGCTTCACGCGTCTCGGCTTCGACTTTGCTTATGCCGCCCGCGCCGTCTTCGACCCGCGCCCGATCGTGGTGCAAGATCGACGGCGGGACTATGGCGAGGATTGGTGCCGGCTGCTCGGCACGATCGACATGCGGGCGTAGGTGGTCATCTACGTAGTTCGAGTTTCGGTCATCCGCGTTATTTCGGCCTGCAAGGCCAACAGGAGGGAGATAGCGAACTATGAGTACAACGCGCATTAGGATTGATCCCGACGATCCGGCGACCTTCCCCGAGGGGCGGATCGACCCTGTGGTGGTGAACGCCACCACCGAGGCGGAGATCGCCCTGCAGCAGAAGGAAGACGACGCCGAGGCGATGCAGGACATGGCACGCTATGCGCGCCGGATTCGTCGGCGGCTGGGACTCAGCCAGATGGAGCTGGCGCGGCGCATCGACGTGCCGCACGAGACGATCCGCAATTGGGAACAGGGAAAGCGCTGCCCGACCGGTGCGGCACGAGCCCTGCTGCCGGTGCTCGACAAGGCTCCGGAGGCCGCGCTCCGTGTGCTGACCTGACTTGAGGGCGAGGTTGCGTTCTCGCGAGCTTCTCTCCGCGCTGCGGCCGGAACCGGGAACCGATTAACTTCAGTTGGGCGCTGCCCCAGGCGTCAATGGCCACTATGAACCGTACGATTCGCCGCAATCCATTCCTCGGCGTTCGCGATTAGGTCCTCGTGTTCTGAAGCGACATCGTTCGACTCCGACGGATCCGTCTCAAGGTCGAACACCTGCCACGTACCTTGCCCGTCGGAAACCAGCTTCCATCTGCCATGACGTACGGCCCGCTGGAGCCCCCCTCGATCCCACTCCCAGTAGAGATACTCGTGGCGCTTCTGCGCCGCTGCATTCCCAAGGAGGGTCGGTACGATCGATATACCGTCAATGTCCTCGGGCACGAAGTCTTCGGCTCCGGCTAACTCGGCCAAAGTGGGCATCATATCCGGCGTGTAGGAGACGTGCTCGCTGACCACGCCCGCGGCGATCTTGCCCGGCCAGTGTGCGATCAGCGGCGAGCGGATCCCGCCATCGTGCATGGATCGCTTTGCTCCGCGTAATGGTCCGCTGGAATCAAGCTCCCCTTCGAACCGGTTCGAAGCGCCGTTATCGGACATGAAGAAAACCACTGTCTGGTCAGCGATTCCGAGCTCTCCGAGCAATTCCACGAGCTCGCCAACGTGTCGGTCCGCCATGCTCACGAACGCTGCGTGAACCTTTGCCCGATCAGACCATGGCTTGTCTCTGTAGAGGTCGACGGCGGGATCGTCATCGGGGAGGTGATAGAAGCTGTGCGGTGGAGTCCACGGAGCGTAGCAGAAGAACGGTTGGTCTCGATTCTCGCGGATGAAGTCTAGAGTTCTCTCGAACACGAGGTCGTGGGAGAACTGGTACTCGCCCTTCGGCGTCGTTCGGGGTACGAACGGCCCTTTCGGGCTCAGACCCTTATAGACATTCAACGAGGCCGTATCCTCCGAGAGCTCCTCCGCTTGCAGTCCGTAGATCTCAGCATTGCTGCGCAACAGGTACGGTTTGCCGTCTTCGACGAGGAAAGGCGGGTAGTACGTGTGGGCGTGAACTTGGTGGTAGTAGCCGAAGAACGTGTCGAACCCCTGTTTTTCGGCCGCACCGGGAGAGCCCATGACGCCCAGCCCCCACTTCCCGAAGCCTCCAATCGCGTAGCCTCCTTGTTGCAGCACCTCAGCGATTGTGACGTCGGAATCTCGAATGGGAGCCGTCCCCGCGTTGTCCCGGACAGTCGTCTTCCCTGTGTGCTTGCCCGTCATCAGGGCACAGCGGGACGGGGCACACACGGTGTGGCCCGCGTAGGCGTCGGTAAAGCGCATGCCCTCGCTTGCCAGGCGGTCCAGATTGGGAGTATGGATCGCCTTCGAGCCGTACGATCCGAGATCCGCCCAGCCCATGTCGTCGACCATGATGAAGACAATATTGGGCCGTACCGGTTCTGATGAAGGCCGCTCTCCCCCGCAGGCGATTGCCATGGCCATGGCCACTAGAACGAGCGAACCCTTAGTGCGCATCAGGCTGTTTCCTTCTTTGTCGGCGCGTACCGCTCCTTGACAGCGGGCTCAGCTGAGCGCCAGCAATTTGCGAGACCCATGAGTCAATCGGACTGGCGGGCCCGCTTCGCCATCCGCACTCCGAGGACTTCAGTGCCCGCTGACTCGGTTTCGGGCATTGTAGCTGAACGCAGCTCGATCTCGAGGTTACCTTGGCTTGCCGACCTTGGGACATGTCTGACTGGACCGCGAGTTAATGCGGTCACACAGTGTCCGTTTCCGCAAGCCCTGCCAGAGCTTGGCGAATCTGCTCTTCCTGTTCCGGCGAACTCTGCGGCATCGGCGCCCGTGGGAAGCCTCCTTCACGTTCTTGGAGCCTGAGCGCGGTCTTCACGTTCGCCGGAAGATTCGGGTGATCGATCGCGTCCCAAACGCCCATGAGGTTCTCATGCAATCGTTTCGCTCGCTGGTGATCTTCCTCCTGAACGGCATTCCATAGCTCAACGCAACGTTCCGGAACTGCGGTCAGAATCGCAGCCACGGCACCGTGGGCACCGAGACCAAAGGACGTATAGAGAAATGCGTCCACCGCGGCGAGAATCCGCACCCCCTTCTGACGCAACTCTTGGGAATCAGAAAGCAATAGGAGATCTGCCAGAGCCTTCAGGTCGGAAGCGCTCTGCTTGACTCCGATCACGCCGTCGGCTCTTCGCAGTATCCGCACTAGTAACTTGGGCGAGAGATAGGACCAAGGTACGACGTTATAGATGATTACCGGCAGGCCTGTGGCTTGAGCGATCCGGTCGAAGTGTTGCTCCATCGCGCCGTCGTCCGGGCGGAACAGATAGTGCACCGGGGTCACCTGCAACGCCGCAACGCCAAGATCAGCCACCGCCCTGCCCCGTTCGATTGCCGCCCGTGTGCTGTCGCAAATGATTCCACTAATGACCGGAATCCGGCCCTTCACTTCTTCCATCGTGGACGCTGTGATTCTCCGGGTTTCATCAGTGGTCACCGTGTGACCTTCCCCGGTCCTGCCGCACACCGCCAAGCCGTGCACGTTGGCGGCGAGCATGTGACGGACCTCTGCCCGGTGCAGCTCTTCATCGACATTACCTTCCGCATCGAAAGGCGTAACCATCGGTGGGATGATTCCCGCGATGCCATGACTTGTCATTGTTCTCTCTCCAAGACAGCCACTATAGAGATTTCATTCGTTCGTACCGTTTCCGAGCCAGCATGAACTGTCTCAACGACTGGAAACCCCAGTGCTCCAGAATCCTGTTCGGCGGTGCGCGCACTAGAGCCCGAAGCAGTGTGCACCCGAAACGCATCCCGCAAGATGTCGATTACGCCAGCTTCGCACCACCGGGCTGTCTGCTTCAGAAACTGTCACTGCCCCGTGACGGAGCGGTCGACATCCTCCCCATTCAGGTAAACGCTAGCGATCTGGCGCGTATTGGTGATGTCGTCGAGCGGATTGGCCTTGAGCACCAAGAAGTCCGCGCGCTTGCCCACTTCGAGCGTCCCGGCGTCGGCAAGGCCCAGCAAGCCCGCTGCGTTGCGAGTCGCGGCCACGATGACCTGAGCCGGAGTCATGCCGCCGGCCACCATGTCTTCCATCTCTACGTGCGGCGCCCATGGCGTGTTGCCGTCCGTGCCTAACGCGATGGTGATGCCCTCGGCGCTCAGTCTCGCCATGTTCCTTGCCTGGATAGCAAAGAAGGCCTGCGCTTCGGGGTCTTCGACAGCCCCTGCTTGCAACTCCTCCAGCTCGTCTGGCGGAATGGTGCCGCTCAGCCAGCTCAGGTCCGTCGCCACGCCGCGATTGGGGAGGTTTGGCACCAGCACGACATCCGGGCGCTCCTTGAACAGCTCGATGATCTCCTCGTCAACGTCCGTGTCTCTCACGCCGTGCGCGAACGCGTCGATTCCAGCCCTCAACAATCCCTTCGTGTCTTCGAGCCCGAAAATATGGGCCGTGACGCGAATGCCGTGCTGGTGGGCTTCATCAATGATTGCGCCGTACAACTCCGGCGACAGCTTCTCGTACTGCCCATTGCGATCGTCGACCCAGATCTTGATAATGTCGACCTCTCGTGCCGCTTCATCCCGCACAGCTTGGCGGGCTTCGTCCTCGGTGTTCACCCAATAGGGAATTTCCGAACGTCCGGGTTCGGGAGAAGTGATCCCTTCGCCTGCGGAGCGAAAGCGGGCCGCGCCCGGAATCTCTTCCTCGCGGATCGACAGGTCGCGCGTATCGCGCCCCAGACTCATCGCGGCGCTCACCCCGTATCGCGCCCTGGCCCGCAGATCCTCGACGAGCGTGTCGCGTTCCTGATTGAGGTGCGTATGTGTGTCGATGATGGCCGGCATGACCGTCATCCCAGTCAAGTCCACGCGTTTGGCGCCAGCCCACTCGCCCAGTTCGGCTGCAGGGCCAACCTCGGCGATCCGCCCGCCATCGACGACCAAGGCCGCGTTCTCAACGGGCGGACTGCCGTCGCCCACGATCAGCCGCGCGCCCTCGAAGACAACCGCGCTGGAATCCGGAGGCGACTCGCACCCCTGGCCGGCGAGCAGGCCAAGCATCAGGGACAAGACAATCACGCCCGCACGACAGGATTTTGAACTCTTCCCAAACATGATTTCCCTCCTACGCCGCCCGAAGCAAGAATGGCGCGCCAATCCGTCACCCGGCCAGCGGGTTCGATTCGAATCGCTCACTGCTTGTACCTTCGCGGCGGCCTGGACTGGCACGTCAGAGCCTCCTCGAGTTACCGCCGCCGACTAGCCCCTTGTGCGTTCGTATGCCACCTCGACTGGAAGCCGCTCCTTCCACCTCCCCCTCGTGAAGTCCGGAAACTCCACCGGCTCACTTCGATTTGCCACCGACATCTCGCTGAGCGGCGAAATCACGCTCGACGTGACCGAATCGTACACATCGAAATCCGTCACCCGCTGCTCCACCAGCGCCTCGAACAGCCGGTGCCAGCTCAAGGGCGTTGTCCGCTGGCCCCCGCCGTGCCCGCGGATCGCCATGCGGGGACGCGGCGTGTACTCCTTCTCTACCGGGTGGCGGTACTCCTCCATGTGCTCTTCCGCCGGCTCCCATTGGTGGTCAGGACTCACGCCATCCACGTAGATGTACTGACCGATCCCACGGCTGTAGAACAGCACGCCCTTCGTCCCTTGAATCCGCGTGAACTCCCGCGGATGCGGGGTATTCGTGTCGAAGTTCAGCGTGTAGAGCTTGCCGCCGACCGTCCGCAGCAGCGTGCAGTTGTAGTCCCCTTGCTTCATCTCCTTCGTCGCGTACGGATGGTCCGGGCCGTAGAACAAGTCGGCGTAGCGGTTCAGCATTACCGCCTTCGAGCTCATCGAAACCAAGAAGTCGAAGCGGTCGCTGTGGTTGATGTCCATCACCGGCATCAAGCGGCAGGTTGGGTGGTCCGGATACAGATTGCCGTTGCGGTCCACCGAGTGCTGGAGCCGCCACGGCTCGCGCTCCGGATCGAACTTCACCAGCCGCAGATCGTGCACGTAGCCGCTCTCGGCGTGGACGATCTCGCCTAGCACGCCGTGGTGCACCATGTTGGTCAGCGTCGAATGAACGCCCTTGAAACCCAGCGTTGCCCACTTGCCGGTCTTTTCGTGCGTCTCGACAATCTCCCAAGCCTCGTCCAAGGTCTGGATCAGGGGCACTTCCGAAACTGCGTTCTTTCCGTTGCGCATGGCCGCCAGCAGGATCGGGGCGTGCCACTTCCACGAGGTCGAGCAGATGATGCAGTCCAGGTCCTCCTGCTCGCACATGCGCTCGAAGTCGGTGCGGGTCTTGCCGTATAGCCGTGGCGAGGGCTTGCCGGCCTCCTCGATCCAGGTCTTGGCGCGGTGCAGAACGGCAGGGTTGATGTCGCACACGGCCGGGACCTCGATCCCATCCATGCCGAGGGCGATGTCGAGGTGATACGAACCCCGGTCCCCGACCCCGACAAACCCGAGCCGCACGGGCCGCGTGAGCCGTTGCGCCGGGACCGATTGCGCAGCCGCCAGAGCAGCGCCCGAGATCTCGAGAAAGTTACGTCGATAAAGGCGATCGGCCACCTAGCACCTCCTCGGGCGGTTGCTGTGCAAAGCGAGTACATTCTATCCCCGGCCAGCGCCGCTACGGACCGTGCCGTCACAGGAACTGTCGAAATATCGGAGCGACCGGCGGCATGCGGGACGGATTAGTGCATCGAGCCCATCAGGGCCTCGTCTCGAATCGGCCGAGGTGTTCCTGCAGTTGTATGGAATCCGGCTGCGCTCCGCACCCGCCCAGACCACGCGTCGATAGGCTCCCGCACACCACTCCGCAGCGCAGTGCCTCGGCCAGCCTCGAGTCGCGCAACCAGCCGTGCAGGAATCCTGCGTTGAAGGAGTCCCCTGCCCCCGTCGTGTCGACAACGTCAACCTCCATCGCCGGAACCCGCTCAATCACACCACTTGCGTCCACCGCAGCGGCTCCGCGGGCACCGAGCTTGACCACCACAAGCGTGGATTCGGTTGTGAGCTGGCCTAGGCCTTGCTCGATGTCTCCGCTGCCGGTAGTCAGTTCCATTTCGATCTCGTTCAGGAACAGCACGCTCGTGTCGCGGAAGACGTCTCGGATCTCGTCACCCCACTCGTCGTATGGATCGTGCCCAGGGTCGAACGACGTGGTCAGTCCGAGCGCTCGGGCCCGGCGGAAGAGGCTGGGCAGGCCGGGCTTCAGCCCTCGCTGCAGGAAGTAGGCGGAAACATGAAGATGACGGAAGCGGGCTAACACGCTGTCCGTGACATCATCGGCGCGCAAGTCCTCCATTGCGCCCGGATGGGTGACAAGGGCGCGGTCCCGAGCGGTGATCGAGACAGTCAGGCCCGTTTGCAACGAGGGATCTGTTCTCACCAAGCTGACGTCAACCCCTGCTGCGGTCAATTGCTGCACGCAAAACCTTCCGAATGCGTCGTCACCTGCCGTGCCGAGGAACGCAACATCGTTTCCCAACTTCGCCAGGCCCGAAGCGCAGATCGCCGAGGAGCTTCCCAGCCTGAATGCGAACTCGCGCGCCACGACCTCCCGTCCCGGTTCCGGGACGGAAGTCAGAGCGGCGAGGACAAGGTCGGGATTCAGCTCCCCGACAACCAGGACCCTCATGCGTCAGTCCGGATAGAGCCGGAACTCGGGAACGACCCTGCTGATCGCGCCACTCCCCGCCGGCTGGTCTGGCTGAAGGCCTTCCTGCAGGCATCGGAAGAACCCCAAGAGTTGCCCCACTACGGTTCCGGCGATCGCCGCCCATTCGTCGGGCAGTTCCGCCAAGCCCGGCGGATCCACGAGCAAGTCCCCGTCCGACAGCAACTCGCGTGGAATCTTCCGCCCGACGGCGACTACGGTCCCGCCGAGGCCCTTGTGGCGGATTTCCCGCAGCACGTCGAGCTGGTAGGCGCGCTTAGCCGGTTCGCCGGACACGAACAGCAGCAGAAGGCAGTCTCCGCGAAACGCGCACATCGGCCCGTGCCTGAAGCCCAGCCAGGATTCCGCCTGCGTGGATACACGTCCGTCGGTCATCTCCAGCATCTTCAGAGCGGATTCCCGAGCCGTCCCGAACTGGCCTCCGCTTCCCAGCGCAATCATGCGGGCGAACGGCTGCCGGGCGATTGATTCAAGACGGTCCAGCCATCCTTCGAACAGCTCCAGCCCGACGCCGACCAACGTCTCGGCATGCCGAAGGTAGGTTTTCGGGAACTCGGCGTAGCCCAAGACCAACCCTGCCAGGGCCAGGTTGGTGAAGCTGCTCGTCATCACGAGACTCTTGTCACACGTCCTTGGATCGAGAACATCAACAGTGACGCGCCGCTCGACTCCAGCCCCCCACTGCCGCGCCAGCTTGCCGCTTGGGTTGCATGTCACGACGAGGTGTTCGATGGAGGGCTCCTGCTCAAGGCAATCCGAGATGAGGGCGGTGCTTTCCGGGCTGTTCCCGGAACGCGCGAACGAGACGAGCATCAGGGGGCGCTGGAGGGGCAGCAAATCGCTCTTGGCTAGCAGCAACTCGCCGCTTCCGAGGGCCTGGGCGGCACGTCCGGCACCGCGCTGGATCGCCGGGGCGATGCATTCGCCGACATAGTGCGAGCTTCCCGACCCGGTGAACACAAGGAATCTGTTCCGTCGGACCTGCTCGAGACGCTGGCTGGCGACCGAAGCGGAGAACTCGGCAGTCTGGTGCCAAAGCTCGGGCTGCTGGAAGATCTCGGTAAGCGTATGCCGCCAGCCTTGCTTCCCGGCGTCCCCATCCAAGGCGTCGAATAGTCGTTTCTGTGCGGCAGACGTCACGCTCTTGCTCTCGTTGCTCGGTCAGATTGGATACGAGAGGCTCCGAACACAGATCGAATTCGGCGGCCGAAGTGTAGCAAAGGGATGTCTGCGACCCGGCCAGTACCGCTCTATGGGCGAAGAGGGTCAATGGATCGCCTCCGTCGTCAACTGGGTCCCGAACCGATCGCGACCGGTCGAACAGCCGACCGGATTGCGAACGCCTCGTTCCCGCGCCTGAGAACTTGACCGACAACCAGGTCGGCATGGAGTGCCATGCTATTTTGCGAGATTCACGAGGGGCCCAAGGCCCGCGGGGGAAGCGAATGGCGGTGACGGGTTGCGGCTCCGGAGTCCCGTCGCTGGCGCGTTGAACTCTCGAGATATGCCAGTCGAATCGCGAGCTCTAGTCGTTCATGGCGGAGGCCCAACCGCGGTCCTGAACGCCAGCCTGGCCGGAATCATCGAAGCGTGGACTGAAGCTGAAAACGGCTCCTTGTTCGGAGCGCGTTTCGGGGTGCAGGGCCTCGTTGCCGGCGATTGGATCGACTTGTCGAGCGCGGGCCCCGAGCAGGTCCGGGCTCTGCGCACCGCTCCCGGCTCCGCGATTGGGTCGAGCCGCATGAATCTCAGCGAGACCGCAGCCGAGAGGCTGCTGGTCGACCTTCGACGAAAGCGCGTCGCTTGCCTCTTCTACACCGGAGGCAACGGCTCGATGGGAACGGCGTGGATGCTTGCTCAACTAGCCGAACGAAAGTATCCCGCCCTACGCGTAGTTGGCGTTCCCAAGACCGTCGATAACGATCTGATGGTCACCGATCACTCGCCCGGGTTCGGATCGGCAGCGAGGTTCTATGCCTTAGCCACACGCGACATAGGAGAGGACAACCGAGCCCTGCGCTCTCCCGTGACCGTCGTCGAGACGATCGGACGCAACGCGGGATGGGTGGCCGGAGCAACAGCCTTGGCCCGGCAGGACGCCGACGACGCCCCCCACCTCATCTATCTTCCGGAACGCCCCCCGACAATCGAAACGATCTGTCAGGATGTGACCAGTCAAGTCGAACGGCTAGGCCGAGCCGTCGTCATAGCCTGTGAGGGCCTGCGCGACCCGGAAGGAATCCCCTTCGGCGCAGCGCTCGACCGGGCCGGGAGCGCGCAGCACGAATTGGCACAGAATCTCGGCCACGTACTTGCACAGCGAGTTTCCGCCATGACTGGCCTGCGAGCGCGATCGGAAAAGCCGGGGCTGCTGGGTCGGTCGTGCTCGTTCGCAGTGTCGTCCATCGACTCCGACGAGTCCTACCGCTGCGGGAGGGCTGCCGTCGAGGCCGCGGTTGCCGGATGCGGTGGCACGATGGTTGCGCTGAGACGGGTCTCGTCTGAACCGTATCGCTGCGAGACGTTCCTGACGCCGCTAGCATCTGTTGCGAACGCGGAACGGCTCGTGCCAGATGCCTGGATCACTCCTTCCGGGTCGGATGTGACCCCCGAGTTCGTCGAATACGTGAGGCCTCTGTTGAGTCCCATCGAGGAGCGCCGCCGGTTCGGGGCGATCTGACCGGCCCCACAGTTGCACTTGGCCGCTCCTAGAATCAAGGCCGGCAAGACGAGCAAGCCGGTGTCGCGTTGCCGCCAGACAGGGTGTACAATTCTCCCCCGAGCGGATCTCTGGAAGGCGATGGGGAATCGGTCGGCCGACAGGAGCTAGCAGGCCACGCGGACGCCCCAGCCCCTGGGGCATCTCGGTCGGTACCATTCGACGTCGGATCGCCCGGGCCATGCGACCGGCGTTCCTACGCCACCAAGAGGCATCCAACCAGATCAGGAGGCAACTCTCGTGTCCCAATCTCGCCGTTCCTTCCTTCGCGCGGGAGCTGCCGCAGGCGCACTCTCATCGGCCTGCTCGCAGCCGCAACCGGAGACTGGCGAAGGAGCCGGGCTCGCCGCCCAGCTGGCCCTTGCCGACTACGAACCGAAAAGCATGCTCGTGGTCGAAGAGAACCTAGTACCATCGGCGCGCTATCCGGCAATCGACATGCACACCCACGTCTCGTCGGTATTTCGGCGAACGCCCGGAACGAACGACGCGCTGCAAGGAACCGCCGCTGAGCGGCTGGACCAAATCGGCCAATGGATGGACGAGCTCAATCTCCAGACACTGGTCAACCTGACCGGCGGGACCGGGGAAGAGCTCCAGCAGACCATCACCGAGATGGTGCAGCGACACCCGGGCCAACTGATCACCTGCACGGTCCCGACCTTTTCCCGGCTCAACGAGCCGGGCTACCCAGAGTGGCAGGCCGAAGAGTTGGCCCGCGCCAAGGAGCAAGGCGCGATAGGCCTGAAGATCTTGAAGACGCTTGGGCTATACCTGCGCGAAGGAGGCTCTCGCGAGTCCGAGCAGGAAGCGGGGCAGCAGGGCCCGCTGGTCAAGATCGACGATCCGCGTTTCGACCCGATGTGGGACGCAGCCGGCCAGCTCGGGTTCCCGGTCTTCATACACGTCGCGGACCCGGATGCATTCTTCATTCCGACCGACCGCTTCAACGAGCGCTGGGAGGAACTGGGCAATCACCCTGACTGGTCGTTCTATGGACAGGACTTCCCGCCGAAGGCGGAATTGCTCGCCGCCCGCAACCGCGTCATCGAGCGGCATCCCAACACCACGTTCGTCGGTCTCCATGTGGGGAATCGCCCGGAAAATCTTGACGAAGTCTCATCGTGGCTGGACACGCACCCCAACTTGCACGTGGAAATCGGAGCCCGGCTAGGCGAACTCGGCCGCCAGCCGCGACGGGCGCGGAGGTTCTTTGAGGAATACGCGGATCGCGTCATGTTTGGGACCGACGCATCTCCCAACGGAACGTCCGTACCGCAGCAAGACCTAGAGCCGGAGATGTTCCGTTGCTATTTCCGGTTCTTGGAAACCCTTGACGAGTACTTCGACTACTCGCCCGCGCCCACTCCCCCGCAAGGCCGCTGGAAGATCTATGGCATTGGCCTGCCCGACGAGATTCTGAAGAAGGTCTACCACGACAATGCTGCGCGGATTCTCGGGCTGCCGTTGGTCTAGATGCCTGCCAGTTTCGGCCTGCAACAGTGCAGCGACATCATGATCGACGCTACGCCGCGTCCACCTACGCAAGCACCATCTGCGACCGAGGATTGGCGCACTTGGCGAGAATGATCTGTTGACACCATGCTGAACCGCCGCCAGTTCCTAGCAACAAGCCTCGCTGGTAGCCTTGCGTGCTCCCGCACCGAAGCACAACGCCCGAACGTCCTCTTCCTGATCGTCGACGACATGAACGACTACGGGTTCTACAACACCCTCGGCGGCGTAAAGACCCCTCATCTCGACCGGTTCAAGAGCACTGCCCTGACATTCGAGAAGGCCTATTGCGCCTCGCCCGCCTGTGTGCCTTCGCGCGCGGCCGTTTTCAGCGGCCTGTACCCGCACACGACCGGCGCCTATCGCAACGGCTCCGATCCGTGGACCCAAGCCCCGCTCGACAGTACGGAATCCCTGCCGGAACTCTTCCAGCGGAGTGGATACACGTCGTATGGACAGGGCAAGCTCACCCATGCCCCGGTCGCGGACGAGAAACTCCGAGCCATGTGGGACAACAAGCCGCACGGCGGCGGCTTCGGCCCCTTCCCGCCCGAGGAAGACCAGGTCGCGGGTCGGTTCTGGGGCTGGACGCCATGGGAGGAGCCGGACTCCGACTTCCCCGACGTGGTCAATGGTGACTCAGTCGTCGATTTCCTCTCGCAGGAGCACGAAAGGCCGTTCTTCCTGGCCTACGGCTTGTGGCGCCCCCACACGCCGTTTACCGCTCCCAAACGGTTCTTCGAGATGTATGACCTCGCCGACGTCGAATTGCCGCCCTACAAGGAAGACGATCTCGCGGACGTTCCCCAGCTGGGCCGCGACCTGGCGGCGGTCTGGGGCGAGCGTTTCGTTGTCAGCGGCAAGGACACCGAGCAGTCCTGGCGGGAGTTCGTCTGGGCCTACCTAGCCTGCACTTCCTTCGCGGACTGGAGTTGCGGGCGAGTACTAGACGCTCTCGACAACAGCCCTTACGCCGACAACACCATCGTCGTTTTCTGGTCCGACAACGGCTACCACTGCGGAGAGAAGGACCACTGGGAGAAGACGACTCTGTGGGAGCAGGCATCGCTGACCCCGATGGCGATCCGCCTTCCCGGCTCAGCGCACGCGGGCAAGACCTGCGCGCGGCCGGTGGGGTCGATCGATCTATACCCAACGCTGGCGGACTATTGCCGCCTGGAACCGACCGCTCATCAACTCGAAGGCCGGTCGCTGCGGCCCTTGCTCGAAGATCCCCAAGCTGACTGGGCGAGCCCGGCACTGACCACGTTCGGGGAGGGCTACGCGTCCGTACGAGATGAGCGCTTCCGCTACATCCGCTATCCGGACGGGACGGAGGAGCTTTATGACCACGAATCCGATCCTCATGAGTGGACGAACCTAGCGGCGGACCCAGCGCACACGACTGTCAAGCAGCGGCTCGGCGCGGCGATCCCTGAGCAGTTTGCGAAATCGCTCGGAGGCCGGATGGGATAGCCCGCGCGGGGCGATGGGCCTGACACTCCCGGGAGCCGTCTCACGATTCAAGCGCGGAGACAATCGGCGCGAAATTTTGCTCCCTCCCATAGCTCAGGTATTGATAAACTTGCGCACGGCCCTCAACTCTGTCACCACGCAGAACAGGGTCGACGACCGGCCTTGGGTCCAGTGGACATGACGCAGACTCACCCACGCTTGATCGCCGCAGCGGGAGCGTTCCTGTTGCTCCTTGGGTGCGGGTCGAGCGCGCCGCCGGCTGGCACAGAGTCGGAGGGAGCAGGCTCCAGTGGCCCAGTCGCCGCCTCGCTCCAGCAGTTCGCGGGTGCTTGGTCTCTTGCCCGCATCGAGCGCCGTGACGCCAACGGCGAGCTGCAGTCTCCACCGATCGAGGACCGGCTCGGCTACATCATGTACGACACCTCCGGACACATGGGTGTGACGATCATGAGGCCGGGTCGCCAACCCTACTCGGAGGGCCGGCCGACGCCCGAGGAAGCGCTGGCCCTGATCGGCACCTACACCTCGTACTTCGGCCCTTTCAGCGTCAACGAGGACGAAGGATACGTGACCCACCACCTCGTGGGAAGTCTCGACCCGCGCGGAGCCGGCTCGGACTACAAGCGCTTCTACACCTTCGGCGAGAACACGTTGACGCTCCAGCCTCCAGCGCGGGAAGACGGTTCGAAGACGTTCCTGACCTGGGAGAGGCTTCCGGCTCTGCCCGAGTCGGAACTGACCGAGACCCACAGGAAGCTTGTCGGGGTCTATCGAATCGAGTCGGTCACGCGCCAGACGACCGACGGTGAGTCCGTACCCATCGACCAGTACGAAAAGGCCTATATCATGTATGCTCCGTCCGGCCACATGTCCGTGCATCTGATGCGCCCGGGCAGGAACCGGTATGCGGGAGACCGGCCTACGGCCGAGGAAGCCTTGGCGGCTACGCGTACGTACGCCAGCTATTTCGGTCCATTCTCCGTCCACGAGGACGAAGGATTCGTCGTCCATCACCGCATTGGCAGCGAAAACCCGGCGGGCACGGGGACAGACGCGAAGCGCTTCTACGAGCTCAGCGACACGCACCTCACGCTGAAGCCCCCGGTCCAATCCGACAGTCAGGGTCGGCAATTGCAGACCGCGCTTCGGTGGGCCCGTATCACTGAGTAGCCATGCCGATTGCGCAGGCGCGCCCGATCGGCTGCGGCTCCGTGGAGCGGGCGGCGAGCCGGCGCTTCTTGGCATACGCCGTTATACCCGCACTGGTGGCGTTCCTGCTCACGGCTCCCGCCTGCAATCGTCACGAGGAAGTCGAGCTGTCCGGGTCTGTTCAGGACCCGAGCGGAGCCCACATTCCTCACGCAGTTGTACTCGTTACTGATGCGGCGCGGGAAGTTGCCGAAGCGACGACAGCTGGCGCGGACGGATCCTTCCGGATCGAGGGGCTTCCTCCATCACGGTCGTACCGAATCGAGGTCCGAGGGCCGTCCGGCTTCGAGCCGGATGTCCGGGATCTCGATCTCACCACGGATCGCCATCTAGACGTCGTGCTGGAAATCGAGCCTATCGTTGAGGCAATCGTGATTTCGGGCCCGCCGCCGCAACCGCCATCCGTCCGGCCCGGCGAGCCGCGGCGGAGAGTCCGAGTCGGCGGAAACGTTCGCAGGGCGACGCTGGTTAACTACGTGGAACCGACTTTCCCAGCCGACGCGGTGAGCCAAGGCGTCGGGGGCACTGTGCAATTGGAAGGTGTCATTGGGACAGGAGGCCGTCTTGTCGGCATTTCCACACTCAACTCGTTCGTTGACGAACGACTGGTAAGCGCCGCCTCGGATGCCGTCCGGCAATGGCGATACAATCCGACGCTCCTTAACGGCCGGCCTGTCGAGACGGTAGTGACTATCAGCGTGGCATTCGAGATTCCATGAGCCTTGCCATACGGGCCGGCGAAGGTGGGGTTGGGAATGGATCTGGATTTGGCTTAGTGTTGATCGCATTGACGGTGCTCGCGGCATTGTTCGCGGCATGTAGCTCGGCCCCTGTCTCGCCGCTGGGAGGCGAGGCTTCAGCGGATACAGGACCAGCGGTCATTCTCACGGGAGACTTTCCGGACCCTACGGTCGTCCGCGACGGAAGCAGCTACTACATGACGCACTCGTCGTTCGACCGTGTGCCGGGTCTGCTGATCTGGCGCTCGAGCGACCTGTATAACTGGGAGCCGCTCACTCACGCGCTGCGGCGGCACGTCGGCACCGTCTGGGCGCCGGATCTGATCAAGCACAGGGATCTGTTCTATCTCTACTTCCCTGCAGGCGGCACAAACTGGGTGACCACCGCCGCGACGCCGGACGGGCCTTGGTCGGAACCGATCGACCTTGAGGTCAGCGGAATCGATCCAGGACATGTCGCCGGCCCTGACGGCAGACGCTACCTCCACCTAAACGGCGGTCGCGCAGTCGAGCTGGCCTCCGACGGCCTGTCTGTTCTCGGCAAGCCGAGCAAGGTCTACGGCGGCTGGGATTACCCGAGCGAATGGGTAACCGAGTGCTTCTGCCTGGAATCGCCGAAGCTCCTTCATCGCGAGGGCTTCTACTACCTGACGTCTGCCCAAGGCGGCACGGCCGGACCCTCCACGTCGCACATGGTCGTTTCGGCGCGCTCGAAGTCGCCGCTCGGTCCGTGGGAGAACAGTCCGCTGAACCCGATCGTGCGGACCTGGAGTCGTCCCGAGCCGTGGTGGTCGAAAGGGCACGGGACCGTAATCGAGGGACCCGACAGTCAGTGGTACATCGTCTACCACGGCTACGAGAACGGATATCGGACGATGGGGCGGCAAACCCTCGTCGAACCGGTCGAATGGACGGACGAAGGCTGGTACGACATCAGCTCGCCCGATGGCGAAGCGTTCCAAGCCGACTCGGTGCGAAACTACCGCCTGAAGTCCGAGGATTTCGAGGGTCCGGAACTCCCGCTCCAATGGCACTTTGACGGAATCGACTCGACGGACCAATACTCGGTCTCCGACGGTGCCCTCGAGTTCGATGCCGCAGGTGACCGTCCGCGCGTTCTCCATGCGCTCGCATCCGACCACAGTTACGAAGCGGAGATGACGATTGACGTCGACGGCTCGCCGGAAGTCGGGTTCGTTCTCTACTACAGCCGGGACGCCTTCGCCGGTATCGGCTATCTCGACGGACAGGCTGTTCTGATCAAGGGCGGCCGGCCGTTCCCGCGCGACGCCGCGCCGTGCGCTGGCTGCCGCCACTTCAAGATCCGCATGCTCGAGCATGACGTCGCTCTCTACTCCTCGAAGGACGGGTCGAACTGGATCCAGCACCCGCGCGGTCTCGAGGTTTCCGGATTCCAAACGAACAACCTCGGCGGGTTTTCAAGCCTCAAGCTGGGAGTCTATGCGAAAGGCTCCGGCTCTGTGCGGGTCGAGGACTTCCAATACCGGGCTATCGAGTGACGCCTCCTGAGGAGGCTGAGGATACAATCTCGGGATGCGCCAGGCCCTGCTATTCCTCGCAGCATGCCTTTTGGCAAGCGCCGAGGTTCCGACCGAAAGGGCGGGCCTGCTCGAAGTGGAGGCCGAGAACTTCGACCGCCAGAAGCTGACCGAGGTGCGGGAATGGGTCGTCGTCTCGAACGGCGCACATGCCGAGAGCGCAAGTGGCAACGCTTACGTCGAAGTGTTGCCCGACACGCGCACCACTCACGACGACAAGCTCATCCGCGGCCAGAATTTCACCAACGAGCCCGGTGTCATGGCGGTCTTGGAATACGACGTCTCGATCACCAACCCCGGCCGCTACTTCGTTTGGGTGCGCGCCTATTCGACCGGCACGGAAGACAACGGCATCCACGTCGGTATTGACGGCGCCTGGCCCGAGTCGGGCCAGCGCATGCAATGGTGCGAGGGCAAGAATGCCTGGACCTGGGCGAGCAAGCAGCGCACCGCCGAGGAGCATTGCGGCGTGCCGGGCCTGATCTGGCTCGACATCGACAAGCCCGGCCGTCACACGGTCATGTTCTCGATGCGCGAGGACGGCTTCGAGATGGACGCCTGGGCTCTGGCGAGCAGCCCAGAGTTCATTCCTGAGCCACGCTGAAACGCGGCTGGTAGGACGTTGCAGCGGCAGCTGCGGGCGCAGCCCGAGGGCCGGACACAGTTGTCGAAGTAGGAAAGCACGCCGCTCTCAGCAGAAGCCTCACCGTCGGAGGGCGGCCGCAGCGGACAGCCGAAGTGTAGGCTAGGTGCCATGCACCGCCGGACCGTGCTCAGATCTTTCGCGTTCAGCCTGGCCGCCGCCAGCCTCAGGGCCGCACTTCCCAAGTTGAAGATCACGCGGGTGCGTTACTACCACGTGGGCGGCGAAGGGGCGCGCCCGATCTTCAACCAATCGAGTCACATCGTGACTGTGGAGACCGATCAGGGGATCACTGGCATCGGCGAAGGTGGCCACAAGGACTCGATCGAGCAGCTCGCCGGAATCATCGTCGGCGAGGATCCGTCGCGCATCGAGCACCTCTGGCAGCTGATGTACCGCCAGTACTTCTATCCTCCCGGGCGTGAGAAGATACACGCCCTCGGCGCCCTCGATCTCGCTCTTCTCGACATCAAGGGCAAGGCGCTGGGCGTACCGGTCTACGAACTTCTCGGCGGACTGACGCGAAACCATGTTGAGTGCTACGCAACCGGGTTCCCCAGTGCGGGAAGCCTCCGGGAGACCGCGCAGGCCTGCATCGAGTTCGGCTACCGCGCATTCCGCTTTCACGGTGCCGATGCTCCCGACCCCAGCAAGGGCTACCACCACCGCAAGATGGTCGACCGGACGTTCGAGATGTGCCGGGAAGTCCGCGAGGGAGTCGGCGACGACGGTGACTGGGCCATCGACTTCCACACCCGCCTGGACTTGCCCGACGCCGTTCGCCTGTGCGGGCTGATCGAGCCCCTGCGTCCTTTGTTCGTCGAAGATCCGATTCGCTCGGAAAACCCGGAAGTCTATCGCACGCTGCGTCCGATGGTGAGGACGCCTCTGGCCGTTGGCGAGCACTACGGCGACCGCTGGGACTCGAGCATGCTCATCGAGAACCAGCTGTTCGACTATTCCCGGGTCACGCTCCCGAACTCGGGGGGAATCACCGAGTACATGAAGCATGCCGCGCTGTGCGAGACGCACTACGTGGGACTGATCCCGCACTTCACGGGTCCCGTTGCGGAGGCCGCACTGGTGCATTGCCTGTGCGCGCTATCGGGCCCCGCCCTGATGGAGATGCGCGGCATTGGCGATCCGAGAGCGCCACACCTGCCGGAGTCCTACGACTTCCGGGCTGGGAAGCTCTACCCGAAGGACAAGCCGGGCCTCGGCGTCGAATTCGATCCGAGCAAGGCCAACTTGGTCTCGGAGATCACCGAGCAGGACAGGCCGATCCCAATCTACCGCCGTCCTGACGGATCGATCACCAATTGGTGAGCGCCGACAACTCAGATTTCCCCGCGCTTCATTTGGTCGGCCATGTAGTCACTCGCCCGCCACGCCAGCGCCAGAATCGTCAGAGTGGGGTTCTTCTCGGTGGCAGTTGGGAACGCACTGCCGTCGACGACAAAGACGTTCCTCACTTCGTGCATTTGGTTGAATTTGTTCAGCGCCGAGCGCTTCGGATCCTCGCCCATGCGGCAGGTGCCGTGTTCGTGGATCGAGGTGCCCAGCGTTTCGATCATCCCGCGCTCGTACGGCAACGTTTCGGCCTTCATCTCATGGAAGATTTCTTCGCAAGCGTCGTAGATGCGCGGGATCATCTTGCGCTCGTTTTCGCCGATGTTGTACTCGATTCTCAGCAACGGGTAGCCAAAACGATCGTTCGGCGTGCCCTGCACTGATATGCGGTTGTGCCTGTAGGGCAGGACTTCTCCGTAGGGGAGCAGTTTGATCAGGGCCGGGTAATGCTTCTTGACGGCTCGCTTGTAGGACAGCCCGAACCCGCCTAGGCTCTTGGCGAACCTCGCGTTCGAGGCGCAGCCGATACCCGTGATCGGGACCCCGAAACCGCGCAGGTAGCCGCGCTTTGTATCGGTCGGTTCGAATCTCGGAATGTAGATATGTCCGCCCGATATGCCATCGTCGTTCGACGCCGGCGAACCAATCAGCTCGGGCACGAACGCCTGCACCTGCAGCCGGAACTGCTCGCAGAGGTAGCGCCCGATCACGTCGGAGCCGTTGCCCAGACCATTGGGGTAGCGGCGTGATTTCGAATTGAGCAACAAGCGGGTTGAGTCAACCGTCGAAGCCGCGACGACCACACGCTTGGCCGGGACCGTCTGCTCTTCGCCGGTGAGCCGGTCGAAGTACCGGACACCGGACGCCAGCCCCTGATCGCTGACCAGAATCTCTTCGGCGATCGCGTTCTCGACCAGTTCGAGCCTTCCGGTCGCGAGCGAATCTCTCAGCAGGTAGTCGAACGAATTGAAGAACGCGCCGATGTCGCAGCCGCTCTGGCAAGCGCCGCAATAGTGGCAAGGGCTGCGGCCGTTATGAGCTTCGGTTAGCACCGCCCGCCGGATGCGCACCACCGGATAGTTGAGCCTCGTCGCGGCCTTGCGCAACAGCACTTCGCCGCAACGCAGGTTCGGCGGGGGGAGGTAGTTCGACGAACCTGGCAGCCAGGGCGTGTCGTCATCTCCCCCGCAGATGCCGATCTTTTTCTCGACGTTGTCGTAGTAGGGGGCGATTTCCTTGTAGGTGATCGGCCACGGAATCTCCCATCCGTCCTTGGCCGGCTCTTGGAAGTTCAGATCGGAATAGCGCAGCGAGACACGGCCCCAGATGTTGGTCTTGCCGCCAACGCCCCACACCCGGCCCAGCCAGAACGGCTTGCCGGGCAGCGTCTCGTAAGGGCTCTCGCGCAGCGGAGTGCCCATCCAGTCAGGGGGAGACTCCCCGCGCCGTCGGCGCTCGCGCGCCTCCCAAGGCTTGACGTGGGACCAGAATTCGCTGCGCTCGAATTTCCGTCCGGCTTCGAGCAGCAATACCTTGGCGCCCTTGCGGGTGAGGTTCCAGGCAGCCATTCCGCCGGACGCACCGCTGCCGATGACAACGACGTCAACGTCCTCGTAGGCCATCAGGCGTGCCCCGTGGGAATGAAAACATCTAAGTCTTGGGTTAGCCGCTGGGAGTCGAGGCCGAGTGCCATCGCAGCACCTCCGACGACGTAGACGTCAGCCGTTACCTTGTAGCGAGCGGGCACCTCAGACAGCTGCTGAAAGGCGTCTCGCAAGTCACTAGCCGATAAGGGCCCCATAGTCTCGCTCTCCCTCACGCGGGCCGAATTCCTTGTTGCCGATGATGATTCCGTGTCGCAGAAATGCACCAGGAGTATCGCGATAGAGGTGGCCGGGAAAACCGTCGAGGTAGTCTTCCAGTGGGAACCAATAGATCTTCAGCGACCGTTGCGGATCGTCGCACCAATCGGGGACAGGATGATCGTGGGTTATCGCGATGTGTTCAGCGACGGCTGCGAGCAGGCAGTCCCATTTGGTGCCGGTCAAGGGAGGAGGATCGCGGAGCGCACGTTTCTGGATCTCGAACGGGGACTCGTGGAAACGACGAGCCAGGTCGGAGATCAGCATTCGGAAGCGTTCCGCCGGATCCCGTGCCGTGAGAATGGCGTCGACGTAGTCGGCGACATGCCACGGGGACGCCGGGTCTCGTGACCCTCTAGGCAGCTCCTCCGCTAGTCGGTCTTGCGGGAGCTTGCGCTCGGTGGCAGACACACGCTAATGGTACTGGAATCTCGGCAGCCGGCTTCCTATACCTAGAGCCAAGACCGAGCGGGATTCTCTAGCGGCAGTCTCGACTGCTTCGTTATGGCGGTATCATTCCGAGGACATGCTTTCCCGACGCGATTTGCTCAAGAGTGCCGGGCTGGGGGCACTAGCTGCCGGCGGCGCCGGCGGCCAAGCAGCGCGCTCCAACGGCCCTAACGTCCTCATGATTTCGATCGACGACATGAACGACTGGATCGGTGTCCTGGGCGGGCACCCCCAGTCGGTCACGCCCAACATCGACGCGCTCGCCAAGCGCGGCGTCACGTTCCGGCGAGCGTACTGCCAGGCACCGGCTTGCAACCCCTCGCGGGCAAGCCTGATGACTGGCATCCGCCCGACGACCTCGGGCTGCTACACCAACGGCGACGTCTGGCGCGACGCCATGCCCGATGCCGTAACGCTGCCGCAGCACTTCATGCTGCACGGTTATGAAGTGATCGGCGGTGGCAAGACCTTCCATAACACCCAAAACGAGGCCGAGTCGTGGGAGTACTACAACAGCTTCCGCGGCTTTCTGCGGGCTCCCAACTCGCCCGTGAATAAGTTCAGCAGCGGTCACTTCGACTGGAGCGGACTCGCTGTCGAAGACGAGGACACCGCCGACACCCAGCTCGCGCATTGGGCCGCGGAATACCTCTCGAAGGACCACGCAAGGCCCTTCTTCATGGCCTGCGGCTTCTATCGGCCACACCTGCCGTTCTACGCGCCCCAGAAGTACTTCGACAAGTTCCCGGAGGCCGAGACTCTGCTGCCGAGCTATCTCGAGAGCGACCTCGACGACGTGCCCGCGGCGGCGATCAACACCGCGAGCGGGAGGCGCAGCTTGCAGGACCACGACAACGTGACCTCGTCGGGCCAGTGGAAGCGAGCCGTAGCAGCCTATCTGGCCTGTATCAACTTCGCCGATGCCAATGTGGGGCGCGTTCTGAAGGCGCTGGACTCGGGGCCTCACGCCGACAACACCATCATCGTCCTGTGGACCGACCACGGCTGGCAGTTCGGCGAGAAGAAGCACTGGCGCAAGTTCACCTTGTGGGAACGTGCCTGCCGAGTGCCGATCATCTTCGCCGGCCCGGGCGTCGACGCCAAGGGCGAGCTCTGCGACCGCACTGCGGAGCTGCTGGACATCTACCCGACCTTGAGCGATTTGGCCGGACTGCCCGGACGCGAGGAACTCGACGGCGAGAGCTTGCGTCCCCTGCTAGAAGACCCGCAGGCTCAGTGGGGCCACCCCGCGCTCACTTCTATGGGGCCCGACAGGAACTCGATCCGCACCGAGCGGTGGCGCTACACGAGCTACCCGGACGGCGAAGAGCTATACGATCACGACGGGGACCCGAACGAGTGGCACAACTTGGCGGACGCCCCTGAGCACGCCGAGACGAAACGGCGCCTTGCGGCGCTGCTGCCGCGAAATCCTTCACGCAAGCAAGTGATGCAGTTCCAAGATCTGCCCGCCGAGCGCCGCCGGCTCACCGAACTGCTGCCAGACCACTATCGCGCCTCCGACGCCGCGAACTATGTCCCGCTGCTTCCGGGGCCAGAGTGACGCGCGGTAGCCGCGCCATCCAGGCTGCGGGCTAACGCGGGTCTCGTCGGAGGGTGACGCCGCGAGGCAGTATCGGACCAGCTGGCACGGTCAATCGAAGCCACGGAAGCGAGCTATTTGCCCTCGGCAGCCCACCGCTTCATCAAGGCGATGTTGCGGCTCAGGATGCGTGCCTGTTCGGCATCAGCGTTAGGGGAGTTGGCAAAGACGGCCATGTTGCTGTCGTACATGGCCTCCGATTCCGGCCCGCGGTCCTTCGTTCGCTGGATCCAGTCGTCTAGGCGTTTCCTCAGCTTCACCAGTTGAGCCTCGTGCTTCGGGTCGCCGGCTAGGTTGCGGACTTCGAAGGGGTCCTTTGTCAATTCGTAGAGTTCCTCTTTCGGCCGGGTCGGAGCGAACAGAAGCTCCTGAGTCTCATTCAATGTCCCGGCCTCGTAAGCCCCCCTTAAGGTCTTGAGAATCGCCTTCCCATCCTTGTAGCGATTGGGTTGCAGGTGAGGACGATTGGGCAGGAAGTTGCGGATGTACTTGTAGCGCTCGGTTCGTAGCGCCCGTATGTGGTCCACGGTCTCGTCGCAGCGATCGCGAGCGGCGAAGATTGCCGTCCGGCGCTGATAGTCCTTGCTGAGGATGTCGCGGGCCTGCATATAGTCGGGGATCTCGATTCCGGCCAGTCCGAGCGAAAGCGCCGCTATGTCGATGTGCTCCACCAAGTCGTCGCGGACCTGCCCGGGTTCGATCGTCGGCCCGGCGATGACTAGCGGAACGTGCAGGCCCTCGTCATAGAGGAACTGCTTTCCCCTGGCGTGGCTGATCCCGTGGTCCGTCATGAAGAGGACAACCGTGTCCTCGTAATCGCCTTCTTCCTTGAGCCGTTTGACGACATCGCCCAGGAACTTGTCCGTGAGGCGAACGGAATCAAGATACGCGGCCCAGTCTTTTCGAAGCACCGGGTCGTCGGGATAATACGGCGGAAGCTGGACCCGGGCAGGATCCGTCCTGCTTCCCAACAGCTCCTCCACGCGAGCGCTGACGTGATCGAAAGATTCGAGCGTCCGTCCGCGATGTTTCCCGCCGGGCAGGTGAACTTGCGCGAAGAAGGGCTGGCCGGGTTGGCGCTTTCCCCAGTCCGGTCCGTCGTACATGGCCTGGTCCCACTCGAAGTTGTAGTGCGTCTTGCCGGCGCTGCTCCGATCTCTGCTGGGCCAGCCGGTGATCGCCGTGTAGTAGCCGGCCTCCTGAAACAGTTCGGGGATCGGTCGGACGCCGTCAGGCAAGTGGATCTTAAGTTCCCCTTGGCCGCTGCGGTGATGGTGGGCGCCGATCGATGTCTGGTACATGCCGGTGATGAAGGCCGACCGATTGGGCGAGCATACCGGCGCCGTGACGTACGCCTTCGAGAATCGGACCCCCCTCTTGGCCAAGCGATCGACATGCGGTGTCTCGATCAGCGTTTCTCCATAGGAGGAGAAGTTGGGAGACATGTCATCGACGATGATCCAGAGAATGTTCGGTCTCGATGGTTCCGTTCCGCCAAGCGGGAGTTGGAAGAGAGCTCCCAAGACAAGCACCAGAGGGGTTGCGATTCGACGCATTCGCATGATCCTGCGGCCTCTATTCTCGGTCATTCGGGGAAGGACCGAGCAGCGCGCCCGCAGGGCAGCGCCTAGCCCTCCCTTCCCCGCAGCAATTGCCGCCCAGCCCGGGTGCGGTTATCATAGTTGTGGGTGAGGGCTTGCCCGGACGACGGGCCTTCGCCCCGGTAACTGGGATCTTGCGGCCGCGTCCCGTAGCCGCGGGTCCTGAGTGTCTTTGGAGAATTGGTCATGAGCGAACTCCCGAAATATCCAGGCGAACGCATCACGGCAAACGGCAACCAGCTGGTTTCGTACCACACGGAAGCTCGTATTGCTGACGCGGGGATCTTCTATCCGATCACCCCGTCGACGGAAGGTGGCGAGCTGTACCAGCAATCGTTCGCAGAGGGCCGGCTGAACGTGTTCGGCCGGAGCACGCTGGCTGTCGAAGCCGAGGGCGAGCACGCCGCCCAAGGCGGCGCCATCGCCTATTCGGTGTGCGGGCGGCGCGTCGTCAACTTCACCTCTGGCCAGGGCATCGTCTACGGGATCGAGCAGTACTACCACGCTCCGGGCAAGGCTTCGACCATGGTGGTCGAGGTGGTGGCCCGCGCGCTCACCAAGCATGCGCTGAACGTGCATTGCGGTCACGACGACGTTTACGGGGCACTCGACGTCGGCTGGACCATCCTGTTCGCCAAGGACGCCCAGCAGGCGGCTGACCAGGCGCTGATCCTGCGCAAGGTGAACGAGCTCAGCCTGACTCCGGGGATGAACGTCCAGGACGGGTTCCTGACATCGCACCTTGAGCGGACCTTCTATCGGCACGAGTCCGAGCTCCTCCGGCAGTTCCTCGGCGCTCCGGAGGACATCATTGAGTGTCCGACCGAATCGCAGCGCACGCTGTTCGGCCCGACGCGCCGCCGCGTGCCCAAGATGATCGACCTGACGAATCCCGTGCTGCTCGGGCCGGTGCAGAACCAAGAGCACTACATGCAGGGCGTCGTGGCTCGGCGCAACAACTTCGTCGAGCCGATTCTCACGTTCCTCGAGGAGGCGTACGAAGAATTCGGCCGCCTGACGGGCCGGCACTACAGCCTGGTCACGCAGTACAAGACCGACGATGCGGACACAGTGTTCGTATCGCTCGGATCCGCCGCCGAGAACTGCGAAGCGGCCGTCGACTACCTACGGCAGACCCGCGGCTCCAAGGTGGGGTCGATTCACCTCAACGTGTTCCGTCCGTTCCCCGAACGAGCCGTCGTCGAGGCGCTGGCGGGCAAGCGCAACGCGATCATTCTCGAGCGGACCGACGAGCCGATGGCGGGCGACAACCCCATGGGGCGCGACACGCGCACGGCTCTGAACAAGGCGCTCAAGCTGGACGGGCACCCGGTCGTGAGCGGCTTCCCGGAGCTGACCCCGGATCGCATCCCGAGGCTGTTCAACGGCATCTACGGGCTCGGATCCAGGGACTTCCGGCCAGAGCAGATCATCGGCGCGTACGAGTACGCCACGGGCCAGCGCGCGCGGACCGACGGCAAGACGGCGGCTGACGGCGAGTCCTTCATGGTGCTCGGCGTGCCGCACCCCTACGAGGTAAAGGCCGACGAGACCCCCTCGCTCCTTCCGGACGGGGCGATTGCCGTGCGTTTCCACTCCATCGGCGGCTGGGGCGCCATCACGACCGGCAAGAACCTCGGCGCCATCATCGGCGACTTCAACGACTTCCTCACCGAGCGCAGCGCCGACGTCGACGAATACGGACGGCCCAAAGAGGTCATCCACGTCAGCGCCAACCCCAAGTACGGCTCCGAGAAGAAGGGGGCGCCCACGTCCTACTTCCTCGTCATCGCGCCGGAGCGCATCCGCGTCAATTGCGACCTGCGTCACGTCGATGTCGTGCTCTGCTGCGATCCGAAGGCGTTCACCCACTGCAACCCGCTCGAGGGCATGTCGGAAGGCGGGGCATTCATTTGGGAGTCCGAGGAAGAGCCCCACGACGCTTGGGAGCGGCTCCCGCTCTGGGCGCGCTCGCAGATCATCAAGAACAACATCCGCATGTTCACCCTTCCGGGCTTCGAGATCGCCCGGAACGCGACCAACCGCGCGGACCTGCAGCTTCGCATGCAGGGCAATGCCTTCCTGGGAGCTTTCTTCTCCGTCTCTCCGCTGCTCCAGGACTTCGAGATCAGCCGCGAGCAGTTCGAGGACGTCGTCCACGCGCAGTACAACAAGAAGTTCGGTCGGCTCGGCGACGCGGTCGTCCAGTCGAACATGCAGGTCATGACCCAAGGCTTCAGCCGCGTGCGCGAGATCCCTGTCGGCGAGCTCGACGCCGCCGACCGGTCGAGCCTTCGCGGACTGCCGATCCTGCCCGTGCTGACGCAGCAGGCCAACGGGGGCGGCAACGGATGCGCGACATGCCGCTCGCACGCGATTCCCGAAGGACAGGAAGAGCGGACGCCGGTGACCCAGGTCTCCAGCTTCGACGACGAGTTCCGGTCAGACTACGGATACGACCAGCCGGCATCGCCGCTCGCCGCGATGAGCATAATGGCCGCCGGCAGCGGCGACACGGCTTCGAAGTACGTCGCGCGACGCGAAACGCCGCTGTTCATCCCGGAAAACTGCACGCAGTGCATGGAGTGCATCTCGGTCTGCCCCGACACGGCGCTCCCCAACTGCTCGCAGGACATCGAAACGGTCCTAAGGACTGCGATCTCCAACTACGTGACCGACGAAGGCGAGCGGGGCCTGATGCTCGCGGCCGTGCCGGAGATGGAGCGCCGCACCCGCGTGGCCATGAAGGAGTCGGTGGCGGCGAAGGAAAAGACTCCACTGCCGGACATCATCCGGGACGTCACGAACAATCTGAACGGCTTTTCGGAGAGTGCGAAGAACGAGTTCTTCAAAGTCATCGACAAGCAGCCGCTCGCCTATTCGATGACCAACGCGATCTTCAAGTCGGCCGAGCGAAAGAATCCGGGCACCGGCGGGATCTTCTCGATCTTCGTCTCCGATCTCTGCAAGGGATGCGCAGCCTGCGTAACGGCGTGCGGGGATCACGAGGCGCTGAAGATGGTCCAAGAGACCGAGGAAGTCAATGCCGACCATGAGACTGGCACGGCATTCCTCGACCTGCTGCCAGACACGTCGCAGAAGTTCCTCGGCCTCTACAACAACGCGAACCCGACGGATTCCAAGACAGCCACGCTGCGCAACCTGATGATGGTGCGACGAAACTACGACGCACTCGTATCAGGTGACGGCGCATGCGCCGGCTGCGGCGAGAAGAGCGTCCTCAGGGCGATCGCGGGAGTCACTGAGGCGTACCTCAGGCCGATCTTCCACGCCAAGGCGGACCGGCTGCGCCGCAAGGCGACCGCGCTCGAAACCGACGGCCCGGCACGCCTTGAATGGCTCGCGGCCCATGACCCGAAGCAGCATGCGCTGCTAGTTCGCACTGTGGCGCATACGCTCATGGGACTCGGCGGAGACACCGATGCGGATACGACCGAGCGGTTGGAATCCCACGGTGCGATCGCCAACGAAGAGATGATCGATGCCATCACTGCGGTCATGCGGCAGGAGGCGTTCAATCACCAGCAGCTGCAGGCGCTCGACGGCCGGCTCCCGAACGGCCAGTCCGTCATGGCGATGGCGGCGCATACGGGCTGCAACACGGTCTACGGATCGACGCCGCCCAACAACCCGCACCCGTACCCTTGGATGAACTCGCTCTTCCAGGACGGCGCGACGATCGGCTGGCTGATCGGCGAGAGCTTCATCATGGACCACGCGAGGCGGTCGGTGATTCCGGAGCGGCTCGCGACTTCGATCCTCGAGCAGGACGACGTCATCGACGAGCAGCGCTACTACGACTTCACCCATTTCTCGGACAACCTCATGACAGCCGAGGAGATGAACGAGATGCCTAAGGTCTGGATCGTCGGCGGCGACGGCGGCATGGGCGACATCGGCTATCAGAACGTATCGAAGATGGTCCTGCAGAACCGCCCGAACGTCAAGGCGCTGATGCTCGACACCCAGGTGTACTCGAACACCGGCGGGCAGAACTCGGACTCTACCCCGATGCTCGGCGGCGGCGACATGAACTCTTTCGGCGCGGCAAGCCAAGGCAAGTGCGTTGAGAAGAAGACCGTGGCCGAGACATTCCTCGCGGGCCACGGGTCGCCATTCGTCGCGCAGGTATCGATCGCCAACGCTCCCAAGCTGTTCCGGTCCATCCTAGACTCGCTGGAGTACCGCGGGACGGCGTTCCTGCAGTGCTTCACCACGTGCCAGCCGGAGCACGGAGTAGGCGACGACATGGCGCTCGACCAGGCGCAGCGGGTGCGCGATTCCCGGGGGGCCCCGGAGTTCGTCTTCAATCCCCAGCTGGGCGAGAGCTACAAAGAGGCGCTCGACCTGAAGGGCAACCCCAACATGCAGGGGGACTGGTACAAGACCAAGTTCCGGGCGACCGGCGAGACGTACCGCTACACCGTGGCGCACTGGTGCGCGACCGAAGCGCGGTTCCGTAACCACCTGAAGAAGATCCGGGAGGAAGATGCCGAGCGGATGATTCCGTTGGAGAACATGCTCGTGCGGCTCACCCAGGACGATGTCGTGCAGCGGAATCACCTGAACAAGGACCACCGTGCCTTCGTGCCTGACTTCGGGGTGTATATCAAGACCCTGCCGGCCAAGGGGGACAAGCCGGTGCTGATGAAGATCTCGCGGCAGTTGGTGCTCTTCTGCATCGAGCGCCGCAAGGCGTGGCGGCTGCTACAGAGCAAGATCGGCATCCAGAACGCCGAATACGCGGCACAGCGTGAAATCTTGGCCGACGTTGACTCCGCGACGATCTCGAAGGACGACTTCCTCGCGCGGGCGGACCAGATCCTCGAAGAACGGCTCCTCGCGGCGGCACCCGTGGCGGCAGCCAGGCGGCCTCGGGTTCCGACCCGCCCGATGTGATCGGCTAGGGCCGAACAGAACGCTGGCTGGGTCCCGACGGGTCGAGCCCAGCGACCATCCACGGTCCTGTTGGCACCGGTGCTCCATCTCCCGGGCTGTCGCATGGTTGCGCGATTGCCCTGCGTGGGCCGTGCCTCGCACGAATCGGCCCGACAAATTCCGTCCACGCTATACGAGACCCTCGTTTCGCCAAGTCGATCGAAGAGAGGTAGCGACCTCCAGATTCGTTGGGGATTCGCTTGCGAGAGTGGCAGTCCCGATGAGCCGCAATTACAATGTGCTCTTTCCCGACCGAGGTGAATACATGCACAGCCTTCTTCAGCGCACTTCCAACGCGTGTGTCCTGCTTGCTGTGATCGCCTCGGTGCTGCTAGCGCCTTCTGTTGCCGCCGCCGAGCAGCCAAACATCGTGTTCATCATTTCCGATGACCACGACAACGAGCACTTGGGCTTCATGGGCAACGAATTCGTCCACACGCCGAATCTTGACCTGCTGGCTCGATCCGGGACGCTGTTCACCCGCGCGCACCTGCCGATGTCGCGCTGCCACCCGACGCTGGCCAGCTTTCTCAGCGGCCGCTGGCCTCACCAAACGGGCGTCTACCACAACTTCGGAACCAAGAAGCTCGACCCAGCGAACTCGTTGCCCAATCTCTTGAAGGAGGTCGGCTACGCGACCTACGTAGAGGGCAAGTATTGGGAAGGCGATCCGAGGGCGATGGGATTCACACACGGCAAGGGCAATTCGGCGGACACGTTCGTGCGTGAAGGGCAGGCCGAATTGTTCGCGTTTATCGACGAGCTTGGCGGGCAACAGCCGCTATTCGTCTGGTGGGCGCCCAAGATCCCGCATCTTCCACACGATCCGCCGCAGGAGTACCTCGCGTTGTTCGATAGGAGCGAGATCCCCGTGCGACCGTGGATCGGCGAGGACCGCCGGGAGGCGTTTCTAGAGAAGGAGCACCTGAGCCTTGCAATGGAAGCATGGCTGGACGACGGCATCGGAAAGCTCGTGGCCAAGCTGCGCGAGAAGGGCATCTACGACAACACCCTGTTCGTGTTCGTCATCGACAACGGCTGGTCCAACGGCTTGATTTCGAAAGGCTCGCCATTCGAGAAGGGCGTTCGCACGCCGGTGTTCTTCAGCTGGCCGGCCAAGATCAAGGGCGGGCAGCGTTTCGACTGCCTGACCAGCACGCTGGACATCTACCCGACGATTCTGGACTATGCCGGCGCGAAGACGCCGGCTTCTGCCGTAGGGAACAACCTGCGGCCGATCATGGACGGCAAGACGACAGAGAATCGCGAGCGCCTGTTCGGCGCGATCTACCCGGCGTTTGTGACGGAGAACGACGAGCGGCCAGAGCGCGATATTTTCGCGCTCTACGTCCGCGACGAGCGGTGGAAGTACATGTTCTTCTTGCAGGACGTCGTTGAGTCGCGCAACCGAGAGTACTTCCGCATCCAATGGATCGAGACTGACTATCCCGCGCGCCGAAAGGGCGCCGAAGACCTGTACGACCTCCAGGCCGATCCCAAAGAGCGAACCAACCTAGCTTCGAAGCCCGAGCACGCCCAACGGCTCGCCGATATGCGCGATGCTGTGCTCACGTGGTGGAAGCAGACGGGCGGGAAATCTATCGACGCGCTGACGGAATAGGTTTAGCGGGCGGGGCGATCGTTCGCGCCGCGACTTGAGACAAGCATCTCCGTGATCGTGGAGCGCGGCCACGGAACCATATAGCGCCTGTGCTCGTCTCAAGCCGATAGTGAAACCTGCTGAACTCTTCAACGGCGTACGGGGCCGCCTCGATTTCGGCCTTCGGCGGAAATCCCGCATAGCGTTTCGGGCGCTGGTGCTAGCACTCGTTGTCGTAGCATTGCCGGCTCTGTCTCCCCAGACGGAGGCCGCGAGCGGTCAGGTCCGCGTGTTCGTGACGGAGAGCACCAGCTGGTCGGTGTCGGGAACCGAGACGGTTGTCGAAGGCGATGGAGGCGGCCACATGCAGGGCGGCGCCAAGCCGCAGACCGCCGAGATCATGAAGACGATCAGCAGGAAGCGCGAATGCGCCGGGGTGATCGTCACGATCAATCGAGAGAAAGCGGACTACATTCTTCTTCTCGAACGGGTTGGTGGCAGAGATATCATCGCCAAGGACAACAAGATGGCGCTGTTTAACTGGGACGGCGACATGGTCGCCAGCAGTTCCACCCGCTCTCTCGGCAACGCGGTGAAGGACGCCTGCTTGGCGATTCAGAGCCGCTTCTAGATCGCTCTTAAAGCCTGTCGAGCGCTGGTCCTCGCCAGAGCGAGATCGGCCGCAACCAGCTTCAGGGGTCGGCACACCGGCGCAATCGGCACCTACGCGCGAGGCGCAAAAACGCAGCCAAGGAGCATCTGCAGCGGCCGGCGGCCCGCAACGGAAATTGGCCGGCTTTGCGGCCCGCTCCGAATATCCAAATATACTGATGCTCTGATCTCGATATGACAGCTTCAGAAGATTCTCCTCCGGCACGCCGTACCGCGGTAGAGCGTGCCCTCTATTGGGTCGAACGGGTAGGCAACCGCTTGCCGGATCCGGCAGCGCTCTTCGTAGTGGCCCTCGTCTTGGTTTGGATCGCGTCGTTACTGCTGGCCGGCCACGAATTTACCGTTCCGGCCAAGGACGGGGCGCGGACACTGGTCGTCCAGAACCAGCTCTCAGGGTCGAGCCTTGCCGAGTTCTTAGCGAGCATGGTGACCGTCTTCACCGGCTTCGCCCCGCTAGGCGTGGTCTTGGTGGCGCTGCTGGGCGTCGGAGTTGCCGAGCACACCGGATTCATCCGCGCGAGCTTGAAGGGCCTTGTCTCGATGACTCCGCGGAGCCTGCTGTCCCCCATGCTGCTCTTGGTTGCCATCATCAGCCACACGGCGGCAGATGTCGGCTACGTGCTGGTCATTCCATTGGGAGGCGTTATCTTTCACGCTGCCGGCCGCCACCCCCTCGCCGGTATCGCTTGCGCATTCGCGGGGGTTTCGGGCGGCTTCGGCGCGAACTTCATCCCGTCAGCTATCGATCCTCTGCTCCAGGGCTTCACTCAGTCGGCCGCGCAAATCCTAGATTCGGGCCGGGAAGTCAATCCCCTATGCAATTGGCTGTTCACGAGCGTTTCGAGCGCGCTTGTGATCGTCGTCGGGTGGATCTTGACCGACCGCGTGATCGAACCGCGGCTCAAGGGGACCGCCCTGGATGGCGAGGGCTCCGACAGCGTCGAAGAGCAGGCGCTCTCCCGGAAGGAACGAACCGGGGTCTGGGCCGGTCTCGTGGCCATGGCGCTGGGAGTGTTGGCGCTGTTCTTGGCAGTGCTGCCAGCGGATTCCCCGCTGCGCGCCCCAAACGGGCAGCTCAGTTCGTTCGCAGCTCCGTTGATGCAGTCGATGATCCCGCTGATCTTCCTGCTGTTCCTGATTCCCGGCACCATCTACGGATATGTGGCGGGCACGGTCAAGAGCCATCGCGACATCATCACTGGCATGAGCAAGTCCATGTCGACGATGGGTTATTACCTGACGATGATCTTCTTCTGCGCACAGTTCACCGCGGCGTTCGCCAAGTCCAACCTAGGAGCGCTGCTAGCGGTGGAGGGCGCGGAATTCCTCAAGGCTCTGGGCCTGCCGGGCATGCTGACGATCGGCGGCATCATCGTGCTGAGCGCGTTCGTAAACCTGCTCGTCGGATCAGCGTCTGGCAAGTGGGCCCTGCTGGCGCCGGTATTCGTCCCGGTCCTGATGCAGGTGGGGCTCTCCCCCGAACTCACCCAGGCCGCCTACCGCGTGGGCGATTCGACGACGAATATCGTCACGCCCCTGATGCCGTATTTTCCGCTCGTGGTGGCCTTCTGCCAGCGGTGGGTGAAGAACACGGGAATCGGCACCGTCACTTCCCTGATGCTGCCCTATTCGATCACCCTGCTGATTACGTGGTCCTTGGCCTTGGGTCTGTACTGGGCGCTGGGCATCCCTCTAGGGCTGCAGTCCACGTACACATACCCGTAATCGGGTGTGACTCGATCGATCGGAGCCTGGTTCTCGGCAGTCCGCCGAGCAGGCCTCGTCAGCTTCCGGTGCCGGTGGTATCAATACTCGCGGGGTACGCGTCTGGGCAGGCCGCCTCAAGTGCACCTGCAGGAGATAGATCCGGTGACACCTGAATCGTGATCTTGGCAACCGGGTTCAGCCAGTGGTAGACCTCGGGCGGAAAGCCTCCGCATCCGTGAATCCCGCTATGGATATGCACGGCGCCCTCGACAGCTACAGAACAGGATCCCCGCCGAGGCGGACTAGGGCAAGGCGCAGGGATTTGGGAGCAAAGCTCCGTGTTGGCCTCCGAGCCGGCGTCCCAGCCGTCAAGAAAATACGTGCTCGTGCCGACGCACGGCACTTCGACGCCAAGAAGAGAGACGAAGCCATCGTTCGTCATCTCGATCATCGAAGCGGACGATATCAGCCGATGGTCAGCGTCGAACTTGACGTTTACTGTGGCAGTCCTCGTCGGACGGACGAACGCGCTGAGCAATGTCACGTCGAGCACACCGGTCTCCGCATTGAACTTATTGATTAGGCCGGTCGTGCGGCCCTGCTCGGCAAGCGCGGAAAGTTCGCTGCTCGCGGCCTCTCCGGGAACGAACAAGGCCGGAGTCTCATCGTTGTGGGTAATGAACACCGCAGGCGTGAGGATCTGTCCCTTGGCCAGATTTGTGACGGTGACTGTCGCGACAGCGGGCTCAACTTCTTGCATCTCCTGTGCTTGTTGCGCAGACAAGTGTTTCCCCGCGCCTGCCCAATTGAGTGCCACGAAGAGGCCGACGATGGCAAATCGCTTCATGGACTTAGCATATGGCATTGCCGGGATCATCAAGCTCAGCGGCTCTTTGGCGGGCTGTCGAGTCCGACGCACTGTGGTCGCGCGAAGTAGCGCGGTGCGGCCGCGAAGAAGCTGCGCGGCGGAGTGGGGGATGCGAACACGGGAAGCCAGCGAGAGCGAGGGCATGACTGGCCGCCGGCAGGCGCGTGATGGAGGCGTTCAGACCACTTCGCTGGAATCTTGCTAGACTCGGCGGTCGGTCGCTAACAGCCCGGCCTCGAAAGGGTCGGAAGGCAAGCGATCGTCTACCGCCGACCGGCTTCGCCAGCCGTCGCCGCCGCAACTGGATGGGTGGCGCGCCATGGGATTTACAAAACTCAAGTACAACACTGAACAACGCGCCATCCAGATGGCGCTGGAATCGGTCGATCGCCCCGGAGACTACTGTGTCCACTCCCGTCTTGTCTCGCCGATGCCTCGGTTGCGAGTCGAGCATGTGGGCACGGTTGCCTTTCCCGTGCTAGAGGCCCAGGTACGGGCTCTGGTCGGAGCAGCCGAGCGTGCCCCCTACGGCAAGGGCCCCGAAACAGTGCTAGACACCTCGGTGCGGGACTGCTGGCAAATCGACAGCTCGACATTCGAACTGGGAGGCCAGGGATGGACGGATTCGTTCAAGCGAATCCTGCGGGATGTCGCGGATGGCCTCGGGTGCCCCTCCGAGCGGCTGAAAGCCAAGCCCTATAAGCTCCTCGTCTACGAGCCGGGAGGCTTCTTCACGCCTCATCGCGACACAGAGAAGGAGCCCGGCATGGTCGGAACCTTGGTCATCTCTCTCCCAACCGAGGGAGCTGGCGGCGAACTCGTAGTGCGGCACGGCGACCGCGAGTCGATCATTGACTTGTGCGTCGACGATCCGTCGGCACTCGCGTATGCCGCGTTTTACGCGGACTGCTCGCACGAAACCCTGCCGGTGCGCGAAGGTCATCGCATCGCGCTCGTGTTCAATTTGATTCTCTCCGGGAAGGACGCGGCGAAGCTCGGGCGGTCCCCAGACTTCACGGAACAGGCCGAGGCCATCGCGCAGTCACTAAGGGGATGGGCCCGCAAGGCCGAGGACGGAGCCAAGATCGTATGGATTCTTGAACACGACTACAGCATCGCCGGACTCTCGTTCTCGACGCTAAAGGGGATCGATGCGGTCATCGCTCGCACCCTGCGGATCGCATCGGATAACGCAGGATGCTCACTACACGCCGCCATCGTCCATATCACCGAGTACGGCTCCGCCGCCTACGCAGGATGGTACGAAGAAGATGTGGATGACTTGGATATGGGCGAGGTAGAGGATTGGGACTGCGCCTTGGAGGAATGGGTGGCCGTCGATGATTCAAGGCCCGACTTCGGCAGAATCCCCTTGCGAAACGGGGAGATGCTCCCCGATCAAGCGCTGGCTGACGCCTATCCGGACGAGAAGCTGGTCGAGGAAGCTTCGGGCAACGCTGGCGTCAGCGTGGAACACGTCTATCGTATGGCTGCGTTGATTGTCTGGCCGCAAGACAAAGCTATCCAAACACTTGCAGCGGGAAGCATTGCCAGTGCAATCGCACATGTGGAGTCGCTGCTTGAAGCGACCGCCGTGACAGGTCCCCCTGCGGTTGGCACCAAAGCCCTGGGAGAGGCCTTGGTCAATGCTTGGAACGCCGAGAGCGCCAGTGGATGGCGAATCGACCCGCGCCAAGGAGCGTTTGGAAGGATGATCGCAGTACTGGTCAAGATTTCCGCCGCAGATCTTGTAGCGGACTTCCTCGTGACCTCCGGCATCCGAACGTACTCCGGCGGCGAGAATCGAGAACTCGTGGCAGCCGCCGGGCTGATCGGGGCGCATGCGATGAATCGCTACCTGACCGAGTTCCTCGCTGTCAACGTTCCAAGGCATCCGAACGCAGCATTCAGTCTCTTGTGGAATCTTCACCAAGCGTATTGCGACACCGGCAGCGGCGTTTGGCGCGAAGTACTGGCGAGGTCGACTGGGGCGGCCCTTGCTGCGCTTCCGCGCGCTCTGAATCCCCCGACCGACGAGAATCAACCTTGGTATCGCCCGCAGCCCAAGAGCCTGAACGGTCAGGCTGTCTGCGACCTGTTCTCGCTCACGCAACAGCTTGAACTGGAGTCTGATGCCGACGCCGCCGTGCGCATGATGTCCGAGCACCCAAGCCTTGCGACGCCGGATCGCACAGTCCCGCAGGCAGTGGTCAAGATGGTCGAGCGAAGCCGCTCATTGGCGGGGTGTAGAGCCTATGAAGCACTGTGGCTGCGGGGGGCTGCGTTCTTGCTGCAGCGAAGTGGCACGGTTCCTCAGGTGCCTCGCGACTGGTTCATCGAGGCACCGCTCGGATGCGATTGCAGGGGATGTGTTCAGCTCAAGGCCTTCTGCAGCGACCCTGAGGCCACAGAAACAAAGATCGCAGTCGCACAGGCCGAGCGCCAGCATCTCCGCGACCAGATCAAGCGTCTCGTGCTCGACATCGATTACGAGACCGAACGCAGGGGGCGGCCATATCGGCTCGTATGCAAGAAGAACCGCGCCAGCTACCAGCGACGCCTCGCAGAATATGCGGAAGACATCCGGCAGATGAAGGTCTTGATCCGCTGCCAGCCTCCGAATGAACCTCCGGAACTGGAGCGCCTTCGCACCGCTGCAGCGCAGACATCGTAACTTGCCCTGCGTTGGCTCCGTTGAACGGCAGCGAAGGGTGCTGGACTGCTGCTTGGCTCAGTGTTCTCACCAACACAGAACAGCGCCGAGCCACCAAGCGGTTCAAGGGCTGGACCTGCGGTAGAACGTGATCAAGTCCTGGTTCTTCGCCGGCTCGGCGCCGAGCTGCCGCAGCATCGAAGTGACCTGCCCGCGGTGGAACGTCGCGTGGTTGACGACATGCTGCAGCATATGCCAGAAGACCGATTCCATCGGCGCGCCGCTGAAGTGCTTGTATTGGATCTTGCGATCAATGCCCTCAGGCCCAAGTCGGTCCACGAAGTCCCGGACCCGAGCCTCCTCACGGGCCCAGCTGGCACGCAAGTCCTGCACCGTCTCGAAATCCGCCGGCTCGAGATACTCGCTCGGGGGATTGCCCTCCCAACGAGAGCACCACACCGATTCTGCCGACACAACGTGCGCAAGGGTGTCGCGGACCGAGCCAAAGCTGTTCCCCAGACCCTGATGGAACTGATCTTGAGTCAGCTGCTCGACTGCATCGAGCAGCCTGTCGCGAGCCCAGTAGTGAAAGTCCAGCATGTCTGACAGCGCTTGCGGAGTCATGCACCGAGCATATCCAAGTTCGAATACTTGGCGACGCGATCTCGCCGTGGCTGGCTGCTACAGGAAGATGCGACCGAAGACGAGACCAAGCGATCAGTCCCCTGCCCGCAAACACTCGGGAGCTTCGGTCAATGGGACATCGGTTGTGGGTTAGGATGAGCCTGCGGCCCGGCTGTCCCTCCGAGCGGCGCTCCGGGATATAGGGGCCTGGCACTGTACTGAAGCTCTTGCATGGAGACGCTGCTTGACCTCCTGCCTCGTATCGAACGCCTTGGATCTAGAGAGGCGTTGCGCTTCTGGAACGGGTACCGCACTTGGCGCTGGTCTTACGCCGGCCTAGACGCCGGGATCCGGCGCTTCGTCGCCTTTCTGGACCTCAGCGGAGTAGCGTCCGGCGACCGCCTGGTGCTGTGGTCCGAGAACCGGCCGGAGTGGGTCGCGATCTTCTGGGCATGCTTGGCTCGGGGGGTCCAAGTCGTGCCTCTCGACCACCAATCCTCCGCAGACTTCGTCAGCCGCATCGTTGATCAAACCGGCGCGCGGCTGCTAGTGCATGGCGGCGGAACCGGCAGTCCGGTCTCGGGAGCGGAGTGCTTCGCGATTGAGTCGCTCAACGGGCTAACGATGGGACCGCGCTTCAGCCCGGCCCCTGTGAGTAGAAGTGACGTGGTCCAGATCATGTACACCTCCGGCACCACTGCCGAGCCCAAGGGGGTGATCCACCTCCATCGCAACATCTGCACCAACCTAGAGCCGATTCAAGAGGAGATCGACCGGTACAAGAAGTGGGCCGCGCCGTTCCAGCCGATTCGAATCCTCGACCTTCTGCCGCTGAGCCATATGTTCGGGCAGTCCATGGGCCTCTTCATTCCGCTGCTGCTCGAAGGATCGGCGGTGTTCATGGCCGGGCTGCACCCCGGTCTGATCCGTCAGGCGGTTCACAGGGAGCGAGTTTCGGTTCTCGCCTGCGTGCCCCGCATTCTCGAGAGTCTGCGGATGGACGCCGAGCGGCACCACCCGCGATCCAAGGCCGTCCTGGCGATGCCGGGCGGGCCGCTCCGCAAGTGGTGGCGCCACCGGGACATCCATCGGGCCTTCGGGCTGAAATTCTGGGCATTCGTCGTCGGTGGCGCAATGCTGGACCCGGAGACTGAGACCTTCTGGTCCAAGGTCGGCCTGCTCGTGATCCAAGGCTACGGTCTCACCGAAACGAGCCCGGTAGTGTCAGTGAACCACCCCTTCCGTGCGCGCCGCGGCACGCTTGGCGAGGTCGTCGGCAGCCAAGAAGTCCGTATCGCGGACGATGGGGAGATCCTCGTCCGGGGGAGCAGCGTCGTAGGCGAGTACCTCGAAGGCGGTGTTAGCCACACACCTACGGTTGACAAGGACGGCTGGTTCCACACGGGAGACATCGGCGAGCGCGATGCCCAAGGAGGGCTGGTCTACAGAGGGCGGAAGAAAGACCTAATCGTCACTGCGGATGGAATGAACGTCCATCCCGAGGACATCGAGAGAGCGCTCAAGCTCGAGGGCGGGGTGCGGGACGCGGTGGTGGTGCCGGTCGGGCCGGCGAGCGCGCAGAGAATTCACGCCGCGCTCATCTTCCAAGTTCCAGGCGGGGACCCTCTCGCAATCATCGCGAGAGCAAACCGCCGACTCGAGCCGCACCAGAGAATCCAGAGCGCCTCCGAATGGCCGGAAGAGGAGTTTCCGCACACCGCGTCAACCTTCAAGACACAGAGACGGAAAGTAGCCGAGCGCCTGTCCTCGACGGTCCCGACCTCGGGCCCAGACGGCGGATCCGGTTTGGATGGCATCCTGCTGGCGCTCACAGGACGCAGCCCCGAGAGTCTGGCGGACGACCAGCGTTTAGCAGAAGACCTGGGGCTGTCCTCGCTCGAGCGGATTGACATGCTGGCCGCGCTCGAAGACCAACACGGGCTTGAGCTGAGCGAGACGGCATTCTCGACTCTCTCGACTGTCGGCCAAGTCCGCAAGTGGATCGCCGGGCATGCCGCCAGCCCTGCAAGGGGCCACGCGGATGGACACACCGCTTCGAGCGCGACGCGGCCCGCATCCGCAGCACCTCACATCCCTCCACCGCGCTGGGCCCGGAGCCGCGCGGTCTCGATGGCGCGCGGCGCGCTGCGCCAGGGGCTGTTCCTTCCGCTATTCCGTCACTACATCACGCTGGATATCGCGGGGCTGCCGAATCTGGATGCCGTCACGCCGCCAGTCATTTTCGCCGCCAACCACTCCAGCCATCTCGACACCATCACGCTAACGGCTGCGCTTCCAGCCGAGTGGCGCGGCAAGCTGGCTCCGGCGGTGCGTCAGCAGCACTTCTTCCCTTCCGCCGGCTGGCCTACCATGCGCCGGAGGGTTGGAATGCGCGCGCTGTATTACCTCTGCTGCGGACTGTTCAACGCCTATCCGCTTTCGCAGGATCTGGGTCAGGTCCGCGATTCGCTCCGGTACACCGGCGAACTGGTCGAAGCAGGGTTCTGCCCGCTGGTCTACCCGGAGGGGAAGCTGACTCCCGACGGCTCCCTGCAACCATTTCAGTCGGGAATCGGGCTCATGTCTCAACGGCTCGAAGTGCCCGTCGTGCCGGTGCATTTGCGCGGCCTGTTCGATGTGATGTCAGTGCACGATTCCTGGCCGCGCAGAGGGGCCGTCCGTGTCGAGTTCGGAGCCCCGCTCGACCCCGTCAAAGGCGAGCCCTACGTTCGGCTTGCTGAGCGAGTCGAAGCAAGCTTCCGCCAGATGGCCGCACGCGATCGGAAGTGACGGCTTGGCGCCAGCCGGCAGCTGGGCCGCGCGGCACCCCATCCCTCCGTGTTCGATTCGATCACGCGGGGAGAGAATTCGACAGGACCGGTCGCTACCTCACGAGGTGACAGCCCGACGCCACCAGCTACCTGCTGGGATCGGCTGGATCATGGGCCACAATGAGCGCCACGCAAGGGGCTGGAAACCCTCCGTTCCCTGCCAAGGCATCGCCGACAGGCCGAAGATTGGCAGCGCAGTCCCTATTCGGGCAATGCCCTGCCCTCAGGCCAGCATCCGGTCGACCACGTTCCCGGATACGTCGGTGAGGCGGAAATCCCGGCCCATGTGGCGGTAGGTCAGCCGCTCGTGGTCCAAGCCCATCAGGTGCAGGATCGTCGCCTGCAGATCGTGCACGTGAACCGGATCCTCTTCCACCTTCAGCGCCAGCTCGTCCGTCGAACCGACGACCTGGCCGCCCTGGATCCCTCCGCCAGCCAGCCACATCGAGTATCCGTTCGGGTGATGGTCTCGGCCGACCTTGTCCCCGACGTGCTTCAGCTGCCCCAGAGAAGTGCGCCCGAACTCCCCGCCCCAGACTACCAGCGTCTCGTCGAGAAGGCCCCGCTGCTTAAGGTCTTCGACCAGGGCAGCAACCGGCTTGTCCGTGATGTCGCAATTCTTTTTGAGCCCCTCGTCGAGATTGGTGTGGTCGTCCCACGAGGCGTGGATGAGCATTACGACGCGCACTCCTCGCTCGACCATTCTCCGAGCCATCAGGCAGTTGGTGCCGTAAGCGCTCGTTGGCTCCTCGTCGACGCCGTAGCTGTCCTTGGTCGCTTGCGACTCGTCGGCGAAGTCGATCAGTTCCGGCGCAGAGGCCTGCATGCGGAATGCGAGCTCGTAGTTCGCCATGCGCGAGGCGATCTGGGGATCCCCGGCCCGCTGCAAGTGCTCGCTGTTCAGCTTCCCCAAGGTTTCCAGCGTCAGGCGCTGGGACTCGCGCGAGACCCCTGCAGGGTTGGACAGGAAGAGAATGGGGTCGCCAGTCTTGCGGAACGGCACGCCGCCGTGGATGGACGGCAGGAACCCGCTGGAGAAGTTAGACGATCCCCCGCTCGCTCCGCGCCCGGAGCTCAGGACTACGAAGCCCGGCAAGTTCTGCGACTCGCTGCCAAGCCCGTAGCTCAGCCATGACCCGATCGTCGGGCGCCCCACGAGGGGGCTGCCGCTCATCAGCATGGACTGTCCGGGATGGTGGTTGACCTGGTCGGTCTGCATGGAGCGGACCAAACAGATGTCGTCGGCCACGCGCTGCAGGTTGGGCAGGTAGTCGCTGATCTCCGTCCTGCTCTGCCCGCACTGCGAGAAACTCCTTGGACTTGCCAGAACCTTCGCCGTCGGCTTGATGAAGGCCAGCTTGAGATCCGCCGTCATGGACGGCGGCAGGGGCTGCCCGTGCCACTTCTGCAGGCCCGGCTTCGGATCGAACAGGTCCATCTGGCTAGGAGCGCCCGCCATGAACAGGAAAATCAGGTTCTTTGCCTTCGGTGCAAAGTGGGGCTGCGGAGCGGCCCCTCCGCTCGCGGTGGCCGCAAGGATCCCTTCCAGTCCCATCAGCTGGGCCAGGCCGAGCGTGCCGATCCCGGCCGCGCACGTGTCGAGAAAGCTGCGGCGCGTCAGGACGGCCCGATATGTCTCGCTCGTCATTGGAAGCTACTCCCTTGTCATGAACTCGTCCATATTCAGAAGGATCCGGCTGATGCCGACCCATGCCGCCGGGATCGTTGGGTCGCTGGACTCCCCAGTCCACGCCATCTCCACGGGGAACCACTCCCGTGCCGTTCCTGGATCTTGCTCGAGCATCGCGCGCTGCCGCACGAAATACTCGTGCATTGCATCGCGCTCGGAATCGCTCGGACCACGAACCAGACAAAGCCGGTACGCCCGGTCGAGACGGTCGTTGAAGCCCAGTCCCTGCGTCTCGGCCAAGACGCGGAACGCCAGGGCGCGCGCCATCTCGAAGAAAACTGGGTCGTTGAGCAGATTCAGCGCCTGCAGGGGCGTGTTCGAGCGGTTCCTGCCGCAAGCGGTGACGTTCCGCTCCGGCAGGTCGAAATTCGCCAGGAAGGGATACGGTGTCGTCCGCTGGTAGTGGATGTAGATCCCTCGCCGGTAGCGATCGCTGCCCGCGCTCTCGTTCCACTTGACCGAGCCTCCGTAGCTCAGGTCAGTCACCCCCAAGGGCTGGTGCGGCCGGACGCTCGGGCCGCCGACCGTGGGATCCAGCAGCCCGGACGCCGCGAGCGCCGAGTCTCGGAGCGCTTCGGCGGGCAAGCGCAGCCGCGCCTGCCGTCCCAGCAGACGGTTCGAGGGATCCAGCCCGGCGAGATCCTGCCTCCACTGCGAGGATTGACGGTACGTGGCAGAAGTCGCGATGAGGCGATGGATGTGCTTCAGGCTCCAATCGGAATCCACCAGTTCCATGGCGAGCCAGTCCAGCAGGTCCGGGTGCGAGGGCGGTTCGCCGCGGAGCCCGAAGTTGTCGGAGGTCGCGACGAGGCCTGTTCCGAAGTACTCCTGCCAGATGCGGTTGACCGCGACCCTTGCGGTCAGCGGGTTGTCCTCCGAGGCAATCCAGTGGGCCAGATCGAGCCTTGTGGGAGCCGCACCGGCCGGGTTCATCGGTGGCAGCGCCGCCGGAGCCCCCGGGGACACCTCGTTTCCGAGGTCGTCCCAGACGCCCGAAGGGCGCATCCGCGGCGGCGTCGGCGCCTCGTGGTTCTGGACGGCGCGCGCCCGGCTGATGTCCGGGAAGTCGGCCACCAAGGCGTGAACTTCCTTCACCGCATCCTTGAATCCGGTGGCCTCGTACTCCTCCTTGCTCGTGACGCGGGAATAGTTCCGCAGGAACCACTCGGTCAGCGCGTAGTCCTCGCGCCAGTCGCGTGCGTCGGGCGCCGTGCGGAGAATCCGCTGGCCGTCGTCCAAGTAGAGAGCCAAGATGTCCCAACTCGTGTCCCACTCGTGCTCGACCCCCGGGTTCTCGGACGCCCACAGCATCCTCTCGGTCCACGGGCCCATGAGCTCCTCTACGCGGTACTGGCCATAGACTTCCTGAAGCCGCCGGTGGAACTCCAGCTTGGCGTTGAGGTACGGACCGACCTCGCCAGGCAGCGGAGCGTCGATGTCGACTTCGTCGAGCCCGTTGAAGAATGCGAACAGCCGATAGTAGTCCTTCTGCGTGAGCGGATCGTACTTGTGGTCGTGGCAGCGCGCGCACTCCAAGGACAGGCCGAGCCAGACGGTCGCGACGGTATTGGTGCGATCCACGACCTCCTCGAACCGGAACTCCTCCACGTTGACGCCGCCCTCCCTGTTCTTGAGCGTGTTGCGATAGAAGCCGGTGGCGACCCGTTGGTCTACGGTGGCGCCCGGCAGCAAATCTCCCGCGATCTGGCGCGTTGTGAAGCGGTCGAACGGCATGTCGGCGTTCAGGGCCTCAACGACCCAGTGGCGGTAACGCCAGGCGTGTGGCCTGGCCGAGTCCTTCTCATAGCCGTCGGAATCCGCGTACCTGACCTGGTCGAGCCAAGCGGATGCCCACCTCTCCCCAAAGTGCTCGGACTCGAGCAGGCGGTCGACGACGGCATCGTAGTGCCCGGACCCTGCCAGGTCGCCCGGGCTCGGGGGCAGCCCGGTCATGTCGAGGAACACGCGTCGCAGGAGCGTCTGGGGCGCAGCCTCGGGCGATGGCTCTAGGCCCTCCAGTTCGAGCCTCGCCAAGACAAACGCATCAATGGGATTGCGCGCCCATTCCGAGTTGCGCGTCCGGGGAACCGTCGGGCGTCGGTTGGGACGGAAGGCCCAGTGCCCGCTGGCTGGGGCGGGCGCGGTGACGGCCTGCTGGGAATCCCACGACGCCCCCGCTTCGATCCAAGCTCGGAAGGCCCCGACTTCGGCGGCTCCGAGCGGGCCGCCGGGCGGCATTCGCTGCAGGCCGCCCTGTCCCTCCAGGCGCTTCACGAGGGCGCTGCCAGAGGCATCGCCCGGGATGATCACCGCGCCGGACTGTCCTCCCCGCATGGCGTCGGCCCGGCGGTCGAGGCGCAATCCGCTCTGCTGCAGCGCCTCGCCGTGACAAACGATGCAGTGCTGCTTCAGGATGGGCTCGATGTCGCGGGAGAACGAAGGCTCGCCCCAACACAGACCGGGGAAAGCTGCGACCAGAGCCCCCAAGCACCAGGCCTTGGCAGGCATGACCCCATTTTCCGCCAAGGTCCGGCCCGAATCAATGCCGGGAAGCGATTTTTCGCATCCACTCGCGGAGAGCGGCATCCAACTCGGCAAGCGCATCGCGCGTCCGCGGGCTGCGGTCGCCGATCAGGTTGCGATGCTCCTCGGGGTCGTCCGCAAGGTCGTAAAGCTCGTCCTTACCTGGACGGCTGTCCCGCACTAGCTTCCAGCGCGGAGTCCTCCACATGCGCTGGTCCACCTGTTCCTGGTGCAGCTGGGCGTATTCCCCGTAGAAGGATGTCCTCCAGGGAATCTCCCGTTCCTCCAGCAGCGGCAGGAAGTCCCTGCCGCGGATGACCGCCTGCCTAGGCCCCTCGACGCCCGCCATCGCCAAGATTGTTGGGAACCAATCGAGGTTCAGGACTACCTGATCGACCCAGATCCCGGGACTCAGCCTGGCCGGCCAGCGCACGACGGCAGGCACGCGGATGGAGTGGTCGTACATGTTGGAGCGGTAGCCGCGGTTATCCTTCAGAACCCACCGTCCGTTGCCTTTGTGCCAGATGCCGTTGTGGCCCATGTTGAAGCCGTGGTCGCTGGTGAAGATGACTACGGTGTCGTCGGCGATCCCCGCAGCGTCGAGCGCGTCGAGCAACCGGCCGACGTTGCGATCGACGCTCGCCACGGAGCCGAGGTACTCGGCAAGCATCCGCCTCGCCCTCGGTGCGTCAAGTCCGGGATATCCGGGGTCAGGCAGGGAAACGTCTAGGGCCTTGAATGGTTCCCAGTCGGACTCGCTCAGCGGCAGCCAGGTGCGGTCCCCGTCGGGCGTGCGGTTGGCAGTGTTGGCATGCGGGGCCCAGAAATGCAGGCTCACGAGGAAGGGCTCGCGACCGGCCTTGTCGCTCAGGAACCGGATCGCTTCGTCCGTGAGGATGTCGGGTGTGTAGCCGGGCACCACCCGGTGCCGCCCGCCCGACTCCACCTCGGGGTCCTTGGATATCCCGGCACCATGCCGGAATCCGTAGAACTCGTCGTATCCGTGATTCGTGGGCAGGTGCCTGTCGAGCCCTCCGACATGCCACTTGCCCACGAAGCAGGTGGCATAGCCCGCCTCCTGCAATCGCTTCGGCCATGTCGGCAGCTCGGGGTCGAGTCCCTTGTCTGGCTCGGACGACTCGCTGAGATAGTCGGTGATGCCGATCTCCGTACCGTACCGACTCGCCAGCAGGCCCGCTCGGGAAGGGCTGCAAACCGGAGTTGTGGTAAACGCGTTCCTCAGCCCGACGCCCTCGGCATAGAGCCGGTCGATGTGTGGAGTTCTGGCCACCGAAACGCCGCCGGCGCAGCTGGCCCAAGCACAGAAGTCGGCGGCCGAAAGAAAAACGAAGTTCGGCCGCTCGGAG
>VXRL01000099.1:0-545 GCA_009838515.1 Terriglobia bacterium | reverse complement strand
GTTGCGTTGTGTTCTTTTCTCTGCTTTTTCTTCGCTGGTGGTGGTTGGGTGGGGGCCGCGCGGCGCCGCCCCCCCCCGCCGATGGCCCATGCAGCCAAGTCGTCGGCGTAAAGAAAAACGATGTTCGGCCGCTCGGAGGACAGCAGCAGGGCCGGGAGCAAGAGAGCGACGAGGGCCGCCGGGATTCTCGGCCAAGCCCTCTGCAGCACTCCCGTCATTTCGTTGGAACCCGCCGGCGAGTGCCGCGCCGGCACGACGATTGTAGCGGCAAGACCATGACATCACGCGCCACCACCGCCGTCTTCTGCTTGAGCACCTTGATCCGATCTCGGACGCGCCCGCGGCCGGATCAACGAGTTTCACCCGAGGGGCTCTGCCCGGAGCGAGCGGCGAAAGCTCCCCAGACTCGTCCGGGAACGACCTGATCCGGAGGGCCCACCGCGCTGCGGCCCCGGCGGGCCGCCGGGGGGGGGGGGGGGGGGGGGGGGGGGAGGGGGGGGGGGTGGGTGGGTGGGGGGGGGGGGGGGGGGGGGGGGGGCGGGGCG
>VXRL01000071.1 GCA_009838515.1 Terriglobia bacterium | reverse complement strand
CCACACTCTGACCTGGATCCCCCGTGCTCGCCAAGCTGGCAGTCGGGGCGATCTGTCCGTCATCAGCAAGGGACACCGTCGAATAGAAAGACCGAATCCGTCCCGGCGAATCGATTCCCGAGGCTGGGAGCGTTCTTCACATGCTGAACTTCTTGGAATGGGCGGGGAGAATGCGTGCGGACGCGACAGGAACCGAACGCGCCGATATCGGAGGCCTTCAGCGACTCGATCGCGGCCATACTGGCGACGGGAGCTTCGTGCTGGGAGCGCGGGGTGAGCTCGACTCCATAAAAGGGGACTGAGAGGGAGGCCTACCGCCAGGCCGGCCATTCGAGAAGGCGACGCTCCGACCAGTACAGGTCGTGGTAGGGAACATCCTCTGCGGGAGCCCCTGGATTGCGGATCGTTTCGGCAATTCGTCTGGCAATGGCCGTGGCGTCCGCCTCGTTCGCGACGCGAAGGTCGAGCCATAGCTCTTGGTTCGCGTCGTCCACGCGGTTCACCCAAACCGGCGGGTCGCCCTCTCGCAGGCAGTTCGCAAGGGCGCGCGCCGACACGTCCGTTCCCTCGGGAATCGACACGATTGCGGTGCAGACGTCCGGTCCCGGACGGACCTTCAAGGCTTGCGAGAGGATTCCGGCGAAGGCCCGGCAGCGGCGATCTTGGCCGCGCGGGTCTCTCCCGTACCAGGTTTCCGTCGCGACCATGCAACCGACAATGCCCTCCTTGCCGACCTTCATCGCCCGACCGATGCCGTAGTTCTGGAGGTAGCACGCACGGACCAAGTCGAGCTTCCCGCAAATCATCCCGGAGGTCGGCGCCCCCATCTGCTTGTGTGCACTGGTTATCGCTAGGTCCGCGCCGGCCTCGACGAATGGACGCACGTCCGATCCGGCGGCGGTGTCGACCACAACCGGAATGTTCTTCGAACCCGCGATCTCGACGCATTCTTCGAGCGACAGGAACGAGCCCGCCGGGTTCACGTCGCCGGAATCGACGTAGAACACCGCGGCCACCCTTTCGTCCAAGGCCCCCTTCAGGTGATACCCGTCGCAATGGCTCGCCGTTCCGATCCGAACGACGTTCGCGCCGCTGATGCGAATCATCTGAGAGACCGGTGCCCCGAAGTTCACGTCGTGGGCCGCCGGAAGGACAACCTGATCCGGCATGCCGCTGGTATTCGGAAGTCGCCCGATCGCACTGAGGTCAGATCCCGTCATGGCAGCAGCGGCGGAAATCGCAAGCGCTGCCGAACACGAGGACGTGACGCAGCCCGCCTCGGCGCCAGTGTGCCTGCTGATCGCGCGGCAGGCTGCCGCCTGCAGTTCGTCGATTTCGACGCTAACCTGCATGATGCTGTCAACGGCCGACCGGACATTTTCCGAAACGGTGTTCGCGCCGAGGATCGTGGGTACGCCCATGGCGTTGAGCACACGCTTGACACCCAAGCGCCGGCAGAGATCGGCTCCATCTTCCATGTCGTCGGGTCCAGTCTGCGGAAATGGCTGCGGTCGGCCAGCCTATGTGAGATCAGCGGCAACCGTCAGGTCGTTGCCAACGATCGAGGGGCACCAGTACCGTTCGATGTGCTCGATTACGAGCTCAGTACCGCGCTCGTGACTCACGTACGGCGGATCTCGCGGGTCGTACATAGTGTCCGTGAGGTCCCGCGCCAGCACGACGTTCTTGCCAAGCCGGACCTGCTGGCGAATGCCGAAGGGACGGCCTAGGACGCAGAGATTCGTGTGGACGCCCATCAGCACCACGTTCGCAATCCCATTCTGGGCGAAGTAGTTGAAGATCTCTTGCCCGTCGTCGCTGATGCCGTCCTCGTCCGCCATGGCGAGGTCGGGGTGCTGACGGCTCCAAGCGCGCTTTCTCTCGCCGGGGAACTCGTCGTCGCAGGGGTGTTCGTCATGGATCGGAAAAGCGCCTTCCGACTCCGGGTCGAGGTGGCACCACTTGGCGATCGGGACCGGCGGTTCGGCGTGCGGCGCAGACTGCATGCGCTCGCGCTGGGGAGTTCCGGCATAGACGTCCATAGTTCCGCTGGGGGCATGGACGATCGCCATGCCGAGTTCGCGGGCAGTTCGCACGACGCGATTCATTTCCGGGATCATGGCTTCGAGCCGAGATACCGAGCTGTTGCAGTAATGGTCGTCCCACATGTCGCAGATGACAATCGCCGATTCGGACGCCTTCCAGAGAACCGGCTTCTCCAGTGACTCGACCACGCCGTCGCGCTCAACTCGAGAGCGGGCGTTGAGGCGTAGCGTTGCACCGCGTTGGGATGGCCGGTGCACGAGCCTCTGGGCCGCCGCGATCACCGCAACTCCGCCCGCGCCTACCAGAAGAGCTTGTCGACGTGTCATGGCCGTATCCCAGTCGCGGCCCCATTCTATCGCCGTATGCTGGGCGGCGTTCGCTTGGGCGGGGGTTGGAATTCGTTGATCTGCCGTTCGGAACAGATTCCCGCGACGTCTTCGCAGCTCTCCGGCTGGTGCGTTCCCTTGCGGTTTGCGTGCCTCTTGCGGGACCGAGCCCCGTCAGGCGCACTCACTCGGCGGCCAGTGACGCGCACACGATCTCTTCGTCGTTCCGCGCGAAGACGCTCCTGCCGGCGTAGGCCGGATGGGACCAGTTCACAGCCCCGAGCTCCCGGCGGGCACCCGGCGTTGATGTCGGCCGGATCAGGACCGCCCTGCTGATCTCGGTGTAACCGGTCGGAGCCATGCGAGCGATGATCAGCTCGCCGCGGTCGTTATTGATGAAATACCGGTCGCTGTTACGGACCATGAACGCCGACGCATTGCGAGCCTTCTCTCGCGTTACGGCCTGGGTCTCCCAGACGCGTTCGCCGGTCGACAGGCGCAGGCATCGGAGCTGTCCATAGCTGCAGATCCCGTAGATGTAGTCACCTTCGATCACCGGCGAGTTCATCAAGGCGTGCAGGCCGTCCGTTTCGACACCACTGTCGCTGCCACCGTGCCATAGCAGCTCGGCGTCCGCCCCTCCCAGGCGGAAGAGGCGGGAACCGTTGAAGAACGCGGAAACGAGCAGGTGCGGCCTGCGCCACACGGGAGTCGCAATCGGTGTCTCCATGCGCGTGCGGAATAGCTGTTCCCAGATCACCGTGCCTCTCGCAGGTTCGATCGCGGCCAGGCCTCCGGCGTGCCAGACGATCAATATCGGCCGCCCTTCGTGATGCAAGAGGATCGGTTGCGAGTAGCCCGGACCGGAATGCTCTGACGAGAGTGCGCGCCAGACCTCCTCGCCCGAATGCTTGTCAAGCGCCACGACCTTGGCACCGGGCCGCCCGTAGGCGACGGTGATCAGCAGATCCCCGTGCACGAGCGGCGCGGACGCCATTCCCCACGGCGGCAGCTCGGTACCGAAGTCCCGCGGAAAGCTCCGTTCCCACAGCACGGAACCGTCAAGCACCCGCACGCAGACTAGGCGGCCGGTCGCGCCCAATGCGTATGCGCGGTTGCCGTCGACAGTGGGCGTCGCCCGCGGCCCCGCGGCGTATTCGATGCCTGCGTAGTCGACCGGCCAGCGGCGTGACCAAAGCGGCATCCCGGTCAATTGGTCGAGCGCGACCAAGCCCTCGTGGCCTTCCAAGCCCCTGCTCGGACGGAAGTCCGTCACGAAGACGCGCCCGGCGGACACCGCGGGCCCCGCATAGCCGGAACCCACAGGGGCTCTCCACGTGACGGCGAGCCTCTCGCCGGAAAACCGGTCCACGATGCCAGTCTCGTTCCAGACGCCGCGGCGTCCTGCTCCCCGCCACTGGGGCCAGTCATCGGGCAGGAGCAATCCGGGAACTGAGAGCCATCCCGCGAACAGCACGGTAGGGGCGACGATGGTTCGAAGTCTCATCGGAGCTGGGACTGGCGTCTCTAGGCCATTCGAAAGGATCGGCGACGGCCGTTGGCAGCTTTGGTCAACGGAGGATTCCGTCCCACCGCGACTCGCCTCGCCGCCCGTAGATCAGGGGCAGCTCGCGCCAGTTCTGACGTGTCCGGCCGTTCCGATCCCACGCCAGCAGGCCGTCCTTGAGCGCCATCTCGCGGACGAGCCTCTCGGTCCCTCGGCGCGCATACGCATGCGGAGGGCGATTTCGGGTGGGTCCGGCACTGATTGGGCCGCTGGGCCATGGCACGCTCCAGAGCCGACGACTCTGGCGTGAACCTCCTAGGCTGTCGAAGCTGGGCCTGTCACGGACAAGATTCGGCTCGAAACCGCGATGTCTCGCATCTGCCTCGCTAGTCAGCGGCCACGCTCCTATCTAGGCCCAGCCCGTGATCGTCCAGCTGGTAGTGCGCCGCCAGCAGGTCCCGTCCGAAGTCCCCTTTGAATTCGCGCCAGACCGTGTGGCTGTGGTTGTTGCCGTTCTGCACGTTGTCATACTCGATCAGGAATTCCGGCGACTGGATGCGGTAATAGTCCCCGCCTCCGGGCTCGATCGAGCCGGCCCACGCGAAGAACAGCTGGTCCCTTGGCGTTGCCCGCACTCTCTTCATCCGCGCTTCGGCCTGTTCCGCGGGCAGCGAGACCGCATACTGATCGGCTGTCGCCAGCAACATTTCGTACTGTGCCTGGCTAAGTTCGGATGCTGACAAGCCCTGCGGTTCGTCCTCCAGCTCGGCCCGGCTGTCGGCGGTTGTCAGGATGTCCCTATAGGCCTTCTCCGCCACCAAGGCCTCCTTCTTCAGGGAGTCGCCCAAGGACATCATGAGCTTGCGCGCGGTGTCCTCGCGGGCTCCCAGCGGGCGGACTCCCTTGCGCGGGCCGTCGAGGACCATGTGCGGGTTCGCGCCTAGGAACTCCGGTGCAGTCGATACCAGCTTGCCGTCCTGCATCAGAAAGTGCAGCGACACATGGTGGCCCTCCATGCGCCAGGCCCACCTGCCATCCATCGAAGGCTTACCGAAGATGCTTACGTGGTAGACATCAACGTCGCGGCGGCCGGTATTGTCATTCTCTTGGATCCGTAGGACTTCTTCCAGGCTCATGATCGTCTTGACAGACACGAACCCCGCCCGTGACAGCGACGCCGCCAGCAGCGCGTCGGCCAGCGACCGCTGCTCTGGGCTCATGTCCCTATAGGTCAGGCCGTTGCGCCCGTAGCCACGCTGGGTGGTGAAGCTGTTGTCTGGAACATAGTGCCAGCGCTCGTAATCGGGATTGTCCAGTTTGAACTGGGCGGCAGTGACTTGGTTGCTGTTCAGCGAGGCGAGCCACGCGTTGGCGGAGGACACCATCAGATCTTCGGTGGTTGCGTGATAGGCGATAGCGGCCAGCCCTACGCCAAGGGTCAGAGCGGCGGCGCGGAACAAAACGGTACGGCGCATGAGATGTCTCCTTAGGGGAAGTTGCAGTCGAGGTTGCGCGCAACCGCCCGGCACATTATAGCGACGATGAGCCCCGGAATAGACAACTGCTGTTCGCGGAGATCTATCGCGCGGCGACTCGGCCCCTGCCCCGATGTGGCCCGGTCTCGGCCGTTGCCGCACCGCTCGTTGGGATCAGGGCCTCCGGATTGACACTCGCGCTCCAGTCCCTTCAAAATAGAGTCAGAGTCGGTTGCTTGCCAGCGGGCTAGGCCCCTCCTCGCGGCTCGACCGTTTGTGATCCCCTTATCACCCCTTTCTTGAGTATTCCTCCATGATTCAGGTTGAAGGCGTCACCAAGCGCTACGGACCCAAGACCGCGGTCTCGAACATCAGTTTCGAAGTCGAGCGCGGCGAGATTGTCGGCTTCCTAGGCCCGAACGGGGCCGGAAAGACGACGACCATGCGCATCCTGACGGGCTTCCTCCCGCCGACCCAAGGAACGGCGAGCGTCGCAGGATTCGATGTCGGCAAGAGCCCGATCGAAGTGAAGCGGCGCATCGGGTACCTGCCCGAGGCGCCGCCACTGTATCCCGAGATGGAGGTTGGCGACTACCTGCGCTTCGTGGCAGCCATCAAGCGCATCCCCAATAAGGAGATTGCCCGGCGCGTCGACGCGGTCTTGGAGCGGACCGCCACCGGCGCCGTGCGCGACCTGCTGGTGGGCAAGCTGTCCAAGGGCTACCGGCAGCGCGTCGGTCTGGCGCAGGCACTGATTCACAGTCCGGAAGTCTTGGTGCTCGACGAACCGACATCGGGCCTGGACCCCAAGCAGATCATCGAGGTGCGGGGCCTGATTCGATCGCTTGCGGGCGAGCACACGATCCTCCTCAGCACGCACATCCTGCCGGAAGTCGCCGGCACCTGCGGGCGAGTGATCATCATCAACGAAGGGCGGATCGAGGCCAGCGATACTCCCGAGAACCTCACAGCGCAACTACAGGGCGCCGATTCCCTGCTGCTGGATATTGACGGTCCTGCCGAACAGGTCCGCGAACGGCTCGAACTCGACTTGGCGGTGCGCAAGGTGGTCGAACAGGAGGCCCGCAACGGCCGCACGGTCTGGCGCGTCGAGGCCGACAAGGACGAGAACCTCACGCGGCGGCTGGCGGAAGCGGTGGTCACGTCTGGTTGGGGCCTGTACGGAATGCGGTCGCTCGGGCTGAGCTTGGAGGACATCTTCCTCAAGCTGACCAGCGACGAGTCGGCTGCCGCGCAAGCCGAGGAAGAGATACCTGAGCCCGTGGCTGAATCGGATCCGACCGCCGACGAGGGCTCTGAGAGCGGGGAGGGCGAGGACGAATGAGAAACATCTGGACTATCGCGATGCGCGAGTTTAAGGTGTACTTCACGTCGCCGATCGCGTACATCGTGCTTGCCATGTTCGCCGTGGTGTTCGGCTACTTCTTCACCGCGGGCCTGGCGTTCTTCATGGACTACAGCGCCAGCGTGCAGGCTCAGGGCGGCGCCGGCGCTCCGCCGCTGAACGTCAACCAGTTCGTCATCGAGCCGTCGCTGGGAAACATGAGCATCGTGCTGCTGTTCTTGATGCCGATGATCACGATGCGCCTGTTCGCCGAGGAACAGCGCAGCGGCACGATTGAGCTGTTGCTGACGTCCCCGCTGCAGGACTACCACATCATCTGCGGCAAGTGGCTCGGGGCATTGTTGCTGTATGCCTGCCTCCTGCTGGTGGCGGTGCTGAACATCTCGGTTCTGTTCCTATACACGACGCCGGACTGGAAGCCCTTGCTGGTCTCGCTGCTGGGGCTGCTGCTGATGGGCGGCTCGATGATCGCGATCGGCACGTTCCTCTCGACGCTGACGCGCAACCAGATCGTAGCCGGCGCGCTGACGTTCGGCGTCCTGTTGTTGCTCTGGGTCCTGAACTGGATCAGTTCGTACGAGACCTCCACGTTCAGTCGGCTCTGCGAGTATCTCGCCATCTCGCCGCACTTCGAACAGTTCTCGAAGGGTGTCATCGAACTCAAGGACCTTCTCTACTACATCAGCGCGATTTCCCTCGGACTCTTCCTCAGCAAGCGCTCTCTCGAGGCGCTGCGCTGGAAGGCTTAAGGAGTACTCGGCAATGGACTGGTTGCGTTCCAGACAGTTCAGATCGGGCGGCTATGCCGCTGTCTACACCTTGGTGTTCGTGGCTATCTTGGCTGCGGCAAACTGGCTCGGCGTCCAGTACAACGAAACTTACGACGCGACCGAGCGCAAGCTCTACAGCCTGTCAGACCAGACGCACAAGATCCTTGACGGCCTCGAACGCGACGTGACCATTTCCTACTTCGACCGGACGTCGCAGTTCGTAGCGGCCCAAGACATGCTGCGTCGCTACGAGAACGCGTCGAGCCGTGTCTCGGTCGAATACGTCGATCCCGACGAGGACCCGATCAAGACCGAGGCCATGAACGTCCGCACGTACGGCACGCTGATCTTGAACATCGACGGAGTGCGCCACGAGGCCTCTTCGCTGAGCGAGCAGGACATCACCAACGCCATCATCACGGCCATCAAGGGTCAAGAGAAGACCGCCTGCGTTGTCACCGGTCACGGCGAGTCTTCCAGCGACGACATGGACCGGAACGGACTCGCCAACGCCGTCTCGCGCATGGAGGACGCCAACTACCATCACCAACAGGTAAGTCTCACCGAAGGCGCGGTTCCCGAAGATTGCACAATCTTGGTAGTCGCGGGTCCCAGCACGGCCTATTTCGATCCGGAAGTTGCTGCGATTCGCGACTTTGTGGAAGGCGGCGGCCGGGCGCTGTTGCTGCTTGGGCCGGTGCTGCCCGATGAGCGCAGCCGCCGCGAGGAGCGCAATCCGAAACTGGTCGATCTGCTTGCGAGCTGGGGGATCGAGGCCAAGAACGACGTCGTCATCGACGAGTCTGCGATCGGCCAGCTCTTCGGGGGCGGCCCCTTCACGCCGCTGGTCAGCGAGTATCAGTCCCATCCGATTGTCGAGCCCTTGGAAAACGTGGCGACTCTTTTCCCACGGGCTCGCAGCGTCGGGCAAGCGTCGGAGGTGCCTGACGGCTGGACCGTTGATGAGTTGTTCGAGAGCTCGGAGACGAGCTTCGCGACATCGACACTGAGGGCGGAGGCGGCCGGCTTCACGCTGGGGCCGGAGTCGAGCCAGACCGATGGTCCGATCGCCCTTGCCGTGGCGGCGACATACGACGTGCCGGAGGCAGGCGAGGAGGGCTCGGAGCCGTCCGAGGCAACCGGTGACGCCATCGACCCGGCCGAGCAAGAAGCCGAGCCAGAGGGCCGCGTCGTAGCAGTCGGCTCAGCCGGCTTTGCCAGCAACTACGGGTTGGCACTGGGCGGCAACGACGATCTGCTGCTCAACATGCTGAACTGGCTGAGCTCGGACGAGGACCTGATCTCGGTCCGCCCGAAGGATCCGGAATCGACCGTGATCGAGATGACCGCCGCGGAGATGAGCCGCATCTTCTATGCGAGCTTGTTGCTGCTGCCTCTGATCATCATCGTGACGGGTGTCTGGACATGGTGGGGCCGCCGCTAGCGGAGAACTTCGAACAGCCGTAGCGTCACTTGCGCCACACGCATCGTAGCCATGAAAGCGAATCCCCTTCTGGTAGCTGCTGTATTGCTGGCCCTGCTGGGCGGAGCGGTCTGGTACACGCGGGAGAATCCGCCCGCCGACGAGGATGCCGCGCCGACAGTCGTCGATCTCGAAGAGGCCGAGATCCGCGAAATCGGCCTGCTGCGCAAGGGCGAGGATGCCATCACGGTGGTGCGCGGGGCGGACGACGAATGGGAATTTGGCGGCGGCTTGGAGATTCCTGCCGACCAGTCCGCAGTGGGCCAGCTCGTCTCCAGCCTGGCAACCCTAAACGCGGAGAGAGTGGTCTCGGAGAACGTCGTGGACTGGGGGCCGTACGAGCTTGCCGAGCCCGAGCTGGCCGTGAGCTTCAAGCTCGCCGAGGGCGGCGGCACGCTGCAGTTCGGGCGAGACACCCCGACCGGGTCGGGCGTGTTCGCCCGGCTGGAAGGTGACCCGCGTCTGTTCACGTTGTACAGCTACAACAAGACAACGTTCGAGAAGTCGCGATTCGACCTGCGCGACAAGCGCCTGCTGGACCTAGACGACGCTTCGATTTCCAGCGTCACGGTTGCCGCAGGCGGCCGCAAGTTACAGTTCGAACGCGCCGACGGGAACTGGTCGATTGTCTTGCCCTACCGGCTGAGGGCCGACGACTTCACCGTCAGCGATCTCGTGCGAGCGGTGCGGACGGCCGAGATGACCGAGGTCTTGAGCGATTCCGCCGAGAGTTCCGGCTATTCGTTCCGCGCGCCGCTCGCGACCGTGTCTGTCACCGACGACAGCGGCGAGCACGAGCTCAGGGTGGCCAAGGACGGAGACGCATACTATGCCGCGAGCACCGCTCACAGCGGTGTGTTTGGCGTTAGCGCGACGCTGGCCGAGAGCTTTGACAAGCCGCTCGAGGACTTCAGAAACAAGAAGTTGTTCGATTTCGGTTTCGCCGACCCGGAGCGGGTCGAGGTGCGGGCTGGCGATAAGAACCTAGCCCTCGTGCGAGGCGACGAGGGCTGGTTGCTGGAATCGGGCGGCAATCGCCAGGTGGATGGCGAACAGGCGCAGACTCTCTTGGATCGCCTCCGAAACCTGACGGCCACCGAGTTTCCTTCCGACGATGCGGACCGGCAGAGAGCTTTCGGGCTGGACTCGCCGGCAATCACAGCCGCGGTAACGCCGGCGGGCGAGGATGGCGCGGCAGAGACCGTGCTGGTCTCGAGCACGGACCAGACCTTGGTCTATGCGGCGCGGGCGGGCGAGCCCTCCACCTATCGGGTCGAACAGTCCGCCGGGCAGGACATCGAGCGCGCCGTGGAAGACATTCTGGCGCCCCAGGAAGCGGAAGAGGCGTCTCCCGAGCCAGAGGCAGGGGCCGAGGAGCCCGAGAGCTAGGAGACCACGCGGCACGCTGGCGTCACGGGCCGGCGAGGCACCTGCCCGCTACCATGGGACTACACATGGAAGAACTGCGTTCACTCATTCGCGAAGTGCCGGACTTCCCCAAGCCGGGCATCCTCTTCTACGACATCACCACAGCGCTGAAAGATCCCAGGGGACTGGCCATGGTGGCTGACCGGCTCTGCGAGGCCACTGCCGGCCTCGCAGTCGATCTGGTCGCCGGAATAGAGTCCCGGGGATTCCTTTTCGGGCCCCAGGTTGCTCAGCGCCTCGGGACTGGATTCGCCCTGATGCGCAAGCCGGGCAAGCTGCCAGCCGCCACTTCCAAGGTGAGCTACACGCTGGAGTACGGCACCAACACGCTCGAAATCCACTCAGATGCCATTCAGCAGGGGCAGCGCGTGCTGATCGTGGACGACCTGCTCGCCACCGGCGGCACGGCCGAGGCCGCGGTCCAGCTCGTGCAGAAGCTCGGCGGGACGGTGGCCGGCCTGTCGTTCGTCATCGAGCTGGACTTCCTCAACGGGCGCGACAAGCTCCGGGGGTACGAGGTCTCGTCCCTGCTGCACTACGACAGCTAGGGATCGCGCTCCGGCCGCATGGTGGATCCCACGGGCCTCCGGCCGCGAGCACTCCAACTGCAGGCCTACGCCAAGGTCAATCTGTTCTTGCGCGTGGTCGGCAAGCGCCCCGACGGATTCCACGAGATCCGGACGCTGTTCCAGACTGTGAGCTTGAGCGATTCGCTCAGCGTCCGCCTGACGCCGGGCGGCCGGCCGGCGGTCAAGTTGACTTGCAGCCGCGAGGATCTGCAAGGCGAGGACAATCTGGCGTGGCGAGCCGCCGACCTGATGCTCAGGCTTAGCGGTCTGGCGGCGCAGATCGAGATCACCCTTGACAAGGCCATACCGTCCGGTGCTGGCTTGGGAGGCGGCTCTAGCGACGCGGCGGCCGTGATTCGCGCGGTCGCCTCCATGCTGCCGACGCGGCCGGCCGCTCCGGCCCTCTTCGAAGTCGCGGCCGAGCTCGGCAGCGACGTGCCGTTCTTCTTGCTCGGAGGCACCGCGATTGGCACGGGTCGCGGCACCGAGCTGAGCCCCCTGGCCGACTTGCGGCCGGCCGCTATAGCGATCGCGCAGCCCGCAGAGGAGGTCTCCACGGGGTGGGCGTATCGTGCTCTGGAGGAGCACCGCGCCGGATTGACACCAGACTCGGATCGGGGTAAGATCGAAGGGTTCGACTTGAGTTCAAACGCGCCCGCTGTCGGGCCGCTGCCGGGCAGCAGGGAAGGCATGGTGAATGACTTCGAGTCGGTAGTATTCCAGCGGTACCCGCTGATTGCAGATCTCAAGGAGCGGCTGCAGGCCTTGGGAGCGCAGCCAGCTCTGATGTCAGGCAGCGGATCCGCAGTTTTCGGGGTCTTTGAGTCTTATCAGTCTGCGAGACTAGTAGCGCGGACGCTGCGGGCCGAGGGGTTCGCGGCGTGGCCGGCGGAGTATGTGGGCCGGGCAGCGAGCCGCGTGCCAGGTACATCCGACTTCGACTCGGCGGGCGGCTAGACGGCGGGCGGCGCGCGGCTAGGGAACACGCATCGGTTGGGAGTTCGCACAGTGCCGACGGAATCGAGGTTGAGGGTCTTCGCCGGATCCGCCAACAAGGAGTTGGCGGGGGATATCTGCGCGTGCCTGGGCATCCGTCCGGGGCAGTTGGCGCTGTCGCGCTTCACCGATGGCGAGATCCGTGTCCAGATCGAGGAAAACGTCCGGGGCATGGATGTTTTCGTCGTTCAACCCACCTGCACTCCGGTGGACGAGCACTTGATGGAATTGCTGCTCTTGCTGGACGCCTTGCGGCGAGCTTCTGCCAAGCGGATCACGGCGGTGCTGCCTTACTACGGCTACTCGCGCCAGGACCGCAAGGACCGCCCGCGCGTGCCCATATCGGCCAAGGTGGTGGCGAACCTGCTAGTCGCCGCCGGCGCGGACCGCCTGTTGACCTTGGACCTGCACGCAGCACAGATCCAGGGCTTCTTCGACGTGCCGGTCGATCATCTCTACGGCCGGCCGGTGATCGTGGAATACTTGCAGCAGCTGCACCTGCCGAGGCTCGCGGTGGTGTCGCCGGACGCTGGCGGCGTGGAGCGAGCGCGGGCGCTGGCTAAGCGCTTGACCGCGCCGTTGGCCATCATCGACAAGCGCAGGGACAAGCCGGGCGTCTCCGAGGTCATGCATGTGATCGGGGATGTGCGGGACCGCACCTGCGTGATCGTCGATGACCTTGTCGACACGGCCGGCACGCTGGTCAATGGCGTCAATGCCTTGCTAGATCAGGGGGCGGCCCAGGTGTACGCCGTCACGACGCATGCCGTGCTTTCCGGACCGGCAGTGGATAGAATTAAGGAGTCGAAGCTTCAGGAACTGGCGGTCACCAACTCGATTCCCCTGTCCGAGGAAGCCAAGGCGAGCGGCAGAATCCGGCAGTTGAGCGTAGCGCCCCTGCTTGCGGCGGGCATCAACTCGATCCATAGCGAGTCTTCGATCAGCATGTTGTTCGGCTAGGGGATGACTGCGGGCTCTTGCGAGGCCCGCCCAGAATGCGGCCGCTTCCAAGGCGGCTAGGGAGCAGACGCGATGCAGCAGCAGATTGAAATGGAAGTGGCGGTGCGCGAGGAGCGCGGCAAGAACGCGGCGCGACGGCTGCGCTTGACGGGCAACGTGCCCGCGACGGTATACGGGCTGGGCAAGGCGCCCCGGGCGATCTCGGTCAACACGAAAGCGATGACCTCCGTGCTGAAGGAGCCGTCCGGCCACAACCGTGTCTTCAATATCAAGTGCGACGGCGTGCAGGAGCATGCCATGGCCGTCGACTACCAGATCGATCCCGTGAAGCACTCCCTGCTTCACGTCGACCTGCTGCGCGTGGACGTCGACAAGCCGGTCACCGTGTCTGTCCCGATCAAGGCCGTCGGCACGGCCTTCGGCGTCAAGACCGAGGGCGGCTTCGAGGAGATGGTCAGTCGGGAGGTCCGCATCGAATGCCTGCCGCTGGACATTCCGGAGAGCCTTGAAGTGGACATCACGGACTTGCACGTCGGCCAGGCGATCCGGGCCAAGGATCTGCCGGCCAGCGACAAGTGGACCCTGGCAGATTTCGAGCAGAAGGTGCTCGTGCACATCATGGCCTCGCGCGCCACTGGCGAACTTGCCGAGGAGGAAGAGGCCGAGGAAGAAGAGACCGAGGCCCAGGAGCAGGCGGAGTAGCCGAGTGCCTTGCGGCCGCCGGTTGGTCCCTTGAGTTGCGGCGGAAGCCATGTTCTGGAGGCGCGCGGTGCCCGAGGACGCCGATTGGCTGATCGTCGGGCTGGGCAATCCTGGGGAGGAGTATCGGCAGACGCCGCACAACCTGGGCTTCCTGACGGTCGAGCGCCTTTCGGAGGATGCGGGGGTCCGCGTTACCCGACCGGAAGAGGACGCGCTGGTGGGATCCGGACAGGTCGGAGGAAAGCAGGCATTGCTGGCCAAGCCGCTCTCGTTCGTGAACCGCAGCGGGGGGCCCGTCAAGCGGCTGCTGCGGCGCTACGACTTGACCCCGCGCCGGCTGCTCGTCGTCTACGACGAATTGGATCTGGCGTGGGGCCGGTTGCGCCTCAAGCAGAAGGGGTCGGCTGCGGGTCATAATGGTATGCAGTCCATCATTGATGCGCTGGGGACGTCAGAGTTCCCGCGGCTGCGCATCGGGATTCACCCCGGGCACCCCGTCTCCAACGGGGCGAGGTACGTGCTGCGCCCGTTCACCCGGGACGAGATCGAGGAAGTTGAGCAAATCGTCGGACGCGCGGCGGAGGTCGTGCGGCACGCCCTTGCCGAGGGCACGGAGAAGGCCATGGCACGGAGCAACCGGCGCTTGGCGGAGTCACAGGAATAGAGAGTCATGAGAGTTTACGAGTTGGGGTTCATCCTCAAGCCGGACCTGCCGGAACAGGAAGCGCAGGAGTCCCTCGAGAACGTCAAGCAGGTGCTGGCGTCCGGCGGGGCCAGCGTGGACAAGGTGGATGACTGGGGCAAGCGGCCGCTTGCCTACCGCGTGCACGGGTTCTGGAGCGGACACTACATCTTCATCCAGTACTCGATCAACGGAGACCGCTCGCTGAACCGCGAGCTGGAGCGCCGCTTGCGCGTCTCCGATCACGTGATCAAGTACATGGTGGTCCGCATCGACGAAGATCTCAAGCGGTTGGCCAAGGCGCAGGCGCGCCGCGCGAAGCGGCAGCCGGTATTGGATGCCAAGGCTGCCGCGCGTGCTGCCGAAGCCGAGAAGGCCAAGGCGAAGGCGCCGGGCAAGCCCGAACCAGAGCTGCCGTCGCCGCCGCCTGGGGAGCCCGAGCCGGCCGAGGCAGCTGCTGCCGCGGAGAACAGCGCCGAACCGGCGGCTGCCGAGGCGAGCGCCCCGGCCCCCGAGGAGTGATGCGAGGCATCGAGAGGAATTGACAAATGGCTGAGAACGAAGAGACACGACCGGCGCCCTCTCGCGAGGCCGGGAGCGGCCCGCGCCGCGACCGGGGCGCTCCGGAGGGCCGCGGCCGCTCCGGCGGCAAGCGCTTCTTCCGGCGGCGCAAGGTGGACTACTTCAGCGTCAATCGGATCGACCACATCGATTACAAGGACGTCGAGACGCTGAAGCAGTTCGTCGGCGACCGCGGGAAGATCAACCCGCGGCGCCACACAGGGCTGAGCGCGAAGCACCAGCGCCAGCTGCGGCGGGCGATCAAGCGAGCCCGGAATCTGGCCCTTCTACCGTTCGTCGGAGTGATCGAGAAGCCGCAGCGCGATAGGGATCGCTCGCGGGACAGAGAGAGGAGTAGCTCCGATGCATGAGGTGATTCTCAAGAAGGACATTTACAAGCTGGGCGAGCGCGGCGATGTGGTCAAGGTCAAGGACGGCTACGCCCGCAACTACCTGTTCCCGAAAAAGCTGGCGATCCCTGCCGACAAGGGCAGCCTGAAACAGCTCGAGCAAATGCGGGCAGCGGCGGCCAAGGAGGCCGTGCAGCTCCACGGCGACGCGACCAAGCAGATGGAAGCGCTCGACGGAGTGGTGGTGCGGATGGTCGTGCGCGCCAGCCTGAACAACCAGCTCTACGGCTCGGTCTCCGCGCGCGACATCGCCAACAAGCTGAACGAGCAAGGGTTCGGCATTGAGCGCCAGCGCGTCCAGCTCACGACACCGATCCGGACTCTGGGAGACTACGACATCCCCGTCCATCTCTACAAGGATCTGTCAACCACCATCAAGGTCGAGGTCCGCGCCGAGGGGCGCGAAGACGAACCCCTGACGCGCACCGTGCAGGCGTCAGCTGAATTCGAGTTCGCGCCGCCCGCCGAATCCGAGGAGTCCGCCCAGGGAACCGAAGCCACAGAGGCCCCTGGCGAAGATGGCGCGCCGGAAGCCGAAGCGGCTTCTGGTGCGGACGGAGACGAGTCGGGCTCGGAGGGCGAGGAGACGGCAGTGGAGGCTGCCCCGCCGTCCGGCGACGACGCTTCCGAAGCGATCGATCCCGACGGCTCCGGAGCGGTCGATCCCGATGGCGCATAGCTTCTTTGACCTCAGCGGGCAGACGGCCCTGATCACCGGCGCAGCGCGCGGCATCGGCGCTGGCATCGCGGCTCGCCTCGCCCGGGCGGGTGCTACGGTCGCGATCGCCGACTTGAACGCCGAAGCCGGCGCCGATCAGGCCGGGAAGCTTCGCGCGGAGGGGCTGGCGGCGTTCTCCGAGGGGCTCGACGTGACGGATCCGTCGTCCGTCCGGGCCGCCGTCGACTCCGTGCTGGCCCGCCAGGGCCGCATCCACGTGCTGGTTTGCTGCGCGGGCATCGCGGGCAAGGCCCTGCCGGCGTGGCAGCAGTCCGATGCCGACTGGCAGAGCGTCATCGACATCAACCTCAGCGGCGTGTTTAACTGCTGCCGGGCCGTGCTGCCCACGATGGTCGAGCACGATTACGGCCGGATCGTCAACATCGCTTCCTTGGCCGGGAAGGAAGGGAATCCGAACATGGTGGCCTACTCGGCGTCAAAGGCGGGCGTGATCGCGGCCAGCAAGTCGATGGCGAAGGAAACAGCGCTCAACGACATCTGTGTCAACGCGATCAGCCCGACCGTGATCCGAACGCCCATCCTCGACCAATTGACCGAGGAACAGGTCAACTACATGACCTCCAAGATCCCCCGCGCGCGTACGGGAACGGTCGAAGAGGTGGCCGCCGTGGCGCACTTCCTAGCCAGTCCGGATTGCTCGTTCGTGACGGGCCAGTGCTACGATGTCAGTGGCGGGCGGGCGACTTACTAGGCGCTGCCCCACCCACACCAGCCTCCAAGGAGTGCCTTTGCGCCGCTTGAGCCTTCTTGCCGCCGCGCTCGCAATGGGCGCGGCATCCATGATCGCCGCCGTGACTGTAGAGAAGATCCCTTACGCGGGTTGGCCGAACTGCTATCGGCTGTCTAACGGCGAAGTCGAACTGATCGTCACGTCCGATGTCGGGCCCCGGATCATCCGGTACGGCTTCGAGGGCGGCCAGAACCTCTTTGTCGAGCTGGAAGAGGATCTGGGCCAGACCGGTGGTGACAATTGGCGGCTGTATGGCGGCAGCCGGCTCTGGGTAGGCCCGGAGGATCCAGTCTATAGCTACGGAGCCGACAACGATCCGGTCCAGATCGAGATCTCCGGGAGCCGGCTCGTGGCCCAGGCGCCCGTCGAGCACACTGGAGTCCAGAAGGCGATTGCGGTCGAGCTGTCCGACGAGGGCAGTGCGGTCCGGGTGGTCTACACCCTCGCCAATCGCACGATCTGGCCGCTTCGCGTCGCGACGTGGGTGTTGACGATGATGGCTCCCGGCGGGGCCGGGATCACCACCCTGCCGCCGCGGGGCACCCATCCCGAGGTCTTGGCCCCGACCAATCCGCTGGTCGTGTTCGCCTTCACCAACATGGCCGATCCGCGCTGGACCTGGCTGGAGAAGTACATCGTTCTGCAACAGGACCCCCTGAATGCCGATCCGGAGAAGATCGGGCTGTTCAATCCGGCGACGCGCGGCGCGTACTTGCTCAACGGCGAGTTGTTCGTCAAGAAGTTTGCGGCATTCCCTGAAGAGGAGTATCCGGACATGGGGAGTTCCTACGAGACGTTCACCAACGAACGGTTCTTGGAAATCGAGACGCTCGGTCCGGTGCGCACGCTACAGCCCGGCGAATCGATCGATCACGTGGAAGAGTGGTCCCTGCACCGCCCGGTAGCGGTCGACAGCTGGGATGACGCAGAATTGGACCGAGTCCTCGCGCCGTATCTGGAATAGTGATTCAGACGGTTGCAGGCCGGTTGCTCCGTCGTGGCCGCGTGGGCCTGCTGCCGGGCACGTACAACCCTCCGACGATGGCGCACGTGGCTCTAGGCGAGGCGGCGCAGCGGCGCTTCGACTTGGATCAGGTCGTACAGATCATTCCTCGATCCCTGCCTCACAAGCGAATCGCGAGGCCGACCGTCGAGGATCGCCTGGAATGGATCGCGGCGTTGGCTCTGCTTCGAGAGGGCTGGGCCGCCTGCGCGTGCGAGGCTGGCTTGGTCGTGGACATGGTTGACGCGCTGCGGCGGGAAGTCGGCGATGCGTGCGAGCTGTTCGTGATCGCCGGGCGCGACGCCGCCGAGCGCTATGCGACGTGGGACTATGGCGACCGCGAGGCCTTCAGCGACCAACTCAAGCGCTTCACGCTCCTGGTCGGCGCGCGCGGCCAGTCCTATCGCGTTGCAGCGGAGCACACGGGACAAATCTTGCCCTTCGAGATAGCCTCGGCACATGCCGAGACTTCGTCCTCGCTGGTGCGGTCCGCCATTGCTCGCGGCGAGAATTGGGACCACTTGGTGCCCGCGGAGATCCGCCATTTCGTGGCCGCCGCCTATACCGGGGGTGCCGCATGAACACGGCCTTGGTCCGGTACCACCCTGCGACGAACGGCGCCCTGTTTCGCTTGCGCGGGATGCTGCTCGACCTTGAGAGGACAGTCCGGGGCCTCGAGCGCGAATACGCCTCAGACGTGGACGAGTTGCGCCAATTCGAACGCCGTTTCCGTCCGGCTGTCGGGGACCGGTATGACGAGCTAGAACGCCTCCGCGCGCGGATCAATCGAGGCTGGCGGGCGTTGGGCGAAGCACAGGAAAGCCGGGCGGCCGGGACCGCGCAGGCACGAGGCGACGACCATGAAGAGGCGGCGTGCTCGCCGCCTCCGGAAGAAGGAGCGCGCCGATTGTTCTTGGCGCTGGCCCGGCAGATTCACCCAGATCTTGCCGCTGACGGCGACGAGAGCTGCAGGCGCCACGAGCTGATGGCGGAAGCAACGCTTGCCTACCGCGACAACGACGAGCGCCGCTTGCAGTGGCTGCTCGAGCACTGGCAAGCGGAGAGCGAGCCGATCCTGGGCTGCGGACTCGGAGCATCGTGGGCGAGGACGAACCGTCAGATCGCCTGGGCGCGCTATCGGATGCGTGAGCTCCAGCATGCGTTGGGTCAATTGCATGCTTCGCCAATCGCGCGATTGATGCACGAACAGGAGCGTGCTCGCTCTGTCGGACGCAATTTCATCTTGGAGCTGCGGCGGCAGCTGCACGCCGAGCTCGAGGAAGCGTACCGCGAGCTGGATCGCTTGGAAGCTGCGGTCGACGATCTCGACCCCGATTCGGGCGAGGCGGTTCGATCCGCGTTCAGCGCGTAGGCCGCCGTGAACCGCAGCGTCGCGCGAGACCGCTCGGCTCTTCGATATCTTAGTATCCGGCGATGCCAATCCAAGACTTGACGGTGCAGTGCAAGTGACTCGTCGCGAACTCCTCCTAGCCGGCCTAGCGGCGCAATCTCTCGGAGCCCAAATGCCTACCCCTCGACTCGGCCTAGACCTCTTCAGTCTGCGATCCCAAGGCTGGACCGCATTCCAACAGCTGGACTTTGCGCACGCCCACGGCGCATCGCTGGTGAACTTTTCTGAGCCGCGCTTTCTCGGCGGCACCGCGCCGGACCACCTCAAGCGGGTGCGCGAGCACGCCGATTCGCTTGGCATCCAGATCGAGGTCGGGTTCGGCTCGATCTGTCCCACGTCCACGCGCTTCCTCGAGGAGGATGGCACGGCGCGCGAACAGCTGCTGAAAATGTTCGGGATCGCGCGAATCCTCGGCTCGCCCTTCGTGCGGTGCTATCTCGGCAGCGCTGACGAGCGCATGGGCGAGCTTCCGCTGGAGGCCCACATCGAGAACACGATCGCTGCCTGCAGGTCGGTCCGGGACGACGACGGCCGCCACGGAATCAAGATCGCGGTAGAGAACCATGCGGGCGATCTCCAGGCGCTCCAGCTGCGCTCCTTGGTCGAAGAGGCGGGGACCGACTATGTCGGCACGCTGCTGGATGCCGGCAACGCGACTTGGACCTTGGAAGATCCGCTGCACACCCTCGAGGTGCTGGCGCCGCTCGCGCTGACAACGGGTATCCGCGATTCGCGGATCTGGATCCAGGACGATCAAGTGCACGTGATGTGGGTGCCTCTGGGCCAAGGCAATATCGGTATCGACCGGTGGTCCGCTCGATTCCGCGAGCTGCGTCCGGATCTTGCGTTTTCCTTGGAGATGATCAATCTGCGTTCCGCCCGCAAGTTTGCAGTGCGCGACGCAACATTCTGGGAAAGCTACCGCGACGTGCCGGCGTGGGTGTACGAGGGCTTCATGAAGCTAGCGCGACAGGGCAGGCCTTATGTTGCGCCAGAAGGGGAGCCAGTTGCGCTCGAACGCGAGGAAGTGGCCGCGGATCTAGCCTACAGTCGCCGTCTGCTGGGCCTGGTCTAGCTGCAGCGCTTCTCGCTGCGCCTGCGCGTTCCGACAGGCGGAAAGCGCAGCGGGATGACCCCGCAGAACTTGCAGGTCCGCTTCCTTCCTTGGCAGCTGCCGTCGATCGCAAGCCTTGGCGTCGGGCTACACGTCTTTGCTCCGCTTGTCCGCCAAGCTGAACTTCTGGTGCCACTCCGATTCGGCCCCGCCGCCGTATCTGGCAGTCTCGACGTCAACCACGTACGGCCGCCCTTCGCGGGTCGCTTCCACCCCTCTCTTCAGAGCACCCTCCAACTCGGAGGACTCGTTGACCTTCTCTCCGCCGACGCCCTGGCTCTTGGCCAGCTCGGCGAAGCTGATATCGGGATCGCCGAGATACATTCCGGTATACCGGTCCGTCTCCTTCATCTTCCCGCCATAGCGATAGTAGGCGTTGCGAACGGTCTGGTAGTTGCGGTTGTTCGAAACCACGGTGAGCACGGGGATCTCGTAGCGCGCTTGGGTCCAGAGACCCGCAGCGCTATACATCAGCGACCCGTCCCCGATAGAGCAGATGACCTGACGGTCCGGCTCGGCCAGCTTCGCTCCCGCCGCCGCGCCAATGCCCCATCCGAGGCCGTTGCCGGTGTTGGCGACGCGCATCTTCTCGCCGTCGCGGTGACCGAAGTTGAACGCCCCGAACCTAGCTGTGAGATTCTCCGGGACAATGATCGCGTTGTCGTCGGCCACGCTCGCGATTCGCGCGCCGAGTTCGTCAGGATGCACCGGGCCTCGCCCGAAGTTCTTGCGCGCTGCAGCCTCGGCCTTGGCCCGGGATTCCTTGGTGTACGTTGCCAGGGCTTGCGCGCGCGGCTTGGCGATCTGCTTGCGGCGATTCGCGGTGGTGATTGAGTCGATCGCTTCGTTGAGGTCCCGCAGGCCTTCCCGCGGCGTGCCCGCTAGGACGAGGTCGGTCGGGTAGTTGCGGCTGATGACGTCGGCGTTTGCCGTGAGGCGGATGAACTTCGCTCCCAGCGGTGCCTCGGGTCCGCGCGGTATGACTCTGCCACCGAAATCGGGCGCGCCCACGCTCAGGACGAGGTCCGCCCCGGCCAGCATCTTGTGGTTCTGGTTGAAGCGTCCCAGATTCTGGGCGTGGTGGGCCGGGAAGTTGTCGTATCCCTGTCCTTGATTGGTGACCGGTATCCCCAGCTTCTCGGCAAGCTTCAGCAGTTCGTCGCACCCGCCAGTCTTCCAGACTTCGTCCCCAGCCACCAGCACAGGGCGCTGCGCCTCGACCACTGCCTTGGCAGCACGCTCGACCGCGTCCTTCGCAGGCCGCATCCTGGATTCGGGCGTGAAACGCTCGCCCGGGAGGATGAGCGCTTCGACGTTATTCGCTTCCAGCGCATGGTGCGCCATCGCGAGATAGGTTGGCCCGCCGGGCGGCGCCGTCGCCACCTTGAATGCCCGGCGCAGCATCAGCGCAAGGCTTCGCGGCTCGCGCGATTCCCACGAGATCTTCGTGAACTGGCGGTTGATCTCCTTTTGGTCGAATCCTGGGCGCGGCGCGAGTCCGGCGTCGTCGCTCCAGAGCTCGTTGTCGTTCAGCCCGGCGGTGACCACCAGTGCGGACCCGTCCTTGGAGGCGTTGTACATCTGCCCGGCGGCCTGGGCGGTGCCGGCGATCACGTGGAGATTGACGAAACCCGGCTTGCCCGAGGTCCGGTAGTAGCCGTCGGCCAGCGAGATCACGATTCCCTCGTGCAGGCCCATGATCAGCTGGGTGTGGTCCTGGCCGAGGAATGCGTCGAAGAACCCGACTTCGAAAGATCCGGGGTTGGTGAAGAGATACTCCACGCCCGCAGCCTTCATCTGCGCGACGACGAGTTCCCCGCCCGTGCCGGTCATCTTGGTGGCCCCTTGGCCGGTCTCCGACGCCTCGAGCGGCGCGACGAGCGACTGCGCGGCTGCTGCGGTGAACCCTAATCCGGCAAGAGCTTCGAAGAGCCCGCGGCGAGAGATGGAGTTGTCTAGGTAGCTGGCGATCAAGTGACGCATGGTTTCCTCCTAACGAGTGTCCACATAGATCGTAGACGAGATCGACCGCGCAATGATAGGCCAATTCTGATATCCGGCCCTCTCGGCAGCGGTTCGGAGACTGCTCTGCCAATGAGATCTCCGTTCTATGCCGCCGGGCCGGCGTCGACAGTCAGCAGACACGGCCGGGGCCGCTGCTCGGCTCGGCAGCGTTTGATCCGCCTTGACCGCGCTGGAACGGGGGAATGCCTGATTTCCTCAACGCCTAAGAACTTCCGTCGTGGCAAGTTCCGGTCCGCCGCCGCGACCTCCGCTCCCGGTGGCAAAGTAGATCGCGCCGTTCAAGAGGGCGGCACCGCCGCCGTGGCGCCCGCGTACCAACGGCGCAACCAAGGACCATTCGCCCGTGTCCAAGTCCAAACGCTGCGTCTCTGCATGGGCCAGATCCTGAGCTGTCTCGCCCCCGAAGTAGTAGATCGAGCGATCGATCGCGATCAGGCCGCCCGCGGCCGTGCCGATTGGCAGCTTGGCCGCCAGCGTGGACCACTGCTTCGTTGCGAAGTCGTAGACATCGACCTCGGGAACCACACGCCCGAAGAACGCGGTGAAGTTGTCGGGCTCGTGGTAGCTTGTGTTGCGGCCGCCAATCAGATACAGGCGGTCATCGCTGACCACTGCGGAAAAGTGGTCTCGCGCATGCGGCGCATCGGGCAGCTGCCGCCACTCTCCGGTTCGCGGGTCGAACTCGTCAAACCAAGCGACGGTGCCGCTCGTGTGGCCATCGATGATCCCGCACGCCAAGTAGATCTTCTCGCGGTAGACGACCGTGCCGGCCCCGCCCCGCCTGCGACTGGGCGGAATCTCGGGGCCTTGCTCCCAAGCGTCTGCGATCGGATCGTAAATATAAAGGGTTTCCAGCGGAGTCTCCTTGGGATACTTCCCCGTCATCGCCGTCATCACGAAGATCCGCCCGTCGTAGACGACCGGCTGGAAGTGATGCATCTCCATCGGCGTAGGCCCGAGCTTGCGCCACGTCCTTGCCACGGGATCGAACTCTTCGACCGGCTTCACGCCTCGTCCGCCCATCAAGTACGCCTTGCCGCCGATCGCCACCATCGCCGTTTCATGGCGGGGGGTGGGGTCCTCGGCGACTAGAACAGTCGACCAGCCGGCGGGAGCCGACGCCTCTTCGGCCACCTGGCTGCAATGTGGAAGCAGGAGTGCGGCGCTGGCCGCGATGCAAGCTACGACTCGGTTCATGCGTGCCATCGCTTAGGTTCAGAGTTCTCTGTCCGCGAGCAATCTTGCTTCTGCGGGACGATGCTTTGCGAGGACCGCGCCGGAGCGGCTGCTGCGCCGCTTCCGATTCCAGCATAGCGACGAGCAGCGTGGGCGCCGTTGATCGGCACATGCCTTGCCCTGCGCACGACTCTGCGGTCGGAGGAGAGCCCTGCCCGGATCGCTATAATTCCCAGTGCATTCCCCGCAACGGCGGGCGCAGAGGTTATCCGATGCACTTTAGAATCCTCCTTCTTGCAATCAGCCTGCTGGTCGGCGCTGTAGGGGCGGAACTGCCCAGGGCTGCGCCGGCGGACGTCGGGCTCTCGCAGGAGAGGCTGGATCGGATCACGCAAGCACTGGAGAGCAGCGTTGATCAAGGCCACGTCGCCGGGGCCATAGGCGTGGTCGCCCGCAAGGGCAAGATCGCGTATTGGAAGAACGTTGGAATGGCTGACCGCGAGGCCGGCACTGCGATGGCGGACGAGACGATCTTCCGCATCTACTCGATGACCAAGTCCATCGTCAGCGTCGCCCTGATGATTCTTTATGAAGAGGGCAGATTCTCCCTCAAGGACGAGGTCGGGCAGCACATACCGGAGCTTGGCGGCCTCAAGGTTTGGGTGGCCGGCAAAGAGGTGGCTCCTGACCGCGAGATGACGGTGCAGGACTTGATGCGGCACACCTCGGGCATGACATACGGCCTGTTCGGCGATAGCCGTGTGGACAAGATGTATAACGACGCGGGAGTCTTGTCGGAGAATCGGTCGGTCGCGCAGTTCGTCGACAAGCTGTCGAAGCTGCCGCTCAAGCACCAGCCCGGCACGCAGTGGGACTACAGCGTGTCAGTGGACGTTCAGGGCCGCCTGATCGAAGTGCTGTCCGGAAAGGATCTGGCCACGTACATGAGGGAGCGCGTGTTCGAGCCGCTCGACATGCGCGACACCGCGTTCAGGATGACCGAGGAAAAGAGCGGGCGCTTCGCGCAGGCCTACAAGAAGACCGAGGACGAGAAAGGGATCGAGCCGGCAAATGACGGCCGCACCAAGCGGTACTACGAGGAGACACAGTGGTACTCCGGCGGTGGCGGGCTTGTGTCCACGACGCGTGACTACCTGCGGTTCTGCCAGATGCTGCTCAACGGCGGGATTCTCGACGGGACGCGCATCCTGAGCCGCAAGACTGTGGAACTGATGACCATTGATCACGTCAGCGAGATCGCGCGCGCTTCGTCCATCTTGGCGGCGGGATATGGTTTCGGCCTCAACTTTGCCGTCCATATCGATCCGACCAAGAGCGGCCTCAATGGGTCGGTCGGCGAGTACAACTGGGGCGGATTGGCCGGAACAAGCTTCTGGATCGATCCTGCAGAGGACCTAATCGGGATCTACATGATCCAAATGATGCCGCCGCGCTATGCAAACGGAGCCGGCCAGTTCAAGCGGCTGGTTTATCAGTCGATCACGGACTAATCCCGGTCGCCGTTCTGCTGACGCCGAATTCCGACCTCGTTGGATCCCAATCGTCGCGAAGCATCTGACTGGATGTCGCCGCTGCTGTGCCTGCTGGCAGGCCGGCGCGGTTCGGCCTGCGTCGATCGTTCCTGCGCTCATTCTGCTAATCTCTCCGTTGCATGAGACGGATCGCAATTCCACCCCTTGTCTTCCTTCTGCTAGCGCTGAGCTGCAGTTCCGGGCCCGATTCCGGCGTCCAGACGGTCGGAGAAATCCCCAGGGCGGATCCCGCCCAGGTCGGACTTTCCCAAGAACGGCTTGACCGGATCACGGCGGCCCTGCAGTCAGATGTCGATCGCGGCCACCTGGCCGGTGCCATCGGCGTCGTGGCGCGCCGGGGCAGGATCGCCTATTGGGAGACTGTCGGCATGGCAGATCGGGAGGGCGGTCTAGCGATGTCCGACGACACGATCTTCCGCATCTATTCCATGACCAAGCCCATTGTCGGCGTGGCCTTGATGACGCTCTTCGAAGAGGGCAAGTTCGGTTTGCGGGACCAGGTCAAGAACTACATCCCTGAGCTCGGCGGACTCGAAGTGCTCGATGGCGGCGGCACGACCAAGGCCCGCCGCGAGATGACGGTGCAGGATCTGATGCGGCACACTGCCGGCATGGGCTACGGCGGTGGCGACACTGCGGCAGACGAGAAGTTCCGTGACCTCAACGTGCTGGGAGACAACCGGTCGATTGACGACTTCATCCAGAAACTGGCGCAGGTTCCGCTCAAACACCACCCCGGATCGGCTTGGGAGTATAGCGTCTCGGTCGATGTGCAGGGCCGCCTGATCGAAGTCCTTTCCGGCCAAGACCTGGCCACGTTCATGGACGAGCGGATCTTCGGACCGCTGGACATGCGCGACACGGGCTTCACCGTGCCCGAGGAAAAGAAGGGTCGGTTCGTGCAGATGTACGCCAAGACCGAGGACGGCGAAGGGATCGAGCCTGCGTCGGCCGACAGATCTTCGGGCTACTACGACTACGAGAGCAAGTGGTTCTCGGGCGGGGGCGGGCTAGTATCGACCACGCGAGACTATCTGAGGTTCTGCCAGATGCTGCTCAACGGCGGGACCCTGGGCGGAGAGCGTATCATCAGCCGCAAGACGATCGAGCTAATGACCCGCGATCATGTCGCGGGGACTCGCCGCGCCTCGCAGGTGCTTTCGGACGGCTACGGCTTCGGGCTGGATTTCGCAGTCCACGTGGACAGGGCTGCGAGCGGGATCAATGGCTCGCTGGGCGAGTACAACTGGGGCGGGCTGGCCGGCACGATCTTCTGGATCGACCCGACCGAGGAGATGATCGGCCTGTACATGATCCAGCTCTTGCCGCCACGCTTCAGCGATGGTCGAACGCAGTTCAAGCGGCTCGCCTACCAAGCGATTGCAGACTGACCCAGACCGGTCGCAGCTAAGCTTGCGGGGCGAGTGCCAGCACGCCCCGGGCGACGTTCCCGGCTTCCATGTCGTCGAAGGCTTGCTGGAGCGCGTCCAACGGGTAGCGCTTCGAGATCAAGTCGTCCAGCGGTAGCCGGCCGCCTTGGTAGAGGCCGAGCAGCTTGGGCAGGTCCAACCTCGGCCGGATCGAGCCCGCGAAGGAGCCCAGCAGCTGCTTGTTCTGCAGCACCAAGGCGCCGGCCGGGATCTCCACCAGCTGCTTCGCGGCGTGCAGGCCCACGATGGTGGCCGCGCCCCCCGGGCGCACCGCGTTGACGGCGAGGGCGATCGTTGACGCCGACCCCACGCTGTCGAAGACGTACTCGGGTCCACCCCCTGTCATGCCGCGCAGTTCCCTGGCCGGTTTCTCGACGGTGGTCGAATTCAATGTTTGATCGGCGCCCAGTGCCCTGGCGAATTCCAGCTTCGAGTCCAGCACGTCAACGGCGACAATCGGGTTGCAGCCCGCCAGCTTACAGCCCAACAGGGCGCTGAGGCCAACGCCGCCGCAGCCGATCACCGCCGCCGGCACTCCTGGCAGCGCCTTGGCCGTGTTGATCACCGCGCCCACCCCGGTCGCCACGGCGCAGCCAATCACCGCGGCGATTTCGAACGGCACGCCGTCTGGAATTGGAACGATGCCGGCTTCGTCGACCACCGCATGCTCGGCCATCGTTGCCGCGCTGAGCATGTGCTTCAGGGGCATGCCCTCCGCGGTGGAGAGCCGGGTCGTCCCATCGATCAGCAGTGCCTTGAAGGTCGTCGAGGCTAGCCGCTCGCAGAGGTTGTGGCGACCGTTGAGGCAGGTCGGACAGCACTCGCAGGCGGGCAGCCAGTTGATCACGACCCGATCGCCTGGCTTGCAGCGGGTGACAGCGGTTCCCACCGCCTCCACCACGCCCGCACCCTCGTGCCCGAGCACCAACGGCGGCTCGGCGCGCAGCTCGCCGCGCAGAGTGTGAAGATCCGAGTGGCAGACACCAGCGACATGTATGCGTACCAAGACCTCGCTCTGCTTGGGTGGCGCCAGCTGGACTTCTTCGATGGTCAGCTGACCAACCTCTCTCACGACTGCCGCTCGGGTGCGCATGGAGTTCCTGGGTCGCTTCTATTGTGGGCCGCGCCGCTGGGCGCGAGCCGCGAACCTCGATTCTAGCGAACATTGACCCGCCGCCATCTGTCGTAACAATGGCACGCTAGGACCCGCCTAATTGACTAGGTAGTGGTGCGGATAATGCCTAGACTACGGTACGCTGAGCCAGCGATGATTGGCGGTAGATTGCTCGCAGCTTGCATGGCTTTGGTCGTGCTCGCTACACCGGCGCTGGGCCAGTCGGCACCTAGCGCGGCCCCGGCGAGCGGTTCGGAGGTCGCGGAAGAGCTCTCTGAAGCGCTCGATGAGGAAGGACCCGAAAGCGAAGCTGGCGCGGTCTCCACGTCGGATGCTGCAGATCGAACACGGCTCAACCTGCTCGGCGAGGTGAACTCCGAGCAGGGAGAGGGGCGCCGTAACGAAAACGTCAGCCTGGCATTGATCGACAACAACGTGCTCAAGGAGCTCAACGAGCGGCTCGGCATTTCGGCCACCGCCGTCAAGAACCTTCAAATCGATCGTTCGTATTGGGCGACCGAGTTCGGCGGCCCGCCCGGGCGTCCCGTCCACGCCCCTCCGGCGCCGGCTTCGCGCGTGAACGGCAGCGTGTTCCTGACCCACACCAACAGTGCCGTCAGTGCGCGTTCGTTCTTTCAGGTCGGCGCGGTGCAGCCGGCTCGCAGCAACAACTACGGCGTAACGGTGGGGATGCCGGCGTGGAAGGGAGCCGCGCTCACGCTCAACGGCAGCCAGACGCGGAACAAGGGCCAGGTCAACGGCAACGTGCTTGTTCCGACGCTTGAGGAGCGTACGCCGCTCGCCACCGATCCCGCCACGCGGGCGTTTGTGCAGCGGATCATGGATGCCTACCCCGTTGCGGCCCCGAATCGCCCGGACATCAATCTACGCGCCCTCAATACGAACGCGCCCCAGGACATTGCCAACGACCGGGTTGCGGCGACGCTGGACCAAGCGACTGGCGATAGCGGCCGCATCACCATGCGCTATGGCCTGGTGTTGCAAAACGTGGACGCGTTTCAGCTGGTCGGCGGCCAGAACCCGAATACGACCACGCGCAACCACCAATCCCGCATTACCTGGAATCGCAGCTGGACGCCCCGCCTGACCGGCGACTTCACTGCCGGCTTTGATCGGGTCGGCTCGCTGCTGATACCCGACGAGACCTCCATCGGGCCCTGGATCCGCGTCGGCCGCGAATTGGACTCGATCGGCCCGCCCGGTCGGTTTCCGGTGGATCGGGCCGGCAATAACTTCCGCTACGGAGCCCGCCTCCGCTATCGCCGCGGCGACCATAACATCACCTTCGGCGGCGAGCTGCACCGCAGCCAGATCAACGGGCGCGAGCTGCAGGATCACCGGGGGCGTTTCATCTTCCGGCAGAACTTCGGCAACGACGGTATCACCAATTTGCGCCTGGGCTTGGCGAGCAATTACTCGATTGCCATCGGCGACGTGCATCGGGGCTTCCGGCAGTGGATGTCGCAACTCTACTTCGGCGACGAGTGGAAAGCGAGCGGCAACCTCACGTTGAGCCTGGGCCTGCGCTGGGAGCCGGTCGCCCGGCCTACGGAGGTCAACGAGCTGACACGGATTCCTTACTCGTCGGACCTGAACAACTTCGCGCCGCGCTTCGGCTTTGCCTACAGGCTGCCGGGCAAGGGTGGGGTAATGCGCGCATCCTATGGCCTGCACTACGGCGAGATCTTCACGGCTACCTACATCCAGTCGCGCATCAACCCGCCGCAGAACGTGACGGTCGTGGTCCAGACGCCCGATCTGGTTGATCCGTTGCAGGCGGTGCGACCGATCAAGCTCGATCCCAATGCGCGGTCGGTGAGATTCGACATTGCCCCCGATCTGGCTATCCCGTACACGCACAACTACAGCTATTCGTGGGAGTTCGAGATCGCGCGGGACTGGCAGTTGGATCTAGCCTACATTGGCAGCCGCTCCCACAAGCTGCTGTCGATGTACTTCCTCAACCGGGCGCGGGTGGTAGAGGGCATCCCACAGATCACGCGCACCGTCAATGCACGGCGTCCGGATCAGCGCTATTTCAACGTGTTCCACGTGAACAATGGCTCGCGCGGGTTCTTCGATGCTGGCCGCGCGACATTGCGCGTTCCGCGCTGGGCCGGCGTCAGCCTGGAGGCCTCGTATTGGTGGAGCAAGGCGATCGACTTGGGCGGCAGCTACCTCAACACGGCGTCCAACGCCAACCGGAGGCAGACTGAGAGTCCTTCGGAGTTTGACCTCCACCACGAGTTGCGCGGCGTCAGCAACTTCGACCAGCCGCATGCCGCGCTGTTCAATTTCAGCTACCAGACACCTGCGCTGCGTACCAGCGCCGGGCTGCTTCGGAGCCTGTTCGGCGCGTGGCAGCTCAGCTCGGTCGTGCTGCTCAAGTCCGGCACGCCGTTCTCGGTGCAGGCCGGCTCGGACGCGCCAGGCTTCGGCAACGTGGACGGATCCCACAGCGACACGCCCATCCTTGAGGACCCGGCGATACTAGGACGCTCGATTGACGATCCCGACACTTCGGCCCAGCAATTGCCGACCAGCGCTTTCTCGTTCATCAAGCCCACCGATCAACGAGGCAATCTGGGCCGCAATACGTTTCGCCGGGACGGCATTGCAAATATAAACCTTGCCCTGTCCAAGGCCTGGCCGGTCGGCGAGAACAGACTGCTGCTGCGGGTCGAGTCGCTCAATTTCACGAACCATCCGCAGTTCCAGGATCCCGGTTCGAGCCTCGCGCAAGGCAATTTCGGAAAGATCACCAACACGCTCAACGATGGCCGGACCTTCCGGTTCACCTTGCGCTTCACGTTCTGACCGGCGGCGTCTGGCAGTCCCGGATGAGCGAACTTGCCCGGCTGTCGGAGGGCCTGCCGGCAGTGCCGCGGCTGGGTATCGCGACGCGGGGCAACACGAGCCTGTCCGACGGCGATGTCGACTACGCGCTTTCGCGGGGCGTGCGCTACTTCAATTGGTGCGGCAAGCCCGATGGCCTGTCGCGAGCTGTCGCCGGACTGGGGGCGCGGCGCAAGGAGGTCGTGCTTGCGGCGCAGTTCAAGGCGCGCTCGGCCGAGCAGGCAGTACGAGAAATGGAATGGATGCTCGCGCACACGCGCAGCGAGCGCTTGGAGGTCGTGACCCTGTATTACGTGGAGTCGGCCGAAGAATGGAACGCGATCACGGTCTCCGGAGGGGCATGGGAAGTGCTTGACCGCTATCGGAGGGAAGGTCGCATCGGCATGCTCGGGGTGACCAGCCACCAGCGCTCGCTAGCCGCTGGCTGGGCTGCGGAGATCGCTCCAAGCGGCCGGCGGAGACTCGACATGCTGATGATCCGCTACAACGCCGCTCATACCGGGGCGGAGCGGGACGTGTTCCCCGTAACGTCCGAACTCCGAATGCCAGTCGTGACGTTCACCGGGCTCCGCTGGCGCGATCTGTTGAGATCCACACCGGACGATCCGCCCGATCTGCCGCCTCCCAGCGCGGAAGAGTGCTATCGCTTCTGCATGCTGCATCCGGCGGTGAGCGTTGCGCTGGCCGCGCCGAATGGTCGAACCGAACTTGAGGAGGCGCTGAGGGCGCTCGATGGACGGATTGAGTGTGACGAAGCTTGGGAAGAGCGCATGCGAGCGCACGGCCAGCGCGTCCATCACCATGCTCGCGAGTTCTGGTAAGGGGCGCTATCGCGACCGCGCGAGGCGCGGGCGGAGCGGCTGCGTTGGGCAAGCTTGTGCGCCAGAAGCTGGCGACTGATGCGAACCGGGCTACCTGCCCGGGCTCCGACGCTGCGGCCTAGCTTGGGCGCTTGGCATCCCCTGAGGGAAGCTTCCTACCTTTCGCCCCAGCGCATCTTGCTGCGCAACACATCGAAGAAGGGCACGTCATTGGTTTGCACGATATCCACGGTGTGGCTGGCCTGCCACAGGCGCAGCCGGTCCTGCGGTTCCAGATGGCGGCCCACTTGGCCATCTATGCTCAGGAAGTTCCCCTCCTCGCCATCTAGGATGCGCACTTCGACCGTGGCGGTTGCGGGCAAGACGACCGCTCGGTTGGAAAGCGTATGCGGGCAGATCGGCGTGAGTGTAAGGGCTGCTACGTCCGGAGCCATCACCGGCCCTCCGGCCGATAGCGAGTATGCGGTCGATCCGGTCGGCGTCGAAACGATCAAGCCATCGGAGCGGTAGCCGCAGACGAACTCGCCATCGGCATAGGCCTCCAGATGCAGCAGTCTTGCGACAGCGCTGTTCGCGACGACGATGTCATTGAGCGCGAAGAAGCGGTCAACCACCTCTCCGTCCCGCTCCAGGTCGGCCTCGAGCACCATTCGCGAGTCGAGCTTGAATGCCGAGCGCGCCACGCCTTCTAAAGCGGGGGGAAGCTCGTCGGGGCCGATCGTCATCATGAACCCCAGCCCACCTAGGTTTACAGCCAGCAGGGGTGTCTGCCGCGGTCCGACCGCCCGGGCGGCAGACAGCAGTGTCCCGTCGCCGCCGAGAACCACGATCAGGTCGCACTCTTCCGGCAGGCGATCGCGATCCATGCCATCGGCGCGGTGTAAGTAGTCTGCCGTGGCCGCATCGATCTTGACGCGTATGTCGTGCCCGGCCGCCCACTCCAAGATGTGGTGAAGCAACGCGGGAATGTCGCCGCGCTCCGGCTTGCTGACTATGCCGATTGTGCGGATCACTTGACCCCCTTGGTCGAGGGCGCGCGCCAAGTCGTCCCGTGCAGCAGGAACTCGCGGTTTCCAGAGGCACCCAGTAGGGGGCTCTCCATCCACTCCACGCGATCGAATCCGCATTCCAGCATGGCCTCGCGTACAGACTCAATCACTGCCATGTGCTTTTCATGGTCGCGCACTACGCCGCCCTTGCCCACCTCCCCCTTGCCGACCTCGAACTGTGGCTTTGCAAGCACGATGGCCTCGCTACCGGGAGCCAGGACGTCTTCGAATCGCGGCAGGATCTTCGTTACTGAGATGAAGCTGACATCGCAACATGCGAAGGACGCCTGCTCGCCCAGATGGGCCCGCGTGAGGTATCTAGCGTTGCACTGCTCGAGCACATGCACTCGCTCGTCGCTGCGCAGGGCCCAGTGCAACTGGTTGGTTCCGACATCGACTGCGTGCACGCGGGCGGCGCCAAGCTGCAGCAGGCAGTCGGTGAATCCTCCGGTCGAAGCCCCGATGTCTAGGCAGACCGCGCCTGCGACGTCGATCCCGAAGTGGGCCGTGGCCGCGGCAAGCTTCTCGCCGCCGCGGCTTACAAACCGGGGCCGCTGTCGCAGAAGCTGGATCGAAGCGTCTGGCGGGATCAAGCGGCCGGGCTTGTCGGCTTTCTGTTCGTTGACCAAGACTTCGCCGGCCATCACCATGGCCTGCGCTTGTTGGCGGGAGGCAGCCAGACCCCGTTCGACGATCAACTGATCTACCCTGATGCGCCGCAAACCGAAGCTAAGCCGCATTGTCTCACGGCAACCGAAGCAGCGAGACGGCAATGCTCCCGCCGAAGCATACATCGACATCCCGGCCCGGGCTGCGAGGGCGCTGGCTGTACACTCCGCGATAGGAGTAGTGCTCGCCGTCCACGGCGTAGGCCAGATGCACCGGATTCGTATCTACGGCACACTCGACTACGGGCGGGTCGGCAGATCCGGGAAGCGGACAGGGCAGGTTGACGTTCCAATACTCCCCCTTCTGGAGCGGCTTGGCGAGCAGGCGGGGTAGCAGTTCCCGAACCCAATCTGTCGCGCGCTGCCAGTCGGCGGCGCTCAGCACCCTGTCGCGGTAGTGCGAGACCGCGATCGCCGGAACGCCTAGCAGGGCGGCCTCCCGCACGGCAGCGACCGTCCCTGAGTAGTAGATGTCCGCCCCGAGGTTGGCTCCGTGATTGATTCCGGCGAGCACCCAGTCGAACCTGTCGCGGAGCTCGTGCAAGCCGATACGGACGCAGTCGGCGGGCAGCGAATCGACGGCGATGTGCCGCCGGTCGAGGCGGGCCGCGCGAATCGGCCGTGCCGTGGTGACTTGGTGGCTGCAGGCGGAATGCTCCGCAGACGGAGCGACGATCGTTGAAACGGCCCCGTCGGGCAGGGCCGCCTCCAAGGCCGCCAGCCCGGGAGCGACGATGCCGTCGTCGTTCGTCAGCAGGAATCGCGGTGACTGTGGCGAGGACATCAAAGAACCATTCTGACAGCGAGATCGTGCCGAACTATTCTGGCCGTTTGCGGTCTGCGCCACTCTGCCTCCCAATGCGTCGCCGCGCACCGGCTCGGCGGAGTCTGCCAGCCGGAACTGCTCTGCAGACAGCCGAGTGTCGTCTGCCGCGCTCATGCTCGTGCCGGGGCCCCGTCATGGGCGGAGCGGAGCTGAGGGCGTGTGGTTATACTGGGCAAAGAAGTGTGGTGAGGTGCGAGAGTGGTTGAATCGGGCGGTCTCGAAAACCGTTGAGCCTTCATGGGTTCCGTGGGTTCGAATCCCACCCTCACCGCCATAAATCAAGTTGAACCCCTTGATAATTAAGGATTTAACATAGACCGTACTATTGTCCATCTGTCCCACAGCCAAAAGCAGCTAGGAGAAGCACGTGCTTTGATCCGCCGGCGACGACGGGGGTAGCACGAATTCCGCTGCGTTCCATCGTCTCGACGACCTCAGTGCCATTGGCGAACCCGCCCGGACCCGCATGACTATAATCGACGGTCTTTAGCCTCGCGAAGCCTAGGCCCGCCAGTGACCATTCCCAAGCTGCTCCTAGCTCTCGCCGTGTCTCTGTCAGCTGCCACGCAGGCAGCCGGCGCCAGCCCGGACATTCTCCTGATCGCTATCGATGACCTCAACGACTGGGTCGGTCCGCTCGGGGGACACCCTCAGGCAAAGACTCCCAACATCGACCGTCTCGCCAAACGGGGGTTGACGTTCGCGAACGCGCACGTCACGGCGCCGCTCTGCAATCCGTCGCGCGCATCGCTGATGAGCGGGATGTTGACATCCTCCTTTGGGGTATACCTCAATCGCCAGGACTGGAGGGAGGCTCCGGCGCTTCAAGGCAAGCCCGTGTTGCCTCGTTTCCTCCAAAGGAACGGCTACCGCACGCTTGGTGGCGGCAAGCTGTTTCATGCGGCGACGGTCAATCCGCTCCAGTTCTACGGCCTGCTCCCAAAGGAAGGGTTCGATGACTACTATCCGGCCCCGAACCGGCAGCTTCCAGACGAGATTCGGCCGTTGGGGCGCCCGGTCAACAAGAATCCAGGGTTCATTAGCGGGTTTTTCGATTGGGCGCCTGTGACTGCCGAGGATTCCGCCATGGGTGACGGCCAAGTCGTTGCGTGGGCGAGCCGGCAGCTCGGGGCGAATCGCGACAAGCCCCTGTTCCTCGGAGTCGGGATCTACAGACCGCACATTCCTTGGTACGTTCCGCAGGCCTACTTTGACATGCATCCCATCGATCGAGTCGAGCTGCCCGCGACCTTGCCTGACGATCTGGACGATGTGCCTGGGTCGGATCGCTACGCCTCGAACCAAAGGGTGCACCGATGGGTCCTCGACAGCGGCAACTGGGAGCGAGGCGTGCAAGCGTACTTGGCGAGCATCAGTTTCGCCGACGCGATGGTGGGTCGGCTGCTCGACGCATTGGATGCAAGTGGCCGTGCCGACAACACAGTCGTCGTTCTCTTCTCCGATCACGGATATCACCTGGGGGAGAAGGGCCAGTGGCGCAAGTACACGCTTTGGGAAGATTCGACCCACGTCCCGCTGATTGTGATCGCACCTGGAATCACCACGCCAGGGACCCGGTCGTCAGCGCCGGTTTCGACGTTGGATCTCTATCCGACCCTCGCCGATCTTGCAGGCCTGGACCCTCCCGGTCACTTGCAGGGTCATAGCCTGCGGCCGCTACTCGAGAGCGCAGACGCGGATTGGCCCCACCACGCCATCACGACCTATCGGTTCGGCAATCACTCGGTGCGGACTCGTCACCACCGCTACATCCGCTACGAAAACGGGGACGAGGAACTCTATGACCACCGCGTCGACCCGCACGAGTGGCACAACCTAGCTTTCCTGCCCGAGCACGCCGACCTCAAGGCGCGCTTGCGGTCCTTGCTCCCAACCGTCAACGTTGAACCGATTCGATTCAATTGGCGTTAGATTGCTGTTCGACACCGCATAGCGTAACGAGCGCGAACCGCTCGCGAAGGCAGCTAACGCAGCGAATATGCCATTGGCCCGGGTCAGTCGAGTTCGCGGCAGTGCGCCAAGAATTGCAACGGGACCGTCGCCTCCCCTGCATTTGGCAGGGAATCGGTATCGGGGTCGGTGCCCGGGCTGCCGCCTAGTCTTGGGTCTTGCGTGTTTCCGCTCCGACGTCGGAAAGGAATCCCACTAGTGCTTGATGCAGCTTGCGGGCGATTGCCGGTCTTTCGCGGGCGAGGTCATTCGCCTCTCCGATATCCGCGCCCAGATCGAACAGCTCGACTTCGTTCCGCGCCCACGTCTTGACCAACTTCCACCGTCCTTGGCGGATCGCGCTCTGAGCCCGGCGGCTGACGGATTGGTGGAAGACCAGGAACTCGCGCTGTCGGGCGACAGCCGTCCCGCCGTGAAGCACGTCGCGGAGGGTGCCGCCGTCCACCGCCGCGGGAAGGTCTTTAGGATACCCGGCTAGGTCTGCCAGTGTCGGCAGGATGTCCAGCCCGGTTACGGGCGTGCGGTTCACGCTTCCGGGCTTGATCCCGGGGCCAGCCGCGAGGAACGGAACTCGAATGCCGCCCTCGTACATCGATCCCTTGGCGCCGCGCAGGGGGTGGTTTCTCGGCACTGGTGGATCGCCTGCGCCGGGCAGAGTTGCCCGACCGCCGTTGTCCGAGAGGAAAAATATGTAGGTGTTGCGGTCCAGGCCCAGTTCGTCGATCTTGTCTAGCACCTTCCCGATCGAGGCGTCCATATCCGCCGTCATGGCGGCGAACGGCGGGAAATAGTGCTTCTTGCCAGCCTTCCAAGGTTGCACGAGGTCGAAGGTCGCTTGGCGGTAGAAGATGTCCAGATGCACGGCATAGTGTGAGATCTGGAGGTAGAACGGTCCGCCGGTCGCCGCTTGATTCTCGAGGAATTGGCACGCGCGGCCTGTGATGTGGTCAATCAGCTTCGGATCGGTGGACGCTGCCGGTCCGCCGGAACCCTTGCCGCCTCCAGTGCCATTGCCTGTGTCCCCGTCGCTGAAGTCGTAGCCCATCTCTGCGGGCAGGGGCCTGTCGAAGCGATGGTCCCACTTGCCGAAGTGGGCGAGCTTGTAACGCGCGTCGGAGGCCTTGAGCAGCTTGGGTATGTTTAGCTGCCGGCGGTACTCCGCGGGCCACCTCTGCTGGTCTTGCTGATATAAGTGCCGCGCCGGTGTTTGGCCCACCTGCAGGCTCCGCCTGGTTGGGCAGCAGAACGGCGCTGGGGCGTATCCGTCCGTAAATGTCAAGCCCCGTCGGGCCAAGCGCTCCAGACCGGGAGTCTGGAAGTAGTCGCTTCGCGACCTAGGGTCTGCCGGGTCCATCGCCGCGGACGAACCGACCCAGCTCTGGTCGTCGCTCAGGATGACCACGAAGTTGGGACGATCTTGCGCCGGAAGCTCCGTCCACAGAATGGCGAGCAGCACCACGAGCCTGAAGTTGCTCGACATGATCGCGTCAATCTTAGCCGAGATCCGCACCAAGGAAATTCCGGCGTTGTTCAAGCATTCGGCGTTAGACTGGTCGCGAACGGAGGGTTGGCATGCAGGCGACACGGAGGGAATGGCTAGCAGCGGCCGGCGGTTTGGCCTTTGCCAGCAGACTCAAGGCCGTTGAGGGGCTCTTCCACGCTACCTCGCTGAACCACATCTCGCTGACAGTGCCGGATGTGACGAGCGCGGCGGATTTCTACGCACGAGTGCTTGGCACGCGCATCATTCAGGACATGGGCAGCCGCGGGCAGATGCGCGGGCTCAAGCGCAACTATCTCGCGCTCTTCCGAGGTGATGAAGCCGGCTTGAACCACTTCTCGCCTGGCGTTGACGGGCTCGACGAAGCAGGCGTGGGCGCAATTCTGAAGCGGCACGGCTACGAACCGTTTGAGCGGGCGCCCAACATTTGGGCGTGCCTCGATCCCGACGGCACTCAGAACCATCTCTCCGAGACAATGCGCCGGGAGGATCAAGTAGCCGAGGCGTACCGCAACGATCCCCGGCCGGATTCCATCCTGCACGGGATCGACGTCAATCACGTCGCCATCAGGGTGGCTGACGTGGGTCGCTCGGTCGAGTGGTACCAAGCGCTGATGGGGCTGAACGTCATCAGTAAGACCGCGACCAGCGCCTTCCTCGGGCTAGGCCCGAATTTCCTCGCCTTGTTCCAGCGCCGCCAGAGCGGCGGCGCCGATCACTTCTGCTTCTCGGTCGAGGACTATGACCCAGACACCGTGCGCGAGAAGCTAGCGCGGCACGGAATTGACTCCGTGCGACGCGAAGACCGCACGTATTTCAAGGACGTCAACGGCCTGACCGTGCAGGTTGCGGCCGAGAGTCATCAGCCGTGAACCGCAACCGGACTGCCACTCGGAGCGGCGAGGCCAGGGAAGTTCGCTGACCGACAGCGCTCTAGTATTCCTTGCGCATGTCAACGACATTGCGGAGGCGCTCGCCAGCGGCAAAGCGCGCGATGTTGTCCTTGTAGACCTCAAGACGCAGCTTGGTGCCGAGCAGGCCTTGCGTCGCCACATGAGGCGTGATGACCGCGTTGTCGAACTTCCACAAGGGGTGACCTGGCGGCAACGGCTCCGGGTCTGTCACATCAACGCCAGCACCGGCGAGATGCTGGCTATCAAGGGCCTTGACCAGAGCGCCCATGTCGTAGAGTTTGCCGCGCGAGAGGGCGATGAAGTAACTGCCGCGCTTCATGAGATCGAACTGCGCCGGGCCGAGCATGCCCTCGCTGTCCTTCGTGTGAGGCGCGCAGACGAAGATGGCATCCGCTTCGGCGATGACTGTGTCCATGCGGTCGGGAAAGACCATCCGGTCAAAGGTCTGCCGCGGCGGAAACTCCTCCGGGTCCACGCCGATCACTCGCATGCCGAATCCCTTGGCCCGCCGTGCCACGTTGTATCCGATGCCGCCGGTACCGATCACAAGGGCTGTCATTCCCTCCAGTTCGACGAGGCCGTAATTGCCGCCCTTCCAAGTCTCGTTGGTCCGGTCAGGGATGAAATGGTTCAGCTTGCGCGTCAGTGCCAGCAGCATGGCGAAGCCGTGGTCAGCGATAGCGGCAGAAGAGAGCGTCTGCGCGTTGGTCATGACCACATCGCTCTCGACAAGTTGCGGGTACAGGTAGGGCTTGACGCCGGCGCTGGTGATCTGCACCCACTTCAGCTGCTCCGCGGCCTGAACCACCGCAAGCGTCGGGTTGCCAATGATGGCATCGGCATCGGCAGCCTCTCGAAGCAGGTTGGCATCCCCGCTGCCCCGGTTCGTCACGTGCGAGATCGTGACGTTGGCCGGGCTGCCGGCGCGCAATTCGGCAACGAGATCTGGCGACTGGCCGATCACGACCACCTTCATATCGGCGGCTTGCAGTGTCAGCGCGACGATCGAGAACAGGGTTGCGAGTAGGGGTTTCATATGGGTCGGGCTCCGTTGGTCCCCCAACAATATACAGCGATCTGTGACGGCAGCGGTCGACAGATCAGCCGATTCGCAGTAGAACCGTCTTCCGGTGCAATTGTCGCGGGGATGGTCTATAGTCAAACCGTTGGGCGATGGCGGATCACCTCCTTTGGCCTTGGTTCGTTCATCGTCCTTGGCTAACTCGCCATCGCCCACGGCGGATTCCGCCCGATTCATTCGCTGGGGCGCGTGATCCCGTGGATGTGGCAGAGACTGCCTTCGGCCCTCGAACCTGCTGGGACGCCGAACTAACGGAGCTGGCGTCCGCTTCCGCAGACTGCCCATGACCATGCGGACAGCAGCGATCAAATCGGCCCTTGCTGCTGCGTTGCTCGCGTCAGGATTGCCGGCTGAGTCGCGCGTGGACCGGAATGTGGTTTATGGGATGTACTCGGGACTTGCCCTGCTGATGGACATCCATCATCCGGAGAAGCCGAACGGCATAGGGCTCATTCACGTGTCAGGCAGTGGGTGGAGCGCCCCGCTGAGCTTGGATGCCCGTCCGTTGAAGGAAGCGGGTCACGTCCGGATCGAAGCCCTGCCCTTGGTGCAACGCGGCTACACCGTCTTCACGGTGAATCATCGCGCGACTCCGCGATTCCAATACCCGGCTGCGGTGGAGGATGTGCAGCGCGCTGTGCGCTTCGTCCGGTTCCATGCCGCGAGATTCGGAATCAATCCTGACCGAATCGGGGCCATTGGAGGCTCGTCGGGCGGTCACTTGGTAAGCATGCTCGGCGTGTTGCCCGGAGAGGGCGATGCTCAGGCCGAGAGCGAGATTGATTGCGTCAGCGCCAAGGTGCAGTGCGTCGTTGCCAGGGCGACACCCTCGGATTTCGTCGCCAGCGCGGCCGCTAGCGGGGCTTCCTCGCTATTTCTGGGGATCCGTTTGCGTGCCGGTGCCGATCCAAGCTCCCCGGAGATGCTCATTGCCCGTGCGGCGTCGCCGATCACGCACGTCACGGCAGACGATCCGCCGTTGCTGCTGGTTCACGGTGACCAAGACGATATCGTCCCGTACGCCCTCTCGGAGCGCTTCCGGGACCGATTGGCCGAGGTGGGCGTGAGCACAGATCTGATCAGGGTGAGCGGCGCCGGCCACGGTCCGGGCTTTCCGGGAGCCGGACAGGCGCCCGACATGGGCGGCTGGGCCGGGGAGTGGTTTGACGCTCACCTGTTGAGCAAGCAGCGCTGAACTTGGGCGGCAGATTCCAAGATGCAGCTGCTGCCGCGCCCAATCGGGGTCGCCAAAGATTGGTCGATGGAGATGTTGGTCGCCCGCGGGCTCGCGCCACTGTCAATCATTGCAATGACGGTGCACACTTTGGTGTGTTCTCGGCGCCCTTTCAGATCGGCAGCCTATCCGTGCTTGATCATGTGTGTTGTGGTTCCCTTGGGAGTGTCACTCACGGCGGTGCCGGGCATCGCCCAAACTCTAGGGACTGCGGTCGAAGACGGGGGTCCGGTGCTCGCAGCCGAGTCGGGACTCGTGGTGGTTCCGCTACATGTGTACAAGAACCGGCGGTCCGTAACCGGACTCGGAATACAAGCATTCGAACTCGTCGAGGACGGAATGGTGCAAGATATCGCGATCGTGGAAGGCCCTACCGAGCTGGACGATCCAGCCACAACGCAAGCCCTCCCGATTGAGATCATCTTGCTCGTCGGCGCCAAGGATACGATGAGAATTGATTTGCTCGGCACGCGAAGGATTCGGCACCGTTTCTTCGAAGGAGTCAGGGGCAATGTCGCGATTTCCGTCTACGGGTTCGCAGGCCGTCTCGGACGCCTCGCCAGACCGACTCGAGACATCGCCAAGATTCAGGCTGGGATTGAAGCGGCGTACTCTGTTGGGGCCAGCCACATTCCCGTTCTCGACGCGATCGTTGCAACCGCGCGCGATGCCTCGAGCCGAACTAGAAACGCAGCCAGGAAGCTGGTCGTCTTCTCGAGCGGCCTAAATCGCAGGATCCTCGGGACGGCCGCACACTCGGCACTCGACTTCGAGATCCCCGTCTATGATGTCGTGGTCAGTCGCTACGAACCCATCAGCGGAAGAGGGCCATTTAGTGTGTTTTCCGCCTGGGCCACCCCCTTATTGCTGGGCCGTCCCGAATCTCGTGCTCAGGCAGGACCCCAAGAGCGCTCTGACAGCTGGAAGCAGAAGACAAGATCGGTGCCCGCTGACCAGTGCTGCCCCTTGGGCATGGAAACGAGCCGACTACATAAACAAATGGGAATCGACGGTTGGGATCGGATGAACGGTCGCCGTGCCGACTGGAAGCACCGCAAGAGCATGCTGGTGCGCGCCCACTTGGAGTCGCTCGCCAGACTGGCTCAAAACGAATACTTCGTGAGCTACTATCCGAGCCGAAAGGGCGACGAGCCCGTCGCCCGTCAAGTTGAGGTCCGCTTGAAGAACAAGCGTATCGGCCAACTCTACGGTGGTAGGCGCGTCATCGTCTATTGAGCGAGCGCCGAAGCGAGGGACGCCAACTTGCTAATACAGAACGCACGTTGAGGCCGATTTCTTTCTGGACGACGAGGTACGGTCGAGGTAGGCCGCGGGTGTGCCCATGCAGCCACTCAGGTACTCGGCTCGGCGAGGGAGGGGTCCGCTACCTGCCGCAGCGGTGGCGTTTTCCACCCGTCGCCATAACGGGCTAGAGTTCTATGCAGTGGCAGCCATCCCTCTCTCCGGCACCCCTTTAGGGAAATCGGGCGTTCGTAGGGAAGTACCAGTCCCACCCGGCACCACACTGCGCTCCGACCGCGTTTGATGCAGCCACCGTCCGAATTCGGCGCTATGATTGCAATGGCATGCAAAGGCAGGATCGTCGCAGGTTCTTGCAGGGCATGGGGGCCAGCATCGCCCTCCCAATGCTGGAGTCTCTTTCCCCGAGTCCTGCGTTCGGAACGCGGGCCGAGGAGCCACCGCTGCAGAGGCTGGTCTGTATCGGTACCTACCTAGGCTTCCACCAGAAGCACTTTTTCCCGGAACAAGTAGGGGCCGATTACCAGACCTCCGAAGTCTTGGAACCCGCCGCCTCGTTCCGCCGCGAGATGACCGTGTTCTCCGGCCTCGACCACCGCGGCCGCAACGGCCACCACGGCTGGAAGGCGTGGCTGAGCGGGTCGGCGGCCGGCAGCATATCGTTCGATCAGTTGGTCGCCGAACACGTCGGTCATCAGACCCGCCTGGACTCTCTGCAGGTCACATGCGGAAATCCGCCGGGCGAGGCCCGCATGAGCTTCACCAAGGAGGGCGTCGCTCTGCCCATGATCGGTCGGCCCAGCGTGCTGTACCAGACGCTGTTCCGGTCGGGTGCTGACGGCGCCCGCATGGAGTACCTGCTGGCGTCCAATCGCAGCGTCTTGGACGGCGTTGTCTCCGAGGCAAGAGCGCTGGAGCGCAGCGTGACGTCGTCCGACCGCGAAAAGCTGGGCGAGTACTTCTCCTCCGTGCGAGATGTCGAGAAGCGCCTGCGCAAGCAGCAGCTATGGCTGGACCGGCCAGTGGCGAAGGTGGAGTACCCACTGCCCGAGTTCGATCCGGTCTCGCCGAACCTGGCCTTGGAATGCGAATCGATCATGTACGATCTGATGGCGCTAGCGGTCACTACCGACTCAACGAGGGTGCTCACGTTCCTCATCCCGGGTTGGAGCCAGGTTTTCAACATTGGCGGACGCAATCTCAGCGCCGGCTATCACGGGCTCTCCCACCACGGCAACGATCCGGTGCGGATCGCCGACTACAACTTGGTCGGGATCGAGCATGTGAAGCGCTTCACGGGATTCTTGGAAAAGCTCCGGGCTGCCACGGATGCTGACGGTCGGCCGCTGCTTGACACGTCAGCAGTGGTGTTCGGCAGCGGCATGGGCGATGCCAACACGCACGACAACAGCAACCTCCCGACCGTGTTGGCCGGCGGCAGGTTCCGCCACGGATGGCACCGGAACTACGAGCGTGACGCCCCTGCGCCGCGTCTGTTGGGAGACCTGTTCATTACGCTCATGCAGGGGTTTGGGATGGAAGTGGACAGCTTCGCCAATGCCCGCAGCGGACTGAGCGAGCACTTGGCGTGAGGCTCGCGGTGTCAAGGCCGGGACTCCTGCTCGCTGCCGGAACGCTGCTTCTGTCGGCGGTCGGTGCGGCCGAATCCCTGCCGGGCCCGGCCAGCGAATTCTTGGCGCGTAATTGCGTAGCGTGCCATACCGGCGACCAAGCCCAAGCCGCCGTCGATCTGTCGCCTTCCGATACCGACTGGACCAGCCGCGAAGCAATCGCTCGGTGGGAGAGGGTGTTCGAGGCGCTTTCCACCGCAAAGATGCCGCCTGTCGGCGCGAGCCAGCCGTCTGCCCAGGAGCGCGGACGAATGGTGGAGTGGCTGAAGGGCCGGTTGCTGACCCACTCGGGGGTGGGTGGCGGTGTGCCCCGCCGGCTGAATCGCGCCGAATACGAGAACTCGATTCGCGACCTGTTCGGGATCTCCGACTTCGCCCTGCCGCATTCGTTCCCGGCGGATGACTCGTTCCACGGCTTCGACAACGTCGGCTCGGGCCTGATCCTGTCGCCGCCGGTCATGGCCCAGTACTTGGAGCTAGCGACTCGCATCGCTGACGAGCTGCTGCCGCCTGACAGCGGCCCGGCCAAGGCCGATGCCAAGACTTACAAGCTCTCGTCCACCGCGTTCGATTCCAGCGCCGGCCGCTCCGTGGAGGGCTCTCGTTTCCGGATTGTTTCGTCGAGGAACATGGCCAGCGCCGCCGCCTGGCCTTCGCGGTGGGAGGCGACTCAGAGCGGCGTGTATCGAGTCTTTTTCAATGCCAAGGTCTTCGAAAGCGACAGCATGTTCTACGCGCCGAGAAGCGAGCCAGTCCGCGTTGGCCTATATGCGCGTCCCAAGATTGACGACTACTATGCGCCGTACGGCGATCTCCGTAAGCTCGCCGAATTCGAGGTCTTGCCGGGGCGCAAGCAGCCACAACGGCTCGTTGCCGAGGTCGAGCTCTTCGCGGGAGATCTCTTCGGCGTGCGCTGGGAAAACGGCCCTGCTTACTCAGATCCGCCGCGCCGGGATTATTCGCACGCGTTCTTGGCCGACCGCCTGAAGCGGGACCGGCTCTACTATGCCGCCATGCTGCAGTATGGCGGAGGACCGCGAGGGACGACCCAAGTTCAGGTCTACGAAGCGACCAAGGCGCTGATGGAGAGCGGGAAGCTCGACTTGCGGGATCCGAGATTGGAAGAGCTGCCGGAAGACTGGGGCGGTGGCTTGGGCAACGGCCCGCATAACTGGATCAAGGCGTTTGTTCACGAGGAGCTCGAACGCTACGGCCCAGCCATTGATCTGTCTGGCTTTGAGGTAGTCGGTCCGCTGCGGCTGATCGACGACGACCAGACACGTGCCCGCAGGGCTCGCAGCGAGCGGTTCTTAGGACCGGAACAGCCTGGCCTGACCGATCGCGAGCACATCGAGAACGTGCTAAGGCGTTTCCTCCCGCGAGTGTTTCGACGTCCCGCCAGCGACGAGCAGATCCGGACCTATGCCGACATAGCGGAGCAGCACGTCGCGAAGACTCCTGGCGGTCGCGTGGAGGATGGCTTGCACCTAGCGGTGCGACGCGCATTGGTGTCGCCGCTGTTTCTTTACCGGGGGCTGCAAGCTGACGAATTCGACGATTTCGATCTGGCGACTCGGCTCAGCTTTTTCTTGACGTCGCACCCCCCCGATGACGAGCTGTTCCGAATTGCTGCGGAGGGTCGGCTGTCCGACTCGCAAGTGCTGGCGGAACAGGTTGACCGCTTGCTTGCCACCAAGCTGAACGACAATTTCGTGCGCAGCTTCACCGGTCAGTGGCTGTCCACGCGATTGCTCGAAGGCATCATGCCCGATCCTCGCCTGCTGAGGTTCTTCGATCCCGACCGTCGGGCGCTGATCGATGAGACGGAGATGTTCTTCGCCGAGATCCTGCGCGACAACCTGTCGTTGGAGACGTTCATCGACCCGGGCTTCAGCTATCGCAACGCTCGCCTGAACAAGATATATGGCGGTGAGCTCGTGGGCAACGAAATGCGTCGGGTCACGTTCGAGCGCGGAGGCAGGCACGGCGGAATCCTGGGACTGGGCGCGGTCATGATGGCGACCGCCAACGGGGTCGACACCCAGCCCGTCCTGCGCGGAGTTTGGTTGCTCGACAATGTCTTCGGAGCCCCGCCCCCAGAGCCGCCCGCCAACGTGCCAGCCATCGCAACCGATACCAGCGGTGCGACTTCGATACGGGATCAGTTGGCCGCCCACCGGGCCGATCCGTCGTGCGCCAGCTGCCACAACGAGATTGATCCGCTCGGCATGGTCCTAGAGAGCTTCGACCCGGTCGGCCGCTGGAGGGACCACTATCCGCTCTACACCAAGCCGCCTGACGGCCAAACGGCTCTTACCGAGGAATACTATTCCACGGTCGGCAAGGGCGTCCTGCCAGGACCGGCCGTGGATTCTGTCGGCGTCTTGAGTGACGGGACGAGGCTTGAGGACATAACGGACTTGAAGCGGTACCTGCTGGCCCGCTTGGACGTCTTTGCGGCATGCTTGACCGAAAAGCTGATGGTCTACGCTACCGGCCGCCCGCTGAGCTTCGGAGACCGGCTTGCCGCCGAGCGAATAGCCAAGTCGGCAGTGGAGCGGGGCGACGGCTTCCGCGACCTGATCGTCGAGGTGGCGCGGTCCGAGTCGTTTGCCGCTAGATAGGGCCGGGATTCCGATCAGGGTGGCTACCTCGAGCTGTGGGTGGAGGCAACCGCGGCACAAGTGCGCCCTCGAAGCGTAGAAACGTCGGGGAATGGCTTGCGGACAAAGGTAAGATTCAATAAGCGACCAGACTAGTTTCGTTGGGGCTGCGGGTCGGATCAGGAGTTGACTGGAGTGGTCGCGTACAGGCGCAGTGAAGATCTAGATATCACGTTCGGCGTTGAGGAGGAATTCTTCCTCGTAGACCCCGAAACGCGCGATTTGGTGGCAGAGCCCGATCAAGCCATTTTCCACGAATGTGCCCGTCTGGCTGGAGAGCACAAGGTAGCGCCGGAGTTCTTGCGCTCGCAGCTTGAGACCGCTACAGCTGTCTGCCGCAGCATCGCCGAAGTGCGCAAGGCATTGGTCCGGACTCGCTCGGCGGTGGTCAATTCAGCTGAAAGTCATGGCACGCGGGCCATCGCGGCTTCGATCCATCCATTTGCAGAGTGGAGCACTCAGGTCATTTCGGTCGGTCGGCGTTACGCAGAGTTCGCGGTGACCTACCAGGAGACGGTGCGCAGGCTGATCATTGGCGGCATGCACGTCCATGTCGGATTCGGAGACAATGACACGCGCATTCGCGTCATGACGGCGCTCCGGCGTTACCTGCCGCTGTTGCACGCGCTGTCGGGCTCGTCCCCGTTCCATGGGGGCCGCGAGACCGGCTTCAAGTCGTACCGGATGACGATCTTCGGCACCCTGCCAAGGACGGGCGTTCCCCGGCCGCTGAATTCGTGGCAAGAGTTCGATGCCCTTACCCGAGACTATCGCCGCCTGAACTTGATCGAGAATGCCGGCGAGTTGTGGTGGGACATTCGTCCCTCCCACGTCTACCCGACTGTCGAGCTGCGGATCTGCGACATATGCCCTCGGGTCGAAGATGCCATAGCGATCACTGCGCTGTACGGCTGTCTGGTGCGCAATCTCTGGCGCCGCGACATCAACGGCACCCTGCCTGCTGACCACCCTACCGAGATCATCAACGAGAACCGCTGGCTAGCCCAGCGCTACGGCGTGCTGGCGTTTTTCGGGAACTTGGAAGGTGGCGGCAGGATGGATATCGACGACTATGCGCAGGACTTGGTCCGCGACTTGGCCGACGACGCCAAGGCCCTCGATTGCGAGGCCGAATTGCAGCACGTTCTCGAAATCGTGCGGAATGGCTCTGGCGCTGACCGGCAGGTGGATTTGTTCCGCCTGCGCCGACTCGAGGGCGCATCGCCCGACGAGGCACTCACGGAAGTCGTCGACCTGATTATTCGTGAGACGAAAGAGTCCCTAGACTGAAGCCGCTGGCCGCTCGCTGGCAGATTTCTTCGCGGGCCTTGGCTCGGGCCGACGGCTTGCACGTCCGACTACAATAACGGCGATCATGCGCATCGCTGTTCTTCTCACGGCCTTCTCGCTCTTGACCGCTTGTTCGGCACCAGCACCTGAGCAAGCTTACAGCCCGCCGAACATTATCGTGATCGTTGCAGACGATCTGGGCTACAACGACCTCGGATCTTATGCGTCGGAGTTCATTCAGACTCCGCATCTTGACGCTCTGGCCAGTGGCGGGGTCCGCGCCACGGACGGCTATGTGTCTGCGGCGGTGTGCAGTCCGTCTCGGGCCGGGCTCTATACCGGCCGATACCAGCCGCGTTTCGGGTACGAGTACAACACTTCCGGGCGCGACACCGTAGTCGGCCTGCCGACGGACCAGCGCACCCTGGCGGACATGCTCGGGGATGCCGGATATGCAACCGGGCTAATCGGCAAGTGGCATTTGGGCAAGTCGGAGCAACATCACCCTCTCAATCGGGGCTTTGACGAGTATTTCGGCGTGCTGGCCGGCGGCACCTCGTACATCGACTCGCGCAAGGAAGGGGTCCAGTCGTGGCCCGCGCGCAACGCCCCAACGACCAGGGGTGACGCAAACGCGATCTTCGATGGCTTCGAGCAGGTGGAGGTCGAGGAGTACCTCACCGATGTGTTTGCAGACAGGGCTGTGGATTTCATCCGGAGGCACAAGGATGAGCGGTTCTTCTTGATGCTCACTCCCAATTCGCCGCACACGCCGCTCCAAGCCACGACCGAGTACACCGAGCGCTATGCCGATCTGGAGCCGGAGGGCCGCCGCATCTTTGCGGCAATGGTGTCGTCGATCGACGACTATGTCGGCGACGTGGTAGCCGAATTGCAAGCCAACGGCCTGGAGGAGAACACGTTGATCGTGTTCACTTCTGACAACGGGTGCGTGAAGTACCTCTCGCAAGAGGTGTGCTCAAACGATCCGCTGCGGGGATCGAAGCGGTTCCATCTTGAAGGCGGCATTCGGGTGCCGTTCATCTTCCACTGGCCCGCTGGCTTGCCTGCCGGACAAACCTACCAGCAGCCGATCATCTCGCTTGATCTCTACTCGACTCTAGCGGCGGCGGCCGGAGCGGACGAAACCGCCCAGGACAGCGTCAACCTCTTGCCCTACTTGCGCGGCGAACTGGAAGAGCCGCCGCACGAATTCCTGTTCTGGAGGTTCAAGCCCAACATCGCGGTGCGTTGGGGCAACTGGAAGATGTGGAAGGTCAACAAGACGGACCTGACCGAGGAGGCTCTCGTGATCGGCGGCCGGCGCTTGGCCGAGGTCGAGCATCCCGGCGATTCGCCGTTGGGCCAACTGACGGTACTGTACGACCTGTCGGAAGACATCGGGGAAAGCCAGAACCTGGCAGGCGAGCATCCGGAGATTGTGGAGCGGCTCGAGGCTGAGCTCGAAGCGTGGAACGCGGAGCTTGCCGAGCCCATGTGGCTCAGCAACCGGTCGACCATCTATGACCTGCACGGACAGATGATCCAGGTCTTCTTCTGACGCACGGGCGTGTTCCGCAGAATCGCTAACGCTGGGCTTGCGTGTGTGGATTGCCTTGTCACGAGCTTCTCGCAGATTCTGACCGAGTCTTGCTGCCGGAGTGACGATTTCCTCGTTGCCAAGGGATTTTCCGCAGCACGTCCGCGCCCGCGGCTCGCTATTTCGAACCACTACAGCGGGCCTCGTTCATGCGTCAATGCTCCTTCACTCCTGCGAATAGCGCCAACTCTAGCCATTTCCAATGGCAGTCCACGTTTCGGAATCCAATCTCTCGCAGCCATTGAAGCTGGGTTTCCAGAGGAGCTAGCTGATTGGATGGGTCCTCGTCTGTCTCGGTGATACCTAACAGCTGGAGAAACCGCCGGTGGAGTTTCGCAGATCCCGGCGCAACATGCTCAAGATTGCAGAAAACGCCATCGCGGACTAGCGCAGCATGGATCTCGGAATAGAGCGCTCTCTTCCTCTCGTCGGAGATGTGATGGATGGCGAAACTCGACACGATCGCGTCGAATCGGCCCAAGTCGGGCAGTGGCTCGTCGAGGTCGTGCCTAAGCACACTTACCTTCCCGTCGTCACTAAACCGCTCCCTTGCGGCGCGCAGCATGGCTGGAGAAAAGTCGAGTGCTATGCCCTCCGCATTCGGTCGACAGACGCGCAGCGATGCCAAGAGGCGACCGTCCCCGGTGCCGAGGTCAAGAACTCGCTCAACATCCATCGGGATGAAATCGAGCAGGACCGCTTCGCCCTCTGCCCGATGCGGGACATCATCTGCACGGGCTAGGTAGTGCGAGGCGCGCTCCGGATCCAACCATTCTTTGGGATACGGCGAATCGGGCGTCGTCATGCTGTAGCCCGGAGACTGCTTGCTGTCGCGAAAAGGGGTGTCAAGATATTTACGCGCTTGGACATCGAATCGGTCCCTTAGAATCAACTTACTTGCACTGAAAGCGATAAGGCAAATTTGAAATATTTTGAAATTTAATTAATCATGAT
>VXRL01000014.1 GCA_009838515.1 Terriglobia bacterium | reverse complement strand
CCATGCACGCCACGCGGGCGGCCGTCGAGGAAGGCATCGTGCCGGGCGGCGGCGTCGCGCTGCTGCGGGCCGCTGCCGTTCTGGAAGGCCTCAGCGGTGCCAACGAGGACGAGCAGATCGGCATCAACATCGTCGGGCGTGCCATCGAGTCCCCGCTGCGCTGGATCGCCCAGAACGCCGGACAAGAGGGTGCGATCGTCGCCGAGCGCGTGCGCAACGGCGAGAGCGACAACTTCGGCTACAACGCGTCGACGGACTCTTACGAGGACTTGGTCGGGGCCGGCGTCATCGACCCCGTGAAGGTGACGCGGACTGCCCTGCAGAACGCGGCCTCGATTTCCAGCTTGATGCTGACCACCGAGGCCACCGTGCACGAGATCCCCGAGAAGACTCCGCCCCCGCCGCCCGATCCGCACGGCGGCGGCGAGTTCTAGTCGCCTAGCGGGCATTCGCCCGCCGCTGAAAGGGCCCCGCACACACGGGCGGGGCCACTGTTGTCGGCTTGGGATTCCAAGCCATGCCGCCCCCGTTAGCCAGCGAGCCAGCGGGGGCTTTACCTTTGCGTTGCTGTCCGGAGCATTCGCTACGCTGGAAGGGTGGGAACCGGCCCCTCATGGAAGCTCGCCTCGAAGCTAGCCTGGCGCGACCTGGGCACGAGCAAGGCCAAGTTCCTGTTCGCGGTGCTCGCCGTGAGCGCAGGCGTAGCGGCCCTGAGCGGTGTGCGCGGATACTGCGCGGCCTTCCAAGAGATGCTCCTGAGCGACGCCCGCATGCTGCTCGCGGGAGATCTCAGCATCAGGCTCAGCCGCGCGCCCGACCCCGAAGAGCGGGCAGTTCTCGACGCACTGGCGTCCCAAGGGGCGGAAGTCACGCCTGTCACCGAACTGATGACCATGGTCGCGGGCAACTCGCAGGGGCGGCCGCTGCCCGTCAATCTCAAAGCGGTAGACACGGCGGCCTACCCTTTCTATGGCGAGGTCGAACTCTCGAGCGGGCAGGCGCTGCCGGAAGCCCTCGAGGAGGACGCCGTTCTCGCATCGCAGGATCTGCTGGTCAGACTCAGGGCGGAGGTCGGCGACACCGTCCGTCTCGGCAGCGCGGACTTCCGCATCGCGTCGATCGTGGTGGTGGAGCCGGACCGCATGACCGGCGCGGTGAACTTCGGCCCGCGCGCGATGGTCTCGCAGAGCGGCCTCGAGCGAACCGGCCTGGTGCAGTTCGGCAGCCGCGTTTCGCATCGCTTCTTGCTGCGGCTGCCTGACGAGGGCCTGACGGTCGATCAGGCCCGAAACGCGCTCCGCAGGGGAATTCCCGAAGCTCGGATCACCGATTACAGGGAAACCAACCCGCGCATCCAGCGCGGCTTGGACCGCACCACCGGCTTTCTCAGCCTGGTCAGCCTGCTGGCGATGGCCATTGGGGGACTTGGCGTCGCGATGGTGGTCTATTCGCACCTGCAGCAGCGGCTGGACACGATCGCGATCATGAAGTGCTACGGCGCCACCTCGGCCGTGATCATACGCGTCTTCATGCTGCAAGCGCTGGCGCTTGGGGTGCTGGGAAGCGCAGTGGGCGTAGCGCTGGGATTCCTGCTACAGGGCGTGGCCCCGTCTTTCGTAGCTGATTACTTCCCGCAAGCACCGGCGTTTGACTGGCAGACCGGGCCGATCTTGCAGGCCTCGCTGATCGGCATCCTCACCGTCGTGATGTTCTCGCTGCCCACGCTGCTGGGGATCCGCAAGGTGGCGCCTGCGCTGATCTTCCGCCGCGATGTTTCCAGCCAATTCGAGCGGACCAGTGCCGAGCGAAAGCAGGAGTTCCTGCGCCAGCTCGGCACTGCCGCGGTCATGCTGGGCGGCGTCGGATTGCTAGCGATATGGCTGGGCGATTCAGTCCGCCTCGGCGGATGGTTCGTGGGCGGCCTGGCAGTCAGCCTGGCCGCACTTGCAGTCACATCAGAGGCGCTGATGCGCATCCTGAGGGCGGCACCGCGCCGCGTTCCGTTCCGGCTGCCGGTGGCGCTTCGCCATGGCATCGCGAACCTCCACAGGCCCGGAATGCACGCAGACATCATTCTGGTCGCGCTCGGCGTTGGCGTTACGTTCACGCTCACGGTGTACCTGCTTCAGACCACGGTCCTGTCGCAACTGGCTCTAAGCGCTCCGCCTGGAATGCCGAACGTGTACCTGAGCAACATCACGGCCAGCGAGAGCGCTGCGGTCAAGGAGTTTCTGACCGAGCAGCGCGGCATCGAAGGTGAAGTCACGCTGGTGCCGCGGATCTCGGCGCGGCTTGCGACCATCGACGGTCACCCGCTGAGTGAGCGCGGGACGGGACAGCCGGGCGAACGGGGCTCGCGCGACGGCAGCCGCCGCAGGCGGCGAACGATTGATATCACTTGGGCTGACCAGCCCCCCGTGGGCTTTGAAATCGTGCGGGGCCGCTGGTGGGATGCAAGTGAGACAAGGACTGTTGCGTCAGTCATGGATCACGTCGCGGAGCGCCTGCAGATCGGGATCGGCTCGCGGGTCCAATGGCAGGTAAGCGGCCAAGACGTCAGCGCCACGGTAGTCGCGATCCACGATTACGAGGGAGAACCCGATTGGATCTACGACTTCGTGTTGAGCAGAAACGCGTTAGAGGGGATGCCGGCCACCTATATTGGCGGAGTTCGCGTGCGGCCCGAGTACAGCCTGGAGGTCACGCGGGCGGCGTTCGAGGCGTTCCCGTCAGTGCTGTTCGTCAATGCGGTGGACTTTTTCGAGACCGTGCAGGAAGTCGTCGACCAGATCGCGTTCGTGATCCGATTCGTGTCGGGCTTTGCGATCGTGGCGGGTGTGATCATCTTGGTATCCAGCGTCGCAGCCACGCGGTTTCGCAGGATGCGCGAAGTCGCAGTGCTCAAGACATTGGGAGCCACTCACAACAGGCTGGCCCGTATCTTCTCGGTCGAGTTCCTTGTCTTGGGTGGCGTAGCGGGATTGGCCGGGAGCATCCTTGCCGTTTCGTACTCGGCCTTGCTGACGAAGGACATCCTGGACTTAGAGGCGGTTGTGGAATGGCCCGCGATCCTCGCCACGGTCGCCGGAACCGCTCTGATCGCGACCACGGCAGGTTGGGGCGCGAGCTTGCGGATCCTGGGGAGCAAACCGCTTGAGATCTTGCGGGACGAGTAGACCGATCGGCGTGTAAGCGGGATATCAGCACGTTGCCGCCGCTGGCCGATGGGTCTCATTTCAACTCTCGGGCGGAGCGCTTAGCGGCGCAACCTGCGGACGCGCCGAGCGGAGCGCCTACTCGTCCGGTTCGGTGACTGCCAAGATCTGATTCGCCGGAACATTCTCGAATCGTTGAACGGCCCCGCTCGGCCACTCGATTTCCACCAGGTCTGCGTGATCTGAGCGACCCAGCCCGAAGTGGAGGCGCCGGTCGTTGGACGACAGGTAGCTGCCCGCGGCCGAGGCAACCGCATGTTGCTCTCCCACCGACTCCGCAACGACTCGCGCCCGGCACCCGATTCCGTCCACATTGCTGCGCGTCCCCTTCGGGTCGACGATCAGCCAATTGGCGTCATTGCCTTCGTTTCGCAGCAAGACAGCGGGCTGGTCCTTGCAGTTCAGCGCGATATCCAGGAACCCATCGTTGTCCAGGTCAGCGATCGCGGCGCCACGCGCGGCGCGGGGCACCAGAAAGGCCTCGCCGCTGCTTGACGATACATCCTCGAAACCATTGGCGGTGCCTCTCATGAGAACCAGCGGTTCCAGGTACTTGACATCGGGCTGGGTGAGTTCGATGTTGTCCATCACGTGCCCCTGCGCGACGAAGATGTCTCTCGTGCCGTCGTTGTCGAAGTCAACGAACTTCGTGCCCCAGCCCGAGTGTGAGGACGTGATCCGGCTCACCCCGGTCGGCCCCGACACGTACTCGAAGAGTGCGCCGTCGTTGCGGAACAGGGCGTACCGCTGGTGCGCCAGGGCGTTGATGAAGACGTCCGGCCGACCGTCGTTGTTGTAATCGGCAAAGTCCGCGCCCATTCCCGCAAACGTCCGGCCATTCTCGTCATAGGCCATTCCCGACAGGAGCGCGAGCTCCTCGAAACCGCGGCCCTCCATGTTGCGGAAGAGCTGTTGCGGGAACGAGTCGTTCGCGACCAGCACATCGTTCCAGCCATCGCGGTCGTAGTCGTTGAAGGCGATGCCAAGGCCCTTGCCGGGAGCGCTGCCGAATCCAGTCGCATCGGTCACGTCCGTGAAGGTGCCGTCTCCGTTGTTGCGATACACCAAGTGCGAGATCGGCGCGAAGTGCTTGGGATGGCAGTACGAACGGTGTCCCGGCTTGCGGTCGCCGCACCAAGGGTTGTCCGCGAACGACCACTCCACATAACGCGTGACGAACAGGTCGAGATGCCCGTCCCGGTCGTAGTCCAGGAACCCGGCGCCCGCCGACCACCCGCCGCCTTGCACGCCGGCCCGTTCTGTTACGTCTTCGAAAGACCCGTCGCCTAGGTTGCGGTAGAGGATATTGCGGCCGAAGTTCGCAAGGAAGAGATCGGCCCGTCCGTCGTTGTCGTAGTCGCCCGCTGCGACACCTTGCCCAAAGTGGTCGCCGCGGACTCCTGCTTGCTCGGTTACGTCCGTGAACTTCCAGTCGCCGTCATTGCGGTAGAGGCGATTCCAGTACTGCGAGCCGGATTTGTCGGGCAACTGCCCTGCTGCCATCGGGTCGCTGATCGCAGCCCCGTTCACGAAATAGAGGTCGAGCAGGCCGTCGGCGTTGTAGTCGAAGGCCGCCACGCCGCCCACCATCGATTCCAGCAGGTACTTCTGGGAGGTGCTCGACGAATCGTTGAGAAAATCCACCCCCGACGCCTGTGTCACGTCCGAGTAGATTGGCAGGACCTGGCCCGATTGCTGGGCCAGGACAGGCAGGACCGCGAGAAGCCAGCCGCAACATCGCGTGAGACGGTGAGTGCGGGAGCGAGAACAGCTCATGCACGTGCGGCCCGACGCTATATCGAACATTCCCGCCATCGGACCGACCACTGCAGCTACGGAGTCCTACCCGCTGGACTGATCGCCTCAAGAAGGAGGTACACGCCCGACGATGGATTGTCGTCCGGAAACTCCGTTCCGTCTCCCATATGCTTGGCCTCCAACGCGCGGGCATGTCTCGCTGCCGCGGTTCGCCTGGGCATGTACTTCGAGCCTTCCAATCCCTTACCTGAACTCCCGTCGTAGCGACAGCGTAGCCTGCGCGCAGCGTCACTGTCGAGCCACGCGGTGCGGTCTTCGAAATGGAGCACCAGCCACAGCTCGAAGCAGGGATTCGAAATGGCAAGACGGACATTCCTTGCGTTTGCCTTCTCTCTCGCTTCACGAAGGTTGGGGTGGTTCCGGGGCCATTCGACGTCGAAGAGGCACCACACCTCATCGATCTCGCTTTGCTCTCGAGAAAAGCGATCTCTGGCTTCGGCTGCTGCGTTAACCAGAGTCAACGGCACGGCTCCGCCCGCCGTTAGGTCAATTTGGATCTCAACGGAGGCAGCGTCGCGGACCGCCGACTCTTTTCTCAGGGCCTCGATGTAGTCGGGCTCGGTCCTAGTGCCCTCAGAGAACACAAGGAAGGTCCGTTTGGGCGCTCGTGACTCGGTTCTGCGTCGAAGTGAACCTCCCTTGCGCGGCCTCTGTACAGTCCGCCTAGCCATGGTCAGGCCTTGATACGAGCCCTAAGGCTCTGCGGACTGCAGCTTGGTCGACCTCGGGCACGGCACCGAACCGACCTTGCAGGTAGGCTCTCTCTAGGTTTAGGGACTTCCTCACGCGTTCACCCCGGAACTCGGCCAAGCCAACGAGGCGAGTGGTCGCGTTAGCTAATCTCTCGGTGAGCCAGACTTCGTCGCGATTCAAGCTGTTCAGCAAGGAGGTGTCGTGCGAAGTGAAGACGAGTTGAGCCCCGCGAGAATTGGTCTGCGGATCCTGGAAGATCTCGATCAGTCGGGCCGAGAGACGGGGATGCAAGCTCGCGTCGATCTCATCGAGCAGAAGGACCCGACCGAGTCTAAGCGCCGCAAACGCCGGACCGATCAGACCGAACCAAGTCTGCGTCCCGTCTGATTCATCCTCCAGATCGAAGGTGACCGATTCACCCTCGCCTCGATGAATGAGACCAAGTTGAATGTGACGCCCTTCGAGGCGTGCGGATTCCTCTTCGGTCATCACGAAATCGTTGATTCCCGAATCCGCGAAGCGAAGCAACGCCATCGCAGAGCTACGATCTGTGACTGCTGATCGATCTTGCCCGGTGTCAAGCAGTCGCGGCCGACCAGCCTCTTCGTCGGCGAGCAGCTCGATCGTACTATCGAACCGAATAGTGCCGCCGGCCCACGGAATCCGTCTATTCCGGGGCCTAAGGATGCGCATGCCCGAGAGTGCTCGCGCCACCCTTCGGAAGTCGGATACGCCCACTCGCACGCCAGCGGAGAGCGCCAATGTCGTTGGAGTCAGCAATGCCTTGATTCCGCGGGTTCCGGCAATGCCTCGGCGAAAGTCGATTTCGCCCTCGCGGCGCGTGAACAGGTTTCGCCGTCGTCCTTCCGGATAACTGTCCAAACCCTCGAACAAGACAGCCGAGTCGTTCAATTCGAGGTAATACGTGTATCGGACGCCGTCTACTTCCAGGTCCAGATCGAACTCCGTCGGAGAGGCGGGCCCCCTGCCGAATCTGTGAGCATCGCGCGGAATGTAGTCCGCCCAGCCTCGAAGCGACCTCGCAACGGCCATTGACAGCCAAGCCATGGCGTCCAGCACATTCGACTTTCCCGACGCATTGGGTCCGTAGATTCCGGCAACCGTCAGGACGTGCTCAGGAAGGCCACCGAACCGTCGCGTCGCAGCCCTGTCCTTGTCCACGGCGATCATCGACAGTTCCACCGGCTCGAGTATCGAGCGGTGGTTAGAAACCTGGAGCCGCAATAGCATGAACTCAATTTAGCACAGAGCAAGCATTTTCATCGCTGTTTTCGAACAAATCGTGCGTATTTGACTATATGATTGCAATAAAGAGCTTGTCCGAGCCGCTGCCTTAGGCCACGCACTGGAGCGTGCGCGCCATGGCTGCGCTCACGGCCTTTCTCTCAGCCCTCTGGTTTCCCGCTCATTCAAGTTTCCCGCTCATTCAACTTGCGAACGGCCCGGAACCTCTGATACGATTTGGCAGCGAGTCTGCCGACGAGGCTGCAGCAGGTTGCCTCGGCGTAGTTGGACTTGGGGAAGGATTCGCAAAATGAAGAACCGGTGGCCCCTTATTCTCGCGGCGTGCCTAGTCGCGCTCAGCTTGACCACGACAGTCTCGGCACAGCGAGCCGATCGAGCAATTATCACGGGTGTTGTGGTCGACCCGACCGGCGCGTTGATCCCTGGCGCTTCCGTCACGATCCTTGACGAAGGCACGGGCGTTACGACGGACTTGGAATCCAACAGCGCCGGAGCTTACAACTCGCCGACCCTTGTGCTGGGCGTGTACACCGTCCGCGTGGAGAGTCCCGGTTTCAAGACCTTCCAGCGCAGCGGGATCCTGCTCACCGGCGGCCTGATCTTCCGGCAGGACGCCGTCATGGAACTCGGTGACGTCACCGAGACCGTCGAGGTGGTCGCGGCTTCCGAAATGCTCAGCACCCAACAGGGCGACCTGACGCATACCGTCGACGAGAAGTATTACGACGACCTGCCCGTGGTGATGGGAGCGGACATCCGACTGGCGGAGTCTCTCCTACTGCTGCAGCCCGGGTACACGCCAATGGCGCCGAACGGCGACCCCATGTTTAAGGGGAGCCAGTTCAACTCGCGCATCAACGGCGGCCAGACGATGGCGACCGAGAACTTCTTCGACGGCGCTGCTTTCGGCTTCGCGGAGGGCCACCAGCAGACGCACGAGAGCGCCGTGCCGATCGAGGGAATCCGCGAGATGAAGGTGATCAACACCACGTACTCGGCGCAATACGGCCACACCAGCGGCGGCTTCATCGAATACACCAGCAAGTCCGGGAGCAACGAGTTGCACGGCTCGCTGTACGAGTACTTCTCTAACGAGGCGCTCAACGCCAGCGGGTTCTTCGGCACGTTCCGCCCCAAGGATCGCAAGAACAACTACGGCGGCACGCTCGGAGGGCCGGTGTACGTGCCGAAACTCTACGACGGCCGCAATCGCACGTTCTTCTTCATCAACTGGGACATCTACGATTTCCGCTCGGGGACGCTGCCGAGCTACGCGAACACGACGCCAATCGACCCGTTCAAGCGCGGCGACTTCAGCGAGTTGCTGACTGGAGAGCAAGTGGGGATGGACGCGTTGGGCAGGCCGATCATGGGTGGGGCGATCTTCGACCCCAACTCCACCCGCTCCGAAAACGGCGTGCCCACGCGTGACGCTTTCCCCGGAAACGTGATCCCCGCCTCTCACCCGCTACGCAGCACGGCGGCACAGATGATCACCGACAAGATGGTTTCGCCCGACCGAGAAGGTGTCGCATTCAATGTCCACGGCGGGTCCGGTGACCAGACCTGGGCGTTCGACATCCAGACCGTTCTTTTCCGGCTGGACCATGCCTTCACTGACAACTTCCGGTCGACCACCAGCTATTTCGAGAACGACCGGCCCTCCACGAGGCGCTGTGGCGGCGTGGGCGGCTGCGACGTGGTCTCCACGAGGGACTTCGAGCAGAACACGGACTATCTGGGCCAGGGGTTCAACCAGACCATCGCCACACACCACCTCCACCAGCAGTTCGACTACATCATCACGAACAACATCGTGAATCACACCACGCTGGCCTACGACCGCTGGTACATGGGAGGCAACGCGCTCTCCGCGCGGACGGGCTGGCCCGAGCGGCTCTGGGGCCCTGGCCGCGGGGGCCTGATCGAGGAGGGCACGGGCGTTCCCGGCATTTCGTTTTCGGGCAACACCCCCTACTCCGGACTGGGCAATCCCTGGGGCGGCCGGCAGGGCGGCCCGGGCTTTAACACGAACAACCGCTATCAGTTCTCGAACGATCTCACGTGGGTGAAGGGCAAGCACACGATCAAGTTCGGGATCGAGTTCCGGCACCACCAGTATCCGTTCCGCCAGTGGGGCGCCTCGCCCGGCGGGCGATTCAACTTCAACCGGCTGCAAACTGGCGGTTACGACGACCAGGGCAATAACTTGCCGTCGACGGGCGACCCGTTCGCCTCGTTCCTTCTCGGGCAGGTCCACAACGGCAACTTCGAGATTGCCGCCGAGCCAACGTTCTACGAGCGGTACGTGGCGCCGTGGGTGAATGTTGACAGCAAGGTCACCAACAACCTGACGCTGACCTTCGGGCTGCGCTGGGACTATCAGACCTCGCGCATCGAAGCCCGGGACATGTACTCGACCTTCGATATCAATACGCCCAACCCAGGTGCGAACGGCTTGCTCGGCGCCCAGATCTTCGCCGGCACCGGCGAGGGCCGGACCGGTTCGCGGAAATTCCAGGATCCCCCCAAGAACGCCTGGGGGCCGCGCTTCGGATTCGCCTACCGAATGGGCGACAAGAACGTGATCCGCGGCGGCTACGGCATCTACTACTCGGGTGTCGCCCACAGTCAGTTCACGGGGCTGCCGGTTCTCGGATTCGCGGGCAACCCCGCCGCAAACAACACCAACGGGGGCCTCACGGCCACGTACCATTGGGACGACGGCCTCCCGGAGGACGTGATCATCCGCCCGCCGTTCATCGACCCGACGGTCTCGCTGGGCCAAGCTCCGATCGCGGTGGCCGCGGACGACCTGACGCTGCCCAGGTTCCAGAACTGGTCAGTCACGTTGCAGAGACAGCTCAGCGACAACATGGTCCTGGACGTGTCCTACATCGGCAATCGAGGGACACGGCTGACCAACCACCCGACCTCGATGGGGCTGCTCAACAACATGAACCACCCGCAGGTACTCGAGTACGGAGCCGCGGTTCTCAACTCGGATATCAACTCCCAAGCGGCGCGGGATGCGGGCATCGGGCCGCCCTATCCGGGCTTCTCCGGAAACGTTGCCCAGGCGCTGCGGCCGTTCCCGCACGTCCAGTCCGTTCAGTGGAGGAGCGTGCCCACGGGCAATAGCATCTACCACTCGATGCAGATGAAACTGGACAAGCGATTTGCGAACGGCCTGCAATTCCGGGCCTCATACACCTACTCCAGGCTTCAGGGCACGGGCGCGGAGAACGGGCAAGGCGGTGGTGACGGTCGAAGCGCGCGGCGTCAGAGTCCGATCGAGCAGCACGTCAGGACGCTCAGTTCCGATGACATTCCCAACAGTGCATTCATGGCATGGACGTACCAGTTGCCCTTCATGCGAGACCAGAAGACAGGCGCCAGGGCCAAGCTCTTCGGCGGTTGGAGTTTCTCCGGCATCTTCCGCTTCGACCAGGGGCGACCGATCAATACGTTCATGGCCAACGATATGGGAGGGATCCTGTTCAACCCGCAGAAGAGGCCAGATCGCGCTTCCGGGGCGGGGGTCAACAGCGGGGATTTCGACCCCAACAGCGACCGCTACCTCAACGCGGCGGGCTGGACCGATCCGGGTGCCCTGAGATTCGGCAACGCCCCGATCAACGACGGGACAGCGCGCGGCTTCGCCAATATCACGGAGGACCTGAGCATCTTCAAGGACATCTGGCTGAACGAGCGGTTCAAGGCGCGTTGGGAGACGAACTTCGGCAACATCTTCAACCGCACGATCTTCTGCGCGCCAAACAGCAACTGGAGCGCCGGATCGTTCGGACAGGTGTTCCAGCAATGCAACATCCCCCGCTCGATCCAGTTCGCGCTGCGCGTCGACTTCTGATCGCTACCGCGAGCTGACGATTCCAAGGGGCTTGCAGCGCAGCGCTGCAAGCCCCTTTTCTGTCCTCGCTGCGGGCGACAACGCCTGTCGCGGCACCTACTTGGCGTCCGCAGGCCTGTGATCAGCCTCGATGGGCCTGCCCTCTACAGCGAGGTAGAAGTTGCCGGCCGAAAGCTTCTTATGGCGGTCCACTTGCCCGGACGGCCAGCGGATCTCGACATCGGCAGACACCGCATCGCCCAGGCCCACGTGGACCCGCAGGTCGTTGCTGGAAAGATAGCTGTCGCTCGCTCGCACTTCAAACAGGCGCTGCACGCGGCCCGCGCTTACGATCACCTTCGCGCCCATTCCATCCCGGTTGCTCTCTTCCCCCTGGGTCCGGATCGCCAGCCAGTTCCGGCGGTTCCCGCCATCGTTCCGTAGCAACGCCGGCAGCTCGTTCTTGTTGACCACGAGCACGTCAATGTCCCCGTCGTTGTCGAAATCGGCAAAGGCGGTCCCCCGCCCGACGCCGGGTTCATGCTCGCGCAGGCCGACTCGTTCGGACACGTCGACGTATCGTCGGCCCAGTTCGTTGCGGAGCAGGAAGTTCGGTTCCGCATAGGTGTCGGCCGGATACCGCTGTTCGAGCCGCTCGTCGGTGTGCCCATTGGTGACGAAGAGGTCCAGCCAGCCATCGTTATCAAAGTCAAAGAGCTTCGTTCCCCATCCGCTGTAGTTGAAGCCGACGGGGTCGAGGCCCAAGCTGGTGGTCTGGTCGAGAAACAGGTTGTCGCCATCGTTCTCGTAGAGGGTGTTCGACTGCTCGACGAAGTTCGTGACGAAGATGTCGGGCCTGCCGTCGTTGTTGTAGTCGCCGACAGTCAGCCCCATCGAGCCCTCAGGCTCGCCGTGCTCGTTCACCATGCTGCCCGATTCCCAGCTGATGTCCGTAAACGTGCCGTCTCCCGCATTCTCGTAGTAGAAGTTCGGGCCGGAGTCGTTCGCGACATAGAGGTCTTGGTCCCCATCGTTGTCCAGATCAGAGAACACGGCGGCAAAGCCGTGCCCGGGCTCCGACTGCGCAATGCCTGCTGTCGCGCTGACGTCGCGAAACGTGCCGTCCCCGTTGTTGAGGTAAAGCAAGTCTTGCTGGCCTTGGTAGTAGTCAGGGGCGCAGACGATGGGAACGCCCTTGAGCTTGCACGGGTTTTCCTGCGTCGGAGGCGGAGGGGAGGTTACGGGATCGAATTCGGTGAAGTTGGCCACGAGCAGGTCCAAGTCGCCATCGCTGTCGACATCCCCGAAGGCAGCTCCCATGCTCCACTTCGGGGGGGACCATTGCGGGCCTGCAGTGCCAGATTCGTCCGACACGTCACGGAACCGGCCGCCATCGTTGCGATAGAACTTGTTGGGGCCGTAGTTGGTCAGATAGAGATCCGGGTCGCCATCGTTGTCGTAGTCGCCAACGGCGCATCCGCTCGACCAGCTCGTGTCTCCGGTACCAAGCGCTTCGGTGGCATCGGCAAACGTGCCGTCGCCCCGGTTGCGCAGCAGATAGTCTTGGGGGGCTTGGCCTGCCTCGTCCAAGGAACGCGACGACCCGTTCGCGAGATAGACATCCAGCCATCCGTCGCCATCAAAATCGAGAAAGCAGGCCCCTTGCCCGTTGACATCGAGAAGGGATTCGGTGACCAGGCCTCCGCAGGTGATCGTGTAGGAGAGGCCGGCTGGTACCGTGATGTCCTGAAAGGTTGGCAGAGCCGGCTCTTGGGCCAGCATTCCAATCTGCGAGGAAGGGAGCGTTGCGAGCGCAAGCGCGACTGCTGATGATCTTGCGCCGACCAACAACTCTAGCTTAGTGATTCTGGCGCGGATCGACTCGGCTGATGTCAGAACTCCAATCCTTTCCGATCGCACCATTGTGCGGTCCGAGGCAATGCGCACCCGACCGACCGAGAGGCGGCCTAGGATCGGTTCCTGTTCGAGTGCTGGCCAGCAGGCCCGGAATGCCCGCGCGCAGAACCCGCAAGGTCCAATCGGGCATCAATCACAAGACGAGGTTGATTCGCTTGTAAGCTGGTGCATATTAATGGGTTGCGAAATCCTATAGAATGCGATCTAGATATCGATACCTTGATGGCGATGGCGTGGCAGCTTGCTTGACAGGCGTGGAGAACCGACGATGACCGGATATGCTGTCAAGCTGTCACTGCAGATTCGGCATGAGGAAAGCGACTGGGTGGTTTGGTGCCCTGCCATCGACGTAGCCACGCAGGCACGAACCAAGAGACGGGCGCTTGAGGGTCTAGGTGAGGCCGTCGAGCTTTGGTTCGAGTCATGTATTAGTCGAGGTGTTCTTGATCGAGTGCTGCAAGAGTCTGGATTCCGCAAAGTCTGTGGCGCTACGACTACTCGGGATGTAAGTGACTGCGTTACGGTACGAGCCACGCAAACACCCGATGAGGCTGTCTCAGGTCCTGACATTGACCGCTGCCAAATCTCTGAGGAACGCGGAGATAACTTTCTAGAAGGGTTCATCCCTGCATCGGTTACAGAGGACGATCTGGGCAGCTACTTCCTTCCGATTCATGGTGTGGGGGCACCCAAGCAAGTGGTGCTTGGAGCCAAGGCATGAGTCCGTCGCGTTCCGCACTAGAGCCAAGGCGCGCCGACTCTGGCCTACGGCGGCCCCATTCGTCTCGAGCCTTGCCGCCTCGCGAACTCCAAGTTCGGAGACCGCGTGCTCGAGAGCGGAGCGATGCATGACAGCGAAGAGAAACGGTACGGGCCGTCGCAAGAATCGACGGTCCCGGCGAGGCTTCCTTAGAACCCTCGGATCGTGTGGCGCGGCTGCCTCCTTCGGGCACCTGGCGGCCCTGCTGCCGGACCATCCCGGATCCAAGTATCTGGAAGAGCTTTTGGGCCAGCCGTTTTGCGCACTGGCAGCCGAGCCGCAAGCCGACGAGATTCGCTTCACCGACATCGCCGCGGAAGCGGGGCTGGGGTCGGCCGTCAACGTATTCGGCAGCGCGACGGAAAAGAACTATCTGATCGAGGAAATGGGAAGCGGGGTCGCGTTCTTCGACTACGACCATGACGGCTGGCTCGACATCTTTCTTGTCAATGGAACCTCGCTTGAAGGCTTCCCCGAGGGCCGCGAGCCGACCAACTTCCTGTTCCATAACAATCGGGACGGTACGTTCACCGACGTCACCCGCGACGCGGGGCTGACACATTCGGGCTGGGGACAGGGGTGTTGCGTCGGGGACTATGACAACGACGGGCTTGACGATCTATTCGTGACCTACTGGGGCAAGAACGTCCTGTACCGCAACAACGGCGACGGCACGTTTGAAGATGTCTCCGAGCAGGCCGGCGTCGCCGGCGACGGTCGACGCTGGGGGGCAGCCTGCTGCTTCCTCGACTACGACCGCAACGGGCTGATCGACCTCTTTGTCGCCAACTATGTCAACTTCGATCCTGCCAATTCGCCCGAACCGGGCGGCGCCGAATCGTGCTGGTACAACAACCTCGCAGTCGCGTGCGGCCCGCAAGGCTTCGGGGGCGGAACCAACGTCCTCTACCGCAACAACGGCGACGGGACGTTCACGGACGTGTCCGAGGAGTCAGGAATCACGACTCCGCGCGGCCTGGCCGACGGCTCGTTTACGAAGACGAACTGGCGTCCGGTGGGGTCGTACGGCATGGGAGCGGTGGCTGCCGACTTTAACAACGATGGCTGGACAGACATCTACGTCGCTTGCGACACGGCTCCCAGCCTGCTCTACCGAAACAACCGGGACGGAACCTTCAGCGAGATCGGAATCGCTGCCGGGTGCGCGTTTAACGAGGACGGCGCCGCCATGGCAGGCATGGGCGTGGGCGTAGCGGACTATGACGGGGATGGCTGGCTCGATATCGTGCGCACGAACTTTTCCGACCAAGTGACGACGCTCTATCAGAACAACGGTGACGGCACGTTCTACGACGCGAGCTTGCAAGGCGGCTTGGGGGTGAACACGAAGTACCTTGGGTTCGGTGCCGGATTCTTGGACTTCGACAACAACGGTTGGAAGGACATCTTCCTCGCCAACGGACACGTGTATCCCTCGATCTCGGGGAAGAAGCTCCACGTGACCTACGAGCAGAGGAAGATCCTCTACCGAAATCGCGGGGACGGCCGGTTCCGTGACGTGTCGCGGTCAGCCGGGCCGGGAATCACGACTCCACGTGTAAGCCGGGGCTGCGCCTTCGGGGACTTCGACAACGACGGGCGGGTGGACATCGTCGTGAACAACCTTGACGACGTTCCGTCACTGCTACGCAACGAGAGTCGAAGCAGCAACAACTGGCTGATGGTGAAGTGCATAGGAACCAAGTCGAATCGATCTGCAATCGGAGCGCGGGTAACGGTAGCATCCGACGAACTAGTGCAGATCGACGAAGTGATGAGCGGGTCGAGCTACTATTCGCAGAATGACTTGAGACTGCACTTCGGGCTGGGCCCCGCGAATGAGGCCGAGAGCGTAGAAGTTCGCTGGCCATCAGGTGCCAGCGAGGTCGTCAAGAACGTAGCTGCGAACCGCTTGATCGTCATCAAGGAAGGCGAAGGAATCATCGGCGAGGACGAGTTTCGGAGGGCGTAGCATCGCGACGCCGAGTCCATTCGGTAGAGCCCGCTCACGCAGGCAATCATTCAACAGGCGTGACGGACGGGTCTCAGGGCTCGTTTCGTCTCGATTCCCTTCTCCGAGTCTCTAGCTCCACAGCCTCGCGCTCCAGGCGCTCGAATGCGTCAATCGCGCTTCTGCTCTTCGCTGTCTGGCCCAACCGTCGATACAGCAGCCCAAGCACGTAGTGATAGCGCGAAACGCGGGCATTGATTGAGATCGCTCGCTCGAGGTGGCCTACTGCCTCGTCCCACTGCTTCTGCGCGCGGTACGCCTTGGCCGCTTGGAACAGTGCCAAGTCGGACTGCGAGTCAATCGCGAGCGCTTCGAGAGCATGTTCCAAGGCCAGCGACGGTTGGTTCAGGCGATTGTAGTGGGCGGCAAGGTTGACATACGGCGAAAGGAACCCCGCTGCTCGCCCTTCGTTCAGTTCGACAGCCTTGCGGTAGTTCCGCACGGCCTCGGAATCTTCGTTCATCGACTCCAGGGCGAATCCCAAGGCGTTGTAGGCCTCCATGTATGCCGGATTCAAGCTCAGCGCAAGGTCGAATTCGCGCCGCGCCGCAGGGAAATCGTCCTGCGCCGAATAGAGCTTGCCCAGGTTGTAGCGAATTTCGGCCGATTCCGGCTTCAGTCTCGCCGCTTGCTCGAATTCGATTCGAGCGCGGTCGAAGCGGCCGATGATCATCAGCGTTCGCCCCAGGATCTTATGTGCCTCGGCGTTGTTGATGTTCATCTTGAGGGACTGTGCAAGCGCTGCGACAGATTCCCCGATCTTCTGTTGGGCAAACAAGACGTAGCCCAGTGCGTAGTACCCCCACCAAGATTCGGGCCTGTCCTGGACATACTGCCGCAGACGGGGTTCGACCTGCGAATAGTTGCCCAGCCGAATCTCGGATTCGAACTCGCCGACAGCGGCGGGATCGTCGATTTCGGTCGGGTCGGTTGCGACGTCTCCCAGCCCTAGCGGGGTTGATTCCTTGAGTATCGAGAGCAGATTCGCACGCTGCTGTTCGCGCTGCCTGGAGAGTATGCCCTCAATCTGCTTGGAAGCGGATTCGTCCTGCGGATCGCGCTTCACCGCTTTCCTGAATGCTTCCAGCGCCTCTTCATCGGACCCGGTCTCGACCAGGCTCTCGCCCAGCAGACGGTACGCCTCGGAGGAAGAGGGTCGCAGCTTGACCGCGTCGCGAAAAGCAGCGGTGGCTCCGTCGTCGTCGCCCTTCGACAGCAGGGCACGGCCAAGCCCCACGGCTCCTCCGTAGGAATCGGGACTGAGTTTGAGAGCCGATCGATAGGCCTCTATCGCTCCGTCCGCCTCGGATCGGCGCATGAGCGCGTCTCCCAGCAATGAATACGCTTCTGAATACTCCGGTGTCAGAAGGGTGACTTGACGGAGCTTGCCCACCGCTTGGTTCACTTCGCCGGCTTCCAGAGCGGCCTGAGCCTCCCGCATCAAGACCGTGGCGGTTTCAGCCTGCTGCTTTTCCGTGATCAAGGGCCGACTGGCATCAAGTTCGCGTCGTGCCTCGTCGCGCCGCCCGGCGCGGACCAAGGCGAGGCCGAGCTGGTAGCGGGCCTCGCCGAGGTTAGGGTCCAACTGGATGGCTTGCTCGAGGTGGGCCACGGCCTCATCGATTCTGCGTTCTGCCACGAGCGCCTTGCCGAGGGACTGATGAGCCTTGGCGAAGCCGGGGTCGATGCGCAGAGCTTCCTGCAGTTGCTCGATCTCACTCTTGCGGTCCGCCTTTTGGTTGTACGCTTGGCCAAGGTTGTACCGAGCGTTTGCGAGATTGGGGTTCAGCGCCACTGCCTGCTCCAGTTCACGTATCGCCTCGTCAGCATCGACCACGACCAAGACCCCGCCCAGGTTCGCTCGGGCGTCCGCGTAATCGGGCCGGATTCTAATGGCCTCGCGGAACGCAGCGATCGCCTCTTCGGTCTGGTCGATCTGAGTCAAGACCAAGCCGAGGTTGTTGTGCGCTTCTGCATACTCGGGGTCCAACCGGATCGCCTTGCGGAAGGCATCGGCGACCTGCTGCGAGCCCGCTCCGGACTTGCCCAGCAGCCTGGCCAAGACGTTATATGCGGCCGGGTGTTCGGGACCTGTAGCCAACCTCGCGCGCAGGGCTTGGATCGGCAGGTCGAGGTCCGGAATCGCACCTACCCTCGCCGGAAGGTTGAGGGCAGCCTCGAAGAGGCCAAGCGCCGAGTCCCCCCGTCCGGCCTCCAGAAAAACCAACCCTAGGTCGATGTACGGTGCTGGGAGTTCGCGGTTTAGGGCCACGGCCCGCTGGAGGTAGCGCCTGGCATCGTCCGCGCGCCCTTGCTCGCGGTAGGCCATTCCAAGGAAAGCGCAAGCCTCGGCCAATGCGGGGTCTAGGGCTAGAGCGCTCTCAAGCTCGCCCACCGCTGCGTCACGCTGGCCCTGGTACCACAACGCAAGGCCTAGGTGGTAGCGAGCCTCCGCCGAGTTGGGCTCCAGCTCAATCGCCTTGCGGAGGTGGCGCACCGAACCATCGAGATCGTCACGGCGCCCGAGGAGGAACCCTAGCAGCTCGCGGGCGGGAGCGAAATCCGGATCGGATTCAACGAGCGCTCGCAATTCCGCGAGCGCGGTCTCGGCATCACCGCGCGCCAAGGCATTGCGCGCAGCTTCGACACGCTGCATCGCTTGTCCAGTCTGGACCGCCGCCTGACCAGACCGCCGACGAGCGCGGGCCGAGCTGCGCTTGAGAGCTTGGCCGAGGCCGTAGTAGGACTCCTGCTTCTCGGGATTGATCGCGAGCGCCTGCTCGTACGCCGCCGCGGCAGCATCGAGGTCGTGCCCTTGCAGCGCCAGGGCCAGCTGATGATGCACTTCTGCGAGAGAATCGAGCTGCTGGCCGTTCGGCCCCGCTTCTCGCGCGCTCCTCGCGAGCACCTCCCTGAATTGCTCGGCCGCCTGCTCGCTCTCCCCGACGGTCCTCAAGGCCACGCCCAAATTCATGCGGATCTCGGAGTCCTCGGGCCTAAGGTCCACTGCTTTGCGGAAGGCTGCGACCGCGTCCTCCATTTCCCCGGTCTCCACCAGCGTGGTTCCCAAGCTGTTGTGGGAACGCACGAGCCCGGGATCGAGTTCGATCGCCCGCCGGAACTGCTGAATCGCTTCCGCATAGGCCCGGCCTTGCTGATAGGCGACCCCGAGCCAGTGGTGGCCCTGCGCCGAATCGGGGTTTCGCTCCAGCAGCGTCAGGAATTGCTGGACGGATCGTTCTTGTTGCTCGCTCCGCAAGAGCAGAATCCCCAGCTCGAGATGTGCTGGCTCAAGTGCTGGGTCGCGCCGGGCCGCCTCGGCGAGTTCGGAGATCGCCTCTTCGACCTGCCCGGAGTTGCGCAGTGCCAGACCGAGGTTGAAGCGGGTCTCGGCAGAGTCAGGGCTCAGCTCCACGGCCTTGCGAAACGATTCCAGCGCTCGTTCCTGCTCGTTCTTGTTGCTGAAAGCGATTCCGAGAGCGATGTGCGTCGCGACGTGTTGGGGCTCCTGCTTGATGACTTCCTCGAATTCGCGGATTGCAGCGTCCCACGAACGTTGTTCGAGCAGGCTCACGCCTCGCTGGTAGAGGTCGGCCGAGCGCTCCTGGGCCACGCCCGTCGCCAGCGCGGCGAAATGTGCGAGGGCGAGCAGAGCCGCGCAGTGCCCCATCGAGCGGACGGCGCGCGCCAAGATCCCGGGTGCGCTTTCGGAACGGGCTGGCGAGTTGGACTGCATTGCGATGTTCGCGCGAACCCGGGCTCTAGTGCGGGTTGAGCAGCGTCTTGACGAGTTGCGTCTTCTCTTCTTCCTCGCGGAGTCCCTTGGCCGCCGCGAGTTGCTGCTTCGCCTCCTCGCGCAGGCCCATGCGCACGAGGAGTTGCCCGAACTGGTAGTTGGCGCGGGCGGACTGGGGATTCAACCGGATAGCGGTCTCGAAGTTCCGGCGGGCTTCGTCGTACTGCCTGGTCTTGAACTGGGAAACCGCCAGCCCTTCGTATGAAAGGGCATGCTCGGGATGGCTCTCGAGGATCTCCCCGAACATCTGGATCGCGTCCTCGTTTCTCCCCTGCTTCTGGGCGATCATGGCCAAGTAGTAAGGGGAGAGCAGCTGGTCCGGGTCGATCCGACAGCTCTCCGTGAGGTGTCGGATCGCGTCCTCGAACGCGACGCTGAGGTAGTAGACCGAGCCGACCGCGTACTGAATCTGCGCATCCTCGGGATTCTCGTCGAGAATACCGCGGTAGAGCTCGAGCGCCGCTTCGTACTGGCGGGCGCCGCCCCGCGCGGTGCCTAGCCAGTACCGCGTAGACTTGTGGCCCGGCCGCAATTCCAAGGCTTTCTCAAGCGCCTTGGTCGCATCCTCGAGCAGATCCAGGCGCAATGCTACGGTCCCGAACGACAGCAGCACCTCCGCATCCTCGGGAGCCTCCAGCTTGGCACGGATCAGGAAGGCCAAGGCCTTCTCAAGCTCACCTTGCCTCTCCGCGATCGATGCCACCTGCTTCAAAGCTGGGACCGATTGATCGTCAAAGCGCACGGCGAGCTCGTAGTTCTGCGACGCCTTGCCAAGGTCGTCTTCGAGCAAGTAGAACCCAGCCAGGTTGAACGTGACATCAAAGTTCGCCAGCCCCTCTCGCTTCACACGCTCGAGAACCTCGATTCCGCTGGGATTGAGCCCGCCTCGCGACAATGCGAGGGCGAACTTGACGGTCCAGTCCCGCGGCACTGCCTCAAGCCCGTTCCAGTCATCGACCAGTCCGCGCGCCTTCGCCAGCTCTCCCACGCCCGTGTAGCTTTCAGCCAGCAGCAACAGACCGTCGGGCGACATTCGCAATTGCTCTTCCAGCGGGCGGGCCAGATCGAGCGCCTCTCGGTGATTGCCCTTGCGAGCCTCGAGCCGGACAAGCCCCAGGCGGGCGTTGGCGTTTTCGGGCGCTTGGGCGAAAACTTCTCGGAACAAGGCCTCGGCGCGGGCGTGCTTGCCGAGGAAGGCGTACGCTTGCGCGAGGTTCAGGCGGGCGCCCGCGAGACCGGGGTTCTCGCGGATCGCGCTCTCCAAGAACTCCGTACCCTCCTTGTACTTCTGCTGCTGGAGACGAATCGACCCCAGCAAGGCAAGCGCCACGGGCTTGCTTGAAGGATCCTCCAGAGCCAGCCTCGCCTCAGACTCGGCGGAGGAGAGGTTCCCTTGCTGCATCAGCTGCAGTGACCGCTGGAGGTGGTCTCCCGGGCCCGGCGCCGAACGGGCGGAGAGAGCCAGCAGAATCAGCGAGCAGAACCCGGCAGTAGCTAGACGAGCGAAGCGGGCTGGCGTTGCGAGCACCCTTGTGTCTCCGAGCCAGGCTCAGTGTGTCGCTTGTCCCGGCAAGCCTAGGATAGCCCACACTCGGCCACCGTGCAAAGCGCCAGTCCCGCGCTTGCACGGCCGCCGGCCAAGCCTCCCGGGCGCCTTCGAGCGGTCGTGACCAGAGCCTCAATTCGCTGGCGCATCGCTCGAAGTCTGGAGGGAAATCCTCCTTTCGATGGGCGCGTATGGGTCCGCCGGACGCTTGGCTGGGTCCACATAGCGGGTCAAGTCTCGCACCGAAATCACGGTGCAGCCCCGCTGCTTCAGGTAGTCCATGTATTGAACGAAGACTTCGGGATCAGTGTGGACCCACGGGTGCTCCAGTGCCGGGACCCCGTGGAAGGTCAGCACGGCGATCTTGCCGTTCCGGGCTTGGTCGACAGCCCAGACCAGATCCTCGAAACCCCACTCGGGTCCTGCGTAGCCGGTCGTGGGTATGAGAAGCGGGTGATCTTCCTCCGGATCGTACGCACGGCCGCGAGCGCCCCGTCCGCCGTCGGGATGTTCGGGGCTCACGCCGCGACGGGCGAACACATACCCCTTCTCCGAGAGCACCTCCACCACCGCGAGGCTGTGGCGCCAGCCAGGGTACACGAAGGTTCTCGGCGCTGGAATGCCGTGCTGCTCGCAGCGTTGCTCGATCAGTTCGAGATTGGACCGAATCTCTGCTTTCGGCAGCTCTGCCATGTTCGGATGCCCGCCGGTGTGGTTGCCGACCTCGAATCCGAGATCGTGGAGGCGGCGGACATCGTCCCAGGAGACATACCGCTCCTTTTGTACGTCGGCTCTGAAACCAAGTCCTTCGGTGATATAGAAGGACGCTCCGAACCCGTACTCTTGCAGCGTCGGGGCCACGAAGTCGATGTCTGACTTGTTGCCGTCGTCGAACGTCAGGACCACGAGCCCATCCGGGATGGGCTGCAGGCCGTTCGCAGCTGGCTGCTCGCAAGCAAGGCTCAAAGCAGCTACAGCGACGACTGCCCAGGCGAATCTCTCACTCATGTGCGCTTCAGATTGTATTGGCGCAACGATACTCAGGTCAAAGGATCGCAGAGACCGGGGGGGCGGTTGCGCCTCGGACCGCCTCCTGGCACTTGCCTAGCCTGCGGCCGGTTTGCGACTCTAACGGGCAGCACGTCCGCCGCAGCGCGGAATGTGCTGCCCATCCATCGATCCAGCCAGATCGCAGCAGGACAGCGTCGTTCAGCGTCGGCTTGCCGCGGAAGCAACGGACGGATGCACGCTGGGCACGGGCGCCATCCAGCGACCTCGATTGACCATGACCGAATCCAACAGACGCGAATTCTTCAAAGCCATTGCGACGGCCACTCCGGCGCTTGCGGCGGGCGGTTGGCTAACGAGCCTGGGCTACGCCCAGTCAAGCGGCGGCCCGGCGCAGGTCTTCCTGAACTCGACCCGGAAGCGAGCGTCGATGGATCCCCGATTGATGGGGGCGTTCCTTGAGCACTTGGGGCGCGCGATCTACGGGGGCATCTATGAGCCGGAGTCATCCTTGGCGGACAGCAACGGATTCCGCTCTGACGTTGTCAGGGAAATGCAGGAGCTCAGGTGCCCGATCATGCGCTATCCGGGCGGCAACTTCGTGTCCGGCTACGACTGGCTGCATGGCGTCGGGCCCAAGAAAGACCGGCCTGAGGTGCTGGAGCGTGCTTGGAATTCCATCGAGACGAACCAGTTCGGCACCAACGAATTCATCGATTGGTGCAAGCTGATCGGCACCGAGCCGCTGCTGGCCACGAATCTCGGGACCGGAACTCCGGAAACCTCGGCAGCGCTGGTGGAATACTGCAACGTCGAGAAAGGCACTCGCTGGAGCGACCTGCGCCGGGAACATGGCTATGAGCAACCGCACAAGGTAAAGACGTGGTGCCTTGGGAACGAGATGGACGGCTGGTGGCAAATCGGTCACATGCCGGCCCGCGAATACGGTCGAAAGGCGCGTGACGCGGCACGCCAGATCCGTTCCATCGACCCCTCGACGGAACTCATCGCTTGCGGGTCCAGCGCCCCGTTCATGCCGACTTACCTGATCTGGGATCGGGAGACGCTAGAGGAGTGCTACCCCGAAGTCGACGGGCTCTCGCTTCATCGCTACTACGGCAACACGCCCGACGAGACGGGCGAGGACTCGGCGCGCTTTCTTGCCTTGAATCTGGACATGGACTACCAGATCAAGGAGACGATCGCTGTCTGCGACTACGTTCGGGGGCTTCTCAAGTCACCGAAACAGCTCTGGCTCTCGTTCGACGAATGGAACGTCTGGTACCGTGCGCGTTCAGGTGAGCACACGAACGGCCAGGGGAAGTTCGCGCCTCCGCTGCTAGAGGAGGTCTACAACCTCGAAGACGCGCTCCTAGTGGGAGGCATGGTCAACACGCTCCTGCGAAACGCGGACCGCGTACGCATCGGCTGCCTCGCCCAGATCATCAACGTCATCGCTGCGCTGGTCACGAACAAGGACGGCGTGTTACGCCAGACAATCTACTATCCGTACGCATGGGGCATCCAGTACGCCAAGGGTGACGTACTGGACCTCTTAGTGCGTTCGGAAACCTACTCGGTCGAGCGCCAATACAATGCCGACTATGTGAACGCGCCTACGAGCCGACCAGAAGAGACTCCGTATCTCGACGTGTCGGCCACCTTCGATCCGGAATCGGGAAATTGCGGGATTCTCTTGCTCAACAGGGATCTCGAAAAGGAGCGCGAGGTCGAGCTCCGTTTCGAAGACATCACTCCAACGAAGGTGGTCCAAGCCGAGATGATCAGCGGGTCGGACCTCAAGGCCACGAACACGTTTGACGATCCGAACAACGTGGCCGGTCAGCGGTTCGATGTGCCGTCCGCGGCGGCGAAAATGAACATCAAGCTTCCCGCTCGGTCCTACACCGCCCTCCAGGTAGCGACCGGCTGAGGCCCAGCGCTGGCTTGCGCAAAGTTCTGGATTTGGCAGGCCTTCCGTTGCTTGCGACTGCCAACTGGCTGCGCACTGAGTGGCGGCGCGTAGGAAGCATTGTCGGGTCGTCGAGCCGCCGTTAGCGCCTGACGTCACCGGCGTACCCCGACATTGACGCGGCTTAAGGGTGGGCACTGGCTCGGGGATGGCCTGACAGTGCACGCTTGTGGCGCTCGATGGCGCTTTAATGGCAACCGCTGCGGTGAGAAAGTCGGCCGCTAGCGGACACGTGGGGAGGGAGGCGAGCCTAGCACGACGCGCCCAGGGAACCGCTTCGACCTCGCCGCAAAACGCCAGAAGGATTTGACAGGATCGTTCGCGTTTGCGATGATGCGAACAGTCAGATTGCTCCTCAGTAGCTCAATGGTAGAGCATCCGGCTGTTAACCGGAGGGTTGTAGGTTCGAGTCCTACCTGAGGAGCCAATCTAGTTCCTTAACTGCCTGATACTAAAACGGTTTCTCTATCGTCAAACTCGCTACTATTCGGTCTATCCGTTGTCTGCATAAGGAACGTGCGCATCAATGTAGCCCAAAAAAGCAAGGGCCTCCGGAGAGGCCCTGCGCCCTGCGCTCGAAACCGCAAGGGGAGTGATTGAAGTATAGCTCGAACCGGTAACGAAGTTCCAAAATCTTGGTGGATCTGCCTGTGCGACAAACCCTACGCGTGCCTCCTCAACTGGCAACGCACCTAGACCTGCAACTATCAGCGTGAACTGTAGGTATCGAGGCGGTGTCTCGACACTCGGCTCGCGGCCGGAGCCGGGACGGAAGGACTTAGCGGCTAGGCTCGTTTCGCTTTCACACTCAGGCAGTGATGTCGAGCTACCTCTTTTCGGTCAGCCTCCCCGAAAGGTACTTGTGGATAACACTGGAAAGAAGTGTCTGATAGGCAATCCCTTCCTCTCTGGCCCGAGCTTTGGCGAGGCGGAAGTCACGCTCGGTGACCCGCAGATTCACACGCTTGGTCTTGTTGAACGTGTTGCGAGCCGCCGCAAGGGCCAACTCAACTTCTCGATCGACGTCGGGAGCAGAGCGCAGATTACCCCGCTCGAATCTGTCCAGAATGTCAATCTCTTCTGCGCTCATGTCTTTGTTCACGATTGCGGCCTCCTCCGGTACGTTCTCGTCGCCTTCCGACTCGGGATGATCGTCTTTAGGAAACGAGTGCCGTCAGCCTCTGTGACGAAGGGCACGAGGTACAAGTACTCGTCGGCTTCCACAACATAGATCATCTGACCCGGGTATCGCTCCTGATTCGGGTGCTCTAGAACGTCCACCAAATCACCCTGCTCTATCGCGGAGACAACACTCTCGAATGAGATACCTCGCTGCTCGATGAGTTGTTGATTCTTTTCCGTGCTCCAGCCGAAACTGAGGATCACAAGTCGATTATCGTACAATGTGTGCATTTTGGCAACAGCTTGCGGCAACGAAAACCAGAAGCAGGCGGATCCGTCAAGCGTCCTCGCTGGGCCGTCGAGACGAGCAGGAGTTGCTGTCGTCGATCTATACCTCCTGCGTTGGCGGCCTTCTCAGTTCTGTGGAAAGACACGGCCGCGATCTTGCGGGCCGCCTCAAGCCCCATCGCAACGCAGAGGAGGAGTCCGCGAAACCCGCGGCGACTCCCCCCACGTGGTGGAGTGCGCAATTTTCGTTGTCATTGAGAGTCAATTCCGATCCGTTTTCTACAATCGCTAGAGAATGCACAATCGGCTCTGGCTATGCACGGCTGTCTTGCCTACCTTTCTTGTAGTCGCAGGCTGCTCGCACGACGAGAATCCGAAGGTGTCGACGGGCACCATTCAGGATCTGGAGACGATCCCTCAGGATGCCTCGGAGATCATTCGAACCGGGGCCATCCCGTTACCCGAGGCTGACGAGGATCGATCCGCCGGCTTGGAGGCATACTGGTTCGGTCCGTGGGACCAGTCGGAGCCTGCGGCCTGCACGCCGGAGGAGTTCGCCTGGGCCGAAGCGTCATTCCGGCGTCGGCCGACATTCGGCCCGAATCTGCTGGAAGTCTCCGCAGCGAAGCTGGAAGCCACAATCTCGAACGCGCTGCTGGAGCAGTACCCGAGCCGAGCCGATCGAGCGATCACAGTCCGCAACGCGTCGCTTCGTGCGCTGCCATCAGCTGATCCGGTCTTCCACGACTTCCGCTTGGCGGGCGAGGGCTACCCGTTCGACTACAACCAGAACTCGGCGGTCTGGGCTGGTACCCCGTTGTTCGTGTCGCACACCTCGCGGGACGGACGCTATGTCGCGGCGGACTCACCGTACACGTGCGGCTGGATCGACGTGCGAGACATCGCGTTTGTGAGTGATGACTTCGTTGCGGCTTACCGCGCGGAAACCTTGGGCGCGATTCTCAGCGACCGGACTCCGCTCGAGAGCGACCAAGGAGGCTTTTTGTTCGAGGGTCGCGTAGGGATGCTGCTGCCGTTCGAGCCTGCAGCCGGTCCCGAGACGAGCGTGCTCGCGGCACTGGCCGACGAAGACAGGCAAGCAGTGCTCACGCGGGCCCAGGCGCCGAGTGATGTCATTGCGGAGGTACCGATGGCGTTTACGGGCGAGAACCTCGCGGGCCTCGTCAACCAGATCATCGGACAGCCGTACGGATGGGGTGGGCTGGGCGGCTATCGAGACTGTTCCTCCACAGTTCTGGACTTGCTGCTTCCATTCGGCTTGCCCTTACCGCGCAATTCGGGACAGCAGGCGGGAGCAGGCAAGAAGGTGGATCTCGAAGAGGGGCTGTCGGCCTCTGAGAAGGAGGATCGCGTCGTAGCGCAAGCCGCTCCGTTCCGGACTCTGCTGAACATTCCCGGGCATGTGATGCTCTATCTCGGAACCTACCAAGGCATCCCCGTCGCGTTTCACACAATCTGGGGCCTGCGAACGGAATCCGCTGGCGGGTCGAACCCTGGCCGCCACGTCATTGGCAGATCGGTGATCACTAGCCTTTCGCCAGGAGTAGAACTGGAATCGCTCTCCAAGAGCAGGGGTGACCTGCTGGGCCGGATCCAATCGCTCACTCTGGTCGGCGAGCAGCCGGGTCGGTGAGCGAAGCCGGCTGATGCCGGCGAGGGGATCGGAGAAGTGGGCGGCAGGAAGGCCGCTGGCAGGAATGGGGTCCTGATCAGAGACTCGTAGTCCGGTTGTTGGTGCGGGCAGCTGTGCTTCCCGGCATTGACTCGGGTGTGAGTGGCGTTGCGCGGGCCGATGTTCGCCGAAGTGATGCTCGCGCCCCGATGCTTGAAGTGAACCCCGTCTCGACTGGTCCACAGCGCGGTTCGAGCGTTTCTTGTGTGCCCTTCATGTGGAGTTCGCCCTGCTCTTCGATCTAGCGGATAGCGGGAGCACTCTGGCCCGTGATGACAGGATTGGCCTTGAACTCCGTCCACGGACCGTCCAGACTGTCGGCGCACACCATGCTGATCGCCCGTACTTGTGGGGAGCGTAGTACAGGTAGAATTTGCCCAACGGATCCTCGATACGCCCCTCGGTCCTGATGATGGAAGGACGGATCTACTGCTTGGTGGGGGCGTAGGCTAGATCCGTCGGGTGTAGGGCGACTGCTTGGAAGGCAAAGTCGGGTCAGGGGCCCCCTGCTTGCATCGAACATGCAGGGAGCAGAAGGATTGCGCAAAGCCACGTTATTGGAGTAAGCCAATTCGTTCTCATTGCATCATCCGCGATCGCTTCGATTCTACAAGTGTGAGGAAAACATAACTTGGGCCACAGCGGTGAATTCGTCAAGTGGTGTATAATCCTAATGTATACATCGCAGGTCGTTGACATGATTCGGACACAGATATACCTAACCAGTCGGCAGCGAGACCAGCTTGCCGCTCTCGCCCGCAATGGAGGCAGGCGGCAAAGCGAACTGATCCGCGAAGCCATTGATCGATTTATCGAACAACATGGCCGCGACCGACGCGCGGTGGTGCTACACAACGCCGCCGGAATCTGGAAGGATCGAACGGACCTGCCGTCCCTGGATGCCCTGCGGGGCACTTGGAACAGGCGCTGAACATGCAACGCCTGTTTCTAGTCGATACCGACATCCTAATCGACTACCTGCGAGGGCATCCAATCGCGGTCCGTTTCGTGATTGAGCACGCCGATCGCATCACGGTGTCCGCCATGTCGGTTGCGGAGCTATACGCAGGTGTCCGAGGTCCCGCCGAAGATGCGGAACGCCAAGACCTAGAGAATTTCCTTGCACTGTTCCCCGTCGTCCCGGTCAGCGCGGATATCGCGAGGGTCGGCGGGCTGTATCGCCAAGCCTACGGACGATCCCATGGGGTTGGCCTGGCGGACGCTGTGATCGCGGCGACCGCCGATTTGTCCGAATCCGCATTGAAGACCCTCAATGTCAAGCACTACCCCATGTTCAGCGGCCTCGACCCCGCCTATCGCAAGTAGCCGGATCGGCCGTCTCGTCCGCACCTAGACTGGTTCCTGACCGGGTACCTGCGCGTGAACAAGGAGGCGCCCTGCGCCCCGCACCTAGGCACCATCTGAGGTGGTGTCACGCAACTGACAAGAGGCAGAAACCCCGCAAATCCGGCATTCAATACCATGATTACGGGGATGATTCCTCGCCGCATCGCCACGATATCAACTACCGACTCAAACTGTTGCCGGCGGTCGCCCTGCTCGGTCCCCGCCAAGTTGGCAAGACGACCTTGGCCCGCGGCATCGCCGACAGCAGGGAAAGCGTGTGTTTGGACTCGGAGAATCCCAATCACATGCGGAAGCTTGCGGACCCTTTGAGATATCTCTCTGCTCATGAGAAGAGGTTAGTCGTCCTCGACGACTTGCAGCGAATCCCCGGACTATTCGGAACTCTGCGCGGCATCATCGACGAAGGAAGGCGACGAGGATCGGGAACTGGGCGTTTTCTGATGTCCGGCTCCGCGTCTGCTGTTCTCCTGGGCCAATCGGGGGAGAGCTTGGCCGGTCGGATCACCTAGTTGGAGCTGCGCCCAGTCGACGTCTTAGAAGTAGATTCTGCAGACCCAATGCGACTTCGGGATGCCTAGCTTCGATTCGTGTCAATGGCCACTGAAGATTGCTCGTTCTGTGGCAGGCAGAATTGCGCACACCTGGGGAGAGACCTGGCGCGGGTTTCGTGGGCTCCCCGAATCGTCAGCGCCGGAATGACACCGGTGCGTGCCGAACATCAGTTGGTGCAAAGGATGGCTAGACTAGGTGGGCGTACCGGTTCCTTTTCGAGGGGATGGTGAGATGACTGGGCAGCTAACCTCGCGAATCGCAGGCCGCGTCGTTGACGGCAAGATCCTGCACGTTTGGGACGTTGAACGGCTATGGCGACTATCCCGAGGACTTGAGGTCGTTGAAGTATCGATTGATGACCTGCCCGAATTCGACAGCGACGAGCCATGGTATGGCTATGGAGCTGACAGGCCTACATGCCGTTCGGTAGCGAGGCATGCCAAGAAGATTCGGGATTCTGACCCAACGTTTCCGATCATATTGAGTCTTGACAATGAAGTTCTTGATGGCATGCACCGAGTTGCGAAGGCGTGGATGCTGGGTCTGAAGAGTGTGTCTGCCGTACGATTCGACGAGCCGGTTGATCCGGACCTTGTTCTCGAATTGAAGGGCAACATTGACCCTCAAGAGATCCTGAATCAGCTCTCGAACAAGAGATCTGAGGCACAGGATGAGCCGCACAACACGGCCAGCAACCGCTCGGAGACGGGGAAGACCGAGAACCAACCAGGGAGTGCGCCCGTGTGAGTGGACAGCTCCAGGGCACTCGTCGGAAACCAAGGAGGCTGGAATCAGCGGAAGCTAGGGCTGTAGCTCCAATTCGGGTGGGTATCGACGCTTGTAGCGCGTCACCCCGAATTTTGTCACGCGATGTGGAGCCGAAGGCCCAGCGCGCGCACGATCCGCACGACGGTCGCAAAGGTCGGATTTCCGCCCGCCGACAAAGCCTTGTAGAGGCCCTCACGGCTCATGCCCGCCTCGCGCGCGAGACCAGCCATGTTCCCCGAACGCGCCACGTCGTTCAGAGCGGCTCGGATCAGGCTGCCGTCACCGGGATCCTCGTCGGCGCATGCCTGCATGTAGAGCCGTGCGTCTTCAAGCGTCCGAAGATGTTCGGCGGCGTCCCAATTGCTGAATCGCTCGGTCATGTCTCCCTCCATTCCTTAGCCAGCTGTCCGGCGCGTTCGATGTCCCGTTGCTGGCTTTCTTTGTCGCCGCCGCACAACACAACAACGGCGTCTCCGTCGCGCAGGCAGTAGAGACGGTAGCCGGGCCCGTGGTGCACGCGCATCTCGAACAGACCGTTTCCCACCGCCCTAGCATCACCCGCGTTGCCAAGGGAAATGTTGCGCAAACGCGCGTTGATCCGCGCTACTGCGGCGCGATCCCTCAAGCCTCGGATCCAGCGCCGGAACGTAGCGCTTTCCAGCACGTCGACCACCGACTCCGAGTGTAAACCATGGTTAACACCTCAGTCTACGGCTGTCGCATCCGTCGAACGGCCTGCCTCAGCCACCACCCCTCGCAACGACCTAGATTTCCCGCAGACGGCGAGATCGAGGAGCGCAGTCCAAGAGCAAAGAAATTCCTTACGATGGGAAGCACGCCAGATCGGACAGAGGTACGGTCTTGATCATCAGCAAGGTAACTTCCAAGGCTCAGACTACTATCCCGCGGTCAATCCGCTTAGCGCTTGGGTTGCAGCCTGGGGACGAGGTGCTATGCGAAATCATTGACGGCCAAGTGACACTGACTAAGGCCCGGTCCGGCACCACAGCAGATGACCCGGTCCGCTCCTTCGAGGAATGGCACTCGGAAGCGGACGCCAGAGCCTATGGAGAACTTTGAGCCTGGTGACGTTATCAAGGCACCGAGTCCGTACACGGACCGTTCGAAGCGCCGACATCCAGTTTTCGGGACTTCAGCAGCGAGTCCGGCCACAGATGACATTCGCGATGATCGGCCCCCACAGCGTTTAGCGCATCGTCTCGACGTCTGTTCTCAAGTGGTGCATCTTGGGCCAACGCCTTAACGACTGGCACCAAGTCGTCATCAAGAGATGCTCGATGACGCCCCCGAGACTCGCGCTTGTAGTCGCGTTTGAATTGTTTGGTGCGCTCAATCGCCCGCATCCAGATCGTCGAGCAGTTCTTGCACGGTGCCGAATCGCTTCAGGTTGCCTCTGCGAGCTTCCTTCATCGCCTCGATCGTGACAGCATTGGGAATCAATGGCGCGAAAGGAAGAGCCTTCTCTTGCGCCACTTTCGTGAGTAACAATCGCACAGCGTCGGACACGGTCAGGCCCATGGCGGCCAGCACCGCCGCCGCTTCTTCTTTCACGGCCCCATCGATGCGGGCTTGGACGAGTTGATTGGCAGCCATTACTACGCTCCTTCGTTCTGCATGACCTTGTACTGCACCATGCCGGATTGTACGAAGGTGAGTCGCACTTAGCCTATTCTGCGAGGTGGGGCCATCCACCACATACAGTTACAGCCGGACGCAATGACTCTCGATCCAGCTCTATCCCGCTCGAGAGTCAAGCTGGTCGGCCTTGGCCTCCGGCGAGTCGTCGGCTGGCTCGAAGACGACAGCGGCAAGGGGCGGCAAAGTGAGTCGGACTGAGTATGCGTGACCGTGAAACGGCACCTGCTCGCCTTCCACCAGTCCTTGATTGCCTACGTTCGACCCGCCGTAGTGCTCCGAGTCGCTGTTCAGCAACTCCTTCCACGACCCAAGTCGCGGCACGCCGAGGCGGTAGCTTTCGCGCACGACCGGCGTGAAGTTGCAGACCACCAAGAGTGATTCCGCAGCGACCGTTCCGAGCCTCAGAAAGCTGACGACGCTGGCCTCCCAGTCCTGGCAGTCCACCCACGAGAAACCCCGATCCTCTAGATCTGTCTGGTGCAGGGCTGCCTTTTCTCGATAGAGCCGGTTCAGGTCGGCAACGAGCCGCTGCACGCCGCGGTGCGAGCCGTGCTCCAGCAGGTGCCAGTCCAGGCTCCGATCATGATTCCACTCGGCCCGCTGCGCGAACTCTCCACCCATGAACATCAGCTTCTTGCCCGGGTGCGTGTACAGGTACGTATACAGCAGCCTCAGATTGGCGAACTTCTGCCCCTCCCCGCCGGGCATCTTCTCCAACAGGGACGCCTTGCCGTGCACCACCTCGTCGTGCGAGAAGGGGAGCAGGAAGTTCTCGCGAAACGCGTAGAGCATGCTGAAGGTAAGGCGATTGTGATGGTGCTTCCGATAGATGGGATCTAACTTCATGTAGGCGAGCGTGTCGTGCATCCAGCCCATGTTCCACTTGAAGCCGAACCCAAGGCCGCCATGCGACGTAGGACGCGTGACCTGGGGCCACGCTGTCGACTCCTCGGCCATCGTCATGACATCGGGAAAGTGCCCGTAGACCTGCTCGTTGAATGTCTGAAGGAAGCGGATCGCCTCGAAGTTTTCATTGCCCCCGCAGTGGTTCGGTATCCATTCCCCGTCCTGCCTGCCATAGTCGCGGTATAGCATCGATGCGACCGCGTCCACGCGAATGCCGTCCACGTGATACTTCTCACACCAGAAAATGGCGCTCGCCACTAAGAAATTCGCAACTTCCGCCCGACCGTAGTTGAAGACCAACGTGTCCCAGTGCGGATGGCGACCGATCCTGGGGTCCATGTGCTCGTACAAGTGGGTCCCGTCGAACCGTGCCAAGCCGTGCGGGTCGTCGGGGAAGTGGGCCGGAGCCCAGTCGATGACCACTCCGATTCCGCGCTGGTGGAGCGTGTCGATCAGGGCCATGAAGTCGCGGGGACCCCCGAACCGGCTGGTCGGGGCGAAATAGCCAGTAGTCTGATAACCCCAGGAGCCACCGAAGGGATGCTCCGTCACCGGCAGCAGCTCCACATGGGTGAAGCCCATCTCCTCGACATAGTCGGCTAGCTTCGTCGCCAACTCGGCGTACGTCAACCAGCGGTCATCTTCGTGAGGAACGCGCATCCACGAACCCAGATGCACCTCATAGATGGCCAGCGGAGCGTCGTGCCGGTTGCGGGCAGCCCGCTCAGCCATCCACTTCGCATCCGACCATTCGTAGGCGCCTAGGTCGCAAATCTTGGAGGCTGTGCGCGGTGCCGCTTCGCAGGCGAACGCGTGCGGGTCTGCCTTCTCAGCCTCATGAGCGTGACGCTCGGACACGATGCTGTACTTATAGAGCGCCCCGTCGCCGACTCCCCGAACGAATCCCTCCCACACGCCGGACACGCCGCGGTTGACGAGCGGGTGGCGGCTTCGGTCCCAATCGTTGAAATCGCCGATCACGGAAACGGCGTCAGCGTTAGGCGCCCAGACTGCGAAGCGAGTCCCGGCGGACTCGCCGGTGTACGCGGGATGCGCACCCAGGCTCTCGAAGCTGCGGTAGTGGGTGCCGGCCGCGAGCAGGCCGAGGTCCCACTCGGTGAGGAATCTCGGCTGCGCCATTCGGTCCATCGCTAGTCCTGCTCAGCGGCACGCCGGGCCCGCGCGATACCAGCCAGTGCGGACACCACCCTCCGATCCGCTTGGATCTGCTCAAGCGAGAGCAGCGCCCTGCGCGTCCAGTTGGGACGCTCCTGATCCGTCCCCGGCGTATTCTGCGGATCGGTCTCGCCCCAGAGGTCCTCTAACGTCACGATGACACACTCTGCTTCGGACGCGCCGAGCATGGTCAGGCAAGCCCGCAGCACGGAATTTGCGGACGGCTGCCTTCCCTGGATCATGCGCCGCTTGCGCAAGTGGCCGAGGAGGGCCTGCTTGAGTCGTTTTCGTCGCATGCGGGCATCGTCGGCGTGGTCCTCGTCCAACAGGCCCAGGGCAGCTTGGTCGTCTATGTCGCGGCCGGTCCAGAACGATGCGAACATCGCTGTGTCGTGGGTATTCACCGAGGCCACGCTCTGGCGTGGCGGCGCATCGTAGGGCGGGTCACCCTGTCCGCGGTACTCGAACTGCGCAACGTACATGCGCCTTAGGCCGTGGTCGGCCATGCGCTGCCTTACGTACCCGGGTACGGTGCCAAGGTCCTCTCCCACGACGGCCGTGTTGGAGCGCTGCGATTCCAAGCACAGGATGGCGTATAGCTCCTCGGCGGGATACCGGACATAGACCCCTTGATCCCCGCCGAAGCCTTCCGGAATCCAGTACAAGCGGTGCAGCCCCATCAAGTGGTCCACTCGGAGCACTCCCGCAAGCCGCATGTGATGGCGGATGCAGGCGATGAAGTACGCGTGCCCGTGTTCCCTCGCCAAGCGAGGATTGATTGGCGCGAAGCCCCAATTCTGCCCCTTGCTGAAGAAGCGGTCGGGGGGAGCCCCTGCGGCGATGCCTTGGGGGAAGATGCCGGCGTGGCGGTGGCTGTCAAAGCCGCGAGGATGCGCGCCCAAGGGCAGGTCGAGGCACAGCTGGTGGCCGTCTGCCGCGGCCCGCTCGGCCAATGCGTTGAGTTGCTCTTCAGCGAGCCACTGGGCGAACGCATGATAGGCGCAGGCCGGATCCCGCAGCGTGAACTCCGGCGGCTCGCGAAGTCCGCGCTCGAATCCGGCCCGAAAGGCAGCGTAGGCGCGCAGCTCCGCATGCCGTTCCAGGAATCGGGCGAACGATTCCCGCCGCTGCCCGTTCAACCTTGCCAGCACCTTCTCTAGAGCCGCCCGCTTGCTGCGCATCAGGATCCGATGGTCGATATGCCGACCTGCAGGCGCATCGCCCACTCCTCCGAACTCGGGCGACCACTCTGGCACGGACGGCAGGTCCACGAAGAGTTCGTTCCAGAAGCAACGGCTGACGGGCATGTACGGGCTGGGCTCGAACGGTTCGTCCAGAAACGAGGCGAGCAGCGGCAGCGTGCTGACGAAGCGGCCTCCCAAGCTCCCCACCCATGCACTCAATCTGGACAGGTCCGCGAACGTGCCGACGCCGGGGGAAATCCGCGAATGCAGCGCATACAGAGGTGCGAACGCTCCCCAGCCCCGTTTCAGGCCGAAGCAAGCTCGCGGCGCGCGGACGAGCAGGCCAGCGGCCTCGCGCCCGGCCACGCTGACCCGATACCGGTAGTAGCCAGCCTCAAGAGACAAGCCGCTGATCGGCAGTTCGGCTACCGCGTAGGAGCGGCCATGGACAGTTGCCTGTCGCCTGCAGGACAAGCGCCGCAGTTCCGCCGACACCTGGCGCTGGGTGCCGGATTCGTTCTCGATCGAGACATCAAGCCGCTCGGCCTGCAAAGAGATCGGCAAGCGGAGCCGGATAGACACGCGGTCCCGCTCGGCAGGGCTTCCCTGCCCCAACCACGAAACGCTTACCGGATCGCTGATGCGCTCCCAGCGCTCGATCTCTGCGCGCCGGATCGCGCGCGGCACATCGTCGGACTTGACAACGTCGGCCCCGAGATTCCGCAGCACGGCGAACAGCGCCTCCTGCTCGGGGCATCGATCCTGGCGAAATCCGTCCCGATGGAAAGCTTGGACCCCGTAAAGGCGCGCGAGTCTCAGGAGCGATGGATCAACCACGTTCGGGAGTCCCTTAATGTCCGTTTGACGAACTTACGGGTGGGATTCTGTCTGTCACGGCGACCGACCGGCTCATATCCAGTTGCCAAGGATTCGAATGGTGAATCCGATCACGATGAGCGCGAGGCCCACCCGTGCCAGTCGATCATGCTTTCGAGCCTTGCCGACCTCGCGCTGATCGGTAGCTTCGAGCAAGACATGAGAGTCACCCTTTCGGCTGACGTTCGCGGGCAAGCCGCATCGAAACAGCATGACGACGCCAATGATGTCCAGCGTCAAACCGACGGTACTGAGGACCGTAGCGGTGTAGGGAACTCCGGAAATCATAGGGAGTTGTAGCCCCTATCTGGAATAGCCCTACGGATAGTCCTCAAGCCGCGAGTAGAACAACGCAAAGGCTCCGACTACGAGCCAGTCCGCAGCCACGATCACAATTGGCTTGAACACGGGCTAGTCCGCCGTCCACGGAGTCCAGAATTCTTTCGTGCAAACGACGGCAAGGATGCCGATCAGATATTCCATCCATCTGGACCACTTCCTTGGCAGCATGGCAGGAATCACTGTGCTTGCACTTACCCGGGCTCATTCTCCCACCGCTCGGCTAATCGTTGGAAATTCTCGTAGAGGGTCTTCCGGCCGGGCGCGTTACGACGCTCCTTGATGTAGTCGCGGGCTAGCACCCAAGTTTGCACGTATGCCGTGCGGCCGCACAGCTTGTACATTTCCTCGTGCATGGCCTTTTCCTGAATCGCGACGGCGACCAACTCGCAGTGATTCAGGTAAAGGATCAAGACTGAGGAGTCGATGTCCGTGTTTCGATCGAGGTTCTTGTCGAGGCTGTGGGTCCACTTTCCCGTCAGCTCTCCAAACAGCTTTCGGCCCTGAAGCCACGCGAGGTTCCCGAGCTCAGTGCTAGCTGCGAATTCGAGGGTGGCTCGCTTTGCAGAAATGTCTCGGTGGTAAAGCCAAGCGAAAATCGCGGTCCCCGCAATGGTGAGCGGAGTTAACAACGCTTCAAGCAAGTCGAGTATTACCAGCCAGTATCACCGTCTTGGGGGAAGATCCGACGATTCAGCGATTGCGAGTAGCCGTTCTTCGTTTGCGGTAGCATTTGTGTTCCTCCTTCGTATTTGAGCATTGCGATCTGGCAATACGTTCGCGTTTATCGTATCACGCAGCGTGCCATTCAGGTTTCGTCGCGCGGAACTGGATGCGCGGCCGAACTCTTAGACGATCTCTCCGCGAACGAAGTCACCGGCCTCCGCCAAACCGGGCGTCTAGCGATCCGGTTCCCGGGGGTGTGCCCTAGCAAGACTTCAGTTCCACCACATCCCCAATCTTGAAGCCCGCGCTCGTGTCGCTCGTGCCTTCACCTTCACACACCGAGTATGACGTGAGGGCGGACTCGGAGTGCGCGAGGTTGGGTTGGCCAAGGAACGCAGAATCGTGTTCAGGCCGGAGGACATCTAGGCTGTGCGGGGCCGGCACCGCAACGAGGAGCGCGGACGTGAGGCGGTTGTCGACCTGTCCGACGAGCGGTGCGAACTGTCGCGCACCTGCCCCCACACACGCCCCCTCTGCAACGTGGCGTGGTGCCACGACGGGTACGATTCTGTAGAGGCAGACTTGCTGTACGCCTTGTTCCATGTCCGCGATACCTGCCAGCCGCCCGAGGGCGAGATCCCGTTCGAGCTGGCGGGTCCACGCTGCCCATAAACTCGTCAACGGGGAACCAAGGGACTACCCCCCTTCCGTCCTCAGCAGCGCGAAGCTGCGATCGGTCAACTGGTATTCGCGGCCATCCAACTCAGTTGGGGCACAACTTTCCTGCGCTGTATCAAGCTCGACCCTCCAGCCAGATATCTCCGGCAGGCAGAATATGCAGCGGCGCTCCGATCCGTTGAACAGCAGCAGCAACGCAGCGCCGCCACCGGCGGCAACGAGAGCGCCGAAGCACTGCAGGTTGTCGTGGTTCCAGTCCCCGGCAGCGATCTCTTCACCGCTCGGATGAAGCCAAGCGACATCTTTGAGCCCGGTTTCAGGATCCACGAGCCCTTCGAAGAAGCGCTCGCGCCGCAGGGCTGGTTCGTTCCGACGGATCTGGACCAGACGCCGCGCGAATTCCAGAAGCGAACTGCCCTCCGCCTGGGCCCAATCGACCCAGCTGATCTGATTGTCCTGGCAGTAGGCGTTGTTGTTTCCCCGCTGGGTCCGCCCGAACTCGTCGCCGGCCGCGAGCATCGGCACACCCTGTGAAAGAAGCAGAGTTGCGAGCAGGTTGCGCTGCTGCCGCTCACGCACGGCCAGTACTTGCCTGGCTTGAGTCGGGCCCTCTGCGCCGCAGTTCCAACTGTGGCTGTTCTGCTCCCCGTCACGGTTGCTCTCCCCGTTGGCGGAGTTGTGCTTGTGCGTGTAGGTGACGAGGTCGGCCAACGTGAAGCCATCGTGGGACGCTACGAAATTGACGCTCGATTGGGGCGAACGCCTACGGAGCCCGAAGACATCGCTGCTGCCCGCCACGCGGGTGGCGAACGGCGGCACCATGTGGGCATCACCGCGCCAGAATCGCCGGGTCTCGTCGCGGAAGCGCAAGTTCCACTCGGCCCAATCGGAAGGGTAGTTGCCGAGTTGCATGCTGTCGTGGGAGTTGACGTCCCACGGCTCGGCGATGAGCTTGACGGAGCGGAGGACCGGATCTTGGCTGATCGCGGCGAGTAGGGGCGCCCGGCGGTCGAAGCCGCGCTCGGTGCGCCCGATGACGGTGGCAAGGTCGAACCGAAAGCCGTCCACGCCCATTGCTTCGACCCAGTACCGCAGGCTGTCCATGACGAGGCGCACGACGGCCGGATGCTGGGTGTTGAGCGTGTTGCCACAGCCGGTATAGTCCACGTAGCGGCGCCTGTCGCGAGGCTCCAAGCGGTAGTAGCTGGCGTTGTCGATGCCGCGAAACGACAGGGTGGGGCCATCGTGGCCTTGCTCGGCCGTATGGTTGTAGACCACGTCGAGGATGACCTCGATGCCCGCTTGATGGAAGCGCCCCACCATGTCGCGGAATTCCTGAGAGACGGCCGCGCCAGTGGCCGCGGCGTAGCGCGGTTCGGGCGCGAAATAGCCTAGCGGCTGGTAGCCCCAGTAGTTGGTCAGCCCGAGTCTGGCCAGCCGGTGGTCGTCTACAAAGTGCTGCACGGGCAGCAGTTCGACGGCCGACACGCCCAGGCTGCGCAGATGTTCCAAGACTGGCTCGGATGCCAAGCCCGCATAAGTGCCTCGCAACCCGGGATCCACGTCCGGGTGGAGTCTCGTAAAGCCCCGGACATGCAACTCGTAGATCAGAGTGTCGCGCCAGCTCGTGCCAAGGCGGATTGCCGCGCTGAGAGGAGGGGCCGTGTCGACCACGATGCCCAGCGGGGAGCAGTCGCCGCTGTCGAGGTTGCTCCCGGCTTGATCCAGCGCAGCTGGATTGGGGTAGGCGTCAGACCTGTAGGAATAGACCTCCGGCCCCCACTTCGGAGGGCGGGCGATGGCGCGGGCACACGGATCCAACAGGACCTTGCACGGGTCGAATCGATGGCCGGCGCCGGGGTCCCACGGTCCGTGCACGCGATAGCCGTAGATCTGGCCCGCCCTGATCCCGGCGAAACGCGCGTGGAAGACCCGGCCCGTACGCGACGCCAGCGGCAGCACCTCCGTCGGGCGCCGCTGGCGGGGCGAATCGAAGAGGCACAACTCGACTGCTTCGGAGTGTTCCGAGAACAGGGCGAAATTCGCGCCATCGGGGAACAGGCTCGCTCCGAGAGGGTGCGGCGTCCCGCGAGATTCGGCTCTGCCCATGTTCTTGCTAGCAGCGCTGGGACAGGGCGATCCAGCCATGCGAGCCGCGCCCGGAATCCCCGACCTCGGGCCATCCAGACCACCCCTGCGCGCGACCGAGAGCGTTCCCGCGCAGCAGGTTTGACGGGCGCCGCCGATACCGATAATATAGTCGAAGAGGCCGCTCCGTTCGCGTTGGCTCGGGAGGGTGGTGGTCTCTCTAACTTCGAGTTCACGCACGCAAGCCGCGGTCTGAATCATTGGGGGAATCGTGGCGTTGCGTAGCGGTTGCACTGTCGGCCGGGTGAGACCAGCTGCCCTCTGCGGCCCTCGGATCGATCACAGAGGCTAAAGTCATGCGGAACATCAGGACATCCTTGCGCACCAAGGGACCGCACGTCGTCCACGTCGCGCGGGAGTGCGCCGAAATTGTCGCTGCCGGCGGCGTCGGCGACGTAGTGCTACAGCTGGCACTCGAGTGTGTCAAGCAGGGGCTCCATTCCACCATCTTCCTGCCGCACTACGGCCGCTATAGCCACGAGCGCCAAAGGGCGTTGGCCGAGCGAATTTCCGCGATGTTGCCTTGGGAACATCGCGAGGTGCGCTATCTGGATCCCGCAGCGTTCGACATCCCGATGGCGTACGCGGACGATCCGCACCGCACCGAGCCGGCGGCGATCGAGACGATCCAGTTTTCCGGGCCGGTACACCTGCAAGTGGCGCAAGTGGTCGCTGACCGCTTCGTAGGCAAGCAGCGGCCGTACACCTACACGGCCGGCGAAGTGAAGGCGATCTTGGAGGCCTCGAGCCGGGACCGCATGGTTTGCGGCGCGGAGCCTCCGCCCAAGGCGTTCCCCCTCGAAGAGGGCAGCGGACACTTCGACTATTTCGCCATGAACGTGCTGCTGCAGAAGGCCGCCTTGGCTTGGATCGAGAAGCAGGGCCGCCCTGTCATCGTCCATTGCCACGATGCCCACACCGCCATGTTGCCGATGATGGCCAAGCTCGCCGAGCCACCCTCGCCGTGCGCGGACAGCCGCTTCGTGGTTACGGCTCACAATTGCGGCGTTTCCTATCGGCAGCGCTGCGCCGATCTGCGGTTCGTGGCGGCAGCCAGCGGCCTGTCCCAGGCGGCTGTTTCCCAGTGCGTGATCGAGGGAGAGTTTGATCCGTTCGCGGCGGCTGCGTTGTACGCCGACCACCTCACGACGGTCAGCGACGGCTATGCCTGGGAAGTCCAAGGGGCACACTTGCGCACCTCGGGCGGTGACTCCGACCTACGCAGCTTCTCGGAGTTCTTGGCGCAGAATTCGATCCCACTCGAGGGCATCGCCAATGGCGTCTCGGCCGCGCTCAAGGGCCCGGAGGCGATCCGCAAGCAAGTGCGCTTGCGGCTCTCAGACGCTGGCGGCTTCGGCTGGAAGCCTGCCTTCCGCAAGCGCCTTGCGAAGCAGCTCTCCAAGCGTGAGCTCAACCCCGCTTGGGGGGTGCGCTCGGCGGACCGCCACGGGAGCTTGCGGCGTCTGGTTGATGGCGGCTGCCTGTTCACCTTCGTTGGCCGCTGGACCGACCAAAAGGGCGTGGACATCGCGGTGCGCGCCGCGCAGGAAGTGCTCGGCACGAACGCCGAGGCCGGCCTGTGCGTGTTGGGCGAGGGCAACCAGCCGTTCGTATTCTCCGGCCTGCTGCGGCTTGCAGAGGAGTTTCCCGGCCGTGTGGCAGTGATCAAGGGGTTTAGCGACAGTCTCGCGGCCAGGATCTACGCGGCCGGGGACTTTCTGCTCGTCCCGTCACGCTATGAGCCGTGCGGGCTGATCGACATGATCGCTCAGCTGAACGGAAACCTGCCGATCGTCAACCAAGTCGGCGGCCTGTCCAAGGTCATCGACGGCGTGACTGGCCTGGGCTATTTCGCCACCACTGATCGCGAGAATCTGCGTGGCTTGGTGAGTGCCATGCGCCGTGCGCTGGCTTTGGCTGCAAGTCCAGACGCCTTGCGGTGGATGCAACAGGCGGCGGACCAAGAAGTCCGCGAGAAGTACAACTGGACGGCAACGCTCAAACGCTACGCTCGACTGTACGGAGTGCGCCTTCCAGCTTCTGGCAGGGCATCCAGGCTGACGCTGCCGCGAGCGTCCGCCCGCACCTCGAGCGCTTGACACCATGGCGGCAACACCGACCAACTCGGACTCGGGAACAGGGTCGGGCAGCAGCCTGGCGGGCGTGGCCTACTTCTCCATGGAGATCGGGCTGGACACGGCCATCCCGACGTACTCGGGTGGCCTGGGCGTGCTCGCAGGGGACACGCTTCGTTCGGCGGCCGACCTCGGCATCCCGATGATCGGGGTGACGCTGCTGTACCGCAAGGGCTATTTCCGCCAGTCGATCAGCATTGCGGGGCAGCAGGCAGAGCACCCTGTCGAGTGGACGCCGGAGGGCGTGCTGGACCGCATGGACGCCAGGGTCTGCATCGAGATCGAGGGCCGCGACGTTGTCATCGGCTGCTGGCGATTCAGCGTCACCGGCGTTACTGGCCACAGCGTCCCTGTGTTCCTGCTGGACAGCGATCTTGAAGAGAATTGCGACGCGGATCGCGCTCTGACGCACTATCTCTATGGCGGCGATGACCGCTACCGACTCTGCCAAGAGGCGATCCTTGGCATAGCAGGCCAGAGGATCCTGACCGCTCTAGGCCACGGCGGCACCGAGGTCTACCACATGAACGAGGGACACTCGTCCCTGCTGGGCCTGTCTCTGCTGGAGGACCAGATTGAGTCCCGGCGCGGCAAGCGCCCCACGAAGGCGGATTTGGCGACGATTCGGGACAGGTGCGTGTTCACCACGCACACTCCGGTCCCGGCCGGGCACGATCGCTTCCACCGGTCGCTGGTGGAACGGGTCCTTGGCAAGCCCAGAACAGACCTGCTGGCAGCCGCCCGGCTGCTCGAGGGCGACGTGCTCAACATGACAAGGCTCGCCTTTGAATGCTCGCGCTACGCCAACGGCGTCGCGAAGATCCATCAAGCAGTCTCGCAGGAGATGTTCCCCAGCTACCGCGTCCACGGCGTGACCAACGGAATCCACCCGGTCACCTGGGCGGCCCCGGCGATGGGCAACCTCTTCGACCGCCACATTCCGGAGTGGCGCCGGGACAGCGTCTACTTGCGCTACGCCAGCGACATACCCTCCGACGAGATCATCGCAGCGCACCATAAATCGAAGCTGGCGCTGATCCGGACCGTGCGCGACCGCACGGGCGAAGTGCTGGACGAGGAGACTTTCACGATTGGCTTCGCTCGGCGGGCGACACCCTACAAGCGCGGCGACTTGCTATTTCAGAACCTGGACCGGCTGCGCTGGATCGCGCGGCATGTCGGGCGGTTCCAGCTAGTGTTCGGCGGCAAGGCGCACCCGCGCGACGAGGGCGGCAAGGGCACCATCCACGATGTCCACGAGGCGGCTCGCGCCTTGGAGGGGCTGGTCAAGATCGTCTACTTGCAGAACTACGAGATGGACTTGGGCCGGATCCTTACTAGCGGGTCGGACTTATGGTTGAACTCCCCGGAGAAGACCCGCGAAGCGTCGGGAACCAGCGGCATGAAGGCGGCCCTGAACGGCGTGCCTAGCCTGAGCGTGCTGGACGGCTGGTGGCTCGAAGGCCATGTCGAAGGAGTGACCGGCTGGTCGGCGGCGAACTACCGAGGCGCGCTCGATGATCGGGTGAGCGTCGCTCACGCCCTCTACGACAAACTGGAGCGGGTTGTGCTCCCTCTGTTCTACGAACAACGCAACGCCTACGCGGCCGTGATGCGTGGGGCGATCTCGCTGAACGGCTCTTTCTTCAACACGCAGCGGATGGTGCAGCAATACGTGTTCCACGCTTACGAGCGACGCTGACGCCCGGTGCGTTGACTGAACCTAGGCCGCCTCGTTGTTGATCAAGGCGGTCCGCAACCTCGTCGTCCTAATCGATGGACTTGTTCGATGGGGTGACCAGCTTGGATGGTAACGGACGATCACAACCGACCTTGGTCGCAACTGATTGCCAGAAATTCGTTGCACTCGTCAAGGCGCAGTTCGGGGCGGTCTCCTGCTATGATCCGGGCGTATTGGTGGGTGCGCGGCTCATACCGGTATTGGGAAAGCCGCTCGACGCGGGCCTATGACGAAGCACGCGGGAGAAATCGATATGTCTGACATTCGCAAGGAAGTTCACGAAGAGATCGATCGGATGACTGACAGGCAAGTCGCAGGCTTGAAGAAATTCCTGGCCACTTACCCGAGCCCTCTTGCTGCTGCCTGCCGCAACGCCCCGGAATCCGACGAGCCGGAAACCGAGGAAGACGCACGGTTGGTCGCGGAGGCCGAAGAATGGCTCAGGCAAAACGGCGGCAAGGGGATCCCGCATGAGGAGATCGAGCGAGAATTCCGTCTAGAGTGAGTTGCTCTTGGCCCGGAGCATCGCTTGGACCAGGCAGGCACGACCAGACCTTAGGAAGCTCTCGAGACGAGACTCTGATCGGGTCCAGCGCGCGATAGCGAGACTGGCCGTCTCGGGAGAGGGAGACATAGAGCGTTTGAGGGGATTCGCGTCTTCTCAGTACAGACTCAGGGTGGGTGATTGGCGAGTGAGGTATCGCTACGACGATGTAGATACGGACGAGGAAGGCATATCAGTCACGCGAGTGCTCCACCGTCGCGAGGCATATAGAAAGTCCGCCTTGGCTCGTCAAGACATCCCGGACGTGGATGGCTTCGACGAAACCGCGGCCCGAGAGGGGCCGGACTGAAGCTCCCCACGGCAACGGGTGTCAGTCCCGAAATTTGCCCGCATGGCTATCGAGCAGACGCCCATCGATTGCTGTACATCACGGGGCTTTGTCTGGTGAATGCCTGCGATCCAGCCTCTCGAGCACTGCCAGCACACGAGTGACAGTGCCGCGGGCCGCTCGCGGTCGAAACCGCATCTCGGTATCGTGCTCTGCCAACGCCCTTGCGGAGAGTTCTTCCATCAGCTTGTTGAGGCTCACGCCACGCTGTGCGGCCATCGCAGCCAGACGATCCCTATGGGCATCAGGCACCCGGATCGTTAATGTTGCCATCTCAGTCATCCTCCTTGAGCCAAGCACTCGGCGTGACGATACGAATCGTATCGAAGATCAGTTCACCCGCTGCGATATCTTTGGTGTTGCCTGTAGTGACCGGGCCGCATGGCCTGCAACTGCTAGCTCGATCAAGTGATTGTCAGACTCGTCGTTCAGCGTCTCAACACGCCAGACCGTACCGCGAGCATACAGCATGTGTGCTATGAAGCCTAGCGCCGATTGTTCACGGTCTACGGTGGTAGCTGTCCTGCATGCGCTACCCCGCCGATTGATACACGCTCTTATGTTGCAGACCTAAAGCCCGGACGGAGCCTAGGTGCCCGACGGCTCCCCGGCACGGCAGCGGGTGCAGCGCCGCTGCCGGTCCACGCAGAGCTTCACGGCAGCCACCGAAGCGTCTGCTTAGGTGGTATGCTTACGGCACACCGTTGATGCTGAAGTCAGTATGGGTTTGTCGAATGCATGAGGAAGGAGACTACTGGGACACTTAGCATGAAGTTAAACTTCGAGCGAACGCACGCCGTAGTGATCGTTACCAGCTGCGCCCGCGTCGATGGAAGCAACGCCCGAGCATTCGAGCGCGCGCTCTGCGAGATCGTCCAGGAGGGTGACCGTGCGTTGGTGGTTGACTTCGAACTGCTCAAGTACATCAGCAGCGCCGGGCTGCGCGCGATTCTCTTAACCGCCAAGAATCTCGGCAAACGGTCCGTAGGGTTCTCCTTGTGTGAGATCGAACCGCATGTCCGTAAGCTATTCGCGATCGGTGTTGACGAAGTCGTCCCGATCTATAGGACTAGGCAAGAGGCTGTCGCATCGTTCAGCACCTGAAGCACCCCTGGCCCGATCAATTCGTCGATGCCTGAGCTGAGGATCTAGCACTTGGCGCAATGGAGCTCGGGTTCTGAGCAATCAGCGTGACTCCGCCGCTCCGGAGAACGGAGGCGGCTCAGTCGTTCCGATCAGGCTCGTCGCGGAAGTTCGATGGAGCCGACCAATGTCCGGCTGGAGCGAACACGAGGGCGCTCTGCTCGATGCTGACAAGCAGCGATCTTTCGGGACGATCAGCGCTTCTTCACGAGTATCAGGCGGTTCTTGCCATCCTCGCGCCTGTACTCCATCTCGTCCATCAGCTCCTTCACGATATACACGCCCAGCCCACCCACCTTCCGCTCATGCACGCCGGCGTCGATAGCCGGTTGCGGGGCATCTTGCAGCGGGTCGAACGGGCGCGCTTCATCGACGAGCTCGATCTGCACTGCCTCCGGGTTTGACTTGATCGTGATCTGAAAGCTGTGCCCGCCTGCTCCGTACCCGTGATTGATCACGTTGGTCGCCAGTTCGTCTAGCGTCAGCTGCACATGAAATAGCAGGTCGTCGGGCCATTCATGCTCAGCCCCGAACTCTGTGAGCGCCCGCTCAATCTCGCCCAGCGCATCGAGGCTGGACTCCAGATTGAGGCTGAGCTGGTTGGACATCGCTGCCTAACCCCTCTGGCTGAGTGCTAGGCATGTGATGTCATCGAACTGCGGTGCGTCTCCGGCGAACGCCCGCACCGCACCGAACACTTCCGATGTAGCCGTCTCTGCTTCTTTCGGTGCCCGCTCGTGGAAGGTCTCCCGTAACCGTTCCAAGCCGAACTGCTCCCCGTCGCTATTCTGCGCTTCGGTGACCCCATCGGTATAGAGCAGCACCGTGTCGCCTTCCTCGAGCGTCACTGAGTGCGTTTGATACTCCATCCCCGGCATCACGCCCAGCGCGACTCCCCCGGTGTGCGGCAGCAACGTCGCAGTGCCATCGGCATGCACCACCAACGGGCTGTCGTGGCCTCCGCTGGCGTAGGTGTAGGTGCGCGTCTCGGGATCGAACACCGCGTACAGCACCGTCACAAACATCATCTCGGCGTTGTCATCGCTAAGAACGCCGTTGACGGTGGTCAGCACGGTCGCTGGATCGCTCGATCCAATTGCCGCCCCCTTGAGCAGCGTCCGGCTAGACATCATGAACAATGCCGCCGGCACGCCCTTGCCTGACACGTCCGCTATGGCCATGCCTATGCGTCCGTCAGGCAGGTCTTGCACGTCATAGAAATCCCCGCCCACCGCTTGGGCTGGCTCCATGTTGGCGTGGAGCTCGAAGCTGTCCGCCCCCGGAAACTCGGTCGGCAGGATCGAGGCCTGCATCCGGCGGGCCACGTCGAGCTCGCTCTCTAACACCGCCAGCTGATCGCGGGACTCCATGGCCTGCTTCCAGACCACCGAATTTTCCAGGGTGCGGTCGATCGTTACCCGCAAGTCGCCGAAATCGATTGGCTTGGTGACAAAATCAAACGCCCCCCGATTCATCGCCGTGCGAATGTTCTTCATGTCCCCGTAGGCGGAGACGACCACAGCGCGCACATCCGGATCGACGCTCGGAATCCGTTGCAGCAGTTCCAACCCGTCCATGTGGGGCATGTTGATGTCCGACAGCACGATGTCGAAGCGATCCTGCTGGTCCAGCTTGGCCAGCGCTTCCAAGCCGTTGTGGGCGAACTCCATTACGAACTGCCCGGAGCGGATCTCGCGCCGCATCCGCTGCCGAACAAGTTGCTCCAGATCGGGCTCGTCGTCGACCACTAGAATGCGGTGCGGCCCGCCCGGTGTTACGTCCGCTGAAGTTTGCACAAGATCCTCCCGCTCAGAGCTGTCCATGCCACGCCGACGGCAAGGACTCGCAGCCTCTCAGCTTCGGGCCACCTTGGTCTGCGCCCAAACTTTCATTATTTTACACTGCGGCCCGCCCAATTACTGACATTACCCGGAGCCGCTCTCGCCGTGGCGGTCGGGCAAGATGTTGCGCCGTCGGATATCTATCAGGCGGCTGGGGAATCTCTTCCGCCTACAGATACACTCTCGCTGGACGTGGCCCTGCCGTCCCGGATTTCAGAGCCGTTTCAGGTTCTGGTATGTTCGAGAAATGAGAACTTTCCGTAATGCTTCCTTGGTTTCTAAGGCTGCTATTTTCTGTGCCGTCCTTCTAATCGCTCCGGCTCAATCGGAGGCTGCGTGCGCGGAGCGCAGCATCGCAGCTAGCGCAGTGAAGACAGAAGCAGACATCGAGGCGTTTGTGCATTGCGCCCACGAATTGATCCATGAGGTGGGCGTCGATGCGGCCTACGAGCTTTTCCACAACGATCCGCGCTGGAAGAGCGGCCCAACTTACATTTTTGGCGTGGAGCTGATTCCCGACGGGAGCAAGGCCAGGTCGCTCTTGTTCCCTCCCATCCCAGCCCGGGAGGAGTGGACGAGCTTCGACCGCACGGACAGCTTCGGTGCCGATCGCCAAGCGGCGGCAGTGCGCGTGATCGAGGAGTATGGCGGCGGCTGGTACTACTACACCTTCACGAATCCCGCCACCGGGGCGCCCGCGCCGAAAGCGTCGTATATCTTGCCGGTCGATTGGAACGGAACGCCGGCCTACATCGGCTCGGGCGTGTATCGGCGCGACTTTCCCGGCGCGTGCGAGAGGGAGGAAGTCAATGCCGCCGGGCTTTCCGCCGAACCGTCCAACGCCAAGCTGCGGGAATTCGTGCGCTGCGCTGCACTACAGGTCGAGGCGAAAGGGTATTTCGCGACGCAGATGTTTTTATCCGACGAGCGCTGGAAGTCTGGCTCGGTCTACGTGTTCGGAGTGGATCTGGCGGGCAACCACGTATTCACCGGCCGCGGGCTGGCGGTGAACAGAGTGAGCCTCGCGGAATGGGCCCGAGGCGGCTTGGCCGGGGATCCCTTCGTGGGTCGCGACGTTGCTGCCATCGGGGATGCGTTCGGCGAGATCTTCCTGTACTACGACACCATTAACCCGGCTACTGGCAGCATGGGGCGCAAGGTCTCGATTGTCCAGCGGGTCACAGCCTACGGCATTCCGATTCTCGTCGGCGCAGGCTACTTCGTCGAGTAGCCTGGGCAAGGCATCGCCGTGTCGTCCGGCCGGCGCAAGTTGGCATGTGCTGACATTCACCGCCGCGAAGCCTGCGGGCGCGGACGTCAAGCTGGCTTGGCCAGACGGGGATAGTCTTCAAGCCCGCTCGGGGGCGGGGCGCTGTAGAATGCCTTTACCGCACAGCCTGTCTCTTGGATCGTGTTCCTACAAGAGCCGAAACAAGCGACGCATGTGATTGTGTAAATACAGAGTTATGGAACATACGATTCGAGCTACGGACCTCGCCCGCAACCTTGGAGATGTTCTGTCTAGGGTGCGCTATCGCCGAGACTCGTTCGTCGTCAGGCGGTACGGAAGGCCCGTGGCGCGGGTCGTGCCGATCGAAGACGAGACTGAAGGCGCCACTGTTGGGGAAGCGCTCAGCAATTGGTGTGGTGGTGCCGAAAGCGACCCGGCATTCGCCGACGACCTAGATGTGATCAACGCATCCGACAGGCCCCGACAAGCCGGCAGGAACTCTCGTCGCTACAGGTGCGCTCGTGGTCGCCGGGCGTCGTGGCGAAGCCGGCGCTTCGGACACCCCGCTGGCGTGAAACCACACCGCACCGCGACCCGCTCCGCCTGGGCGCATCAGGCAGCCATTCGCTTGCGCTCGCGGGCGATATCCCATCGCGCCTGCTCCCACAGCCACCCTTCGGCGCTGCCCCATCCGGCCATCTCCAGGCGCACGGCCATCGCCGGACTGATCGCGCAATGTCCGTGGATCACCCTCGATAGCTGGACGGGGGTCACTCCCAGTCGAGCTGCGGCAGCAGCTATCGTCCGCTCGCCGCCGTGCCGAGCCGCTTCCCGGCCGATGCAGCCATCTGCGATAGCCCATCCGGGATGCGGCGGTTCGCGGCGCATGACCGCGTCCTGTCTCGCCGGTATCTCTGTCATGTGCGCCCCCTAGTGGTGATAGTTTTCGTACCGGACGGCGCGGACATCCGGGCCGTCCATGCGGAACGTGACGTGCCAACCGTGTGAGACGCGGACGCTCCATTCGTCGGCGCGCTGCCCATGCAGGCGATGCAGCCGATAGGTCGGTCGAGACAGAGAGCGCAGCGTCTGTGGGCCGTCCAGCGCTGACAGGATCGCCTGCAGCCGCCGGACATGCGCCGGATCAACGCCTCTGGCATCGTTGCGGCTGTGCAGCCGCTCGATTGCCCGCCCCGCAAAGCTCTGTATCGCCAAGTCCAGTATCGTAACAAGCCATGTTATGATACCGCAGTCGAAACAGCGATTCTATGGTTTCTTGGCCCGGAACGGCTGAATCACTGGGTGCGAAGCAGCCTGGGCTGTCGTGACCGCTACGGGGGTCCAGCGTGCCACGCTTGATCCAGTCCAACACCCGCTGGTGGGACTGACCGATCGGCCCGACCCGCCATCCTACATCCGGAAAGACACGCTGACTAGTGGACAACGTTAAGGCGTCTGGCCACAACGGATCTGAGGGCTTCTAGTCTCGCTGCTGGTGTGTCGTGACCAAGCAGTACGTGTCCACAGAAATCCACCCGTTCTAATGCCGTCACCGCCTGCGTCCGGATTCTGCTCGCGCTTCCTCGCCATGTTTGCGCTTGTCTTCGGCGGCGAGATGATCTTCAGTCTGCCCTACCACCTGCCGCGGTACTACCGGCCGACGGTCCTTGAAGTGTGTTCTGGCTTTCCAACGCCGACCCTGGGGATGCCTTCGTCTTCTACGGCGTCTTGGCCATGATCGGGTATTTTCCCGCTGGTGTCCTGCCGGCCGACGGGCTGGGCGGACCAGGACACGGGGATCTAGCCTAGAC
>VXRL01000059.1 GCA_009838515.1 Terriglobia bacterium | reverse complement strand
CCCCCCCCCCCCCCCCCCCCCCCCCCCCCCCCCCCCCCCCCCCCCCCCCCCCCCAACTAGGCTCTGGCTGGATAGTCCCATCAGACACAGGAGGATTCCATGCCAACAGCATTTAGCCTTCGTTACATCGTGCTCTGTATTGCTGCAGCGACGCTCTGCTTCGCTCAGAACTCAGGCATCCAAGGAGTCGTCACGGATTCGACCGGCGGTGTCATCCCGGCCGCAGACGTGACGGCAGTGAATGTCGCAACCGGCGTAGAGTACGAGGCCCAATCGAACGAGACCGGCTTGTACTCAGTTCCGTTTCTCAGTCCGGGCACTTATTCGGTAACTGCTCGGACCGAGGGCTTCGCGCCGTCGACCCGGGAGAATCTCAAGCTCGACGTGCAACAGATCGCGCGGGTGGACTTCACCCTGTCTCTGGGAACCGTAGCCGAAGTCGTCGAGGTTTCCGCAGCTGCAGCGTTGCTGGAGTCCGAACAGGCGGCCATGGGCCAGGTCATCGACAACCAGCGCATCGTCGAGATGCCGCTGAACAAGCGCAACTATCTGGAGCTGGCGCAGCTGTCGGTCGGCATTCTACCCGGCGCGACGGTCGGAGCCGGCACGCGCCCCGGCCGCAACGAAGCGGGCTTTGTCGGGATGGGCATGCGTGGCTACCAAAACAACGTCATGATCGACGGCATCGACAACGGATCACGCGCGGGAGGCGGACCGCTGGGCTTCGAGGCCCAAGCCAGCAAGCCCTCCGTCGACGCAGTCGGCGAGTTCAAGGTCGTGACGAACAATATGTCGGCCGAATACGGATTTCGCATGGGACCCAAAGTCTTGGTGTCGATCAAGTCTGGGTCCAACGAGTTACACGGCAGCGCATTCGAGTTCGTCCGGAACGAAAAGCTGGATGCCACCAACTTCTTCGCCAACCGCTCCGGGGCGGCAAAGCCCACGCTTCGCCAGAACCAGTTCGGCGGAACTCTGGGTGGTCCGATCATCAAGAACAAGACATTCGGGTTCTTCAGCTACCAGGGCACGCGAATCCGGCTGGGGCGGAGTTTCCTCGCCACGGTTCCGAGCGGCCTCGCCCGCAGCGGCGATTTCTCGATGGAGCGCACCAACTTCAACCAGATCTTCGACCCGGCGACCACGGTGGGGACCGGGGCCGATGCGAGTCGCGAGCCGTTCCCGAACAACACGATTCCAGCGAACCGCTTCGACCCGGTGAGCACGCCGTTGCTGTCGCGCTACCCGTCGTCGAATGTCGAGGGGCGGGAATTCGGCTTCAACAACTACTTCCGGGCTCCTTCCGATGCCGACGACACCGACCAGTACGACTTCCGCGTCGACCACAACGTGGGCGATGGCGACCGCGTATTCTTCCGCATGAGCATACGCCGCCAGTTCCGCGTCAACCAGAGCCCCTTGCCGGTCGAGGCCGGAGGTCAGGGCGGGCAGACGGTGGATCTAAACGGAGACAATCTGGCGTTTAACTGGACGCATTCGTTCTCGCCGACGCTGCACAATGAAGCCCGGTTCGGATTCACTCACTTCCCGACGCGATTCGACACGCTGATCCAAGAGCCGCTCAACGCGACGCTGGGAATCAAGGGGGCTCCGGGCGATACCTTCGGGGATGGCTTCGACCAAGGATTCAGCTTCTTCAACATCAACGGCTACAACAATCTAGGAACTCCATGCTGCTGGCCGAACATCAACAACATGGACAACATCCAGATCGTGGAGAACCTCTTGTGGCAGAAGGGAAACCACGGCATCAAGATCGGGTTTGACTACCGGCGTCTCAATATCTTCCGAGAGGCCATGCGCTTCCGGCGAGGCCAGTTCCTGTTCAATCGTGTCTTCACGGCTGAACAACCGAACATCGGCCGCAGCCGGGCTCGCACGGGGAACGGCCTTGCCGAGATGATGCTCGGCACAGTGGGGCAGACCCGAGTGGGCAACCCAGCGGGTGAGAACGCGGTCGTGCCCTATACCGGGATCTACATCCAGGACGACTGGAAGGTGACGCCCAAGCTGACGCTGACATTGGGTGTGCGCTGGGAACTGTTCAATCGGGGCTACTACCCGAAGGGACATATTCCCGGTCGCACTGGGGTGAGCAACTACATCACCGCCTACAACGGCCTGGCCCCAGGAGAGGAGGAGTACTGGGATCGCCCAGAAGATGGAAGCGATTGCGGTTGCGAGAACGACCGCAACAACTTTGCACCTCGAGTCGGCTTTGCCTACCGACTCAATGAGAAGACGGTGATTCGCGCAAGCGCCGGGCTCTTCTACGGCGAGGGAGACATTGTCACGGACGGCTCGGCCTGGTCCCGACAGGTGCCCGACTTCACCGAGATCATCACTCCCACCTTCGACAACATCACGCCAGTGACCCTAGTGAAGGATGGATTCCTGCCCGTGACGCTTCCAGCAGCGGAACCTCTGCCGAACACCGGCGCTTCAGCCTCCTATCGGAGCCAGCCGACGCAATATGCCTCGCAGTGGTTCATTGACATTCAACGAGAGCTGCCCGAAAACACCGTGTGGATCATCGGCTACCAAGGATCGGCCACGAGCTTCTTGCAGTACCGGTTCGATATCAACAATCCCGGGCCGCACCCGACGATCCCGGCAAGAGCCCGGCGGCTGCGACCGCTGCGGACAGGGGTCACCCTCGGGGAACCTGGCGCGAACGCCAGCTACAACGCTTTGGTCACGCGCCTCGAGAAGCGTTTCAGCAGGGGGGTGACGTTCCTGACGTCGTACACGTGGTCGCACAACATCGACAACAACACGCAGTTCTTGGATAGCGGTCTGTTCAACGTCGCCAATCACTACGACCGGGGAGCGGAACGTGCGAGTGCAAACATCGACATGACGCAGAGCTTTACCAGCAGCTTCACCTGGCAACTGCCGTTTGGCAAGGACCGGGCATTCGGCGCGAACTGGGGCGGGGCCGCCGATGCGATCCTGGGGGGATGGCAGATCGGTGGACTGGTGTCGCTGAGAACGGGCTTCCCGTTCGAAGTCACATTCCCGGGCGATCCACAGAACTCGGGCACGACCAATCGCGGAAACCGCGTGGGCAGCGGGGTACTGAGCAACCCGACCATTGACAACTGGTTCGATCAATCAGCCTTCGTGGTCAGCGAACCGGGCATCTTTGGAACGACCGGCCGCAACCCGTTGCGCGGGCCTGGGGGCAGGAACTTTGACTTCATGTTGGGCAAGCGATTTCGGATGCCTTGGGAAGGGCACACGGTGCAATTCCGGTTCGAAGCGTTCAACTTCACCAACACGCCTCAGTTCGGACAGCCCGTTGGGGGCATGCTCCGGGCGGCCACTGGCACGATCAACCGAGCTGGCGAGCCCCGCAGGATTCAATTTGGGCTGAAGTACCTGTTTTGAGCACGCGACATCGCAGGCGGCACTGCGGCGAGCGCAACTGGTCGGATTCCTGCAGGGGGGGGCCAAGCTTGTGTAGGCCAAGCCCTGAGGCGGGACACGACCGGCCCCTCCGCGCTTGGCCTCGCGGAGAAGAGTGCGTTGGTCGCATGTCAATCAATCTAGATCTGTTCAGCCGGCCCACGGCAGGGCGCAAGGCCTCCTCGTACGTCCTCCTGCACCTGTCGCAGAATCTGCCACGTTCCGACAATCCAAGGCGACAGCTAAGCCTGGCAGCGTGCAAGGCCTTGGAGCAATTCCCACAGTCGGCGGACATGCGCCTCCGTTGTGCTGATGTTGCCGATGGCGATCCTGATCGTGTACCGACCCTCCAGCCTGGCATGGGAGAGAAAGAACTCCCCGGTGGCGTTGACCGCGCTCAGCAGCGTCTCGTTGGCGGCATCGGTCTCGGCCTCGCTCGCCCCCTCCGGCCTGTAGCGCAAGCAAACCAGCGAAAAGTCGACCGGGGCTAGGAGTTCGAAGTCCGGGGCCTGCGCCACCCGGTCGGCGAGCAGGCGGGCCAGCCGGATGTGCTCCCGGAGCACGCTCGTCAGGTGCTCGGTGCCGAAGCTGCGCAGAACGAACCAGAGCTTGAGCGCGCGAAACCGCCTGCCCAGCGCGATCGAGTGTTCCATGTAGTTGACCGCTCGGGCATCCTGCCCGCTCCGCTGCGCCTCCGGGGCGCGCGAGGTCGCGCTGCGCAGGTATTCCGGAGTCAGGGAGAACGCGCTGCGCAAGCATTCCGGACGGGCCGTGTAGAGCACCGAGCAGTCCATCTGGACGAACAGCCACTTGTGCGGGTTGATGACGAATGAGTCGGCGCGTTCGCAGCCGGCGAAGTGGCGCCGCATTTCAGGCAGGATCGCGGCAGCCCCCGCATACGCCGCGTCGACGTGCAGCCATAGTCCGTGTTCGGCCACGATGTCGGCGATCTCGAGCACTGGGTCGACGCCCGTCGACGCGGTCGTGCCCACGGTCGCGGTAACCGCGATCGGGGACAGGCCGTCGCTGACGTCTCTCGCGATGGCCCGCTCCAGCTCGTCAGGGCGCATCGCGTAGCGGTCGTCGCAGCGGATCTTGCGGCACGCCTCGACACCGCGCCCGAGTGCGCTCATGGCCTTCTCGACCGACGAGTGGGCCTGCTCGGACGTGTACATCACGATGCGGTTCAGGTCGAGTTCGGCACGGGATTCGCGCGACTTGGCGGCAGCGAGCTCGCGAGCGGCGATCACCGCGTGAAGGGTGGCTGTCGACGCAGAGTCGTGGATCATGCCGAACCACTCTGCCGGCAGGCCCATGGCGACAGCCAGCCAGCGCGTCGTGACTTGTTCGAGCTCGGCAAGCGCCGGCGACGAGTACCACAGCAGGCCGACATTGTTCACAGCTGCCGAGAGCGCGTCAGCCAGCACGCCGGGACGCGAGCCGCCGGCGGCGAAGTACGCCATGAACCCGGGATGGCTCCAATGCACCAGATGCGGAGCCACCAAGCGCTCGAAGTCAGCGAGGATCTCCTCTTGGGAAGCCCCCTGCTGCGGTGCGCTGGACGGGAGCTTGTCCACCAGCTGTCCGGGCACCACATCGGGCAGCACGCGCTGCCGCCCGGGGTGCGCGTAGTAGTCGGCGATCCAGTCCACGATGGCGTGCCCTGCCTGGCGGAAGTCTTCTGGGGATAGATCGTTGTCGCGGGACGCGCCCAAGGGTCCGGTTTCTGGAGCTTTCAATGGATTTCCGGCGCCTCGTTCGCCCGCACTGCAATTTAAGCTTCCATCCCTGCGGCGCGGTATTGTAGGCTAATCTAAGGTTACAGCCTCTCTGCAACAGGAGCTTCGATCATGACAAGCAGTACACTTCGCAGCTGCGTTCTCGCAGCCCTACTTCTCACTCTCGTAGCCTCGACCGCGTTCGCCCAGACTGGGCAGCTGCGCGGCAGGGTGCTTGGCGAGGACGGCCAAGGCTTGCGCGACGCGATGGTCTTCATCGAGCGCGTCGGCGTGCGCGGCAACTACAAGGTCAAGACCAACAAGAAGGGCAACTACTTCCATGCCGGGCTGCCCCTCGGACAGTACACGGTACGGCTGGAGGTCGACGGCAAGCAGGTCTACAGCATCAACGGCTACCAGATCAAGCTTGGCGAAGAGAAGCCCTTGAACTTCGATCTGGGAGAGATCCAGAGGGAGGCCCAAGCGGCTCAGGCGTCTGGAGCGGGCCCGACCAAGGACCAACTCTCGGCCATGTCGGAACAGCAGCGCAAGGAGTACGAGAAAGCTCTCAAGGCCCGCCAGCAGCAGATCAGCAAGAACAAGAAGCTGAACGAGACGTTCAACGCGGGCATGGAAGCCAAGCGCCTGAAGGATTTCGCCGCGTCGGTGCAGCACTTCCGGGAAGCGCTCGAGATCGACGCAGAGCAGCACGTCATCTGGGGCAACATGGCCGAAGCTCTCAGCGGGCTGGTCAGCACGAAGGCGGGAGCCGAGCGCGACCAGATCGGCGAAGAAGCGATCACGACATACCGCAAGGCGATCGAGCTGGAGCCCGATCCGGCGTATCACAACAATCTCGGCCTGCTGCTGATCCGACTGCAGCGGCTAGACGAGGGCACCGCGGAATTGGAAAGGGCTGCCCAGATGGCGCCTGACAACGCCGGGACCTACTACTTCAACCTCGGAGCCACGATGGTCAACACCGGCAACACACAGGGTGCCATCGACGCGTTCCGCAAGGCGACCGAGGCACAACCCGACTTCGCGAATGCCTACTACCAGCTGGCCACGGTTCTCGTAGGAACGGCGCAGATGAAGGAAGACGGTTCGGTCATCCCGGCCCCAGGCACGGTCGAGGCCTACCAAAAGTACTTGGATCTCGATCCGCAAGGGCCGTACGCGGCCAGCGCGCAGGCCATGGTGCAGAGCCTGAGTGGCAAGCTCGAAACGACGTTCGAGCAGCCCAAGAAGCGGCGCAGCAGGAAGTAAGGGCGCAGGCCGCGCGTGTCGGTTGACCGGGCGCACCCCGGCGCCTAGAGACTAGGCGCCGGGTCTGCCCGAGAGGGGTCTGGATGGGACTTCGGAACATCCTATTGCTGGTGGTCGGCGTGATCGGCCTCGCCATCGTGCGCAACCTGATCCGCGAGATCAGCCGCATGATGGTGCGTAAGATGAAACCCGACGGCAGCGGGCCCACGGCGCAGCAGGGCAATTCCGACGGCAAGACGAGCGGCGGCGGCAAGCTGGTTCGCGACCCGCAGACGGGCACCTACATCGATCCGGCGCACGCAGTCCGCACCAAGGTCGGAAAGACGGTGCATTACTTCGAGTCCGAAGCGAGCCGGGACGCCTTCCTCAAGGCGAACGCCTGACCCGCCTCTCGACCCGCGAGTAGCCCCCGGGGCGCGATAGTTCGTTCATGCCGACCTAGGTCCGGCGGCAGCACCGAACGACCGGCGGGCCCGCCGCGATCAGGCCGGGCTCCTGCTTCAGGGACCTGCCGGAGGACGGGCTCTAGCGCCGTGCGATGATGGATTTTGCCGGGCGGAACGCGCGGCCGTCGGCAACCCGCGGCACCCTCGTTGCAGAGACTTTCCATGAGTGAACCAAGAACGTACCCGAACTACATCGATGGCGAGTGGGTCTTTAGCGACCGCTTGTTCGAAAACGTGAACCCAGCCGATGCGGGAGACCGTGTCGGCATGTTTTGCAAGGCGAACCAAGCCGATGTCAACGTGGCCGCGGAGGCGGCCCAGGAAGCGTTTCCCGCCTGGGCATCGCTCACCGGACCGGCACGCGGCGCGTACCTGTACAAGGTCGCCGACATCCTTGAGCGCAATCTGGACACGCTCGCGAGCGAGATGACTCGCGAGGAAGGCAAGACCCTGCCGGAAGCCAAGGGCGAGACGATGCGCTCGATCAATATCTTCCGCTACTTCGCCGGAGAGGGCTCTCGCATCCCCGGCATCCAAGTCCCGTCCGAGCGCGACCGCGTGTTCATGTACGCGGTCCGGCGGCCGCTCGGGGTGGTCGCGCAGATCAATCCTTGGAACTTCCCGAGCGCCATTCCTGCATGGAAGCTCGCTCCGGCCTTGGTTGCCGGCAACGCGGTCTTGGTCAAGCCGGCGACTGCAGCACCGCTGTGCGCTTGGCGGCTGGCCGAGGCCTGCCACGAGGCGGGCATTCCCAAGGGCGTGGTCAACCTGATCTGCGGTTCGGGCGGCGAGGTCGGCGACGCGATGGTGAACGCCGAGCCGGTGAAGGCGGTTTCGTTCACGGGCTCGGTCCCGGTCGGCCAGGCCCTGCACGCCCAGGCATCGGAGCGGCGGCTGCGCATCCAGCTGGAGATGGGAGGCAAGAACCCGACCATCGTGCTGGCTGATGCCGACATGGACAAGGCAGTGGCCAATACCGTCAATGCCGCAATGTTCTCAACGGGCCAGAAATGCACGGCAACCAGCCGCGTGATCGTCGAGAACTCCATTCACGACGAGTTCCTCGCCCGTGTGGTCGAAGCCACCAAGAAGCTGAAGGTCGGCAACGGCCTGCACGAGGGGGTCCAGATCGGCCCCGCTATCGATCACGACCAGCTCCAGACGAATGACAGGTACTGCCGCCTGGCCGAAGAGGAGGGCGCGAAGCTTGAGTGCGGAGGGCAGGTCCTATCGGACGGCGAGTACGCCAAGGGGCATTTCTTCCAGCCCACGGTCTTCAGCGAAGTCACCGAGGACATGCGGATCGCGCAGGAGGAGGTTTTCGGACCCGTGCTCGGCGTGATGCGCGCGGCCAACTTCGAGGACTGCATGCGCATTGCCAACAAGACGGACTTCGGCCTGTCGGCTTCGATCCAGACACGGGATGTGTCGCGGATCTTCGAGTACGTCAACCGCATCGAGGCCGGCCTGATCACGGTGAATCTCCCCAGCGCCGGGGTCGAGTACCAGCTGCCGTTCGGCGGCTCGAAGGAGTCGAGCTTCGGGCCCAAGGAGCAAGGCCCGGTAGCACTGGAGTTCTATACGGACTACAAGACGGTGTACCTAGGCTATTAGAAGACAATTGGCGCCCTGCGGCCTCGCCTTGCAACGGGAGCCGGCAACACCGTGCAGCCGCATCCGCGAAGACACGATCCTCGCGCGACCTCCGTCGGGCCGCCAAGAATCCCGGACCCGGTGCCTATGGCAGAATCCGTTTTCCCACTCAGAACTCCAGCCGCAGCCCGAACTGCATGATCCGTGGTGCGCTGGTACCGGTTATCCGCCCGGGATTTCGGGCATTGATGTTGTTGCGCGGATTCAACAGGTTGGCGTGGTTGAAGGCGTTGAACATCTCCCAGCGGAACTGCAGCTCCGAGTTTTCCGTGATGTCGAACTTCTTGAACAGGGCAAAGTCAAGATTCCAGTTTCCGGGGCCGATGATGATGTTCCGACCCGCATTGCCGAAGCTCCCGGTCGCCGGATTCGCGAACGCCGTCGCATCAAAGTACTGCTGAATCAACTCGCCCTTGGATCGGCCCGTGTCGAGAAACGGATTCCCCACCAGGTCCGGACGCTGCCTACCATACCCGGCCAACGCGATGTCGCGTCCCGTGGTCGCGCTGAATGCTCTCCCGCTCTGGATTGTCACGATCCCATTGGTCTGCCACCCGCCGAGGGCCCACCGCGCGAGTCCTCTTCCCTTCGGCGAGGGGATATCCCAGAGAAAGGAAGTCACGAAGCGCTGCCTGACATCGAAGTCAGCAAGGGCCTTGTCCAGCCGCAGGTTCAACGGGTCCTGCGGGGGCGTCGTCTCCGTCGCTGACAGGTCGATCGCCTTGCCCACCGTGTAGTGCGCCAGAATTGTGTACCCATCGCTGAAGCGCTTGTTCACCGTGAACTGGGCCGCGTGGTAGCTCGAGAAGGCGGTCGACTCGTAACTGGTGATGCCTTGGAATGTCGGTCCGTAAATCCGCCTCTGATTGATGTTACGGAGGGTAGCGCCCTCTCCGTAGATGGCCGGATTGATCTGCCTCCGGAGCGGTAGGTGCGTGGCCTTCGAGCCGACATAGGCTGCTGTCACGATGAAGTCCCGCATCACCTCCTGCTGGATATTGAAGTTCCACTGCTGGTTGTAGGCGGCGACGGTGTCCTCGTCCACCGAGAGGCCGATCTGCACCGGCAGGATGTACTGGTATGCGGCGCGCTCCTGGTCGGACTCCGGTTGACGGTAGGGAAAGGGGTTCAGCATACCGCCGAAGGGATTCGAGAAGCTCTCAGGCCCGTTGACCCTCGTTTGGAGCGAGTAGGGGGGAGAGTTCACGAAATGGCTCAGCATGTGAAAGCGCGGCGTGTCGTAGAAGATGCCGTAGGCCGTCCGGATGCTGGTCTTGTTGTGTGCGAAGGGGCTCCAGGCCAGGGCCAGGCGAGGCGCGAAGTTGTTCCAGTCGCTTGCGGCACCTCCGCGAAAAACGCCGGAGTCGTCGGCGTATAGGAGCCCCACCGGCGCGTTCGGGAAGACTTCGGACTGTTGTCCGGCTCGAAAGACCGAGAGCTCGTCCGGCGCGGAATAGAACGGCAGGTACGGCTCCCAGCGCATACCCAGCGAAAGGGTCACGTTCGAGCGGACCTTCCAGTCATCCTGGAAATAGAAATTGGGAGCCCGGGCCCGTATGTCGTTGATTCGCAGCGACCCCTGGCGGAAGTTAGCGGGTCGCCCGAGCAGGAAGTCCGCATAGGAGTTCCCGCTGAACCTGCCCGTGAAGTTGAATTGAGGGTCCACCAGGTTCGCGGTGACTCGGTAGCTTTGGCTGTAGCGATACTCAGCGCCGAGCTTCATCATGTGCGCGCCTGCCGTGTAGGCCACGTCATAGCGTGCCTGCCAGGTCTGGCGATCGATTCTCACCAGGTTCTCCTGCGCCAGGTTCCAGTACCCGTTGACCCGGCCGCGGTAGTGCGGCACGAGCTCGATCTGGCTCTCGGGCGCGCCCCGGTTCACGTTCAATCCTAGGCTCCGATAGGAGACCTCCTGGCCGCTCTCGCCGATGGTGGGAAGCGGACCGCGGTCGATCTCGGTTCGGTTGAACGTGAACTGCGCAGTCGCAAGCAGGGAAGGGCTTACCGTCCAGGTGTGCTGCCCTTGGATGTTTCTGTTGATGAAATCGATGTCCGCGACCAGCCTGGGCAATCCCGCGGTCTTGAACTCGTTGCTGGACTGCATGAGCAGCCTGCCGCTGATCCGCTGCTTGCTGCTTGCCTGATGGTCGCCCCGGGCGATGTACTGGTCGCTGTCGAAGTTGATGGGACGGTTGAAGATGTGCCTCCCGCCCGGTGAGTTCGGGGCTGGAATCAACTCGTTCAGGAAGTTCACCGAGGCAGGGTCCCACCGCATGTCCGGGATCAAGGCATTCGGGAATGGCTCGCCGCTCGACGGATCGTTCGGCTTCCGACCAGTCGACGAGAAGTCCCCGGACCGCTCAGAGCCTGTCGGGACGAACAGGCCGGAGAACGTGGCCGCTTGGCGTTGCCTGACGGCCTCGTACGCGCCGAAGAAGAACGTTCGATTCCGTACGACCGGCCCCCCGAAGGTGCCCCCGTACTGGTTGCGCCTGAGCTTTCCCTTCTCCAGGCCGAAGAAACTCCGGGCGTCGAGAATGTCGTTGCGCACGAACTCGTAGGCCGATCCGTGGAACTCGTTGGTTCCGGACTTCGTCACGGCGTTGACAATCGCTCCCATGTTGCGGCCGTACTCCGCGCTGAAGTTGTTCGTCAGCACGCTGAATTCTTCCAGCGCGTCGGGATTCGGCATGATCGCGGCTACGTTTTGCTGGGGGTCGTTATTGTCCCCGCCGTCCAGCATGTAGTTGTTCGAGACCGCGCGGGCACCGTTGACCGCCAGGCCGCCGTTCTGGTTCAGGGAGCTGGATCCGGGGCCAGTCACGACTCCGGGCACGAGGAGGACCAGCTGTACCGGGTTCCTGCCGTTCAGAGGCAATTCGGTGATCCGCCTCTCGTCGACGATCTCCTTGAGCGTGCCGCCAACAGTTTCGACCTCGGCCACGGCACCGGTCACGGTGATGGACTCGGTCACCTGCCCCACTTCGAGGATGACCGTGACCTGTCTGCTCTGGTCGGCATCGAGCCGGAACGACTCCGAGAGAAACTGCGTGAAGCCCTCGTGGGTCACTTGCACGTGGTAGTTTCCAACGGGCATCCGGGGGAAATTGAAGCGACCTGCTTCGTCGGAACTGGATGTCCACTCCAGCCCGGTCAAGTCATTCACGGCCTGGACCTCCGCCCCCGGAACTGCTGCGCGGGTACTGTCCTGCACCGTGCCCACGATCAGCCCTGTGGCTTGGGCCATGAGCGGAACCGGCAGAAGCGCCAGAACTGCGACCGCGAGAAGAAACCGAACGTATCCGTACCGTTCGCCCCTAGGTTCTTGCATGAGTCACCTCCTGTAGGCAGCCCGGCAGGGCAGTCTGTGATGAGTGCAACCTGAACATACCCGAGAGCGGGAACCCAATCAAGCCGATTCACACAGAAACTGGAGCGTTTCCGCCACTTCGCAATGCGGATCCGCGATTCCGGGGCTCTCCGAGTCAAATTCGTCGGCTAATCCCCTTGCCTACGAGCCCATGTCCTCGACGCACCGGAGCGGCCGGACGAGGAATCGTCCGGCAACCCATGCCCTCCTTCCCCGATGACGAAACGAGGGCGGGGCCGGCGATTCGTCGCTATTGCGAGCGCCAAACGGATTGCATCTCGTCGGCCAATCGTGGCGGATTCGGACAAGTCTTCGGCACTCTCTCCCAACCTCGTGAGCCCGGGGCTGCGCATCGGTTGGCTGTCCTCCCTCTACGATTGAGCTCCTTCCGCCGGCCGCCTCAAGCCCCATCGCAACGCAGGGGGGAGTCCGCGAAGCCCGCGGCGGATCTCCCCCCCACATGTGTGCGATTTTCGTTCGTCATCGACATCGGCCTGCTCATCCAAGCGTTGGTACAGTGAGCAGGCTGTCTTGCCCACATCGAAGCAGCCCGCGGCAAGACGGCTTCCCCACGCTGAGCACAAGCAGCGGCACACTGACTCTGAATCGCAATCAAGGGTTCTGAATGCGCCGAGCGAGAACACCACAGGAACCTCCCCAGCGACCTAGGCCCGCCCCTCTGGACTGGGACCTGATGGGCCTCCGGACGCCGCGAGTTGATGGCCCAGCGGTGTTATCGCTTGGCCGCAACAGGCACGGGCGGGATCTGGTCGTTGGCGACATCCACGGGCAACGGCAGACCTTCGAGCACTTGCTCGACAAGGTCGGGTACTCGCCGGGCGATGGGGATCGACTGCTGTTGCTCGGCGATCTCATCGACCGCGGCCCGGACTCCGCTTCGATGTTCGAGTGGCTTCAACGCGAAGATGTGACGTGCGTCCGCGGCAACCACGAGCAGATCATGCTGGATGCACTCGAAGGCGACCGTATGGCCCGGGAAACCTGGATTGAACTCAACGGAGGGGAGTGGTCAACGGCACTCGCAGCTAGCGAGCGCGATGCCTGGCACGAAAGACTCCGGAAGATGCCACTGGCCGTGGAGGTCGAAGGAGGACAAGGGCCGTTCGTGCTGGTCCATGCCGAGGTTCCGATCGAAACCCCGTGGTGGGCCATGAAGGCCTGGCTCGCGGAGGGCGATCACTGCGCGGGAGTCCGAGCGATCTGGGCGCGCGACAGAATCAACGGACGAACTCCGCTCGACCACGGGGTGCCTGACGTGTGGCGCACATTCCACGGGCACACGCCCCTCAAGCACCTGGTGCAAATCGCCAACATGCGCTGGATCGATCTTGCCGCCGCATACGCGAGTCGCATCGAGAGTGCGTCGATAGCCTGCATCCCGATCGGCCCGGACGGCTCGGAGCAGGACCCGGCAATAGCGAGAGTGCTAGACGTAGATCCTGCGCAGTTCCAAGCGGCCGATAGCCACTAGCGGAAGCAACACCGTGCGGGTGCCGGCTATGGAATCGGCAGCAGGTCATCGGTCGGGCATGGGCTTTCGCTCGCCAAACATGCCGATGCGGCGTTCCCGAGCAGCACCAAGCGCCCCATCCAGAAAGCAACAGCCGATCTCCTACGGCTACGGCATGGGTCGAATGGCGGGCCAGCTACGAGCGGGCGGACATGGTGACCCGGCGGCACCTCCGCGGGGTGCCAGTGTAAGGCCTTCTCTCTCCACAGGCCTTCGGCTGAAGGCTGTACAATCAAGGGACGCGCCGGAGCCAAGAATCGCTCGGGTCGGGTCGGTGCAATCCCGCGAGAGAGCGTTTCGGGTCGTCGTCATAAGGGCACGTAGCTCAGTCGGTTAGAGCGCCTGCTTCACACGCAGGAGGTCCCCAGTTCGAGTCTGGGCGTGCCCACCATCTAGCTGTTTGTTGTTAACCCTAGTCTCCCGTCAGTCTTGCCCCCGATGACGGAGTCACCGCGCAGATCCTGCCGTCGCGACAGATCCCGAAACGACGGCCAACTATCCTAGAGACAAGGCCGGGATTTCAGACGTGAATCTACGCATCGATACAACTCGAGACCAAATCGCTGCCTTCTGTGGGCGTTGGCAAGTCACAGAACTAGCGCTCTTCGGTTCGGTGCTGCGGGAAGATTTCGGTCCGGACAGCGACATTGACGTGCTCGTGCGCTTTGATCGGCAAGCGCGGCACACGCTCCTCGACATTGGGCACATGGAAAATGAGTTGAGCCGAATACTCGGCCGCGATGTAGATTTGATCGAGCGCGCGGCGATTGAACGAAGCCGGAACTACATCCGCCGAAAGGCAATTCTCGATTCTGCCGAGACGATCTATGAGACCTGACGACGCCTGCCTGCTCGACATGTTGCTGGCGGCGCGCGAAGCATTGGAGTTCAGTTCCGGACGCAGCTTTGCGGAGTTCGAGAGAGCGTATAGCACAGCTCGCGATTCTGAAAGCGGTGGAAATCGTTGGTGAAGCTGCATCCCGAGTCAGCGCTGATACGCAAGGGGCGCATCCTGACATCCCCTGGCCCAAGATCATCGGTATGCGGAATCGTCTTGTGCACGCGTACTTCGAAGTGAACTTGGAGCGTGTGTGGGACACCGTGCGGCGGGACATTCCAGCCCTTATTTCCCAACTCGAGCCTCTCGTACCACCGGAGACGGAGTAATGGCCCGTGCGAGCATCGATGCCCAGATGGTCGATTTGCGTTACCAGGAGTCGGCCAAGCTGTGCGACTTCCGCTGGCTGGACGTCGCCATTCGACTCGCGTATGATCCTCCTACACGGGCCAGTCGCAACCGTCCGAGAGCGACAGACGGACCACCTTACAACTCCTCGATTGCGGTGAACCATGAGCTCACGCCTACCACCCCCAGCCCTATCGCTCAGAGCCTTCCTAGGCCTGCTGACAGCGAGTGTCGCGCTAAGCGCCCAAACCCCTAAGAACATCGTCCTGATCCTTGCTGATGACCTTGGCTACGGGGATTTGAGCGCCTATGGCACGACGGCTTACGAGACTCCGAACATCGACCGTCTCGCCAAGGAAGGCCGACTCTTCACGGACGCCCACTCCCCTCACCCGGTCTGCACGCCGACCCGCTACGGGCTGATGACCGGCCGCTACAGCTGGCGCACATGGGCCGGATCCGCCAATGTCTGGTCAGACGATCCGTTGTTGATCGAGGAGGGCCGCTACACCCTGCCGATGCTGCTGCGGGAAGCGGGATACAAGACGGCGATCATCGGCAAGTGGCACCTCGGGTACGGCCGCCCCGGCGGCGCGAATTGGACGGAGGCCGGTGTCGATTACAACGGCAAGATCGCGCCCGGACCGCTCGAGGTGGGATTCGACTACTACTACGGCATCCCTCACGTAGGCCAGCAGCCGCATGTCCTGATCGAGAACCATCGCATTGTCGGGCTGACCCCCGAATCCCCGCTAGAACTGCACCGCGACGAGCGCTGGATCGCCAAAACCTCCTACCTTGAGCGCTACGGATATCCTCCGAGACACCACTTCACCGGCGGCAAGGGGGCGCTCTACGATCACCGGGAGCTTGCCGTCGTGCTTACAGAGAGGGCGGCAAGCTGGATCAAGGAACATTCCGAGGATCCGTTCTTCCTCTACTTCGCTCACCGCAACACTCACGGCCCGATCATTCCCAACGAGCGATTCCGCGGCAAGAGTGGGATCGGCTCTTACGGTGATTTTGTCTTGGAACTCGACTGGTCCGTAGGGCGCGTCTTGGAAGCCCTCGACGAACAGGGCCTGACCGACGAGACGTTGGTGCTGTTCTCAAGCGACAACGGCGCGGTCGTGCGCGGCCTGCCCGGCCACCGCGTCAACGGAGTCCTGCGGGGCCAGAAGACGGAGGCGTACGAGGGCGGTCAGCGCGTGCCGCTGCTCGCGCGCTGGCCGGGACACATCAAGCCAAACACGCGTTCAGACGCACTGGTGGCCCTGACGGATACGCTCGCAACGATCGCAGACCTGTTAGGGAAGCAGCTGCCCGAAGGTGCCGGGCCGGACAGTTTCAGTTTCCTAGAGGCACTCTTGGATCGGAAGCAATCTTCGGCTGCCCGAACGGCGCTCGTCCACAACAGCTACCGAGGAGGGTTTGGCATTCGCCAAGGCGACTGGAAGCTGCTGATGTTCCAGGGCGGGGGCGGACGACCGGTGGGAGGCGGCGGCTGGAACCCGTTCGACTACGATCGCTCGATCCCGTACGGACAGCTCTACAATCTGCGCGAGGACCTCGGCGAGCAGCGCAATCTCTACGGGGACGAACCGGAGCGAGCAGCGGAGATGGTGCAGTTGCTCAGGAAGATCCGTTCATCCGGCAGCAGCCGGTAGAGCACTCGGGCTAGTGTTGCATTCGGCAACCGAATCAACCACAGCCGCTCACGGAGTCCATTTCGCAGCGCGCCAAGGCGTCCGAACTCTCAGTCATTGATACCGATCGCACACTGAGCGGACGTTCCCTCTTCTCGCGTCCGCTTCACGATGGGAAGCCACACGGCGATAGTGGACTTTCCCGGAAAGGGCGGAGGGTCGGTCAACGCGGCCGTCGGGCACCCAGCTAGCGCGGGCCCAGAGAACCGGATTCGGCGCCCTCTACCGCCGTGCGGTGGAGGACAGCTGGCCAGCTAAAGCGCGTCCCAGCACGTCACGGGACTAACGGCTCGACGCTGAAGCTTCCGAAGCGTTGACATTGCCGCGGTCGTAGTTCTGCACCCAGTCCCTGCCAAACTGCGCAACCTGGTCGAGGGTCTCGCGCACGTCAGTCTGTGTCGTCGCGCGGTTGACGATGCAAAGCCGGAGCGCGAACGTCTTGCGCAGGGTCGTTGACGAGATGAAGCTGTGGCCATCCCAGAAAACCTTGGCCAACACATTTCTGTTCAGGTCGTCAAGGGTGCCCTCGTCCAAGCCGCCAGGGTTCACTCGGAAGCAGACGATGCTGAGCGAGGCCGGGTGCAGCAACTCGAGGATCGGATTGCTCCGGACTTGCTCCTCGGCGCGGCGGGCGAGTTCGAGACCGCGCAGTATGGCACGCCGAAATGCGGCCATGCCAAACGTCTGCACCGACATCCAGAGCTTCAGCGACCGGGCAGCGCGACTGAGTTGCAAGCCTCGATCGGCGACGTTCGGGTGGTTCGAGCCCCAAATCGTATCTTGGATGACATCGTGCCGCAGGGTGAAGGGACGTTCGAGCGTCTGCACATCCTTCACAAGCAGACAGCCCGCTTCGTACGGCTGGAAGAACCACTTGTGCGCGTCGATACTGATGGAGTCGGCCCGACCGATTCCGGCAAGCTGTTGTCGCCCGATCTCCGTCACGGCCGCGAAGCCGCCATAGGCTGCGTCCAAGTGCAACCAAATGCGTTCAACTTCGCAGTAGTCGGCGACTTCCGCAAGAGGATCCACCGTACCCGTGCTCGCCGTCCCGGCGTTGGCGCAAACCGCGATCGGCGCCAGCCCTGCGGCACGGTCGGCGGCGACGCGACGCGCGAGGAGTTCCATGTCGAGACGGTACTCCCCGTCACTTGGCAGGGAGCGCACATGCTCTGGCCTCACACCGACGGTGATCGCCGCGCGCGCGATGCTCCCGTGGGTCTGGTCGCTCATGTACACGGCCGGGCGGGCCGGCGCGCCCGCCGCCTCCCGCGCAGCAACTAGCGCGTGAACAGTAGCCTCCGAAGCGCCGCTCACGAAAAGTCCGCCCGCGCCATCCGGGCAACCGAGCCACTGTCGGATCCAGTCGATGACAGTCAATTCGATCTGGCTGGGGCCACTCGCAGTGAGCCACGTGCACTGATTGACGGTCCACGCGGCCGACATGAAGTCGGCCAGAACGCTCGGCCACGTTGGCGATACCGGCACGAATCCGAAGAATCGAGGATGATCGAGCCGCGCCGCGAAGGGCAGGATCTCGCGAGCCGCTTGGTCGATGACTTCAGCGGCATTCCGCCCCTCTTCGGGCGGCGCCTTGTGGAACTGCTCGGCCAGGCCCTGCTGAAACTCACCGTCCCAGGGCGGTGCATCCCGGAGGGTCTCGTCGCGTTCGACCAGCAGCTCTACGACTCGGCGCGCGCATGCGCGCATCTCCTCGGGAGACATCTGAAGATCGGTAGTGTCCATAGATTCCGGGTTCCTCAAGGCTAGGGCATTGTATCCACACTCGCACGCTGTTCAATCTTACGAATCTGACACAACTCTCAACAGGCTCTGGCTGGGCCTGTCATTCTCCTGCGAAGCTGCGAAGCATCGAGAGTGAACAGCGGCGCGCCCTGGGGTGAGGGTTCAGCGCTGATGCGACAACCATAATAAGATTCCGCAGCGCCGAGGCAGTGTGTGCCGAACGGACGGGCAGATAGCATCGGTTCTTTCCGGTCGCCGCTTGGATTCCTTGCTCAGGGCGCGATATAGAGGCAACTTCACAGGCCTCGCCATCCGGCAACGCTAGCCTCCTCTGCGCGACGTGTCGATACGATCCCTTGATCTCGATCCCAGCATTCGCATAGCCCATCGGAGGGCTTGGTGCGGTATTGTTGCATCGCGATGCAGGCGAAGAATCCGACCGGTTGGACTGCGGCAACAACTGTCTTCGTGACGGCGATTTTCGGCCTAGCGGTGTGTAGCCGACCGTCCCATGACGCCGTTCCGTCCCGAGCCGAACGGGTCCAAGAGGCCGTGATGGCCCATCTCTCGGAGGAAGCACACAAGATCACGGCGCGAGCCATCTCCGAGACCGCGTCGCGCGAAGCGTGGGAGCCTGTTCGCGAGCGGAGACGGGCCGAACTCAAGGAGATGCTCGGACTCGCCTACGAGCGGCCCAAGACACCCCTGAACGTCCAGCTTCGGGGCACGATCGAGCGTCCCGGCTACACGGTGCAGAAGGTGGCCTTTGAGAGCCTGCCAAAGGTCTACGTGACTGCAAACCTCTACCTGCCCGCCGACTCCGCCGGCCCCGTGCCCGCCGTGATCTACGTCTGCGGCCACGCATTCTCTCCGTTCGGGGCCAAGACCTCCTACCAGCGCCATGGCCACACGCTCGCACGCCACGGCTATGCCGCGATGGTCATCGACCCGATCCAGATCGCAGAGACAGCCGGCCTGCACCATGGGGTCTACAACCAAGAAATGTACGAATGGTACACGCGTGCATACAGCCCCGCTGGCCTAGAAGTTTGGAACGTGATCCGCGCCTTGGATTACTTGGAGACGCGCCCCGAGGTGGACAGCCGGCGGTTCGCGATCACCGGCCGCTCCGGCGGCGCTGCCATGAGCTGGTTCTCGGCTGCCGTCGAGCCGCGCATCAAGGCGGTGGTCCCCATCATGGGCATCGGCACCTACGCGGTCAGCGTGCCGGGCGATACGCAGCGCATGCACTGCGACTGCATGTATCCAGTCAACTTCCGCATGCACGACCTGATCCACTTGGGGGCACTGATCGCTCCGCGTCCCCTATTCACGGCGCACGGACGGCTGGACCCTCTCTTCCCGGTAGAGGGCTACACGCAGTTCGAGTCGACGATGACCGACCTGTACTCGTCCTATGGGGTGCCAGATCAATTTCGCAACCTGGTTGTCGAGAGCGGTCACGAGGACTCGGACTTGCTGCGGGCCGAAGCCGTACATTGGCTGGACAAGTGGCTGCTGCAGCGAGAGCCCAGAGAAATCGATACCGCGTTCCAAGAGGTCGAGCCCGCAAATCTTGCGGTGTTCGGCGATGAGGCTCCGGCAGACGCCCGCAACTTCAGAGCGCACGAGTTCTTCATTCCAGCTCCCCAGCCAGTCACTTGGACAAGCGAAGCCGCTTGGACAAAGCGGCGCGCCGAGCTCCTGAAGGCACTGCGCAATGACGTGCTCCACACGATCCTCGAAGACGCGCCCGTGACCCCAGCGGCCCCGGGAAGCCTCGACCCGCCAGTTGGATACGAGACGGTCTCGTTCGACTATGCCGGCCACATCCCAGTCGAGGCGCTGCTCCGGGTTCCCAACAATCCAGAAGGGCCAGCCTTGCTGCACGTCGCCGCGCCAGGAGAGGATCCGGCGGACGTCTCGCGCCTGCTGCGCAACCTCCGACGCTTCGGACGCAATCCGGTGCTGGCCGTCTACCCTCCCGGAACCGGAACCGACTTGTGGCCCAAATCCTCGTGGAAATCCCTGCTGCGCAACGCTATGCAGACCGGTAGTACGCCGGACACGATCCGGATCGGCAGCGTGCTGGGAGGGCTCCAAGTGCTGCGCGAACGGGCTGGCGAGGATCTGCCAATCGCCATCAGCGGCATCGGGCCGGCCGCTGGCTGGGCTCTATACGCGGCGGCGCTGGATCAGTCCATCACTCAGGCGATACTCATCCGAGCTCCCTCATCGCATCTAGACGGTCCGATCCTCTTGGGAGCCATGCGCCACGCTGACCTTCCCGACATCGCAGCTCTGATCGCCCCTCGCCGATTGACGTTCTATGGGCAGATGCCCGCTGCGTTCGGGCGCACGAGACAGATCTACGAGGGCCTGGGCGTCGGTGACCGCCTCTCCGTGTCGATGAGCATTGGGGCGGCGCTCAATCAACAGTTCGGGCACAGCTTTTCGATCGGACAGTAGCGCGACGAATCAACGGAGACGCGGCGCAGGGCTACTGCTCTGATTCCCCAGCGGGGGGTATCCGCACCATCGTCGCCATCAGCGCAGCCACTGGTTTTTCGTTGCCATTGACAATGGCGACCACTTCCCCGGAACAGACCGTGAGCTTGCGTCCGGGACGCAGGACTCGGCCGCGGGCGACGAGACGTTCGCCTGCTGCAGGAGCCATGAAGTTGATCTTGTACTCGACCGTCAGCACGGTTGAGCCAGCGGACATGAGCGTCAGCGCGGAGCAGCCGCAGGCGGTATCCACGATGGCGGCAAGGACCGCGCCGTGGACATAGCCGTGGTGCTGGAGCAGGTCGTCCCTGAACGGCAGCACGATCTCCACCTGGCCCGGCGACACGCTGCCTATCTCGGCGCCGATCCCACGCATGAAGCTCTGCTCGGCGAAGACGGCCCGAACGTGAGACTCGAACTCGGGGAATTGCGCGTGAAAGGACGCCATGAGCCAGCGGATCGAACTGCGGCCTGACCGGCTGCAACCCGGCTGCTCTACCCATCCTAGCCGGATTCCGAAATCAAGAAGCGCCTGAGCGTCCCCGGACGAAGAGCCGCGCGCACCAGCGTCTCCCATGCGGGCATCGCCCGAGTATGCTGGAACGATCAGAACTCTCATGCCACGACCGAAGTCCCCGCCGGCTCGCCCGCATCGCCATCGCCCATCGCAGCTGGCAACCCTCGCGCTGCTCGCAACCTGCCTGCTCGCGCCGAGCTGTGCCCCCGCTCCTACGCCAAGTCAAGCGACTGAAATCGAACGGGAGCAGATCACATTCGGCCCCAAGAACCACTTCTTCGGCTATATCGGCCATGTCGGGACGATCCCGTGGAATCAGAGTGGCCGCTACATCGTCGCCCTGCGCACCGAGTTCGTGCATCGCATGCCCGGGCCGGTCGATGCCGCGGAAGTGATCCTGCTCGATACCGAGAACGACTACGAGGTGCGCGTGGTGGACACATGCCGTGGCTGGAACGTGCAGCAAGGCACGATGCTGTATTGGAACCCGGCCGACCCCGAGAACCAGTTCTTCTTCAATGACCGCGACCCCGAGACGGGCAAGGTGTTCGCAGTCCTGTTCGACATCGCCGCGGGCCGCCGCGTTCGCGAATACCGCTTTGACGACACCCCGGTTGGCAACGGCGGGGTGTCATTCGACGGCAAGAACTTCGCCGGGATCAACTACGCGCGCATGGCCCGCCTGCGCCCGGTGACAGGCTACCAGGGCGCGCGGGACTGGACAGTGGGTGTGAGCGCACCGGAGGACGACGGTGTGTTCCTGATCAATGTCGAGACCGGCGAGAAGCGCCTGCTCGTCTCATTCCGCGATCTTGCTGAAGCCCTGCGCCGGGAATGGCCCGCGATCGACTCGATCCCGCTGTTCATCAACCACACCCTCTGGAGCCGCACCGGGGAGCGCCTGTTCTTCTTTGCGCGGGGCAATTTCGGCAGGCCCGGACGGATCAACGCGTCGTTCACGATCGCCAGCGACGGCACGGACCTGCGACGGCAGCAGACACACATCGGCGGCCACCCCGAATGGGACTCCGGCATGCGCATGATCGGTTCGATCGCGAACCGCCAAGCCGTCTTCGACGTGGACTCGCAGAAGCTCGTCGAACTCATTGGCGACGCGGAGATGTTTCCCAATCCCGAGGGCGATATAGCGCTGTCGCCGGATCTCGAGTGGCTGGCCAACGGGTACAAGGACAACGGCAAGGTCTACTACGTGATCCACAACCGGCGCACGGGTGCGACGTACCGCGCCGGCGGTTATGACCTCTTCGGACGAGTCTCGGGCGACTTGCGCTGCGATCCCGCTCCGCGCTGGAACCGCACCGGCGATGCGCTGCTCATTCCGAGCATGATGGAAGACGGCACGCGGCAGATGTTCGTGCTCCACCTGCCCCGAAGCTAGTGGGCCGCGATCCGACCGGGCGCTTGGGACTGCGTCGCTCGCGGAAAGCCAACGTCGCCGGCTGCGGTCCACTGCGAGCAGCGACATCGCTGCGCTTCGCCAAGCGGTATTCTCATTAAAGGAAGACCCGCGGCGGTTCCGCCTCCTGCCTAGCATGTCGGATTTTGACAACTGGCCGACCGAGATAAACCTAGCCTTCGTCGAGGGTCTCTACGCCGAGTACCTGCGCGATCCGACTTCCGTATCGGCTGAGTGGCAAGACTACTTCGCTTCAATCGCAACCGATGCCGGCCCAGCGGCGCCGGCACCTTCATGGGCGTCTCCGAGGCCTGAGCCAATGGGAAGCCCCAGGCCCGCTCCCCCAGAGCCCGAACAGGAAGGCAACGGGACCGGTCCGTCGCCGGCGACACTACAGCACCGCGTCGACAAGATCGTTCGGGCGTTTCGCGTGCGCGCACACATGGTCGCTCGCGTCGATCCGCTGGACTTGACAAGGAAGGTCTCGGAGGAGCTCGACCCCTCGTATTACGGAATTCACGAGCAGGACATGGACGGGCGCATCTCTCCAGCGACGCTATCTGGCTGCTCGCTGAACACGCCGCGCCAAGTCATCGAACGCCTCAGGGAGACGTACACCCGTTCCATCGGAGTGCAGTTCATGCACATTGATGACCTCGGCATCCGCGATTGGCTCCAAAAGAGGATGGAGTCCTCTGGCAACCGCGTACAGCTGAGCCAGGCGCGTCAGTTCAGGATCCTGACCAAGCTGTCCGACGCCACGATTTTCGAGGAGTTCATCCAGAAGAAGTTTGTCGGAGCGAAATCGTTCTCGCTAGAAGGTTGCGAGACCGTAATTCCCCTGCTGGACCTGCTCATCGAGCGTGCCGGTGACCAAGGTGTCCGCGACATCGTGGTCGGAATGGCGCACCGGGGGCGCCTGAACGTCCTAGCCAACATCATCGGCAAGAGCGCCCGACAGATATTCCGCGAATTCGCCGACCTAGACCACGAGCACTACGAGGGACGCGGCGATGTCAAGTACCATCTCGGCTACAGGGGGTCGTGGTTCACATCGCAGGGCGATGAGCTGCGCATTTCGCTGTGCTTCAACCCGAGCCATCTGGAATTCGTGGGACCGGTCGCAGTAGGCCGGCTGCGTGCACGGCAGGATCGGAAGGGGGATTCCCGGAGAACCAAGGGCATGTGCATCCTGCTGCACGGCGACGCTGCCTTCGCGGGAGAGGGGATCGTGCAGGAAACGCTCAACATGAGCCAGCTGCCCGGCTACAGGGTCGGAGGCACGATCCACGTCATCATCAACAACCAGATCGGATTCACGACCAGGCCAACGCAAGGGCGGTCCACCATCTATGCCTCGGGCGTGGCGAAGATGCTGCAGATTCCGATCTTCCATGTCAACGGAGAGGATCCCGAAGCCGCGGCTCAGGCGGTTCGCCTGGCCGTGGATTTCCGCAACGAATACCAGCGCGACGTGGTGATCGACATGTACGGCTACCGCAGGAGGGGGCACAACGAAACCGACGAGCCTCGGTTCACGCAGCCGCTGCTGTACCGGGTGATCGGAGAGCGCAAACCCGTCCGGGAAGCCTACCTCGAGCACCTGCTCAAGCAGGGTGGAGTGACCCGTCAGGAGGCTGACAGGATTACGGAAGAGAGGCGTCGCCAGCTCGAGGAGGAGCTGGCGTCATCTCGTAGCGACCTCTACATCCACGTCGGGGACCAAGTGACTGGTGACTGGTCGGGCTACAACCGGGGATCGGACTCGCAGGTCGCGGAAGTCGACACGGGCGTACCGAAGGACACCTTGGTGCCCATCTTGGAAAAGCTGACCATCGTCCCGGACGACCTGGCGGTCGACCCGCGCATCGAACGGCTGCTTAAGCAGCGGGCCGACATGGCCAAGGGCAAGCTCCCCTTGGGTTGGGCCGAGGCCGAGGCCGCAGCAATCGGAAGCTTGCTGGTCCAGGGGCACCGCGTCCGCTTCACCGGCCAAGACACAGAGAGAGGAACTTTTTCGCACCGCCACGCGGTGGTCTATGACGCGGAGACCGGGTTCCCGCACACGCCACTGCAGCATCTGTCCCCAAGGCAGGGACCTTTCGAGATTCACAACAGCCCTCTGTCGGAAGGCGGCCCGCTGGGCTTCGAGTACGGCTACAGCATGGAGTGGCCAGATAGCCTGATCCTGTGGGAGGCTCAGTTCGGGGACTTCGCCAACGCGGCTCAGGTGATCGTCGATCAGTTCATCTCCAGCGGCGAGGACAAGTGGAACCTCTGGAGCGGCTTGGTCATGCTGCTGCCCCATGGCTTCGAGGGCCAGGGACCTGAGCATTCCAGCGCGCGCCTAGAGCGTTACCTGCAGCTGGCAGCCGAGGAGAATATCCAGGTTGCCAACCCGACTACGCCTGCGCAGTACTTCCACCTGCTGAGGCGGCAAGTGGTGCGCTCGTGGCGCAAGCCCTTGGTCGTGATGGCGCCCAAGAGCCTGCTGCGGCACTCCAAGGTGGTCTCGAGCATCGACGAACTCGCGGCCGGCCGCTTTCGGCGCATCATCAGCGACCCGGTGGCGGATACGACCGCAGTCAGACGCGTACTCGCCTGCAGCGGCAAGATCTACTACGAACTTGCGGAAGCCTGCCGAGCGGCCGGACACGAGGATATCGCGATCGTGCGGCTTGAACAGCTCTACCCGCTCAGCCGCGAAGCACTCGAAGATGAGCTCGAAGCGTACCCCGACGTCGACGTGGTCTGGGTGCAAGAAGAGCCGCGCAACATGGGCGCATGGAGACATCTGCAGATGCGCTTCCGTGGCCTGTTCTCGGACGTGGTGTGCCGTCCCGAATCCGCCAGTCCCGCGACCGGATCTCCCGGCAGCCACAAGCACGAGCAGCAGCAGCTCATAGAGCGCGCCTTGGCGGTCGGCTAAGGTGTAGGGTCAGCCATGGCTGTAGAGTTGATCATTCCCGAGGCCGGCGAATCGATTACGGAAGTCCGAATCGGGCCCTGGCGCAAACCCGAGGGCTCGCATTTCGCCCTGGACGAGGTCACTGTCGAAATCGAGACCGACAAGGCCGCCATCGAATTGCCGAGCCCGGCTGCTGGCACGCTCGTGAAGATCCTGAAGCAGGAAGGGGACGATGCGGTGCCGGGCGACGTGATCGGCTTGATCGAGCCCGGCGAAGCTCCGGCCAGGCAGGAAGAGCCAACCACAGCAAGCGCTGGCGGCGCTGAGACCGAAGCCGTGACACCGCCGACGGCAACAGCGGCCGAGCCTCTGCCCCGAGTGATGCCCAGTGCCCGACGCGTGCTCGGCGAGGCCGGTCTTCCAGCGTCGTCCGCGCAAGGCACCGGACCCGGGGGGCGAGTGCTCAAGCAAGACGCGACCCGCGCCGTGAGAGAGGCCCAGCCCGAATCCGCGCCAGCCGTAGAGGCTGCGGCGCCACCGGCACCCTTCGGCGAAGCTGCCGCAGCTTCCCCGCCACCTGAGCCGACCCGGGGACCCACCGAAGAGCGAGTGCCCATGTCGCCGCTGCGAAAAGTCATCGCGCGCAAGCTCGTCCAAGCCCAGCAGCAGGCCGCCCTGCTTACAACCTTCAATGAAGCCGACATGTCCGCGGTGATCGAGTTGCGCCGGCGGCACAGCGAAAGCTTCCGGGAGCGGCACGGCGTGAAGCTGGGCTTCATGTCCTTCTTCGTCCGGGCAGTGGTGGACGCGCTGCAGGCCGTTCCGGCGGTCAACGCCCGCATCGAGGGCAGCGAGATCGTCTACCACAAGCACCAGGACATCGGGATCGCCGTGGGCGGCGGACGGGGGCTAGTGGTGCCGGTGCTGCGCGGTGCCGAAGCGATGAGCTTCGCCGAGATCGAACAAGCCATTCACGACTTCGCCAGCCGGGCGCAGCAGAACAGGATCGAGATCTCGGAGCTGCGCGGGGGGACTTTCACGATCTCGAACGGCGGGATCTACGGTTCGATGCTGTCCACGCCCATCGTCAACCCGCCGCAAAGCGGCATCCTCGGCATGCACGCCATCCAAGACCGCCCGGTCGCGTTGGACGGGGAAGTCGTGATCCGGCCCATGATGTATCTGGCGCTCACCTACGATCACAGGATCATTGACGGGCGCGAGGCGGTGACGTTCCTGAAGCGCATCAAGGATCTCGTGGAGAGCCCCGAGAGGATCTGGTTGCAGCTTTAAGCCCGGATCCCGCGGGCCAACCATCCCACCAAGCGGCGGAGTGCTCACGATGCAATCTCACGACCTGATCGTCATAGGGGCCGGTCCGGGCGGTTACACCGCCGCCATCCGCGCCGCGCAACTGGGTCTCGACGTAGCCTGCGTGGAGAAGGAAAAGGCGCTGGGCGGCACCTGCCTGCGAATCGGCTGCATTCCGAGCAAGGCCTTGCTGGAGTCCTCGGAAATCTACGAACGGGCTTCAGAGGGTTTCGACGAGCACGGGGTGAAGGCCTCGGGCGTGCAGCTCGACCTAGCCCGCATGTTGGAACGCAAGGATCGGGTCGTGACATCGCTGACGCGCGGCGTGGCGAGCCTGATCAAGAAGAACAAGATCACGCGCTACACCGGAACCGCGAGATTCGCGTCGGCTTCGAGCCTCGCGATCGACACTCCGGGCGGGATGCAAGAAATCGAGGCCAAGCACATCGTAATCGCGACCGGCAGCAAGTCCTCCGCGCTGCCGGGCATCGAGCTGGACGGTGACCGCGTGGGCACGAGCACCGAAGCGCTTTCGTACAGCGAGGTACCCGCCCGCCTGGCCGTCATCGGCGCGGGCTACATCGGACTGGAGATGGGCTCTGTATGGCGCCGCCTCGGTTCAGAGGTCGTAGTCTTTGAGTATCTTGACCGCATCCTGCCGGGCATGGATCTCGAAGTGGCGAAAGCCGCCCAGAAGATCTTGGCCAAGCAGGGCATGCAGTTCCGGCTCGGAGCGAAGGTCACTGCAGCCCGGGCCGAGGGCGATGCCTGCACGGTCGAGTCCGACGGATACGAGCCCTTCGCGTGCGACCGCGTGCTGGTCGCGGTGGGACGCTCGGCGAACACCGACGGGCTCGGGCTGGAAGCTGCCGGCGTCGAGTTGGACAGTCGCGGACGGATCGAAGTCGGAGACGGATTCCAAACATCCGTGGCGGGAATCTACGCGATCGGTGACGTGATCCGCGGCCCGATGCTAGCGCACAAGGCCGAGGAGGAAGGCGTCGCGTGCGTGGAACGCATCGTGACGGGCTACGGCCACGTCAATTACGAGGCGATCCCGGGCGTGGTCTACACGCATCCAGAGATCGCCTCGGTCGGTAAGACCGAAGAACAGCTGGCCGAGGCAGGGGTCGGCTTCCGCAAGGGCGTGTTTCCATTCATGGCCAACGGCAGGGCCAAGGCCATTGCCGACACGAGCGGCTTCGTCAAGGTGCTCGCTGACGAGGGCACGGATCGGGTGCTCGGAGTCCATGTCATCGGCCCCCGCGCCGGCGATCTGATCGCCGAGGCCGCAGTAGCCATCGAATTCGGGGCCAGCAGCGAGGACATCGCGCGGTCCAGCCACGCGCACCCGACGCTGGCGGAAGCGCTCAAGGAAGCGGCCCTGTCAGTTGACCACAGGGCAATCCATTTCTAGCCCGCGAAGATCGGCACGCTCAGGGCGGGTGCGGGGTCGCGCTGGCCGAGGCTATCGGCGTGAGCGGTGATGCCTCGGGCCGGGCACGTGGGACGGAGAACGGACCGACTGTCGCGCAGCTAACTGGTTTCTGCCACCAAGTCCGCAGAAGATCGAGCGGTACTGGCGCGGTGTATCCCGCGAGGATTAGCATTTGATCGAATCCCAGAGTGGTATTTCTAGTAGTAACGAGATCCTTGACTCCCGTTTAAGTTTAGTGATTTCAACAAGTTACAAGATCAGGGTGGTGGCCAGGGACGGACTTGAACCGCCGACGCCGGCCTTTTCAGGGCCGCGCTCTACCACCTGAGCTACCTGGCCAGTCCCCTCATGGTACTTCAGCCCGTTTGCGCGGTCAAATTCCGGTGCAACCCACTCGGGATTGCGGCTCGCGACCGCGCCCTAGAATTCGTACCGCAGGAACAGTTCGATCCGCCTAGGGCCAACGATGGTACTGGTGATTCGTCCGAATTGCGTGGAGCCGATCGAGTGGGACCCTGAGTAGAACGACGGGTGGTTGAGGATGTTCTCGACGCGCGCTCCGGCCTTGACGGAGTGGTTCTCGGTGATTCTCGTCAGCTTGCTCACCGAGACGTCGAACACAAACGCGCTCGGGCCCGAAAACAGGCGTCGCTGGAGGTTCCCAACCTCGCCCGGTCCTGGATGGGAGAAGACTTGCCCCGTGAACCTGTCGGCGCCATCAATCGCCACACCACTGTTGTCACGCGTGTTGATCGCGCCCTGCGAGATCATGAACGGCCCGTCGTCGGTCATTCGGAATCGCACGATATGGTCAAGTTGATCCTTGTTCAATGATGACGTCGCCGTGTTCTCACCTGACCGGCCCCGGCGATTCAAAGTACCTCGCCCCGACAATATGGACAGCGGGGATCCACTTTGCAGCGTGACAATGGAGGCCAGCGTCCAGCCTTGGAGCAAGCGGTTCGACGAATTGAAGGGAAGCCTCCAAATGACGTTAGCGTTCATGACATGGGTCAGATCGAAGGTCGCGCGGGCACGCTCCAGTTCCGGTTGCTCCAGATCTAGGAAGGGCGCGAAGCGGTGGGAGCCGACTCCGCTTGAATCGGTCAAGACCTTCGAGAACGAATAGTTGGCTTGGAACTGCACGCCGCTCGCCGCTCGCCGCCGCACCTCAAGTTGCAAGCCGTGATAGCTCGAATTGGAGTAGTTTGTCACCAAATCGCTTACGAACGCGTTTTGGTTGCGCCGGAAGCTCACGTCCGTTCCCTCGGTCAGGCCGTTGAAGACATATAGTTCGGCCAGGCCGCCCGGCTCGCCTTGGCGAATGTAGTTCTGCACGATTGGGAAGCCGATATACCCCCCCCCCATGATCCTCGGAAACACAGCTAGCTCTTCGCTGCCTTCCAGATTAGGGTTGTAACTGGGGTCGAAGAAGCCAGTCGCCGCTTGCGCCAAGAAGCCGTTGTTGCGGGCTCGGATCACGTCGTCAAGGAAGCCGTTCTCCTTGATGATGACTTGGTTGTAGTCGAACGACCGGACCAGCTTGGTGCCCTTGTTGCCAACGTAGCGGGCTTCCACCACGGTCTTCCAGCCAACCTCGCGCTGCAAGCCGAAGTTCCACTGCTGCACGTATGGTGAGCGGAAGTTCGGATCGATGGAAAACACCGCCGCCCCCGGATCGATCAGCTGATTCTGGCTCACTCGGCGCGGGACGGCGTATTCAGGAGGGTCGACTGTGACTGGCCCGTCTGCGAGGAACGCGTCAAGGTTTTGGAGTAAGTTCGAGCCCTCCAGTCCGTCGTTGGCCGAAACGGCATTGTCAGCACTGCCTATCGTCTCGTCGTTGACATAGTTGATGCTGTAGCCGGCGCGCAGGGATGTCTTGCCATCGCCGAAGACATCCCAGGCAATGCCAATGTTCGGCGCGAAATTGTTGCGATCCGGATTCCACAAGGGTCGTCCCACACCCCCACCGGCAAAGTCCAGTTCGGCGTCGGACAGCAATGTGTCGATCAGGCTTCCGGGCCCGGGAACCGGCAGCAGCATGAGGCTGTCGCGCTCATCCAGTCTCCCGAAATACTCCCAGCGCACGCCCACATTCACGGTGAAGCGCGGCCGGATCTTGATGCTGTCGTGGCCGTACAATGCGAACGAATCGTAGCTGTATCGCCTGCGGTGCTCGTGTCCGGGGACGAAACCGGATGTCCGGTCCCTGACATTGAACGACTGCGATGCGGTCGAGACGATACCAGCCAGCGAGGCTAGCAGGGCCTGGGCGGTGCCTAGATCGCCGGAATCAACTCCGCCTGGAAACAATGCTCCCGGGATCTGGTATTCGCTCTCCACCCCGAGGCCGATCCCCATGTTGGGCACTACGCCGAAGTGGTTGAAGCTCTCGACCCGGACTTGCTGCGCGTCGAATCCGAACTGCACCGTGTGCCGACCGATCAGCGCCATGGCGTTGTCGCGGATGTTGAACGTGTCGGTGTAGCGCCCTTGCGGAGCAAAGTTGACCTTCGGATTCGTGTACAGCAGCCCCGAGACTTGGTAGTCGGTCGGAAAGGCGCTGTTGCGAAAATCCCCGGGGGCGAGATTGAAGCCGAAGCGCGCCTCGTTGGTCCAGCGCGGCCCGAACGTGCTGCGCCACGCGGCCGAGAGAAATTGCGATTTGACGAAATCCTGCACCGGCGGCGCTTCGTAATAGGCCACGCCGGTGTCGGGGCGATCGTTGGTCTCGTCGCTCCGCTTGTACGTCACCGCCAGCGCTCCGCTGCTGCTGGCGTTCCAATCGCCGCGCGCAGTGATGGCATTTCTGTCAGCGTTGTCGCGCGTCAAGAAGCGATGTCCGGCCGTATTGAGCTGACGTTCGGACGTGCTGTCGCCCCGGTCGAAGTTGTTGATTTCGCTGGGAGCCGGAATCTGGCCCAAGATCTGCGCCGCCGCCGCGTCCGCCTCCAATCCCTGCAGCCTCAGCACGTTGACTTCGCGCAAAGTGTCGCTCAGGTCTAGGTATCTGAAGATTCCCTGGGCCGCCGTCGGAGTCAGGATCGTGGTGTTGACAAGGCTCTCGCGCCGGTCTCTCATCACCTCATAGTTGGCGAAGAAGAAGACGCGATTCTTGATCGCAGGACCGCCCAGCGAGCCGCCGTACTGGTTGAAGCTCAGCTCCGGTTTCTCCAAGCCCTGCCGATTGGAAAACCAAGGCGAGGCCGCGAGCTTGTGGCTGCGGTTGTGCCAGTAGGCGTTGCCGTGAAACTCCGGCCCGCCCGATCGTGTCGTGAAGTTCACCTGAGACGCGCCCATGCCGACCGCCGACGATCCGTTCTGCGTCGTAATGGCAAACTCGGCAACTTGATCAATCAGCGTCCGGCTCGACAAGAAGTCCAACGCGTTGTTGCGGATGAAGTTGTCTTGGATGTTGATGCCATCCAGAGTGACGTTGGAATATGACGTGCGCTGGCCGTTGATGACCGAAGGCGATGCGCCGCCATAAGCGACTCCCGCCTGCAGGCTGACAAAACTCAGGGGGTCCCTTCCGATCAGGGGGAGCTCTTGGATCTGGTCAGACGTGACGATGGAAGTGACTTCCGCGTTCGACGTCTGCACGCGTGCCACATCGCCTTCGACAACCACGACTTCCGTGGACGGCCCCAACTCGAGAACGATCGGCGGCAGCGAGGTGGCCAGCGCAACATCGACCTTCTGATGATTGACCGTGTGATTGCGGAAACCCTCGGCGCTGACCTCGATCGTGTACATTCCGGGCACCAAGGTACCCACATTGAAGGAGCCCGCCACACTCGTTTCTAGTTCAACTATTGCGCCAGTAGATTCACTCCGAACCATCACCGACGCACCTGGAATGGACGCCCCGGTGGCATCCAGAACAACACCTGTCAGCCTCCCCGTAGCTGTCTGAGAAAAGACGCCGGTCGGGACAGCCAAGACCACTAAGAAGATCAAAATACGGCCTGACTTCATGAATTTGATTCTAATCTACACCATATCCACACAGGCAGACTCGGCCCCTCAAATTGACCGGAACTTCACAACTGAAACTGCCGGGCCAGACGTCTAGGCCGGAGCTGCGCGCGACGAGAGGGGCGCCAAGTCAGTGCAGGCAGGCGACGGAAACCAGCAGCTGCTTATCGGAGCTAGCGATGTCGCGCGGAAGCGCTTTGCCAGTGACTCAGATAAAGCGTAGCCGCCGGCCGAATCGTTCAACCACGGCCCGATCTACGGACTGGTTCAGGTCGCAACTTCACGTTCTTGGCCGACTGCTTACGTGACCCGAACGTCAGACCTTCGGCAGAACCCAGCGATCGCGGTACTCGCGCGAAACCAGTGCGTTCGCGTCCGAATCCTCGACAAACGTCTCTGTGGCCGCGTCGAAACGCAGCTTCCGGTCTGTCCGCCAAGCAATGTTCCCGAGGTGTATCAGTGCCGACGCGCAATGGCCGATCTCGATATCGCAGGCCGGGCGGCCGCCGGTGCGGATCGCATCTACCATGTCGCGCTTGTGGTTGACATCGTCCTCCGCCTTCGCACTGGCGCCGGAGGTGACGATCTTGCCCGCTTCGTCGTACGCGCGCCAGCTCCCGTTGCCGATCACCACGTAGCCGTTCTCGCCGTAGACGGCAGCCCCCTCCGCCTCGCCTTCCATCGCCGTGGGCTGCCAGTTGCGCATTTCGTACATCAGCGTCGCGCCGGGATAGTCCCAAGTCACCACGAGCGTGTCCGGCCACTGTTGTGCATCGTCGAAGAAGAACTTGCCGCCCGAAGCCGTGACAGCCGTCGGCCAATCGGGCAGCTTCTTGCCCATCGCCTCGAACCCGGCCGCCAGCCCACGGCGGGCGTAGTCCACGCGGTGAACACCGTCGTTGCCCAAGTCTCCGGTACCGTAGTCGAAGAACCAGCGCCAGCTGCCGTGGAAGCGACTTCGATTGAACGGGCGCTTCGGGGCCGGGCCGAGCCACATGTCGTAGTCCACTCCGGCAGGCGCGGCCTCGTCGGGCGGGTAGCCGATCCCCTTCTGCCGAGCGCTCTCCCAACCCTTGGCGAAGGCAACCTTCCCCAGTGCGCCGGTGCGGATGTATGCGCAGGCCTCCTCGTAGTTCCGGCCACTGCGGGATTGGATCCCCACCTGCACGACACGGTCGTACTTGCGGGCAGCGTCCAACATTGCCCGCCCTTCGGCGATGTTGTGGCCAGCAGGCTTCTCCACATAGACGTGCTTGCCCGCTTGGCAGCCCAACATGGTTGGGATCGCATGCCAGTGGGTGGGTGTCCCGACCACGAGCACATCGATGTCGGAATCCTCCAAGAGCCGCCGAAAGTCGGTCTCGACTGCCGGTCGGCTACCCTGCCGGTCGGCGACAGCGGCGGCAGCGCTGTCGAACAGGCGCTGGTCCACGTCGCAAATGGTCTTGACACGGACGTCCGGCATCTCGGCGAATCCGTAGAGCAGCTGGCGCCCGCGCCCGCGAAAACCCATCATTCCAACCGTGACGCGCTCGTTCACGCTCGCTCCACTGAGAAGCGTGGGCACTACCGCGCCCGCAGTGACTTGCAGGAAATCTCGTCTCGTGCGCATGGCGATGGCCCCACGTAACGATAGCGCGAAATCGCCTTGGGCGTCGAACACTTGCGAGAGAGCGAGCGCCACCGCCGATTCCGAGCGTGGTCTGGACCGGCGGACGGTCAGAAACCGAACACGCCGGAGCCCAGGGCGTAGACCGCCATCGGCACAATTAGCAATCCGATGACATCGAGTAGGATCCCCGCTCGAACCATTTGCGGAATCGTGATCCAGCCGCTCGAGAAGATGATTGCGTTGGGCGGAGTCGCGACAGGCAGCGTGAACGCGAACGACGAGGTGACCGCCATCGGGACTAAGAGCAGGTAGGGATGCACGCCGACTTCGCCGGCCATGGCGGCTACGACGGGCGACAACATCAACACCGTGGCGACATTCGAGGTGGTTTCCGTCATGGCCGTGGTCAGCACGCAGACGGCAACAACCAGCACCCAGCCGGGCAGCCCGCCCAGGGCACCCAGCCACGCGCCAAGCCACGCGGCCAACCCGCTGTCTGTGATCCCGGCAGCGAGCGCGAATCCGCCCCCCAGTAAGAAGACGATGCCCCAAGGCGTACCGCGGGCCGCATGTCGCCAGTCCAGCAGGCGGCTCGCATCGCCAGACTTGCCGGACGGGAGCATGAAGAGCAAGATTGCCATCGTCATGGCGACGGTCGAATCATGTACCGAGCTTGGCACGGGGAACAGTTGGGACCAGCCCGGCAGGAAAAATCCGCCAAGATCGATCGGCGCGCGCAGAATCCATAGCAGTCCGGTCGAGGCTGCCACGATCGTGACGCGCTTCTCCGGCACCGACATCGCACCCAGGGCAGCACGTTCGTCACGAATCACGCTCTGGCTGCTCGAGAAGCGCACGGCAGACAAGGGAATCGCCGTGCCGAACCGGCACAGGTAGAGCCAAGTCAGCGGCACGAACACGACGATGATGGGCAGGCCGACCATGGACCATTGCGCGAAGCCGATGGGGGGCAGATCTGGAAACGCATCCGTAGCGAACCCTAGGAACGCCACAGTGGTAGGAGAGCCCACCACCGTGCCGAGCCCGCCGATACTGGCCGCGTAGGCGATCCCGAGCAGCAGCACAGGCCCGAACGTGTCGCGAGCGAGCTGTTCGTGCTGGGCTCCTCCGGGGGCGCCCGTGACTTGGGCTGTGCCCACCAGTTGGTTGACGACGGCCATCGCCATCGGCAACAGCATCATCGTGGTGGCGGTGTTGGAAATCCACATCGAAAGCAGCGCGGTCGCCACCATGAAGCCCAGCACGATTGGCCGGGGCCGCGAGCCGAACCGGTCGATGATCGCCAGCGCGATGCGGCGGTGCAGGTTCCAGCGCTCCATCCCCTGCGCGATGATGAAGCCGCCGACGAATAGGAAGATCAGATGATTGCCGTAGTGCGCCGAGACCCCGCTGCTCGACGTAACCCCTAACAGCGGAAACAGGGCGATCGGCACGAAGCCGGTCACGCCGATGTGGACGGCCTCGCTAATCCACCAGCAGATCATCAAGACGGCAACCGCGGCCGTCTTGTGCGCCTCCGGGCTCATGCCCGCCGGCGTCGGCAACAGCAGCACGGCCGCGAAACCGACGATTCCGGCAATCAAGCCCAGTGTCTGGCGCTGCAACCCAAGCATGCTGACTCGGCTGAGGTCCGGTCTCGATCCTCGGAAACCTTCGTCGAACCGACGCGCGCGGGCAGGAAGGCTTGGGGAAAATGGTAGCGCTACGGGGATTCGAACCCCGATTTGAGCCTTGAGAGGGCCCTGTCCTAACCCTTAGACGATAGCGCCGTGCTAGCGCTTAGCTTAGCAGACGGTTTGCCGGGCCAAATGGTGGCCAAGTCGCGCACTCAAGCGATCTCAATTCCAGCATGCGGAGAGCATGCCCGGCCCCCTTCGCGGAGCACGCAACCGACAGCGCCAGCAGATCACGCGCCCCGCGACTGAGGGGCTAACAGTCCTTGGACTGGGATAATGGCTGTTCGGCCCGGTCGGGTCATCTCGGCGTGCGCATCCTGAACCGATACGTCTTCCGCGAAGTTGCGGTCGCGTCGCTTGTCGGCACAGCGTTGTTCACGCTGGTGCTGTTCCTGCAGCGCGTCGAGCCGGTCATGGAACTGCTTGTCGGGCGGAGAGTGCCGCCCGGCGACATGGCGCGACTCTTGGCGCTGACGCTGCCACAGGCGTTCCCCTTCACGATTCCGATGGGCGTGCTGACCGGGATCCTCGTCTCGCTAGGACGGCTCTCGAGCGACAACGAGGTCCTGGCCATGGTCGCATCCGGCATCCGGATCCGATCCTTGGTCCGCCCGGTCTCGCTGGTCGCCACGATCGGCTTGCTGGTCTGCGCGCTGACAACGCTCTGGCTCACTCCGTGGTCCCTGCGCGAGCAGGCCCGGATCGCCGAATCGCTGCGAATCCAGCTGGCGGGCACGGAGGTGATCCCACGAGTGTTCATCGAGGACTTCCCGGACCACGTGATCTGGGTCCAGGACGTCGTTCCTTCCGAGGGAATCCACTGGAAGGGGATTTTCCTGGCAGACATGCGACCGCCCGAAGTCCGCGGCTCGCTAAGCGGCACCGAGGTCCAAGCGGCCGGTCCGCGCATCACGCTGGGCACGGAAGCCTTCGTGCAGCCCCGCCCCGAGCAAGGCCGCATCCAAGTGCGCTTCCCCCAGACCACCACTTACGAGCGGTCCAGCAATCCCAAACAGTACTTGGCGCTGCGGTCCCAAGCCGCCGATCAGGTCCTGCGCGCTCGCCCTCGGAGGTTCGATCCCGGCGCGAAGCGGTTTGACTCCATGACCACCTCCGAGCTGTGGACGGAGGCGTCCCAAGGAGACGACCCGACCGCGACGGTGCTGCTCCACGACCGATTCTCGTTGCCGTTCGGGTGTTGGCTGCTGCCATTGGCGGGCCTGCCGCTGGCCATCTCGCTCCGCAGGGCCAACCGCGCCTCGGGAGTGGTCGTCGCCATGCTTCTTTGCTTCGCCTACTGGATGATCTCGCTGGCCGGGACCGCTCTGGCCGAGCGGGGAGCGCTGCCGCCCGCCTTAGCTGCCTGGTCGGCCAGCGGAGTCTTCGCAGTCGCGGGATTGGCCTTGCTGGCACGGACAGACGCCCCCGAACACCGCGACTGGCACACGGCGGTCCGGGGCCGCTTGGTGCGAGCAGCCGAGAAGTTCATCGGCAGCAGAGGCGCTCGCGAGGACGAGGCTGCCGTCAAGGAGCCGATTCGCGACCCGCTGGACCTGTTGGTGCCGGTCGTCGACCGCTATGTGCTGCGCAAGTTTCTCTTCTACCTGGTGCTGCTGGTACTCACATTTACTTCGATCTGGTACGTGTTCAGCTTTTTCGAACTGCTCAGCGACATGCTGACGCGAGACAAGCTAGGACACTTTGTCCCGTACATCTACTACCTGACGCCGTTCCTGGCCTACAACACCATCCCTCTTGCGGCAATGGTGGCGACACTCATCTGTTTCGGTGTCATGGGAGCACACAACGAGATCACCGGATTCCGGTCTTGCGGCGTCAGCCTGTACCGCCTGGCCCTGCCCGTTCTGATCGTTGCCGGCGGACTCAGCGCCGGCCTCTTCGCTCTAGAAGAGTCCATCCTGCCTGCAGCGAACATGCGCCAGGACGCGCTACGCGACGAGATCAAGGGCCGACCGCCGCGCACGTACTTGCGACCAGACCGCCAGTGGACGTTCGGGCTCGACAACCGCATCTTCTACCACCGGGCCTTCGATTCGCGCAGCGAGACGTTTTCCGGCATCAGCGTCTTTGACCTCCGGACCGAGCCGTTCGAATTGAGTCGACACATCCATGCGGAACGGGCACGCTGGGACGAAGAGGGCGCAGCGTGGATCTTCGAGAACGGCTGGGTGCGCGAGTTGAGCGGAATCCAGACCGATGCATTCGAGCCCTTTGAGACGAGGGCCTTCTCCGGCATTCGCGAAGAGCCTGAGTACTTCCTGAAACAGGATCGGCACGACCAGCAGATGAATCTCGGCCAGTTGCGGGCCTACATCCAAGACCTCACTCAGAGCGGCTTTGACACCATACGGCTGCAGGTGAGCATGCACAAGAAGCTGGCCTTCCCTCTGTTCGCATTCGCGATGGCCTTGGTGGCCCTTCCCTTCGCATTGCAGACCAGCGAACGCGGTGCCCTCTGGCCGGTCGGCTTCGGCTTGGGGCTGACTGTGGCCTTCTACGCGATCACGGCCTTCAGCGAACAGCTCGGGCGGGCTGGCCAACTCCAGCCTCCGCTGGCAGCTTGGGCACCATGCGCGCTATTCGCCCTGGGCGGAAGCTACTTCCTGTTGCGGGTACGGACTTGATTTCTGTCTGCGCGTAGCGCCAAACAGAGCACGGCCGGGCAGGAAATTGAACCGGGCCTCCGCCACAGCGTCAGGACCAGCACCGGTAATGGAAGTGCGGTGACGATCGCATTCGCGGACACGTGTGCGGGCACCTCGAGCTTCTCTCTCCCCAAGGCGGCAGGGCATACGCCTATCCGGACGGCGAGTTGGATCAGGCTCTAGAGGTAGATATGCTAAGGGGCTTATATACAAGAGTGCCGAGTCAGGCGGCTTCTGCATACGGTTCTGGAGCGACGCACGGCCCAACGGCCCACGTTTGCGCTCCGGCGGCGATAACCCCGGCCGCCAAGATGTTGAGCGCGGCGTTGACATCCCTGTCGGCCACCAAGCCGCAGCACCGGCAGCGATAGGTCTCCGACTTGCCCGGACGGTTGCGGCTGCCGCACCGACTGCACTGCTGCGACGTGTATTGCGGGTTCACTTCCACCAATTCTCGACCGGCCCATCCTGCCTTGTAACGTAATTGGGAAAAAAGAAGTGACCAATTCTGCGCCAGGACCTCCCGGTTCAGCCCGGCCTTGGCCTGTACCTGTGAGCCCGGTTCCGCCGCCGTTCCCTTGGCCGACCGCGTCATGTTCTTGATCTGCAGCTTCTCGACCGCGATCAGCCCGTGCCGGCGGATGATCTCCGTCGTGGCCCGGTGACAGGCGTTGCGTTCCCGCACGTGCTCCTTGCGCGCCTGTCGCGCCAAGGCTGCCCGGCGCTTGCCACGGTTGCGGCTGCCCTGCTGGCAGCGCGCCAACGCCCGCTGCAACTTGCGCTGCCGCCGGCGATTGCGCCGGCCACGCGCGTAGCGGGTGCCGTCCGAGCAGGTCATGCGCTTGCGCACGCCCATGTCGATGCCCACTGCCGAGACCGACGCTGGCAGCGCTGCCCGTTCGACCTCGTACACCAGCGCCGCCTCCCACTGGCGGCCGCGCTTGGTCAGCCGGAGCGCCTTCAGCGGCGCGTCCAGCGGCAGGCGCCGCCCGCTGTAGGCCCACAGCCGGGGAAACCCCTTCACGCGAATCAGGTAGCGGCCATTCTGGGAGCGCACCATGCCGTTGTGCGGGCCAGCCACGTCGATCGTCACACAACGGCGGATGGAGCGGAATCTGGGGAAACCCGGAGCCTCGCCCTCCCGCACGCGCCGGAAGAAGGCCTGGAAGGCTTGGTCCAGCCGCCGGAGCATGCCGCGGCTGGCCCCGACAGCAATCTCGCCCAAGCCGTGCTCGTTGGCTGCGCGCAGTTGCGTCAGCCACCGGTACTGATCGTAGAGGCTGAGCGACTCCTCGCGTTCCTGGTAGGCCGTCTTGCGGCGCTCCAGCGCCTGATTGTAGAGCCAGTTCAAACGCCCTAGGATCGACTCCATCAAGGCGTACCCGGTCGGGCTTGACTTCAGCCGAATCAAGTATGTCGCAGGGGCTGTCATCTGCGGCTAGTCTATTTTGATTCTATCATATTCGCTAGATGCTCGTAAATAGTATATAGAATACACTATCCAAAGGCAGACTGACCCGGTACTGTTGTAAATAAGCCCCTATGCTAACGAAGACCGCCCCAAGGGGCGGAAGGCCCCTGCGGCTTGGAGTAGAAGAGCCATGAGCGAAAATCCCGAGATCGTTGTCATCGGAAGCCTGAACGCTGATCTCGTTCAGAATGTCGATCGCTTGCCAAGGCCGGGCGAAACCATTATCGGCGGCAGCCTGCAAACGTTCAGCGGAGGCAAGGGTGCCAACCAAGCGTATGCCGCCGGTCGAATGGGAGCTCAGGTGAGCATGGTCGGCCAACTGGGCAACGACGGCCTAGCGTCACTCCTGTTGCAGAGCCTGCGGTCCGCCGGTGTCCATACCGGCTCGGTGGGCGAGGCGGACTCGTCGACCGGTGCGGCGGTTATTCTAGTCTTGCCCGACGGGGAAAACCTGATCGTCGTCTCCCCGGGCGCGAACGCTACCGTAACCCCGACACTGGCAGCGCAGAGGCTGAGCGCCTTGCGCGAAGGCTCGTACTTGCTGTCGCAACTGGAAATCCCAATCGAATCGGTCGATGAATCACTGGCGGTCGCCAAGGCTCGCGGGGCGACCACCATCCTGGATCCCGCGCCGGCCCGGGAGCTCTCTCCTGAGCTGCTGCGCAAGGTGGATTTCCTCACCCCGAACGAGACGGAAACGCAGACTGTGTTGGGGGAGCCGGGATTGAAGATGGAGAGCGATGCTGACTTGGAACTCGCAGCGAAAGCAATCCTGGCCCTTGGCCCTCGGTCGGTTGTCCTGAAGCTCGGCGCGCGAGGCTGTATGATTGCGAGCGTCGAGGGGAGCCATCGCGTTCCCGGATTCAAGGTGTCTGCTGTTGACACGACCGCGGCGGGCGACGTGTTCAACGGTGCCTTCGCCACGGCACTGGCCGAGGGCCGGAGCGTGCCCGAGGCAGCCAGATTCGCGAACGCCGCGGCGGCACTGTCGGTCACGCGACCCGGCGCGCAGAACTCGGTCCCGTCGAGGCAGGAAGCGGAGCGCTTCCTGAGCGAAGTCGCGGATTGAATTGGCGGAACGGAACCTAAGGAGGTTGTGATGTTTGTCGTCGAAAGCCTGGGACTAGCGATCTTCCTATGCATCATCACCATGATGGGCTGGGGGTCGTGGGCCAACACGCAAAAGCTGGCCGGCAAGGAAGACTGGCCCTTCGAACTCTACTACTGGGACTACGCGATCGGCGTGTTCCTGACAGGCATCCTGTTCGCCCTGACGCTCGGCAGCTTCGGGAGCGTGGGCATGGGTGCGGCGGCCAATCTCGGCCAAGCGGCCGGGGTGCCGATCGGAGACGCCATGCTGAGCGGGGCGCTGTTCAACGTCGCGAACATCCTCCTGGTCGTGGCAATCGACGCCGCCGGAATGTCGCTCGCTTTCCCGGTCGGTGTCGGGCTGGCCCTCGTGATCGGCACCGTGCGCAGCTATATCCAGGCGCCCAAGGGAGACCCGACGCTCCTGTTCGCCGGGGTCGCGCTGATCGTCGTCGCGATGATCATGTCGGCGCTCGCATACAGCAAGCTCCCGCCGGTGGCAGGCAGACGTCTTGGGCGAGGCCTGCTATACGCAGTCCTTGCCGGCGGCTTGATGGGGTCGTTCTACCCGATGCTGGTCCGGGCTGTCTCGCCGGATTTCAGTTCGGGCGCCGTCGAGGCCGGCTTTCTGACCCCGTACACCGCCTTGTTCTATTTCGGAATCGGCCTGCTGCTGAGTAACTTCGTCGTAAACACGGTCTTCATGAAGGCCGGCGGAAAGACCTACGGGCGATACTTCGGCGGAGGGCTCAAGCTCCATTCGCTGGGAATCCTCGGAGGGATGATCTGGATGGTGGCCCTAGGCTTGAACGTCATCGCTTCGGGCGTGGCGGGGCCCGCCATTTCTTACGCTCTCGGCCAAGGAGCTACGTTGGTGGCGGCTATCTGGGGGGTCTTCATCTGGAAGGAGTTCAAGGCCGCGCCTGCTAGCGCCTACCCCTTCATCGTGCTGATGTTCCTCGGTTACACGAACGGCCTCGCACTGATCGGAGTCGCGACTCTATAGGCAATCGAGGCTTTAAGCGGAACGGCAAGGAGCGAAACAATGCGAACCAAGCTTGCAATCGGAGTTGGCCTGCTATCGGCCTTGATCCTAGCTCAGTGCGGGACCCAAACGCCCTCTGACGAGCTCGCGATCTCGCTGGAAGAGCTGCAGGACCGGATCGAAGGCGGTTGGGCCGGCCAGATGGTCGGCGTGGCCTACGGCTATCCCACGGAGTTCGTCTTCAACCAGCAGATCGTTCCCGAAGACCAGATGCCCGAGTGGACTCCAGACATGGTGGCCAACGCTCTCGATCAGGACGACCTCTACGTCGAGATGACCTTCGCGACGGTCCTCGACGACAAGGGCCTCGACGCCACGACGCAAGACTTCGGCGACCTCTTGAAGAACGCGCAATACCGTCTCTGGCATGCCAACTTGGGCGCCCGGCGCGCCCTGAAGCGCGGAGTTCCCGCCGAGCTGACAGGGACGCCGCAGCACAACGCCCATGCGAATGACATCGACTTTCAGATCGAAGCGGACTTCGTCGGACTCATGACCCCGGGCATGCCCGTCGCTGCGAATGAGCTCTGCCTACGGGCCGGACGCGTCATGAACTACGGGGACGGGATCTACGGCGGCATGTTCGTCTCATGCATGTATTCCGCGGCCTTCTTCGAGGACGACCCTCGCAAGATCGTCGAGGCGGGCGTTGCCTGCCTGCCGCCGCAGAGCCCTTACGCCCTGCTGATCGATGATGTGCTGGCGTGGTCCAGCGAACATCCCGACGACTGGGTGAAGACCTGGGATCTGATCGCTGAGAAATGGGACAAGCGCGAACCTTGCCCGAACGGTGCCCTGCGAGCCTTCAACATCGACGCCAAGCTGAACGGCGCCTACATCGCCCTAGGCCTGCTGTACGGAGACAGGGACTTCGAGAAGACCCTTCGTATCTCCACTCGCGCGGGCCAGGACTCCGACTGCAATCCGTCCAACGCGTGCGGAATTCTCGGCGTGATGCTCGGCTATGAGGGGATTCCGGATCAGTGGGCGGGCGGAATTCCCGCCATCCTTGACAGGAAATTCAGCTACACAGACTTCACGTTTCCCGGAATCGTCGAGAGCACCCAGAAGCGGGCGATCGCGATGGCCGAGAGACACGGCGGGCGCGTCGAGGGAGATCGCCTGATCATCCGGAAACAGCAAGCGCAGCCTGCGGAGTTGCAGATCTGGGACGACTACGGTTCCCCGCAGGAGCGCATTCCCGCCGCGGATGCTCGGTGGAGCTGGAAGGGCCCGTGGGAGGAGCACCTCGTCACCGACCGCCGAGGCACGGACTGGCACGGCAAGACTGCTTCCCAGAATGGAGCGGAAGCCACGATCTCGTTCGAGGGCACCGGCGCCATTATCGCGGGCCCCTATCTTCCAACCGGCGGGTCGGCAGAGGTCTATCTGGACGGCGAGCTGCACAAGAGGGTGGATGTCTATCCGGACGAGGACAATCGGAAGTACGGCGACGCCGTGTGGCACGCCTTCGGCCTTGAGGACACGTCGCACACGGTTCGTGTCGTCGTGTTGGGAGAGCCGTACGGGGGATCGGAAGGGAGCGACGTGGTCTTGGAGAACCTCATCGTCTTCCGCTAGTCCAACTCCGGACCGTGAATCGGACGGCAGCTGTGCGGGCGCTAGCTCGCGGGCACGAAGCGAACGCACATCGGGTTCGGTACCGCCACGCTCGCGCCGGTAGGGCTGAGGCCCCCCGTCGCTGTGTCCACACTGAAGACCTGAACGCTGTCCGAGCGCTGGTTGGCCACCAGCAGATAACGCCCGTCGGGCGATAGCCGGAAGTTCCTGGGCCAGTCGCCGCCGGTCGGCACGCGCTCCACAGCGCTCAGTTGGCCATCATCGGGATCGATCGCAAACACCGCGATCGTGTTGCTCCCGCGATTCGAACCATACAGAAATTGCCCGTTCGGATGTACCAGTACCTCCGCCGTGGTGTTGGCCGGCCCCTCGTATCCCTCGGGGAGGGTGCTGATCGTCTGGACATGCTCCAACAGCCCTGTCTGGGCCTGGTAGTGCATCACTGCCACTGTCGACGCCAGTTCGTTGATCACGTACGCCCAACGCCCGTTCGAATGGAAAGTCATGTGACGCGGACCCGAGCCGGGCTCCATGCGGACCTGCGGGTCAGGAGTGCGCTCAAGCGCCGCCGTCTGCGGCTCAACCGAATACTTGACCAGTTCGTCGGTCCCCAGATCGGGCACGATCACGAAGAGGTCGTCAGGCGTGAAGTTCGCCGAATGCGGATGCGGCTCTCCCTGGCGCGTTGGGTGGACGCTCGAACCGCTGTGGGGGATGTCCGCAACCGGCTCCCCTAGGCTGCCGTCGGCCTGAATAGCTACCGTCACGGTGTTGCCATCCCCGTAGTTGACCGCCGCCAGCACGGTCGCTGCTTGGTTGACGGCGACATGGGCAGCTCCGCGCCCGGTAGTGGAAGCTCGATTGAGCTCGTTCAAGGCCCCCGTTCCAAGATCGATGGCATACGCCGCTGCCTCGCCCTTGAAGCCAGTCCCCTGCTCGCCCTCGCGACCGACCGCGTAGAGGATCTCGCCCTGTGGGTGTAGCGCCAAGAAGCCCGGACGCCCGAATTGCGCGGCCTGCCGAGGCGCCCCCAACGCACCGGTCCCTGGATCGAACGAGGACACGTAGATGTGGTCCGCACCCGTGCCGAAGTACACCCACTGCTGCACCTGATCAGTCTCCTCCGCGCATCCTGCGACGAGCCACAATCCCAAGCTACATGTCGTGGCCAGCCTCATCCTCTTCGTCAATGCCATCTCCCAGACCTCGTCAGACCAGTCTAGCAAGGCCGGTGATACGGAGCTCGCAAGTTACTCTCAAAAAATGACTTGTCATCGGTGACGGAGCCATGATTCTGTCCGGCCGCTTTAGTTGCGCACAGGGATTGGGAGCCTGCCCAAGCTGCTTGCCAACAGGATCGACGGCCGCGACCAGGGGCCGCACAGTGCAGAGCCCGTCAGCCCCCCGTCGATCGGGCATTCGGCCAGGCTCCGTGTCCTTCGCGTCCAAGCCAAGTTCACGAAGCGCACCGCGGACGAGCACGTACGAAACTTCCTGTTCGCTGGAGAGCCAGCCTTCGCGTAGTTGGGCCTCGATGCCGGCGAGTGTCGTATGGAAGGACGCTGTGCTGCGACAGATTGAGTCCGCGAGTCGCCGGAAGCGCTCCTTCGGGTGTCGGGCGACCTTGCGCTTCTCGCAGTGCGTGCCGCGCGCAAGCCACGGGCCGCAAAGTCTACTGGCAGTCTCGGCTATGTCAGCACTCGACGACCTGCACGTGACCGTGAGAGCCGTACTCAAGAATCGCGGCGTCACGCGTCACGAGCACGTATCCAGCGGCACGCGCCGTGGCGATCATGATGCGATCGGCGGGATCGGTCGGCGGCGAGCCCGGCAGCTTGGTCGACGCGACCAGCACGGATGGCGGCATCGCGGCCAGCGATACAGAGGGCAGCTCGCAGAAGCGCTCGAACCAGTCGTCGGGCTCGAGCGCAAGCGCGACCTTACCCTTCGCGACGAGCATTGCGATCTCCCACGCCGAAATGGGAGAGACGCAGAGACTCGATCCGCGCCGATAGGCCTCTTGCAGTTCGCTCGCCGCAGGCTCGCGCAGTGGATCCTTGTGGGCAGTCCACAAGACGGCGCACGTATCGAGCAGGAAGTCCGTCACGTGTCGCTAGCGCGCAACGTTCCATTCTTCGTCGATCGGATCCGACAGATTCGTACCGGCCAAGATCGTCACCGTGTCCTTGAGCGAGCCGAGAGCGTCAACGAACGTGCCGGTTCGCCGGGCCTGTGACGCATCGCCGCCTGCGTCTGGAACTGGTATGCCTTGGATGGCCTTCCGGAATACGAGCTTTTGGTGCTTCATGTCAACTTTCTCTGTCTTGTATCCCGCCTTTAGCCAAGCCTTTGTCATGACCCAATTGCCTGGATTGTTGGACCACATCGTGCGGTGCCTACGAGCCGCAGGCGGCAATCGAACGCCGATGACACGTTCAATCTGGCGAAAGGTCATGGGCAATCGTGGGCGTCCCGAATCACGCAGGAGAGATTCAAGCGGGGAATACTTGCTATTCATGTCGATGTGTGCCTCCGCTGGCTCGATCCGCACCGCCTCAGGAGGCTAGTGGCCATGCTCCGTTACGACCGTAGGGCCTAGCTTCCGGTTCGTCGATACTCAGTGAAAACACACTCATGAGCCTCTTAGGTATGTTACAAGAGGCCGGAATCAGACGCAACCGGGCCCGCTCGAGCGCGGCACGGCTCGTCGCTGCCTTCAAATGCCGGCTAGTGGGCGGCTACCGGACACTACGGCAGGGCAAACGTGAATACCGCGTGCCCCGAGGCAATCGTGACGTACTGCCGGCCGCCAGCCTCGTAGGTGATCGGCGAAGCCCCTATCTGGCCACCCAAGTAGCGCTTCCAGAGCAGCGTTCCGTCCGTCGCGTCCAGCGCATAGAAATGTCCTTCCCTGCTGCCGGAAAACAACACATTGCTCGCGGTGGACAGCAGACCCGAGTCAGTCACGTCGGTCATCGAGAACTCCCACTCCATCTCGCCGGTAAGCGGGTTCAAGGCACGCACGGCCCCATAGCCATCGTCCTCGGTGTAAGTCATGAACCGCCGCCGCGATGTCGCCGACACGGGACTGCGAGGGACACCGCCGAGATAACGCTTGCCCGGCTCGTACGGCTGGTCCCACTTGTAGTAGACCGAGTAGTAGCCCTCCCAGACGGGCAGGTAGAAGAGCTTGGTCAGCGGGCTGAATGACGGGGCGTACCAATTCGTCCCGCCCTGGACGCCCGGCCACGTCTTGGTCCCTTCGCTGCTCGGGCCCCGGCCGGGTATCTTGACCGGACGGCCGTCCTCATCGAGGCCTGCGGCCCAAGTCTGCTTCACGAACGGCTTGCCCAGCAAGAACTCGCCGGTCTCGCGGTCCAGAACGTAGAAGAACCCGTTGCGGTTGCCCCAGAGCATCAGCTTGCGCTGCTCGCCCTCCCACTCCATGTCGGCCAGCACCGGGATCTGCACCGCGTCCCAGTCCCACTCATCGTGAGGAGTGAACTGGAAGTGCCACTTGAGCTTGCCCGTGTCGGGATCCAACGCGATCACCGAGTCCGTGTAGAGGTTGTCGCCAGGGCGGACGTCGGGATTCCAATCCGGCGCCGGGTTGCCGACGCCCCAGTAGGTGAGGTTCAGCTCCGGGTCGTACGAGCCTGTCAGCCAGATGGAGCCGCCGCCCGTCTTCCAAGCGTCGTTCTCCCAAGTCTCGTGGCCCGGCTCTCCAGGTCCGGGAATCGTGTAGAAGCGCCACGCCTCCTCGCCGGTGGCGGCGTCATAGGCCGCCAAGTATCCGCGGATGCCGAATTCCCCGCCCGCAGTGCCGACGATCACCTTGTCCTTGATGATCAGCGGAGCGACAGTCAGCGCGTACCCTCTCTCGAAGTCCTCCACCACCGTGGTCTGCCAGACCTTGTTCCCGGTCTTGGCATCCACTGCAATCAGCTCGGCATCCAAGGTGCCCCAATAGAGCGTGTCGCCCCAAATCGCGGCACCGCGATTGACGCGGCCGCAGCACGGATAGATTCGCTCTGGCAATTCGTGCTCGAAGATCCAGAACTCGCGGCCGGTTGTCGGATCAAGCGCGACGAGCTTGTTCGGAGGCTCGGTGATATACATCAAGCCGTCCACCACCAATGGCGTCGCTTGGAACTTGTCTGTGGAAGACGCCTGGTAGACCCACTGCAGCTCCAACTCGTCAACGTTGTAACGGTTGATGCCGGTCAAGCCGCTGAAGTGTTGGCTGAAATAGGTGCCGTTGTAGGTCAGCCAGTTGGCGGGTTCGGACGCGGCGTGGTTCAAGCGCTCTTGGTCGACTTGGGCGCAGAGGCAGGTGGCGGCGAGAATCGCCAAGAATGCTGGGCGCATGGCCATAGGATAGCTGACACCGCCGAACAGCAAAGATTCCGCGACGCGGATAGAATGGGGCACTCGTGAGGGCGGTCGTGCAACGCGTGAGCCGTGCCGAGGTCACGGTCAACGGCACGAAGGCGGGCCGGATCGACAGCGGCCTGCTGGTGCTGCTGGGCGTTGGCCGGGGCGATACGCCCAAAGACGCCGCGTACTTGGCCGGCAAGACCGCGGGTTTGCGAATATTCGGCGGCTCTGACGGACGCATGACCAAGTCCGTCAGAGACGTTGGCGGTTCGGTGCTGGCGATCTCGCAGTTCACCCTCTTCGGGGACGTTCGCCGCGGGCTGCGCCCAAGCTTCGACGGCGCGGCCGACCCAGAGACGGCGGAGAGCCTCTACGAAGAATTCGTGGCCCAGCTGCGGGCCGCCGGAGTGCAGGTTGCAACCGGTGTCTTCGGGGCGATGATGCGGGTGGAATCCGTCAACGAGGGGCCGGTCACGATACTGCTCGACTCGACCAAGCTCCTCTGAAGCCGCGGGCCCGACCAAGCCTGCCTACTCGTAAATCACGGCCACGGCGCGGGTCCAGCCGGCCGAGGCGCGCTTGATCTTGGTCGGAAAGCAGATCACGTCGAAACCTGTCGGCGGCAATGCCTCGAGGTTGCCGAGCTTCTCGATCTGGCAGTAGCCGCGCTCCATGCCTGCCTTGTGGCCTTCCCAGATGATTGACGGATCCCCGGTCTGGCGCCAGCGCTGCGCGGTATGGGGAAAGGGCGCGTCCCATGACCACGCGTCGGTTCCGACCACGCGGACTCCCCGCTCGGTGAGCCAAAGAGTGGACTCACGGCCGAATCCGCAGCCCTTGAAGAGGTAGTCTTCATGGCCGTAGCGTGCACCGGCCGAGGTGTTCACGACCACGATATTGAGCGGCCGGAGTTCGTGGCCGATCCGGCGAAGCTCCCGTTCTATGTCTTCAGGCCTGACCACGTAGCCGTCTGTCAGGCCTCGGAAATCCAGCTTCACACCCGGCTGGCAGCACCACTCCAGAGGAATCTCGTCGATCGTGATCGCCCGTTCACCTCCGTCCATCGTGGGATGGTAGTGCCACGGCGCGTCCACGTGGGTCCCGTTATGGCTGGAGATGCGAACGTCTTCGACCGCCCAGCCCATCCCTTCGGGGAGCTGGTCCGGCCGCAGTCCCGGAAAGACGGAGCAGACCTCGGGAGCGGTTTCCGCATGTCCGCGGTAGTTGATCTCGGGAAGCATCGGGTCCGGATCGGAACGGATGCCGGCCTCGAGCGGCACTGAAATGTCAACGAGCCGCCGGGGCATTCCTCTGTATCTCCAAGTCGGACTTGGAATGGCCCACCGCATGCTTCCCTCGCGAGCGCGCGGCCTCGCGCTCGGCAGGATCGAGGGTGCGATTGTAGGTGGCACCGAAGCCGTCGACCTGGCGGTACGCGAAGCCCTGCCAGGGATCGAGCCCATCCATGCGCGGATCTCCCCCCTCGCGCAGGATCTCCTCCAAGCGTTGCGATAGCTGGGCGCGCACCGGCTCGAGCGCTGGATCATCGGCCAGGTTGTTCATCTGGTGCGGGTCGGCTCGGCAATCATAGAGTTCCTCTGCCGGCCGCTTGCCCAGCCCCACCTCGACCTCGCGCGGAAAGCGCTCGCGAGTCTCGGGGAGCAGCAGGAAGTCCTTGAACGGCCCGTCGTCCAAGTCCCCGTGCGGAGCCTTGTTGGACGAGATGAACTCCGGCCCGCCGGTCGGCCAGCGATCCGGCTCGTAGTTGCGAATGTAGAGGTAGTCGTGCGTGCGGATGGCCCGCATGGGGTAGGTCGCGCCGTCGGGCCGGCACCAAGTGTGGCGCTCCATGGCAGTGACCACGTGATCCCGGCCGGGGTCGATCCGGCCCTCGTCGCCCGCCGCGAGCAGCGGCACCAAGCTGCGGCCGTCGTGAGAGTCGACAGGAGCTACGCCCGCCGCTTCGAGAAACGTTGGCGCGAAGTCGGTATGGCTCACGAAGTCTTCTATGGTTCTGCCGCCGGCCGCGCGGCTGCCCCAGCGGACGGCCGTGGGCATGCGCGTGCCGCTGTCATAAAGCGTGGCTTTCGTGCGGCTGAACGGCATGCCGTTGTCCGACGTCACCACGACCAGCGTGTTGTCCAACTCGCCCATGCTCTCGAGAGTGTCCAGCATGCGGCCAAGGTGCCGGTCGAAATGCTCGATCTCGTAGTAGTAGTCCAGCAGCTCGGAACGGACTTCCGGAGCGTCTGGCAGGTAGGGAGGGACGAAGACCTTGTCCGGGTCCAGCCCGCTGCGAGCGCCGATCCCGGACTCGTAGTCGCGGTGCGGCTCGGTCGCTCCGAAGAAAAAGAAGAAGGGCTCGCCCTCCGGGCGGTCGGCCAGAAAGTCCTCAAAGTTCGCCGCGTAGTCGCGGATGTCAATGCCGTCCGGCGGATCGGGCTCCAGGCGAGCGTCGTATTCGGCGCCGAACGGGTGCCGCGTCAAGCCCGCCGCCCTCCAGTCGCCCGGCGCCCAAGGCTTGCCGACGAAGCCGATGTGATAGCCCGCGTCCTCCAACAGGTGCGGAAACAGAGGGTACTCGGGCGACAGCGTGCCGAAGAGGACACCCGCCTCCCCGATGCCCCAAATCTGACGGCCGGTCAGCAAGGCCGAACGCGACGGAGTGCATGACGGGCAAGCCGTGTAGGAGTGGTTGAACAGCACGCCCTCCCGAGCCACGCGGTCGAACGCAGGCGTGCGAACCACCGGATCTCCGAGGATCGAGGCGTGTGGATACGACTGGTCGTCTGTATAGGCCAGCAGGATGTTGGGCCGGCGTTCCGCGGTGCGGGTGCCGCACGCGGCCGCAGCCAGCGGCACGGCCAGCATTTCGCGGCGTGTCAGCGATTCCATTGGGCTATTGTTCTCCCCCGTCTGCTGCAGTCTGCAAGATCGAGCGCTTGCTCTTGGCGCCTTCGGAACTCCGCGCCGGAAGCGAGTCCATCACCGCGGGATACGGGTACTCCAATCCGAGCAAGTCTCTCATCGGCCGGTCGTAGCCGCGGGCCGTATCGCGGTCGACACAACGGCTCCAGTCTTCGATCGGCTTGATCGACTTGATGGTGTAGGAGCCGAGGAGCGTCGCCCGAGACGCATTCGAGTGGTTGGTCTGGCCCGCATGCCAGAGCAGCGCCGGGAACAAGAGCAGCGTGCCGGGGCGCATGGTGGCGCGGATGTGTCGTTGACGGAACTCGTCGGGGTCCGGCCAGCGGGCGAGCCTTTGGCTGCCCGGCACAATGGCTGTCGCGCCGTTCTCCAGCGTGAACTCGTCGAGCGGCATCACGGCCTCGACAGCAAGGTGATAGCTGGCGTTGAGCCTGTTGGGCCAGCGGTCGCGGGCGTGCAGGTCCCAATACGGGTAGTCCACATGAGGCTCTTGCGCTCGGGCCCCGGGGTGCAGCACGTTGGCTGCGAACGAACTCAACATGAGGTCTTCGCCGAGGATCGGGCGCATGATCGCCAGCATCCGCTCGTCAGAGCAGATCTGGCGAAAGACATTCCCCTTGGCCGGCAGGTTCCACACGCGCGCCTGGCTGGCGTTCTTGTCGTCGCCATAGAAGTGCGAGGTGCGATTCGGCTCGCGCTCGAGCAGTTCGTAGATGCGCTCCCGCGCCGCGCTGATCAGTTCGGGGGAATAGAAATCCTCCAGCAGCAGGTAGCCCTGGCCGTCGCAAAGCTCGCTGACCGCTGTGGCGACATCTGGGATCCCCGACGCCATGCGGTTAGGATAGCGGTTCGGCAGGAGGAGCCTGAGTGAGCGAATTGCACATCGCGCTGATGCCCGGAGACGGCATCGGGCCGGAGGTCACAGACGCCGCAGTCCGCGTGCTGCAGACGCTGGAAGCGCAATCCGACGACCTGGTGCTGCGATTCGAGACGCTGTCCGTCGGGGCTGGCGAGTACCTAGGTTCGGGCGATCCGCTACCAGCGGCCACCCTCGAGCGGGCGCGCGCCTGCGACGCGATCCTACTGGGTGCGATGGGCCTGCCCGACGTGCGCTGGCCCAACGGCACCGAAATGGCGCCGCAGATCGACATCCGGGAACAGCTCGATCTCTACCAGGGCATCCGCCCAGTGCGCCTCTACCACGAGGCGCTGACGCCGCTGCGGGACAAGCGGGCCGGGCAGATCGATCTGGTGATCTATCGGGAGAACACCGAAGGCCTGTTCTGGGAGCGCCAATCCAGCCACGATCCGCAGGCCGACCACGTCGAGAACGCGATGCGCATCTCGCGGCGCAGCAGCGAGCGCATCGTGCAGGCGGCCTTCGCGGCTGCCCGCGAGCGGCGCGGCAAGGTGACGCTGGTGGACAAGGCCAACGTGCTGCCCGCCATGGCGTTCTTCCGCGAGGTGTTCGACGGTATCGCGGCAGAGCACCCCGACATTGAGACCGACCGGGTCTACGTGGATGCCGCGGCGCTGTTCCTCGTGCGGCAGCCGGAGCGGTTCGACGTGATCGTGACCGAGAACATGTTTGGTGACATCCTCTCCGATCTGGCCGCGGGCATCGTTGGTGGCATGGGCATGGCGCCGTCAGCGGACATCGGCGCCAAGCATGCGGTGTTCCAGCCCGCCCACGGCAGTGCGCCGGACATTGCGGGGCGCGGCATGGCCAATCCCATGGCCACGATCCTGTCCGCCGCGCTCATGCTCGACTGGCTGGGCCGGGAGGCGGAGGGAAGCGCGATCCGCAGCGCGGTGGTCGACGCACTGCAAGACTCGACCTGCCGCACAGCCGATCTGGGAGGCCACATGTCCTGCAGAGAGATGACCGAACGCGTGGTGTCGCTGCTTTGACGTGGTGACAGGCGCGGCCAGTCAGCGCGCCGGCCAGTGGGCCGGGGGTTCCAGCGGCTCGGGCAGGACCGTGGTGTGATCGCCGCGCGTGGCAAGCATCTGCTCCGGCGTCAAGTCCTCGGCCGTGCGCAGATCCGCGCCGCGGAGATCGGTGTCGGCGATGTCGACTCCGATCATGCGCGCGCCCACGAGGTTAGCGTTGCGCAAGTCAGCACCCCGCAAGTCGGCACCAGACAGGTTCGCGAGGACCAGCACAACCTCGCGCAGGTCGGCTTCGCGCAGGTTCGCCAGGCGCAGGTCCGACCGGGTGAGGTCGCAATCCCGGAGATCGACCCGCACGGTAGGATTCTTCGCCCGCCAGCGATTCCATGCGTCGACATCCGAACGCAACATGCGCACTTGCAAGGGATCGGCCATGCTAGTCCCGTCAGAACGCCGCATCTGGGCGGCTCCTTCGCTGCTGACGCTCCATTACAACAGATTCAGCCGCGCATCGTCTCTGATCCGGTCCGCCTCGCGCGACGACGGCGATTTCCGTGCGATCATTGAGCAGGTAGGGCAACCCGATGCGCACAGAGATAGTGATCTTGCTCGGCACGGCGCTGATGCTGGGCTCCTGCGGTCCGAGCACCGACGACAGCGGCCCGGCAAGCGAGCAGGCCGCCGAGCAGAAGAAGCCCGCAGAAGAGATCCGGGATGAGACCTACCGTTTCCATAAGGAAGGCCTAGTGGAGGCCAAGGTCGTGCAGGACAACCTGTGCGGCCAAGACTTCATGCCGGGAGGCAATGTCGCCGACTACGACAAGGGCGGCAAGAAGTACCAGGTCTGCTTCACGCTGCGGCGCAACGCCGACGCGGCCATGTTCCTGTCGATGGACTATCGGGACGCGCTGAGCGATCAGAAGTTCATCCCGCATTTCGGCGGCTTCTACGGAATGGTCGGGGAAACCCCGACGCTGATCTTTCAGAAGAACAGGTATCTGGTCGTAATCGCAGGCTTGGAACTGGAGGATGCCGACCAGGCCGGGCGCATCATCGCGGGCTATCTGAACTAGCGGGGATCGCCACCCGCCCTTACGTCGAGAGGCCTGCCGAACGATGCTAGAATCCTGTCGGCCGTTGCATCTGACACCCGTCGAGCGGCCACCCTCGGGAGACCAGCCAAGTGACTAAGACTCGCAAGGGTCTATACGAATCGGCAAAGACCGGCCGATCGGAGTTGGAGCCTCAGCCAGAGCGCGGACCGATCGAACAACTGTTCCACTTGGCATGGAAGAAGATCGGCATCGCACTAGTCCTCGCGTACGCCGTTCTGGAGCAGTTCTTCGATATCGATGTTATCGACGCGATCTACGACATGCTGGGCAATTTGTGGGAATCCACGTGAGCCAGCCTGCGAGCAGCCACAGCTATCTGGTCTCTGGCACGGCGACACCGGCGAGCGAGGCCGAAGCTCGGAGCAGATACGCCTGCAGCCCCTGTGCAATCGCGATCGACAGGGCTACCGGAAGCCGGGACTGGAGTCAATAGCTGCACTGCTGCCAGCGCAACCGGAACGACGCCCGGGCTCATTGATCTTCGGTTTCGCAGAGACGCCGAGAGTCGCGCAGGCACCGTTCCACCGAGGCCTGAAACAAGTCTCTAAACCTAGTTAACTACCTCATAATCCGATACTTAGTTCACACGATAGAGCATTCTAGATCGACCTGATAGAGGGCAGAATTGATCACGCTACACTCTCCAGATTTATGTCTGGGACCTCCGGGTGATCGGGTAGAATGTTGGCAGCGATGAAACGGGCGCTTAGTTGGTGGGGCGTGTTCTGCGTCGTCCCCAGCCTTTGCGCGCAAGATGACGGCAGTCGCTTCTTCGAGGAGAAAGTCCGCCCGCTGCTTGCCGCCAAGTGCCAGAGCTGCCACAACGATACGGTTGCGAGCGGCGGGCTGGCGATGACCTCCCGGGAATCCCTGCTGCGGGGCGGCACGCGCGGCCCGAGCCTGGTGCCAGGCAGTCCGTCCGACAGCGTCTTGATCGCAGCGGTCGAGCAAAGCGGCGCCCTGAAGATGCCGCCGACGGGAGCGCTGCCGGCCTCCGAGGTCGATGCCCTGCGCACGTGGGTTCAGGCAGGCGCGGCCTGGGGCCGCCCGGCAGGCGATCCGCAAGCGTCCGAGGCACTGTGGTCGTTCAGGCCCGTGGTGCGCCACGAGCCGCCTCAAGTGCGCAACGCGGCTTGGGGTAGCAACCCGATCGACGCATTCATCCTCAGCAGGCTTGAAGAAGAAGCCTTGACGCCTTCGCCCACAGCAGACCGCCGCACACTGATTCGCAGAGCAACGCTCGACCTCACCGGACTGCTGCCTGCGCCGGAAGAAGTCCGCTCCTTCTTGGAGGACGACCAGCCCGGCGCTTACGGCCGCCTCGTGGAGCAACTGCTCGAGTCTCCGCATTATGGCGAACGCTGGGGAAGACACTGGCTCGACATCGCCCGCTACGCCGACACCAACGGCTACTCGATCGACGGACCACGTTCGATCTGGCCCTACCGCGATTGGGTGATCAACGCCTTCAACAACAATCTTCCGTTCGATCAATTCGTGATCGAACAGGTCGCGGGCGATCTGCTGCCCGATCCCTCCCGCAACCAACTCATCGCCACCGGCTTCCACCGCAACACGATGATCAACCAAGAGGGCGGCACCGACTTCGAACAGTATCGTGTCGAAGCGGTGGTCGACCGCGTCCGTACGACCGGCGCAGCTTTCTTGGGGCTCACGCTTGGCTGCGCGCGCTGCCACGACCACAAGTTCGATCCGATCTCACAGCGCGAGTTCTACCAGGTTTTCGCGTTCTTCAACGACGTCGACGAGATCGGAGGCAACCTCGAGGAGCGGGAGGGTCGCCGCCGCATGATGGACCCGATTCTCGAGCTGGCCGAACCTGCCGCGCTGGCCGAGCGGGACTTGGTGCAGAGCGAGCTGGACCGCTTGGAGGGCGAACTTGAAGACCTGAGCGAATCGCTAGAAGCAACGTGGGGTGAACGCTTTCCGCCAGGCGAGATGGAAGACATAGAACGAGCGCGCGGCATCATCGCCGTGGACCCGAAGGACCGCTCGTCCGTCCAAGACAGCGTGCTGCACCGGGTGTTCGCCAGTCACGTGCCCGAGTTCAAGGCCAAGCAGAAAGAGATCGGCGACCTCGGGAAAAAGCTGCCCGAGATCCCATGGACGATGGTCATGCGCGATCTTCCGGAGCCGCGCGATGCCTACATCCACGTGCAGGGAGATTTCACCCGTCGCGGCGACCCGATCGAGCCGGGCACGCTGCGGGTCCTGCCCGCGATGCGGCCCGACCTGCCGCGCAATCGGCTGGGCCTGGCCCGCTGGCTGGTCGCCGACGACAACCCGCTCACTCCTAGGGTCACGATGAATCGACTGTGGCAGCGCTACTTCGGCATTGGAATCGTAGAGACCGAGAACGATTTCGGCACGCAGGGCAATCCGCCCAGCCACCCGAAGCTGCTGGACTGGCTGGCCTCGGAATTCGTGCGTAGCGGCTGGGATCTCAAGCACATGCACCGCTTGATCCTGCACTCGGCCGCCTACCGCCAGGCTTCCGCCCATCGCGCTGATGCCGCCGAGGTCGACCCGGGCAACCGGCTCTTGGCGCGCCAGAACCGGCTTCGCTTGGAAGCGGAGATCATTCGCGACGCCGCGCTGTCGGCATCAGGACTGCTCGCCCCGGCCGTGGGCGGACCCAGCGTGTACCCACCCCAACCGGCAGGCGCCGGGCAGTTCACTCAGGTGGACAGGAACTGGGAGGCCGACGAGGGGCAGAACCGTTTCCGGCGCGGCATGTACACGTACTTCATCCGGTCTGCGGCACACCCCGGACTCATCCTGTTCGACGCCCCGATCGCCCAAGAGAGCGTTACGCGCAGGAATCGCTCCAACACGCCGTTGCAGGCCCTGACGCTGCTCAACGACGAATCGCAGACCGAATTCGCGAGCGCCCTGGCGACCCGCATTCGCGAGCACTCGGACGATCGCCAAGAGCGCATTCGGCACGCGTTTGAGATCTGCTTGGCCCGACAGCCCCGGCCGCCGGAAACGGAGCGCCTGGCAGGTTTCTTGAGCCAGATGACCGATGCGTTCGCCACGGACTCAGATGCGCTGCGCGAGACCGGGGCCGGCACACCCCGAGAGGCGGCTTGGACGGCCGTCGCCCGGGTGATGCTCAATCTGGACGAATTTGTGACGAGGCAATGAAGCGATGAATCCCCCGACCGACCTCCACCGCACCGTGCTAAGACAGCGGACCCGGCGCCAGCTCTTCCAAGATTGCGGCGTGGGCTTGGGCAAGCTCGGGCTGACCTCCCTTTTGGTGGGCGATTCGCTGTATGCGAATCCCGCCGAGCGGCGCGGCATGCATCACAGTCCGCGGGCGAAAAGCATCATCTACCTGTTCATGGCGGGGGCTCCCAGCCAGTTCGAACTGTTCCAGCCCAAGCCGGAACTGCAAAAGCTCAGCGGCCAGCCGCTGCCGCCGTCGCTGATGGAGGGAAAGCGCTTCGCGTTCATGGAGTCGTTCACCCGAAACCCGCCGAAGCTGCTGGGCACGCGGCGCGAGTTCGCTCAGCACGGCGAGTCGGGCCAGTGGGTATCGGAGTGCTTGCCCCACACGGCCCAGATCGTGGACGACCTCACCTTTGTGCGCACGGTCCACACCGAGAACTTCAACCACGCCCCGGCGAAGATCTTCATGAATACGGGCACTCCGTTCTTCGGGCGTCCCAGCATGGGAGCTTGGGTAAGTTACGGCATCGGCAGCGAAGCTGACGACCTGCCGAGCTTCGTGGTGTTGCAATCGGGGCCGCGCGGGCCGCGCGGCGGCGCGATGAACTGGACCAGCGGCTTCCTTCCGACTGCCCACCAAGGCGTGCCATTCCTCGGCGGCGGAGCGCCCATACTCAACATGACCAGCCCGGCCGGTTTCGAGTCCGGGCGACAGGCCGCCACAGTCGACGCGATCCTCGACCTGAACCGGCTCAACCTGGAGCAAGCCGGCGACCCGGAAATCGAGACTCGCATCTCGGCCTACGAAATGGCGCACAGCATGCAAACCAGCGGCCCGGAGCTGATTGACTTCTCGACCGAGTCGCAGGCGACTCTCGACCTGTACGGAGCCAAGCCCGGAGAGCAGTCATTCGCTAACAACTGCCTGCTCGCCCGGCGCTTGGTCGAGCGCGGCGTGCGCTTTGTGCAGCTGTACCACTCGAGCTGGGACCACCACGGCGGTCCGGGCGAGACGCTCGACAAGGATCTGGATGAGGTCTGCCTGTCTGCCGACCAACCATGCAAGGCGCTGATCATGGATCTCAAGCAGCGCGGGATGCTGGAAGACACGCTGGTGGTCTGGGGTGGCGAATTCGGTCGTACGCCGATGGGCGAGGTTCGCGACACCGTTGGCAGGAACCATCACATCGACGCCTTCACCATGTGGTTCGCCGGTGGCGGCACGAAGCCGGGGCAAAATATCGGCGAGACCGACGAGATCGGTTTTGGCGCCGTGAAGGACCCCGTGCACGTGCGCGATCTTCACGCCACGATCCTGCACCTGCTGGGCATCGACCACGAGAAGCTCACGTTCCGTTTTCGCGGCAGGGACTTTCGACTCACCGACATCGGCGGGAATATCCTCCAACCGCTCTTGGCCTAAGCCGTAGCGACACCCGTCGAGGAGCGAGCGCATACGGCATGGGCAGACTAGTCTTGGTGCGCCACGGGCAAGCGTGCGCGTTTACCGACGATCCAGACCGGCTATCGGAAACCGGCTGGGAGCAGTGCCAGGTTCTCGGGCGCTATTGGAAGTCCCACGGCATCCGCTTTGACCTGGCGTTTCACGGCAGCCTGCGGCGCCAGCGAGAATCCTACGAAGCAGCCGCCCAAGCATACGGGGGCGACGGAGTCGACTTCCCAGCCCCGACCGAGCTGTCCGGTCTGGACGAATACGAAGCCCAAGACGTAATCGCGGAAGTCGCTCCGCGTCTGGCCGCCACGGATCCGTCTTTCGCGCCGCTGTGGCAGGCGTGGCTGGACGGCAGGGACAGCGCGGACCGCAACCGTCCCTTCCAGCGAATGTTCGAGGCCGTGATGGAGCGCTGGGTCGAAGGCAAGATGCAGGAGCCCGGCCTAGTGCCATGGCAGCAGTTCAGGGAGCGGGTCGAGACGACGCTGGCAGAGTTGCGCGCGACGCCGGGGCGGGGGCTGCGCCTCGTCGCCTTCACGTCAGGAGGCCCGATCGGCGTAGCCCTGCAATCATGCGTGGGAGCCCCGGCGCGCGCCGCGCTGGACATCAACTGGCGGGTCCGCAACTCGTCGCTGACGAGCTTCTTGTACCAAGGTTCTCGCTTCTCGTTGGACGCCTTCAACGAGACGCCACACCTAGCCTCGTCCCCGGATTTGGTAACGTTTCGCTGACGCCATTCAGAAGGGGCCCGATGCGAGTATCTCGCACCGATATTCCAGTTCGTGCGAACCGGTCGGAATCCAGATCTCAGCTGCAGCCGGACTTGTGAAACTTCGGCGCCAGGCACGCAGGATAGAATCGAAGGTCGAGAGGCGTTGTACAGATGGCTCTCTGTCCCTAGCCCATTGGCATTGCGACGCTTACCGAGGCGGCGCCGACAAGACGGAACTCCATCGTCGTGCAAACCCTAAGCGCGACGATACTGCACCAACACGGCGCGGCCGACTATGTCGACAATGCGCACCGAGGCGTGCTGCCCCTCGGCATCGCTGAGTTGCAGGTCTTCGTCGAGCGAAAAAGGCGCCGGAGGCTGGAGGCCGCCATTAATGGCAATGTTCTCTGCGTAGAGATATGTGCGATCAAGATCGTCGCGGATGGGGTTGAGCCGACCCTGCAGGATCGGCACATCTCCCGCACCATTCGGGAAGATGACAGCGCCACCGTCGGAGAGCCGGGTCAACGTAACCTCCAGCGACCCATCGGCGGGTCTCCAGTTGCGCTCCCGATGCGCGGCGAACCCTCTTGCCCCCACGAAGACGGTCATGGGCAACAGAGCGGAGTGTAGGTCAAGTACCGCTGTGCCGCTCTCATCGGTCAGCGCTTGCTTCCATGTCTTGTTGGGAAACAGTGCGAGAACGCTGGCCGCACGGATCGGTCGGTCGCCGACTCTGACGGCAATGACACAACTTGACGCATCCAAGTCAAACTCGTGCAATTCTCTCCAAGGAACCAGCCAGTCTGTTCCACGACGCTGCTGTTGACCGCCGCCATAGACTATGACGACGGAGCACTGGCCGGTCGCTCGGGCAAGCTGTCTTTGGACGCGCCTCGCACCGTCGAGCAGGCGTGTGGACGCTGTCTCGGCAGATTTGGCTTCGATAAGCGTGATCCCAGAAGGGCGCTCGATGAGAAGGTCGGCTTCCGCCCCATTCTGATTTCGGTAGAACGATAGTCCACTGGCTTCGCCGCGATTGGCCCTACGTTTCACAACCTCGGAGGCAACCCAAGTCTCGAAGATCGGTCCGCGAAGCGGATGCGTGAGGAGTTGTTCGGGCGTTCGGATACCCAGCAACCAGCAGACGAGCCCAGAATCGTAGAAATGGAGCTTGGGCATTTTCACCAGCCGCTTGCGCAGATTCGCATGAATGGGCGGGAGGCGAAAAACGAGATAGCTGGTTTCGAGGATACCGAGCCAAGTCTTCGCGGTCGGCTGCGAGATGCCGCAATCCGCGGCTAGTGACGAGTAGTTGAGCAGCTGCGCGGTTCGGCCGGCGCACAGCACTACGAAGCGCTGAAACGCCGCGAGGTCGCCAACGCTCCTGATCATCCGTACATCGCGTTCGATGTATGTGGCGACATAGGAACCGAGCCAGTCCGCGGCATCGAGGTTGGCATCGAATATGCGCGGGTATGATCCGGTGAGGAGACTCTCAGCGAGAGTCTCGGGATACCGGGGAAATCGCATCGTTTCGCCTCGCGTCAGCGGAAGCAGCCTATGTACCGCCGTCCTTCCGGCCAACGACTGGCCCACCGACTGAAGTAGAGAGAGGTTCTGCGAGCCGGTGAGTATCCAGCGACCAGGCACCGGGTCTGCGTCGATGATCCCCTGCAGGTACGAGAGCAAGTCTGGCGCTCTCTGGATCTCGTCAAGGATGGCACCTTCGGGAAACTGGGCTAGGAACGCGCGGGGATCGTCAAGAGCGAAGGCCCTCACGTCCGGGGCTTCCAACGTCGCGTACGGGTGCTCCGGGAATGTGGCACGGCACAACGTGGTCTTGCCGCTCTGCCTAGGTCCAGTGAGCGTGATCGACGGCCACTTCCGCGCCGCCTCCGTCAGCCTTGGGCAGAGGTCGCGCTCGATCATGGAGCACAGTTTAGCAAGAAATTAGGTTAATTCAAAGTTTGACTTTCAATTAACCTAGAACTGGAACACCTTCATTGCCTCGTCGCCCAAGTGATTGATGACTTTTACTGCTATGCGGCCGGAGGCGGGCTTGGGGAACGGCCGGGACGTGTCGCTCCGGAGGGTGGCCCAGGCATCTGGGTCGATCTCGGCCTTCAGAGTCGTCTTGAGCGCCTTGTACGGATCGTTTGCACCTAAGAAGTAGGCGTGGCGAACAAAGAAGCTCTCCTCGTTATAGTCGGTGTCGACAAACCAGCACGCGATACCATCGGCGCTGTGGCTCCGCACCTCGCCGGTGTTGGGGTGGAAGATGTCCACGCCATTGATACGTACTCGAATCTTATCAGTACCGTCGTCCAAGATATCGATATCAGGCTCGCCGAAGATGACGAACAGGTTGCCCTTGCCGGTGTTCTTTAGGTCGCCGGCCATATGCAGATCGGCATTCATGCGCGCCTTGAGTACCCGGATTCGTCCCAGCTTCTCAAACTCCGCCGCGTGGGCGTCGTAGCTGAAAGCACAGGCGACCAGCACGTCGAACCCGGCGTCGGCGGCCTCTCGTGCCGCGGCGACGAGGTCAGGCCGCGCAACGGTACCAAACTCTGGCCCGATAAAGACTCCTGCACGGCGCGTAGCGCCAGCCTCGACTCCGCCCACCACGTAGCGGCCCTCGGCGCAAACATAGTGCCCGGGCCAAGGCACTAGCGAGTTGAACGTAATGCGGTCCTGTTTGTGCGACTGCTGCACTCCGGCAGTCCTGAGATTCCCTAGGATCATCTCCGTGAAATTCTGGGCTTCGCCGTAACCGAGTTTCTGATCGGCGAGGACGGAGAAGAGTTCGTCGTTTTCGTCCACCGCCAGCATCCGGTGCGGTGCCAAGCTCTCGACTGTGAATGGGCCAGCGACCCGGATCCGCGCATCGTCGGTATAGGGCTTATCGAAGAGATATTCGTGGTCTGCCTTAGCGGCGATGGAGGCGTCAATCTCCTCTTGCCTAGCAATCCGTGCCTCCCACCACTTGGCGTGCGCTGCCGTAGCGTCGTCCGGCCAGTCCTCGTCGGCATCGCGGAGAATCTCCCACTCCTCCCAGTCTTCACTAAGGGCCGCGTTGAGTTGCGTGCGCAGTGGTTCCAGGATCTTCTGCCACTTCTCCCAGATCACGTCGATCTCGGAATTATTGGCGATGGACTTGAGAGTGATGTGGGGCACGCGCTCGTAAACGAAGCCTTGGCGGACGTCACCGTGAGTGGGAGTATTGGAGGGCGCGTACTTCGTAATTTCCCCCTCCTTCCGCTTCCCCTCTGGGCTGTCGGCGAGCAGATACCAAGGATATCTAGCGCTCATGATGCGCGCCCGAGCCAGCGCTAGGGCTACGCGAGATGTGTCGATGGCGATCCAGCGCCGTCCCCAGTGCTCAGCGACAAAGGCTGTGGTGCCGGAGCCGCAGGTTGGGTCTAGCACGAGGTCGCCCGGATCCGTGGCCATCAGGATGCAGCGTTCAATCACTCGCGTTGCAGTCTGAACAACGTAAACTTTCTCGTCACCAAACCCACTCTGTCTCGTGTCATCCCAAATATCGTTGTATGATTGGACATCAAAATCAGAGAAAGGTCGTACAAACCGAAGCGTTTTCCCAATTCCATACAAGCGTGATGCTCGACAGAGACGTTGCATTCCTTCCAGATTAGTTTTCCACCCACCTTTTCCGGGTGAGAATTTCTTGTCTCTCAACGAATACTCGAAGAGTGTGCTAGTGCTTGACGACTGCGAAGTCATTGGATTTGCAGCAGAAACTCTTATTTCATCTGCTATACTGTCGATGTGTTTAAGTTCTTCCTTCGTCAACGCCCGCAATGCCCCCGCACGATCTTTGCTATATCGATAGTTGGAATCTTCAGAAGGCTTTCTCTTGTAGTACAAGGTCCGATATTTTGTCATACTTGCATCTCTTGAATACCAGATGATCACGTCGTATGTATTATCAATGTAGAGTGATCCCTTTCCAGTGGTTTTCCTAAATACGGTTTGACTGAGATAATTCTCCTCTCCAAATATTTCATCCATCAATGCCCGCACACGGTGAACATTCTCGTCACCGATCTGCACGAAGACTGAACCGCTCACCGTCAACAGATCCCGCGCCACGGTCAGGCGGTCGCGAAGATAGGTGAGGTAGGAATGGATGCCATCGCGCCAAGTGTCGCGGAACGCCTTCACCTGTTCCGGCTCCCGAGTGATGTGTTCAGCCTTGCCGTCCCTAACGTCGCGGCTGGTGGTGGACCATTGAAAGTTGGAGTTGAAGCGGATGCCGTACGGCGGGTCAATATAGATGCACTGGACCTTCCCGCGCAGGCCCTCTCGTTCCGCTAGCGAGGCCATGACCTGCAAGCTGTCGCCGAGGATCATCCGATTCGACCAGTTAGCGTCGTGACTGTAGAACTCGGTGCGCGCTGCACCGTCGGGCAGGCCATTGAAATCAGCGAACAGATCCGGCGGCGATGGTGATTCCTTCTCCTGCCGCTCCTTTGTCTGCCGCACGAGGTCGTCGATCAGGACCTTAGGGTGTACCTTCTCCTGGATGTAGAGTGGCGGTGCCTGAACAACGAGATCCGACGCGTCCTGCTGGTCCTTGCCGCGCCAGACGAGCTGCGGGTCGAGATCTCGGTTGCGCCGAGCATAGGCCACGCGGACGGGCGCCGCTTCCTCATCCGACATGACGGACTGATACTCCGTCGTCGGAATGTTGCGCCTTGAGGCCTCACCGTGGGTGAGGGTCTCGACCGACTTGGATTTCTTTTGAGTTCGCGCCACGGATCAGGACTTCCTTAGTGGATGCAGTGTGCGTTCCTCAGAGTAGGCGCGGTGCATCACACACCGTTTCACCAAGCGCCCTCAACTCCTGCAACACGAACGGCGTGCCGAAGGTGCCCCACAGCAATCACGATAGTACTCTTCGCCGTCCATTCACTTGTCATGAGCTGGCAGAATAGGCAACTCCGAGATCGTCGGCGATCCGACCCAACTTGGCATCCCTCGTCCAAATCGCGGTGCCGTGGCAGCCGAGCACCGAACAGAGAAGGTGTGCATCAACAAAGCCCATTCCCCGGCGCATCAGGGCATTCTGTTCGATCATCGACAGAACATCCGCATGTTTGCACTCGGTGATGGCAGGTAGGTCATTGAGATCCCGCAAGATCTTCTCGCGGTTCCGTACGCCACCGCAGGCGATCTCGCCGAGAACCATCACGTGCATCAGCACTTCTCCCGCATCCAGTAGCTCCTGCAGGTGAGGCTCGACACCACGTAGATGTGCGATCCACACTGAGGTATCAGCTAGGATCATTCCACAACTTCACTCCGTCTTCGCGGAATGTACTCCAAGTCAGGTTCGCTCCCACCAAGCTCGGCCAACCGTTTCGCCGCTGCGATTTCGCGGGCTGAACGAAACTCATTGACCATTCGGTTGAATTCGGATTCCACCTTGGCACCGAATTCAGCTTCCATCGTATTGACATCTCGGAACTCCGCGAACGCCCAGCGGCCCCACGTGCCGAGGTTGTTGACGCCTGGCACCCAATAGGTGTCCATGGTCTCCTTCTTGTCCTTCGCGTCCTCCCCGCGGTAGCCCTTGACCTCGACAATCAGGTACAACGGATCGTCGTCCTCGCGACTGTTTTGCAGGACCACGATGAAGTCGGGGATATAGGTACGCGTTTCTGAGCCGTAGCGGTACGGCACCTCCATCCCTAGTCCTTGGTTCTTCACATAGGAATGAACTCTAGGATGCGCCTCGACGACTCTGCAGAGCTCGGCCTCCCAGTCGCTATCGCAGACCACAAGATTGACGTGACAACGCTGCGGATGGGTCTTCCAGAGGTTCTTCTTCGAGGTAGCGAAGCGAACATCGGCCGTCGAGCCCACCTGGTTGTAGGGGTCGAGCACGGCTTTGACTGGGCGCTCGTCACGGTGACTCGCTACCACGGCATTGGTAATGCGCTCGCAGGCCATGTCGGCCAATTCCGGGTACATGAGCTGTGCCGGGTAAGTCCCGCCTTTGCATAGGAGATGATCGTCCAGCCATTGACGTGTGATCCGCTTTAGTTGGCCGAACAAGTGGAGCTTGGGATTCTCGCCGGAATCGCGCCACTTCGTCTCCAGTAACCGCTTGGTTAGATGAAACAGAAGGGTGGAGCGCCTCAGATTGTTAGTGTGGACGAGGTCAAGATTGACGCCTTGGCCGATGATTCCCTCGTTTAGAGTCTTCGAAGGACCGACGAGTTCGGTAGTGAGTTCCAGAGTTGAATCCTCGCCGAAGGTTGCGGACAGGCGCTCGTTCGGCAATTCGACACGGTAGCCCGCGACGCGTGGGAATCGAATCTCGCATTCATCGCGTTCTGGCCGGACGGCGTAGACCTGTACAACAGAGTGCGGCGGTTGCGGCGGGCCGACCACTGGCTTGGCGGTGAAATCGAACGGGATACCCAACACGTCTGCGTACTCAACATCCAAACGGCCGTCATCATTCAGATCGTACGACTGTCGCCGCAGCGCACGGCCGACCACCTGCTCGCATAGCAGCTGCGTGCCAAAAGCGCGCACGCCCAGCACATGGGTGACGGTGTTGGCGTCCCAGCCTTCCGTCAGCATCGATACCGAGACGACACAGCGGGTCGCGCCACCAAGTCGACCGGCCTTTCCCACGGTGTTCATCACTTCCCGAAGGACATCTTGGTCAGATAGGTTTTCGGCCTGCTGGCGGTCGCCGGTGCGTTCTACGGTCTCGCGGCGGAAGCGCTCAATCTCGTCAGCGGCGAGTTTACGGAAGTTCGGCTGTAGCGCTTGGCCCGACTCGAGTTGCTCGCTGTCGATCAAGAGGGTGCGCGGGCGGCCGTACGCCGTACCGTTCTCGTCGAAATTGCGGAACAACTCAAGGCGTCCGTTTTCCAGAGTCTTAGAACCATCGGGCTGCTGGCGATGGAACCCGGCAATGTAGTCGTAGACTAGCTTCGAGGCTGAAGTGTTGTTGCAAACAACGATGAAGCAAGGCGGCACATCGATGCCCGCTTCACGCCAAAGTCGGAAAGTTTTCTCATAGTGGCCATAAAGGGCGTCTAGTGCCGTCTTCAGGGTGATCGGAATCTTGAGTGGGTCGAGGTCGTTCGAATTTGCCCGACCCCTTCTAGGCATTTGCCTGCCGATGTGATCCCAAAGGTTGCGGAGTTTCGGCATATCGCCGCCCGGAACGTTATCCGCTACTGGCACACGGGGGAGCTTTACGATGCCGCACTCGATCGCATCCATGAGCGAAAAGTCGCACATGGTCCATGGGAAGAGCGTACCTTCTGCATAGCCTGAACCGCGCAAGAAGAATGGAGTCGCCGACAGATCGATGACACGGGCGAGGCCCAGTTTCTCCCTAACTGCCTCTAAACCGGAAATCCAAAGCCTCGCTGCCTCCCGATTCTTCTCAGCATCCTTGCGGTCGTCGCCCTTCAGATCTCTTTCGTCATCCTCACCCGGCTTCTCCCGATAGCAGTGGTGCGCCTCATCGTTTAGCGCAAGGACGTTCTTCATGCCCATCAACTCCGGCATGACTCGCTGGAGCATCTGGCCGGTACTCTCCAGCGAGCGCAGCTCGGGGCCACGACCTTGGAGCAAGTCGCGGCCACCCTTTGAGATAGCCATCGTTTCCCGGAGCTTGAATGCGTGGAAGTTAGTGATTACGATCTTCGCCCGATCCAGATCGCTCAGCATATCGTTGGGCACGAGTTCGCGACGCCGGTAGTAACTGTCCGGGTCGTTGGGCTGGAGCACCCGGAGGCGGTCTCTGATGGTAATGCCAGGGGTAACCACCAAGAATCCGCGGGTGAAGCGTCGGCTGACCGGGTGGCGGACCGCATTGATCGTCTGCCACGCGATCAGCATCGCCATGACCGTGGTCTTCCCAGCTCCAGTGGCGAGCTTAAGCGCCAGCCGCGCGAGACCAGGATTCGCCGCCTCGTTCGCCTCCTCTAGCCGATCGAGAAATCGCTTTCCCCGCTTCCCCATCGACGGCGCAACCTCCGTGAGCCAGATGACGGTCTCGACGGCTTCGATCTGGCAGAAGAAAGGGCGGAGATTGCTGAATTTGTGGTGGCGCCAATGTCTGAGCAGCCGGGCCGTCTCGGGTGTAACTCGCCACTGTGCGGAATCGGGCAGCTTCCGCCAGCGGTCGACTTCGTAGCGAACGCCGTCAATGATCTCCGTCAGGTTGTATTGCTGACTACTGTCACCGAGTTTCTGCGCAGCGTCGTCGAAGACAAACTCGCTTTGGCTGTGCCGATGCTTCTTCGGTTTCGGAATCGGCGTGATGAATGACACACGCCGACGCTGATTTACAACTTGGTGTGTCGGCTGACCGCTCTCATCGAGTTCCCAATGAGACGACGGGTATTCGTAAGGAGAGTTCAGGATCGGGGACTCAAAGAAGCTCGCCATACCGATGTCGACCGATCTCGCCCCCCAAGTCCCTAATATACTCACCGCACCGGTGATGGATTCGTTTGCCTATCGGCCTTAGCGGCACTCATCTGGGATCAACTCAAGATCTCGGCGATCGCGCTTGCAACGCGGCTCCCAGTGAACTTCTGTAACTCATCGGCCTGACGCAGATCTGACCTCTCAAAGCGCGCGCGCTGGCACGAACGCGGCCTACCCGGTCTGCGCGGATCGGTCTTGGACCACGTGCAAGTCACAGTCGCCAACGCCTCTCCTCCCGGACGTGCGAACACGGCTTGGCCAACTGGCAGCGCACCTATACTGGAAGACCGGGCTGAAGCCCGGGCGATGGATCCGCCAGCTCGGGCATTACGCGAATCGTCCGCACGGCGTGCAGTATGAAGTACAGCTCATCTCGTACGTGCCAATTGGACCGCGTCCGTTGCCAATCGAACCGCCGTGCGAACGCACGCGAAGGGGCTATTGATCCAAGGATTCGCTACAGTCGCATCTTGAACAATCGGGGAGTTTCGAAACAAGGCCGAACTCCTCGCTGGATAACCTGTTGCAAGCCTGCATCACTCCGAACTACGGCAAGGGGAAACGCGTAGAATCACGACGTCGTTGAACCACAATCTCTATGTATCTTCGAAGCAGCCCATGCGTTAGACGAAGCCGATCCTAGCAATGCGAGATTCTTATGGTTTCAAGAACGAAGAACCGGATTAGCTTCTCTAAGCCCATTAGAACCCTAGTAGCTCAGCGGGCTGGTTATAGGTGTAGTTTTCCAGATTGTGACCGATTAACTGTTGGTCCCGGAATCGACCGCACGAAATCCGCGTGCATCGGGATAGCCGCTCACATCTACAGCGCAGCGCCCAAAGGGCCACGCGGTTATGGTGGACTAACCGACAGTGAAATTCGTTCGCCAGAAAACGCGATTTGGTTGTGTCCAGATCATGCAGCCTTGATTGACAAGAACGATGGAAACGAATACCCACCAGAAAAATTACAAATCTTCAAAATAATGCATGAAAATCGAATTTCTCTGGAACTACGCGGCTTGGACAGTGAACCCAAGTGGGTCAAGGAAGTCCGGGTCATTTCTAGTCCATTATTCGTCAACAATATCAAGATCGATCTCGCGAGACTGACATTCATTGTCGGCCTGAATCAGTCTGGAAAGACTGCTCTCTGTGAGTGGATCGCGGCTGGCGTCTATCCCCACTATCTTGAACGGTGGTCCAGTCTTCCAAAAGGTCGAGACCGTGTCAGCATTGAGGTCGAATATCATTACTATGGTCTCCATACTGTTGCTGTCTCATTTATGCGAAAGGATAGGCCAGAATACTATTTGGATTCGGATCCCACGAGAATTCCAACTGCGCCAGTGAAGATTATCTTTCCACAAAACATGCGGATAGTCAGATACGATGAAGAACCTAGTGATATTGACCTTATTGCTCGATTGATGAATCTTCACACATACGAAATTCAATCACTGGTTGAAGAGTTACGTCAGATGGATTCTGGCTACTTCACGGAGACCTATACAAAAGAATCGGAAGGACATGTTATGCTATTCGTCAAAGAGGAGGGGTCTCGCAGTTCAGATGCTGTTCTTTTCAGAATGTTGGGCGATTCAACATGTGCACGATTTCTAATGGAATTGGGGATACTTGCAGCCAAGAGGTTCTCAACACTATATCCTACGATCTTGATTCTCGATTCCGATTTCTGGAGACTTGACCTTCACTGGGCGAATCGATATGTGGAACTGTTGGCATCGCCGGAGATCGGATTCCAGACGATCATTACGGTAGGACCAGGTAGAGTGGAATTTGATGACATAAAGTGGATTGGCTGGAATGTGTTCAGGCTACATGGAACGCCTCCAAGTGTGACAGTTCGTAAAGGGTTTCATACCACAGAGTCTACGAGCACCGACTAGACGTCCGTGTGGCTACTGAAGCTGGCTTAACGTGCCGGTACGTTCGAGCCGATGGAGGCCCGCCGCGACCGCCGCTAGGCGCGTAGTCTGCACGCGATCATGTGCACCGCGTGGGGTACGTTCCGGAAGGGCTCAGCCGGCACCTGAGGCCCCCCTCCTAGTCCAACTCGCCCGGCCCCGGCGCGCACGGCTGCCCGTTGCGAGCAAGAGGCACATAGGCGTGCCGATGCCTACTGAGAGAGGGAGAGTTTGCTACGGGCTTGCTACCCTATAAGATGCGTACGGACTCAGCCTCACATCTTCTCTGCCGCCAGTGCAATATCCCGACAGAGTGCGTCTACATCGACGGAGACCTCGCCGAGATACGCTGCCCCGAGTGCGGAGTTTCTCTCAGGGGCGATGCTGCAGCTGACATATTCAGGCAACAGGCGATCCATTTCGGCCGCAAGCAAGCTCAGGACATGCTCAGACGAGCGTTCCGCGGCGGCAAAACCATGCGCTATAAGCCCGCAACGCTTCAAGACCCGGGCGGTCCATTCGTCATCGGCGAACCGGACTCTTAGAGGGAGGCTACGGCTCTCTGGTACGTTCTTGAACCTATCGGATGTCTCCGAAAGGGGCAAGGCTGTTTGTTACGTTGGAACTAGAGGGTACAAGATGGCTGATTTGTCCCGCGCTTATTCGAAATCCAGCGACGCGGTGGAATGCCTGATCCGGGGCAAAGGCCGGATCAGTGAGAGGCTGCTGGAAGCCTGTCACGAGGGATTCGTGCATATAGACCGAGAAGCCCTTCCGGAGGATCTGAAATCCGTGTATGACAAGATTCGAGATCTGGTGGTCGACAACTCGCCACCGGCTAGCGGCTGGTACGTACGCGGGATCGGGAAGCTATCCGAGGACGAGGCCCAGCAAGCGGCCACGCTATTGCACAAGTTGGAGTGCATGCTTCGATCACATCGGGAGCCGGAGCTATGAAGAGGGACCTTGACCTGGTTCGGGAGATCCTGATGCAGCTAGAGGCGTCGGAGGCCGTGGAGTCCAATCCGACTCCGCCTGAACGCTGCGACGAGGAACGATTCCTGTACCACTTAGATATTCTGGAAGAGGCTGGTTTCGTTAAGATTGGCGAAAAGACCTACGACGGGTATTCCGACTGCCGCCTGACGTGGAGCGGTCACGAGCATCTGAACGCCATTCGAGATAGCGGCGTCTGGAGCAAGGTCAAGGAGAAAACGGCTCAGTTCGAGGGAGTGCCGGTCTCCGTGATTGGAGAATTCGCCGCAACTTTGATCCAGCAACGGCTTCTGGAGCCCTAGGGGCGGTTCTCAAGTCAAATGGATAATTCCCCTTGGTACCGCAGATCTTGGAAGACCATGTCGGAATAGTTGCCGGGAGGAGTGGCCTGCCCGCGCGGGACGGTGTACTTGCGAACCGTGTCTTGGTTCAGCTCAATGCCTAAGCCCGGCCCTTGCGGCAGTTCGAGCTGACCGTCTTTGACGCGCTGTCCACCGACGAGCAGTTCTTCGATGAACGGATTGCCGGTCTGGTCCACCTCTACCGTGAGGGCGTGTGGAGTCGCCGCTACTAGGTGCATGTTGGCCGTCAGCGCCACCGCATCGCTCCAAGTGTGCGGCGCGATCTTGACATCTCGTTCCGCCGCGTCCGACGCGATGCGCAGTGCCTCCGTCAGTCCTCCGCAACGGCAGCAATCCGGCTGTGCGATTTCGACCACCCCGCCATCGATAAGCTCTTTGAATCCTTGCCTCCCAAACTCGTTCTCTCCGGCAGCCAACGGAATGCCCGGGATGCTGGGCCGCAGCGCCCTGAACGCTTCGGGCTGCTCCGGGGCGAAGGGCTCCTCCAGCCAGAACACCCCGCCTGCCAGCCAAGCCGGTGCCATCCGGCGCGCCTCGCCAACCGAGTAACGGGCATTGCCATCGACCATTAGGCGCGCCTCCGCACCGACCGTGTCTCGCACGGCGCTCACGGCGGCCCGGTCATAGTCCGGATCCTTTCCCAGCCGCATCTTGACAGCGCGGAAATCGTGTTCGAGGTGGCGCTGAGCCTCGTCCTTCAGTTCGCCGATCTCGCGCTTCCAGAGCAGCCCGCTGGCGTACGCCGGGACTGTCGCTCTGGCTGGCCCGATCAGGTCGCAGATCCGCTTTCCCTCGACTTTGCCCCGGATGTCCCACAGGGCGATATCGATGCCGCCCAGGGCTGAGATTGCGGCACCCTTGCGCCCGTACCAGCGCGTCAGCGCATAACAGCGCTGCCAGCAGGCCTCGATCTCAAGTGGATCACTACCCATCAGTAGAGGACGCAATTGGCCTTCGATGATCGTCCGCACCAAGTCCGGATGCGAATAGATCGAGCCCAGCCCCTCGACGCCCTCGTCGGTGCGGACCTTGACAAGAGTCGTCAGGCGCCCCGTGCAGGTTCCGCCGGCATAGCGAAACCGCCGCTCGGGCGGATATTCGAAGCACAGGTTGATGACCTCGATGTCGCGAATCTTCATGGCACAATCGATCGCCCAGCGCTATTGGCCTACCAGAACACAACGAAACTCAACGCAGCGCCGACGGCGACGATCGCGCCAGCCAAGAGCACCGGCACCGTCGCGGAACGCTGGTCGCCCTTAGCGACGGCAATCTTGGCGCGGCTGTCGCGCAGCCAGCCTTCCAATGCAAGCTCCCGGGGCTGGCTGGAAGGCTCCCATCCGCGCACGGCCGATACGGCCAGCATTGCGGCGACCGTGAAAAGCAGGCTGATCACGGTGCCGGCATAGTTGTTCACCAACATGGCGGGCAAGATCGCGACGCCGAAGCGGAGGGCCAGCACTGGTGCCAACAACTTGAGCGTTCCGTAGACGATTCCCACGACAAGCCCCCAAGTCGCGCTGGAGCGGTGAACCCGGGTAAACGCCCCCATCAGATAGACCGCCAGCAGCGGAACGACAAACGCCCCTACCCAGTCCAGAAACACCATCAGCATGCCCCGTTCTTGCATCATGAGGGGCACGAACGCAAAGGCCCCCAAGATTACAACGGGCGTGAGCCAGCGGCTAGCCGACACGAAGTAGCTGTCAGGCCGGTTCTTGACGAACAAGCGGGCAAGCACGTCGCGGACGAGCAGCGACGGCACGGTCGAGCCGATCGAGTCGAAGGTAGAAAAGCATGCGGCGACCACGCCAGCCACGATCACGCCGCGCAGTCCGGCCGAGGTGAGTTCCCGCACGATCAGAGGGAACGTCGAGTCCCGCACCTGCAACTCCGCGGCCAGCGGCATCAAGCCAGGGTCAGGGTAAAGCGCCCGTCCGAAGATGCCGACCGAGAGGTTCGTGAAGTTCAGGACTAGCAATACGAGTCCCGAAACGACTACGGCCATGCGCAAGTCCCACTCGCTGCGCGCCCCGAAAAGCCGCATGGACTGTGTGTGGTTGACCACGGCGTAGCCCAGACCGATGATCAGCCAAGCAAGCGAGACCAGCCAAGCCGGGCTCCGCGTGACGATTTCTTCCCCGCCCGGACTCAGCTCGCCACCGGTGAGAAGGCGCCTCGCTACCGTCTCCGGCGACTCTCCGGCAACCCCCTGAACAGCGATGTCATCGGCGCCCGCGTGCAGCAACTGCGCGGACAAGCCGGATTCGTGGCTCTCCAGTCGTTCGCCCGCCCCGCCCCAACCGCCGACAGCCATCCAGACGGTGCAAAACAGAGCGAACGATGCGACGACCATTACGACGCTCTGCAGCGCATCCGTCACCGCCACCGCCCGCAGCCCTCCCAAGGACGTGTAGACGGTTGCCAGCGCGGCGATCAGCACGACACCCCACCACGCACTCGTGCCGAGCCCGCAGACGATCGCCAGCAGGAGGTAGAGCGTGGTTGCGATGATCGCCAAGACCAACGTCCGGTAGAGGGCCTGAACCAAGGCACTGATCACGCGAGCGGAGAGACTGAAGCGCGCTTCAAGGTACTCGGCATTGGTGTACATGCCGGCGCGGTACATCGGCAGCGCAATCCAGTTGGCAAGCAGGAACCAGCCCAGGGTGACGCCGACCCAATTGGTGACCAAGTAGCTCATGCCGACGGCATAGGTGCCACCGGCATCGGCCACGAGATCACTGGCGTCAATCGCGGTGGCGTAGAGCGAGAGCCCGATCATCCACCACGGCAGGCTCCGCCCTGCCAAGAACCAATCGGAACTGGTCTTGGTGTCGCGCCCGCGAACGATCCCGTACAAGATGATCCCGGCATTGAGCGCGATGACGATGGTCCAATCGATGGCGCTCATGCTACGCTTTGCCTAAAACCATGGCCTCGCGGGGGACAGCCTTTTGGATCGCGGCTTTGGTTGGACTTGTGCCGACATCGGCCACGGCGCAAGACGACGCATTCTTCGAGAAGCAAGTCCGTCCAATCTTGGCCAACCGGTGCTTCGCCTGTCACGGCCCGCACGCCGGCGAGGGCCAAGCAGGACTGCGGCTGGACTCAATGGCCGGCATTCTCAAGGGCGGTCGCTCGGGGCCAGCGGTAGTGCCGGGCAGCGCGGCCCAGAGCCTGCTAATCCACGCGATCAATCATGACACATTGCTGCAGATGCCGCCGAAGGCGAAGCTGCCGCTTGGCGAGGTTGCGATCCTGACCAAATGGGTTGATACAGGTGCGAATTGGCCCGAACACAAGTCGGCCCCGGAGCCGGAGGCGATCGCGCGGTCTGATGGCTTCTCGGCCGAGGAGCGTTCACACTGGGCCTTCCAACCGCTACAAGCCCCGGCCATGCCGCCGGGCGATACGGCCGTGGACGCCTTGTTAGGAATCGGCCAGGCGCGAGCCGGCCTGAGCCCCGCAGGAGCCAGCGACAAGCGAGCGCTGATTCGGCGGGCTACGCTCGACCTGCACGGCTTGCTTCCCACCCCGGACGAGGTCCGAGCGTTCCTCGCCGATGCGTCGGACGATGCCTTCGCGCGGGTTGTGGACCGGCTGCTGGCCTCGCCTCGCTACGGGGAGCGCTGGGGCCGGCATTGGCTGGACGTGGCGCGCTATTCGGATAGCAACGGGATGGACGACAACATCGTGCACGGCGACGCCTGGCGCTACCGCGACTACGTGATCCGGGCGTTCAATCAGGACAAGCCCTATGACGAGTTCGTGCGCGAGCAGCTGGCTGGCGACATCCTCACGGACTGGAGTGACGCCAACCGCGCCGAGGGATTGATCGCAACCGGCTTCCTGATGCTTGGCCCCAAGATGGTTGGCGAAGACGACCCTGTGAAGCAGAAACTGGACTTCGCGGACGAGCAGCTGGCCACCGCCGCCCGCGCGTTCATGGCGCTGAGCATCGATTGTGCCCGCTGCCACGATCACAAGTTCGATCCCATTCGCAGCGCCGACTACTACTCCATGCTGGGCATATTCACCAGCACCAAGACGGTGCTCACCTACCGGGTCACCTCCAAGCTGAATGCGACGGCACTCGCAAGCGAGGAAGAGAATCGCCGACTCTCCGAGATCGAGAAGAGATTTGACTACCACAACGACTTCGTCACGAATTACAACCAAGCAACCACTCCCAAGCAGGTGGTAGAGGCACAGCGGGCAGCCGAGGACGACGCTCTCGCCGAGTACTACAGCATCCCCAAGGCGATGGCGGTGGCGGAGGGAGATGCCGCGGACCTTCCGCTGATGATTAGCGGCAACCACCTCACGCCCGGGCCGATCGCACCGCGCCGCTTTCCCGCGATCCTTGCCGGGGAGCAGCAGAGTCCGATCGGATCGCGAGGCAGCGGAAGGCTGGAGCTAGCGCAGTGGCTCACCGCCAAGGACCATCCGCTGACAGCGCGCGTGATGGCCAACCGGATCTGGAAATGGCATTTCGGCGAAGGCATCGCGGGCACGCCCGACAACTTCGGCAACCTTGGCGAACAGCCGGACCACCCGGAACTTCTGGACTGGCTGGCGCTGCGATTCCAGGCAAGTGGCTGGTCGGTCAAGTCGATGCACCGCCTGATCATGCTTTCGGACGCCTACCAGCGGTCTTCCAGACGGACCGAGGAGCATGCCGAAGCCGACCCGGACAACCGCCAGTTCGGCCACGCCAATCGCCGGCGGATGGAAGCTGAGACGCTGCGCGATGCGCTGCTGGCCGTCTCAGACCGCCTGGATCTTGCGACGGGGGGCAAGACCATGCCGCACAAGAACTTTGCGAATCTCAATGCCCAGTCGCGTTCGCGGGATCCGGCCCTCTACGACTCGCGGCGGCGCAGCGTCTACCTGCCGGTGCTGCGCAGCGCCCTGTACGAGATGTTCGCGGCCTTCGACTTTGCCAGCCCGTCCACGTCAAACGGTGATCGCGGGGCGACCATGGTCGCGCCCCAGGCGCTCTTCATGCTCAACTCCGACTTGGTGGACGAGGCGTCCGGCGGCTTCGCTGCAAGGCTGGCGCGGCAAGCCCCCGAAAACGACGCCGGACGCATCGGGCTGGCACACGAAATCGCCTTTTCACGTCCTTCCGAGCCTGACGAGACCGAGAGCTGGAACATCTTTTTGGACCGTTATGAAGCAGCCACGGGCGACAGGGACGCAGCTTGGAAGGCCATGTGCCGCATCCTGATCGCCTCGAACGAGTTCCTGTACATACAATGATGTCGGCGATGCACTCTCAAGGCATCGAAGCGAGAGCCTCCCGTCGCGAAGCTCTCAAGCAGATGGGCGCGGGCTTCGGCTGGCTGGCGCTGACCTCGCTGCTCGCCGAAGAAGCCGCCGCATCCGGCCCGCTAGCGCTGCGCGAGCCGCACTTCTCGCCGCGCGCCAAGCGCGTCATCATGCTGTTCATGTTCGGCGGCCCCTCGCACATCGACACGTTCGACCCGAAGCCGCTCCTCAACCGCGACAGCGGCAAGCCCCTGCCGTTCGCCAAGCCGCGCATCATTTCGTTCCCGCGCCGGGCCGGCGACCTGATCGGTTCGCCGTTCGAGTTCAAGCAGCATGGCCAGAGCGGTGCCTACGTCAGCGAACTCTTTCCGCACGTGGCGGGCATCGTCGACGATCTGGCGATCGTCCGCTCGATGCACTGCACCAATCCCCGGCACGGCGGCGCCGTGCTCGAATGGCATACCGGAAGCGACACGTTTATCCGACCGGCCATGGGGTCATGGCTGACGTACGGCCTCGGCTCTGAGAATCAGGACCTGCCCGGCTACATCACCATCTGCCAAGCGTTGGCCGAGGGCGGCGCGAACAATTTCGGCTCGGCCTTCTTGCCGGCGGCCCACCAAGGCACGCCGCTAGGCTACGGCAATGTCAAGGCGAAGGAGGCTAGTTTCCCGTTCATCGGCGACGGGGAGCGAAAACGCCTGCAGCGCCTAGAACTCGACATGCTATCGGATGTCTCGCGACGCCAACTGGCCCGGAGCGGTCCCGACCCCGAGTTGGAAGACCGCATCGCAACGTTCGAACTGGCCTTCCGCATGCAGACAGAGGCACCGTCAGTGCAGGACATCGGCTCCGAAAGCGCGGCGACCAAGGCGATGTACGGGCTGAACGATCCGGTCACGGAAGATTTCGGGCGCCAGTGCCTGATGGCGAGGCGGTTTAGCGAGAGCGGCGTCCGCTTCGTCCAGTGTAACAGCAACGGCTGGGACCACCACTTTGACCTCAAGAACTCGCTCACGAAGATGTGTGCCCAAGTGGACAAGCCGATCGCCGCCCTCATCAAGGATCTAAAGACTCGGGGGATGCTCGACGAGACACTGGTCATTTGGGGTGGCGAGTTCGGCCGCACGCCGACCGCAGAGAACGCTGATGGCCGCGACCACAACCCGCACGGTTTCACGATGTGGCTGGCCGGGGGCGGGATCAAGCCCGGCATTAGCTATGGCCAAACCGACGAGTACGGCTACTACGGCGTAGAGAACAAGGTCCACTTCCATGATCTGCACGCCACGATCCTGCACCTGCTCGGCTTGGATCACACGAGGCTGACCTACCGCCACGCCGGTCGAGACTACCGGCTTACCGACGTCCACGGGGAAGTCGTGCGAGACTTGCTCGCGTAGGCGGCGCTCCGGGACTTTCGGCGCACTGCGCAACACTCGTCTCCAAGTGGCTGCAACCGCACGAAACGCGGACTGCGAACAAGGGCCTAGTCAGCCAGGCCGCCCTGCTTGAGGTCTTCCAAGCGCGCTACCTGCCCGGTGCGGAAGGCGAGGTTCGCCAAATGGGCGCTTACGCAAGCGCGGACGCCCTCTTCAGCCGGCGTGTTGGGCTTCTTGCGACTGCGCACTGCGTCGATCCAGTTCTGCAAATGCGGCGTCTCGCCATCCACGTCGAAGTCAGCCCCCCGTTCCTTGGTCCCAGGCTCGAACAGCTCGGCCTCTATGCCGCTGCCGGGTTCCGGGAGGATCTCATAGCGCCCTCGATCCAAGTACATCGTGCCCTTAGTGCCCATGATCTCGACCATGGCCTTGTCGCGCTGGTTCACGAACGTGCCCGCGAAATGGACCTGAAGGTTCCTGTCGGGATAGCTGAGAAGAGTCTGGATCGTGTCCGGGGTCTCCCAGCGATCCATGGCGAACGTGTCTCCTATCGTGGTGGCCAAGGCCGGATCGGGCAGGTCAAGCAGCCAATTGACTGCATCGATCCAATGCACCATCAGGTCGGTGAGAATGCCTCCGCCAAAGTCCCAGAACCAGCGCCAGTTCCTGAAGCGGTAGCCATCGAAGGGCTGTAGCGGCGCGTTGCCCAAGAACCGTTTCCAGTCGAGAGTGGACGAATCGATCTCGTCCGCTCCCGGGCGCCCCGACCGCCGATTTCGATTCCACGTCATGCGTACCTTGTGAACCGTCCCGAGCCCTCCGCCCCTGAGGATGTCCCGTGCCCTCTCGAACTGCGGCATGCTGCGCTGCTGGGTGCCGACCTGCACGATCCTCTGGTTCGCATCCTGTGCCCGAATCACGGCGTCACCTTCGCTGAGGTCATGCGTCAGGGGCTTCTCGACATACACATCCTTGCCGCTGTTGCAAGCGTCGACGGTCATGGGAACGTGCCAGTGGTCCGGCGAGCCGATCAAGACTGCATCGACATCAGTTCGCGCCAGCAATTCGTGGTAATCGGTCGTCACGAAAGCACCGGTCCCAGCAATCTGCCTTGCCTGTTCGAGGGACTCGTCCCAGATGTCGCAGACCGCCGTGAGGCGCGTACCGGGCACCCCGGCGAGATCCCTCATCAGTCCGCGACAGCGGCCGCCGGTGCCTATGCAGCCGATGTTTATGGTTTCGTTGGCTGGATAGGCAAGAGTGGTCGCAGCGCTGGCAGCGGCGGCGCCGATGAGAAAGTGACGTCGATCGGTGGTCTTAGTTGGCACGGTAGGTATCCTAGCGGCCCCTCGGGGCCGCGCACAGCGAGCATTCTACACCGATTCTCGCCGATTCGGGCTTTCAAGCAGGGGTGTTGACAAGTCAAGTCTGCCGACCCGTTCCGACCGCCCCGGACTCGCTAGGAGCCTTGTGTGTGGCGAGGTTGAGGTCACGTATTCGAACGCAGGCTCATTCCCCGAGACGGTGTCTAGGGTTACTCTGCGGCAGGCGCCCAGCGCACCTCTTGGGTAGTGGTGTACTGGACATCGGCGTCATTTCGTGAAGCGATCCCGGCGCGCGTGGCACCCCGGTCAATCATTGCGTCAAACTTCGCTCGGAGCTCTTCGACGACCTCGGGCAGTTCTTCGGCCAAGTTCTTCGATTCAGCGATGTCTTCAGCGAGATTGTAGAGTTCTGGGACGGTCGGTTTGCCGCGGGACTCCTCCAGATTCGGTTCGCTGTTGCGGAATACCAGCTTCCACGGCCCGTCGCGGTAGGCGAACTCGCCGTGGTTGGAATGGCTTACCAACGATGTGCGCCCTCCGGCTGCTTCCTGGCCAAGGGCGGCATCCAAGAAGCTGATGCTGTCTTCGGCACCGTCCTGCGGTAGGTCCGCCTCGACTACCGCTAGGCTTGTCGCCAAGATGTCCGTCAAGCTGACCAGCCGGTCGCTTTGGGAGTGAGGTGCAATCTTGCCCGGCCAGCGAACGACCAGCGGGACCCTGTGTCCGCCTTCCCAGATGTCGCCCTTGTGCCCGCGATAGGGGCCGCTGGGCATGTGGCCGGCTTCAACCAGAGGCTCCCATCCCGTGTAGTGGGAATGACCGTTGTCCGCCGTGAAGATCACGATCGTGTCGTCGGCAATTCCCGCCTCGTCAACCGCTTGGATGACCTGCCCTGCCGACCAGTCGGTCTCCATCACGAAGTCCGCAATGGGAGCGATGCCGCTCTTGTCCCTAAAGGGCGGGGACGGAGAGATCGGCTCGTGTGGCGAGGTCATTGAATAGAACAGAAAGAACGGCTTGTCGCTCTGGGGCCGCGAGCGGATTTGCTCGACTGCCCTGCGTGTGAGTTCGGGGACGATCTCGCGCAAGCGCCAGCCCGGAGCCATGGGGCTGCCCACGAAGCCCCGCGGCAGCACGGCCCCCTCGGACTCGTCATGGACATAAGTAGAAGTCGGAGCAGGGGTTACGATGTCATCCTCCACATAGGAGAACGGCGGCATATTTGGCAAGTCCACGCCGAAGTAGTAGTCGAATCCTCTGGTGGTCGGGCCATTCAGGACGGGCTTGTCCAGATGCCAGTCGAGGGTCTTCTGGCCATTGCGCACTACGGTCATGCGGCTTGGCTGCGGTCCCGGCCACTCCCAGCCGAGGTGCCACTTGCCGATCAAGGCCGTCTCGTACCCGTGGTCGCGGAGCATTCCCGGCAGCGTCGGGCGATCATCGGCGATCAGCGGCGGTTCGTATGCTGCCAGCACCCACTCCTGAAGGCGGGTACGCCAAGAGTACCGCCCGGTCAGCAAGCCGTAACGGGTCGGCGTGCAGACCGCCGAAGGGCTATGGGCATCGGTGAAGCTCATGCCCTCTTGAACGAGCTTGTCCAAGTAGGGGGTAGCGATCTTGTTGTCCGGGTAGTGCGCCTGGATATCTCCGACGCCGAAGTCGTCTGCCAGAATCAGCACGATGTTCGGAGCCCGTTCGGGCGGTTCCGCCGTACAGGAGCAAAGGACTCCCGCGGCAAGCAAGGCGACTGAGGTGGCAATGCGCATGGTGGCTCCTATTCGAAGGGACAGAGCAGTCTTGGAGGGTCGGATCCGAGATCCCCAGGCGGGCAAACGGCTCTAGAACGAGGCGATCAACAGGTCGCTCTCGCAAGCCCACTCTAGCACGTGGAAGGCCGCCATCCGCATGCACGAGGACCTTCGGTTCGTACGCACGCCTCTCCGGCCACAGCTCGATCTGGTTGGCACACGAGACAAGATTTTATGTCATATTTTTTGTACTCAAACCCTTTCAGGAGCACCTTGGGTATTCGCATAAATTGTTTATTTTAAGTAACTTAAAAACAAAATTGTGTTCCAGATTTCTTGCAAGAAAATTTGTAGTTCCAAGTGAGCGTCCAAGACGGACCGCCCTCAACAAGCAGAATCCAACGCTACCTTCTGGTTGCGAATGATTCGCTCGAGACCACGCGCGCGATTAGGTCTCGAAACCCGTAGCCGCGCTCCGGCTCGTCCGCTACGATTTGCTGGACCGTCCGCCGGTCGCGTGCGGTCAGTTCCCTGCCCGTACTGTATTCAATCAACAGGCCAGTCAGTGTCCTCGTGAAGTCTCCGGGACTGGCCATGATGTAGTCCTTCAGGTCCTGCGCCCCCGCTAGCTTTGTACCGTCCGGCATCTCGCTCGCAGCCTGCACGGACGCTTGTGGGGCTGCCGAGCCCTCCTCTCGGTAGTACGACGTCCGCCATCCGCCGGACGCGTCGTAATTCTCCAGCGCCAGGCCGATCGGGTCGATTGCAGAGTGGCATATCGCACATGACTCGATCTTCTGGTGCGCCGCCAAGACTTCCTGCACGCTCTCGGCTTGCGAGATGTCTGCCACCAGCGCCGGAACGTCACTCGGCGGGGGCGGCGGCGGTCGGCCAAGCAGGTTCTCCAAGACCCACACTCCACGCAGGATCGGCGACGATTCCACGCCATCCCCGGTCGCAGCGAAGACACCCGAGAGACCCAGCACACCACCACGCGTCTTGACGTGGGCCGGGACATCCGAACCGAGGGAGGCGAATTCCAACCGTTCGGGCTCTGGCCACAGCAAGCTCTGCCTCTGGTCTGCCTCCAATCGCCTCAAGCTCACCTCATTGCCGGGCATGCCCCAGGCGATCCGCATCGGCTCGTTCGCGTACGTGAAATCCGAATCGATGAACGTCCGGATGGAGCGGTTTTGTTGCAGGATCTCGTCGAAGAACATCTCTGTCCCACGCACCATGCCGTGGCGCATCAACTCACTCCAGACATGTCGCACGTCACACACCATCACGGCGGATGCCTTGCGGTTACCCAGCCACTGGCCGGTGAAGTGCTTGACGAACCGCTGCGCCTTGGAGTCGCGGACCATGCGGCTGATCTCTCCGTCAAGAACATCTGCCTGCTTGAGTTTTCCGGCGGCCGCCAATTCCAGCAAGCGCGCATCCGGCATGCTGCTCCACAGGAAATACGACAGCCTGCTAGCCAGGCCATAGTCGTCCAATGCGCCTGCCCCTGACTCGCGGTACAGGAATTGGGGCGAAAGCAGGATCTTGCGGATGCCGTAGTGGATGCCATACGCCGGATCGGCCGCTTCTTGGGCATGGCTCACTGCGCCCGAAATCAGGTCCTCGCGCTCGCCGGGCGTCAAGGGCCGGCGAAAAGCACGCTCCGCCAGCGGGAGCAGAATCGCCTCGGCGGAAGTGCGGCCGGCGGTCGGCGTCCGGCCTCCCAAGAATCGCACCTGCCTCGGCAGCGGTCCGATCGGTCCGCTGATCTCAATGCTCTCGAAACGGATCGTGGGCTCGGCAGATTCGTAGGACTCGTCGAGGTAGCTCGCGAGGAGCCTGCGCAGATCAGCCGTGTTGCCCGGTGTGCGGATCAGCGCCGGGGGGTACTGCTTGCGCAGCCGGTTCTCACAGTAGATCTGGAAGTTCTCGCCCCTCTCCAAGTGGACTTCGGTTTCCAAGATCTCCGGCTCGGGATTGCTGACGATCAGCTCTCCAACACGTGGCAGGTCGACACGCAGGGCACGCTTGGGCAGGTTGTAGTCACCGGGATTGAGGGCGTAAAATCCCAGCCGCAAGGGCTTGCCATCGGCCCCGGCCTGGGCCTCGGCGCTGGCCTTGATGCGCACGCGGTACACGCCCGACGCCTGCGCGATGAACGCCCGGTCCCACAGCGCCCCGGACCACCCCGCGATGTTGACTCCGGTGAAGTAAAGGCCTGTCTCATCCCCGTCCCGGAGAAAGAACTTGGTCCGCGACGGATCCTGGCCGATGCTGGCCCGGACCGATGTGACCTTGGCCACGGGCATGCCGGGCAGCGGCACCATCCGATCGGCGATATCAATCGCAATCTGATGGTATGCATCCAAGTGGCCGGGCGTAAGGTGTGTGCCCTCGACCATCGTGTCGAAGCGCTGGCCCGGCGGATCGTCCGGATAGGTCACCGGCAACCTGATCTCGCGGATTCCGAAAAGGTCCCGGAGGGTATTCAAGTACTCAATGCGATTCATGCGCCGCACCAAGCGATCGGAGGGCTCTGGTTCACCCGATGCCAGCAGAACCTGCACCTCGGACAAGAACCGCTCTCTCAACTCCGCGGGCGGCTGCGGAGCCTGCCGGGGGGGCATGAGTCTCGCATTCACGAGGGCGCCGGCCCGCGCCCACTGCTCCCGTGACTTACCATCTTGGATCTCGTACGCCGAAGGATCGGCGCGAAATCCCCCACTGGGATTGTCACCGCCGTGACAAGACTGGCAATACGTCGCGGTGAATTCGCTTCCGAACGCTTCTGGCGCATCCGCGCCGAACGTGGGAGCGAGCCCGACGAGTCCGGCCGCAAGGCCGATCCGCACGGCGGTAATCATGTCAGCACGCCGTTGAGATCGGACTCGCTGGTGCTGAATTTATCGACTTCGAATCCCAATTGCTGCAGCACTGTCACATACAGGTCGCACGCCATGGTGTTCGCAACCGTGGCGTCTCCGCAGGAGACATGGCGCCGGTGGTTGAAGCCACCGCCCGCCACGAATAGCGGATAGTTGGTCCGGCGATGGGCAGCGGCGTCACCCATCGCACTGCCGATCAGCGTGACGGTGGAATCCAACATGGACCTGCCATCAACGTCTTGCGCCTCGCTGAGGGCTCTCAGGAAGCGGGCCGCGCCCTGCATGTGACGCTCCTCGATAGTGAGCAAGCCGCTGATCTTTTCCTGCTTGTTCCCGTGGTGGGACAGGCGGTGGTAACCCTCGCCCATAAAGCTGCCGTTGACCATGAGGGCCCGGTCGGTGATCGGAATGGTCATCGAGATCACGCGGGTCGAATCATTCGTGATCGCCAGCGCCATCAAGTCCCACATCAAGTCTTCGTTGTCGAGCAGGAACGAACCGTCTACGTTCTCTTCGACCGGAAGTTCGAGACCTTCGGGGGGCACGGGAAACGGCCTGTCGAGCCAATCCCGGCGGCGCTTGAGCTTCTCCTCCACAGCCCGGATCGAGGTGAAGTACTCGTCCAGCTTCCTGCGGTCGGGGGCATTGGCGCGCGCACTGACAACTTTCGCCTCGCCCGTCAATTCATCCAGCAAGCTCTTGCCAGAATCGATCAGATAGGTCTGCCGCTTCAGCGCCACCGAGCCGGCCCCGAACACGCGGGCATAAAGCGCACTGGGGCGGAGCGTTACGGGAAGGGGGAGGCCAGAGGCCGAGAAAGAAAGCGACGCCTTCTGCTGTGCCTCGCCACAGCAGAGCTGCAACGACTCGTATCGCGTGTCACTGCCAAGAGTGGGGGCGACGAACTGGTCCAACGATATGCTGCGGACAACATGGCCGGTGTAGAGCGTGTACACGAGTTCGTGGCCATTGCCGGTCGGGCCCTTGTGGTCCAGCCCAGAAACGGTGGTGAACTTGCCGTCCAGACCGGCGTCGGTAATCGGCTGGATCAGTCGAGGAGCGTCGCTGTCGGCGAAGAACTCCGGCTTGTAGAATCCCAGTTGCGTGCCGACACACACCAGACGCTTGGCTTTGCCATTCGATGGCTCGGGGGTGGCCTCCACCGCGCCCGGCAGGGAGGGAAGCAGCGGCAAAGCGAGCGCGTAGCTCGCTCCCTTAAGGAACTGTCGGCGGTCTCTGGACTGCTTGCGGGTCATATCCTGACACTCGAGTCTGCACTAGGATCGTACCCGAACTAAGTGCTTCCGGCAACTGAGCGGCCAGGATCAAGATCAGGTGTCGGGCCGAAACCCGGCCGCTTGCGGAATGCGGGACAAGCCTTGAGCGCCGAACGAAGCGATGGGCATGGCCGAGAGTCTCGCATGGCAACGCGCGCAAAGCGCAGCATGGCCGATTCTGCGTCGTGGCCAACCAGGCCTCTTCCTAGAAGTTCCACTCCCAGCCAACGAGGAGAAACTGGGAAAGCCCTCTGGGAAACCGCGGGCGGTTTGTCACACGATTCCATAGCAGCGTGGTTTGGTTCCTGCGCCCGGTCACGTTCTGGACGCCGACATACGCAACGACCTCTCGATCCCGGATCAAAAATGTGCGGTCTAGCCTTAGGTCCAGTGTGAAGAACGGGATGTAGCGCATCGTGTTCACTCGGTCCAGATCGAACACTCCGCGGCGCTGCGACTCGGAGCGCTCGATGTCGAACGGCGTGTACGGCCTGCCTGTCAGATAGGCCGTTCGGAACGCCACTTCCCACTTCCGGCCGATGCGACGCCCTCCAACGGCATTGAATGCGAACGGCCTGTCGAACGCCCCGGGGCGGAGCTTGCCGTCCAGTCCGGCGTGGCGCGCCCTGGAATACGCCACGTTGAGCTGTCCAAACCACTTTTCAGAAAACTTCTTCTCCGCAAACAGCTCGACGCCGTGGACCCTGCCGCGGCCCGCGCTGGTCATCGGGTACAAGATGTCACGGACATCGAAGGTGTCGCCGACGTTCGCCAACGACAGCGCCGGGAACTGCGTTGCGACCGAATAGTCCTTGTAGCGCTTGGAATACGCCTCGAGCGTTACCCGGAGGTTTCGCTTTGGCGTCCAAGACAGCCCGCTGATCCAGTGATCCGATCTGGCAGGAATCAGAGCTCTGTTCTCCGGAAACGCAGCCAGGAACAGGTAGACCGGGAGTTGGTGGTAGATTCCCCAGCTGGCGTTCCAGGAAAGGTTCTCTGCGATTGCGACCGAAACCCCAGCTCTAGGGCTCATGCGCAGGTTCGACACACCGAATTGCGCGTACCTGTCGAATCTGCCCCCGACTGTGACTCGCATCCGCCGGCCAAACTTGTGGGTGCCTTGGACGTAGGCGCTGCCTTGCGTCGCGGTGAATCTCTCGCGCAAGTCGATGGGGTTCAAGTCGGGGACGACGGCGAAGGGGCCGTCGTACCCGAGCGGTGAAAGGGTGACGTAGTCGTTGACGAAGAACTTCTGAGCCCCTCCGATTCGGTATTCCCCGGCGCGTCCCGCGTGAATCGTCAGGTCGTACTTGATCGTGGTTTCGTCCTCTGTCGAGTCCTGTCGGAACGATACGGCTCCGGCGGCGATAGCCTGCCCTGCCGACAGCTCGGACGGGATGGGGCCAGACCGGACAAGATCCTTGACTGTGGAGTCTACCGTCGCGCTCGAGTGAGTGAGACCAAGCAGTCCGACCCCGCGCGTTCCGAGGATCCGCTGCCAATTGAAGCCGGTCGCGTTCCGGCGACCAGCGTATCGGATGTCGAACGCCCCGAGCGATTCATCGGGTTCGGTGTTCTCTGTCAGGCCCAGCCGAATCGAGTCGATGCCCGTGATGCTGGTCACCCATATCCGGTCGAAGTTCCCGAAGTCCCGCACAGCCTTGCCAGTAAACGAGTAGAAGACGGGCACGCCGCCGAACCCAATATCGTCGGTGAATAAATCCAGAAAGCTCCGACGCGCCGAGACGATCCAAGACCCCTTACCCCGGGCCCACGGCCCTTCGACCACACCGCCGGCACCAGCGTAAGCAAGCGTTGCACGCGCACGGAACCTGTCTCGGCTGCCTTCTCGCTGCGCAACCTGCATGACGCTCGAGAGCCGGTTGATGTACGGCGCGGGATAGCCCCCGGTGAGGAACGTCACATCTTCGATGAGCTGAACGTCCAGGAGGCTGACAGTGCCTCCGGCGGAAGCGAGATTGGCAAACGAATTGATGTTCGGGATTTCGATGTTATCCACGACGAAGAGGTTTTCGAGGGGGCTTCCTCCACGGACGATGATGTCGTTTCTGAAATCGGCGGAACCCGTTACGACTCCTGGGAGGGTCGAGACGTACCTTGAAACGTCCTGAAGGATTCCGGCTGTCTTGGCAATCTCGCGATTCTGGATGGAAACCCCCGAGCTGATAACTTCGTCCGGCACGAGCAACGCAGCGGCGCTGACGGTGACCGATGTCTCGACGGCAGCCACGTCCGGCAGTTCCAAGCGCACCTCGCTCGTCTGCCCGGCCCGGACTTGCACGGTTCCGCTAAGCAGGGTCCCGCCAGATTCGATCCTGACCTCGAGCTGGACCTGTCCCGGCCGCGCGTCGATTGCGGCAAACCGGCCGTCCTGGTCACTGGGGGAGCACAGACCGGTGCCTGCGATACAGACCTGAAGGTACTCTGCTGGAGTCCCGTCACTCCGGACGACTTCCCCCCGGACTACTCCGGTTCCGACCGTGTCCTGGGCGCTGGCGACAGCGCAGAAGACCAAGACCACATGCAGTGCGGCTGCCCAACAACGCTCTCGAAACAGAGTCGCGCGCAGCGACCCCATCGAACCCCACCAAGCCGACAACGGCGATCCCATGAACTTAGTTAGGACGCCCGGGTCCCAGCCGTGGGTTCCATCCGATCTGGCACATTTCTCGGAAAGGCTGGCACGCCGGCGGACTGGCTCGGGGAACTGGATAGCCGGCGTGACATAAGGTGGACTTCTTGCGGAGATGACCGGACCGCGATGGAGTTAGCGCGACAATGCGGCAGCGTTCAAGGATGCCGGCGAGTCTTGCGGTCTCGAGCCCCCTATGGAGGCCCAGAATCGGGCCTGAACTCGGTCCGGCTACCTCCCAACCGTCGTCACTAGTCTCATTCTGGGGGATGCCGAGCGAGGGCAGATTTCACGACCAGCCGCCGAGCCGCTATTCGACGATCTTCCCATCGAATAGGCGAACCACTTTCTTTGCCCGGGCCTCGAACCGCGGGTCGTGGGTCACCATGCAGATAGTGGCCCCGCCCTGATGGACATCCTGGAGCAGGTCCATCACGGCCTCGCCGTTTTTCGAGTCCAGATTCCCGGTCGGCTCGTCAGCCAGCAGCACCGACGGATCGCCTCCGAGGGCCCTCGCCACCGCGACTCTCTGCTGCTGCCCGCCCGACAGCTGCGAGGGGTAGTGCTTCATGCGGTGCGCCATGCCGACCCGTTCCAGGGCCTCCTCCACCCGCTGCTTGCGTTCGGAGGACGGCATGCCCCGATAGGTCAGCGGTAGTTCGACATTCTCAAACACCGTCAGATCTCCGATCAGGTTGAACGCTTGGAAGATGAAGCCGATCTGGCGGTTCCGGATGCGGGCCCGTTGCCTTGCATTCAGATCCTCGACTGACTCGCCGTTCAGCCGGTACACACCGGCGGTGGGGGTGTCGAGCAATCCGAGAATCGACAGCAGCGTCGACTTGCCGCAGCCCGAGGGACCCGAGATCGCCACGTATTCGCCGTTGCGGATCTCGAAGTCGATGCCCGAAAGCGCGTGCGTCTCAACCTCATCGGTGAAGAATACCTTCGACACACCTTCCAAGCGGATAAGCGGTGTGCCGCCATTCGTAGAACCTGCCATTGTCTGCCTTGATGTCTCCTCTTGATCTGAAACTGGCTGCCTATTCGAGCCGGATCCTGTCGTAGGCGTCCCACGCGGACATGTCGGACAAGACCACGTAGTCCCCCTCGCTGAGGCCGGAACGCACTTCGATCGTGCTGACTGATACCTTGCCCACCTGCACTTGGACGCGCGAGGCGTGGGTTTGGTCTTCTTCCAGCTTGAAGAGGCCCATGAGGCTCTCCTCCCTGGCATGGATGGGGCGACCCACATGCAGCACATTCTCGAGCCGCTCGAGTTCGATCGTCCCGTCCACACTTAGGTCGGGCCGGGCGCCTCGGGGCATTTCGCCAAGCAACTTGATATCAACGAGCACGGTGCCTTCGATCGCGGCCGGATCGATGCGCGAGACCACCCCCTCGATCACCCCGTTCCGGGTGTCGACCTCCGCCCGCTGCCCGACGGCCACGTCATTCACAAGCGTCTCCGGGATCTTGAGCTCCGCCTTGAGGTGCGTCGGATCGGACACCCGCGCCAGCTCGTCGCCAGGTGCGACCAGCTGTCCGACCTCAACATCCATGAGTTGCAGCACTCCGTTCATCCCGGCCCGAACCCTGAGTCGGTCGACCTTTTCTTCGCGCAGCGCCACGAGTGCTTCCATCTGTGCGATGCGGGCCCGCTGCGCCTCCAACTGTGCCTCTACCGAGGGCTTGCGGGCGTCCTCGCGGGCGCGCTCCAACCGGAACTGCTTGTGCAGGTGTTCCATCGAGACGCGCGACTTCATCAGGGTGAGCTGATCCGTCAGACCCTCCTTCGAAAGTGCAACGTCGGCCTCGTACTGCGCCTTGGCCTGAAGGTACTGCCCTTCCACGTCGGCGGTCACTGACTCCTGGGTGAGACGCTGGTCTTCGAGCTGTGCCCGGAGGTTGGCAAGGTCGGCCTCGGCTTCCCTGAGTTGCGCCTCGGCATCGAGGTATTCCTGCTCGACCTGCGGACTGCTGAGTTCGAGCAGCACAGTGCCCGGTGCTACAGACTGCCCGGGCTGGACGCGGCGTTGCTCGATGCGCCCAGCGTCGCTTGCGGCGATCACGACTACCGTCTCGGGCACGAGCGTGCCAATGCCGCGAACCTGCCTCAGCATCTCGCCGCGCTCGACAGTGTCGGTGAAGACTGTGGCAGCATCGACGCCGGGAGCCGCGGGCTCTATGCGGGACACCACCCAAGCCACTGCCAGGAACGCCGTCCCGGCAACGGATCCCAAGACGATCCGTCGGATGCGCTTCCTCCGGGCGTATCCGACGCGTGCCTTGTCCACGTTAGGATCCTCCTAGGCCAAGCCTAGTGTGAGTATTGAGACGAAACCGATCATGGCCGAGGCAAACATGTGCGTTGCGACCGACCGGTCGACCAGACTTCTCGCTGGCTCCAAGGCTCGATGACAGCTTCCGCGCCGATGCCATGCTCAGACCTGCCGACAAGATCAGTATGCGGGACGGGATCGACCTGCAAACGTGCGGCCAGCCACAGGCCCGGAGGCGTGTAGTCGTAACAACGGGGCAGATAGGCCATCAGCGAGGGTTCCGATCCGGGGCGATGGTGATTCGAACGCTGGTGCACTCCAGACAGCTAGCTCTCACGAAGCAAAGTCCGGCGACTGTCTCGCGCTGCGTGCCAAGCTGGCCAGACGGCCGCACCCACAGAAACAACAAAGAGGAAGGCCGCCACTGAGATCAGGACAATCGGCTCCTGTGCGGACGTGCCGCGAAAGACATCCAGACTCAGTGTGCCGAACAGGGACACAGCTGCGGTGCCGAGCGCAAGACCGAAGACAGCGAATCGGATGGTGCGCACCACCAAGTCGCCCACAACTCGGTTTCGTTGCGCACCCAGCGCTGACTTGATCGCGACCTCAGTCCGGCGGGCCGCCATCGTCTCAGCGATCACGCTATAGACCGCAGTTACGCCAAGGAACACTGCGCAGGCGCTGAACCACAGCAGCAGGATCACATTGAATCGGTGTCGTGCTGTGTCCCGATCGATTAGTTCACCGATTGTGAGCGGGTCGCCCGCATTCTGACTGGGATCGATCTCCCTCACCACGCGCTGTACCAGCGCCGAGAGCTCTTGGCGGGGCCGAGGTCCGCGGATGACGACGTGTCGAGTCGCTTGATTTGCCTGTAGGGCTGGTAGGAAGATATGCGCGCCCGAGTGAGTGCCGGACCGGTAGCGGGCGTCTCCAGAGATGCCAACGATCCGCCTCCAGCCCCGCCTCCCAATCCCGACCTGGATGCGATGGCCAAGCGGCGTGTGGCCAGCAGATCGCACTTGGTCGGCTAGCGCCTCGCTGATGATCGCGACCGGCTCCGCTCCCTCCGTATCGCGACTGTCGAAGTCCCGCCCTTGCACCAATGGTGATCCAACGGTCTCGAAGTAGTCGTCGGTTACGACCTCATAGTTCGCCTTCGGACGCTGCTTGCCATCCCAACTGCCCGCCTCAAACTCGAACTCATAGGGGATATCCCATCCGATAGGGCCTGCGAGTGGCCGCAGGAGGATCGCACCCGCCGAGGTGACGCTCGGCTCCTCGCGCAACCGTTGCAAGAGGCGCGAGTAGAATGCGCGCGTTGTAACCGTATTGAACCCTTGGGCCGGAAATAAGCCTGGACCTCGCAGCGTGACATCCAATGTCAGTGCCTCGCGATTGGCGAGACCGGCCTCAACGAATGCCACGGAGCGATAGCTCAGCACGAGCAGGACGGCCGTCGCCAACAGCACAAAGGTCACCGCGGACTGTGCAAGAACGAATAGGTCGCGCGCCCGATTGGCACGCTGCGATACCGAAGATCGAGGATCGCCTTCCCTGATTGCGGATTCGAGGCGCATTCTCGAGACTGCCCAGCCAGGCGCAAGCGAGCACATAACAGCAACAAAGGCTGCCGCTCCGGCAGCAAAACAAAAGGAGTTAAGATCCAACGAGGCTTCGGACAGTCGAGGAATATCGGCTGGAGACCATTTCACCAAGGAGTGAATCACCAAGTACGCGATACCGAGTCCGGCAATCGCGGCGATGCCTCCCGCGACTGCACCCTCGGCGGCCATCTGCATAAAGATTCGCCTCGGCGAAGCTCCTAGCGCGAGATGCGTGGCAATCTCGGAACGACGTGATACTGCGCGTGAGAGCAGCAGTCCCCCCGAGCTGATCGCGGACGCGGTCAGTAACAGTAGAGAGGCCCCGAGGACGATCCACAAGTGAATCCTTGCCGATCCGGTCCAGTAGTTGACTAGCGGTATCACCACTCCCCGCTGCGAGCTTGAATACACCTCCGGGTAGTCATTTGCGAGTCGCGCGAAGAGACCGCTCACGTCGCGATCGACCTGTTGACGCGAATGGCCGGGCTTGGCCCGCGCCACCGCTTGCAGGAATGTCGCTCCGCGACGCTCCACAACTCGCTGCTCGATCCCCAGCGGAACCCAAAGGGCAGCTCCCCGTGGAAACTCGACGCCCGACGCCATGACGCCGATCACGGTGTGGCCCTGACCATTGAGGCGCACCGTGCGGCCGATGATGCCGGGGTCCGCCCCCAATTGATCACGCCAAGTTTGATCAGATACGACGACAACTGGTGGTGCACCGACTCGCTCGTCGGCACTTACAAAATGCCTCCCCATGCGTGGCGAGACACCCAGAACACGGAAGAAGTCGTGCGACACGAGGGCTGTTTCCAGTTGCACTGCGTCGGCCGTTCCAGACTGGAGCACTCGGGCGTTGCCGTAGAGAGCCACTGGCGTTACAGCTACGTATTCGAACCCCGGGATGCTCTCCTGCAGGTCAATAAGCTCCGGGTACGCGAGTTCCTCGACGTGGGCTCCCGCGAGAGGATCTGCCTTTTGGATCACATAAATCGAATCCTGGTCCGGGAACGGCAGGGGTCGCAACAGAACCGCGTCCACCAGCGAAAACATGGCGACGCTCATTCCGATTCCGAGCGCCAGACTGCCCACGATCATGGCTGCAGACCGAGGGTATCTCCGCATGCGCACCAAGGCGTAGCCGAGATCCCTGGCCAGAGCGTGAATCCAGCTCACGCCCCAAGACTCGCGGCACTGCTCCTTGATCTGAGAAACGCCTCCCAGAGCAATCCTCGAGAGCCGTTGGGCTTCGCCTGGCGCTTTTCCGGCACGAACATGCTGTTCCGTCAGTCGGTCAAGGTGGAATCGCAACTCCGCGTCGAGATCGTCCTCCATGACCTTGCGCTGGAATAGCGCACGGCCTCGATAAAGCAGGTCTCTGAGCAACGTCTCCTCCGGCTAGGCCGTGTCAAGAATGATCTGAACGGCGGCGGACAGCTTCCGCCATGAGGCGGATGCATCTTCGAGTTGGCTCCGCCCCGCCGGCGTGAGCTCGTAGTACTTGGCGCGCCGATTGTTGTCGGATACGCCCCATGTCGCTCGAATCCACCCTCGTCGTTCCAGCCTATGCAGTGCCGGATACAGCGATCCCTGCTGGACATGGAGAACCTCGTGCGAGATCTGTCGAATCCTCTCCGAGATCCCCCAGCCATGCTGCGGCTCGAGGTTGAGGGTCTTGAGAATCAGCAGGTCCAGAGTGCCCTGAGGAAGGTCGATGCCCGACAAGAGGTCCCCTTTCACTTCTACAGGTCAATGCTACCCGCATTTCCTGTAGAAGTGCAAGGGCAGCCAAACAAGCGGTAACGGAACCCGCATACGAACAGCAGTCAACTAACTAACCGGGCCTGATCCTCAGAGTCCGAGCCGCGCTCTCGTATACCCCCCGGGAAAGCAAAAGCCTTAAAGACAGGTAAATCGTTTATTCGCGCTCGTCCAGCCTCAGGCCACCAAGAGTCCCGCCGACGATTATCACGCATTCGGACCGACGCGGCATCGAGTCCCTCAACGTAGCCAAGGCAGCCAAGCAGTCGTTTCTCGGGAAGCAAGTGTCGGCCACCGAGGGAATACGCTCCCCCGTTCCGGCATGGGCTTCAGATGAAGAGCGTGCTGTAGTTCAGTTACGAAACCGGAAACTGGACGGAAATCCTTACGTCGACCCCTCAACCACGGTGGGGACCTACCTGCCTTAATCGCCCCTCAGGAACATCGCTCCCCGGAAATGCGCTTGGCAACGAACACAGAAGTTATTGTGTATAATTATACACAACTTAGAGCAGGTTGTGCAACGCAACAGCGGCAGGCTAATCCGGATGCTCCAAGACGACGGCTGGGTACATGTCGCTACCAAGGGCAGCCACTGGCAGTTCACGCACGCCGCCAAGCCGGGGCGCGTCACCGTGCCGCACCCAAACAAGGACATCCCGCGTGGAACGGTGGCGTCGATCTACCGGCAGGCGGGCTGGAACGCGTAAGGAGGACGACCCGATGCGCTACGTATCCTTCATTCACCGCGACGACGCTGGCTACGGGGTCAGCTTCCCCGACTTCCCGGGCTGCGTCTCGGTTGGCGACACCGTTGACGACGCCGTGAGGCTAGGCAGCGAGGCCCTCGCGTTCCACGTCGAGGGACTCCTCGACGACGGCACTCCGATTCCGCCGCCCCGCTCGATCGATGCCATCAAGGCCGATCCGGACCTCGCCGAGTGGCGGCGCGGCGCCGACTTCGTGCTGGTCCCGCTCCTCTTGGACCGGGGATCTTCGCGACGGGTCAACATCTCCCTTGACCGCGGCCTGCTCGTGGCCATAGACGACGAGGCCGAGCAGCGCGGGATGACCCGGTCGGCCTTTCTGGCGACTGCGGCCCGGAACGAGATTGAGGGCACGTGACCGGCGGCGGCCAACGGCAGACACGCCAACGTGTGCCTATCGGCTGGGTGGGGCAATCGGCACCTGAGCTGCAACGGGCCTAGCGCGCATTAGTTGCAGAGTCTTAATGTCCCTTCCGCGGATGAAGAGTGTGCTGCGGCTCAGTTGCGAAACCGGAAACTGGACAGAAATCCTTAAGGCAACCCTTCAACCACGGTGGGGACCTTGACCCGTGCGACTTGGGAGGCAAATATTCTACGGCACGCTCCGTAACCTATGTGTGCGGTACCTTCTGGAACCTATGTGTCCGGGTCGGACCCCCGCCAAAAATGGTGGACCTGGAGGGATTCGAACCCTCGACCTCCTCCATGCCATGGAGGCGCGCTCCCAACTGCGCCACAGGCCCACGCTATGTGGTGTTTTCATTAACTTACCACACCTCCGACGCGCAGCGATCGCGCAGCAATCGGCCCAACTCGGCAACGAAAGTTGCGTCACCTAAGTCTGAAGCGCGCTACGAACCAGAACTCTCTCGGAAGGCTTGCCTGCCGCGCTGCATATGGCATTCCAGCCGCCATCGCGGCATGGGGAGACTCACCACAGCAATGGTCACGCCACACCGGACTTGATATATTGCGCCCATGGCGGATGGCAAACTGCTTGGAGTCACGGTTCTCCCCGAATACATCCAGAGCGAGGGCATCGAGGGACTCCTCGACAATCTCAGCAACATCGGGGCCAATGCAGTCGCGACGTCGCCGTACTTGATGGAGGAGGCGGACCGCGAGACCGGTCAGCGCGAGCCGCCGGCCGACGCCAACGCCGGCGCGGTGCGCTTGCTCGATCGCCCTCTTTTTGGCAAACGCGAGGTTTGGGTCAAGACGGCGCCCAGCTTTGAGCCAAACCTCTCGCTCTACGCCGGCCTGCGCTACCGCCCGTCCGAGCCAACCGCCCTGACACGCGACCAAGGACACCTGCTGCACGACTTCATTCCGGCGGCCAAGAAGCGCGGCATCCGAGTCTACTTCCAGGTGCAGGCCGCTATTCCGCCGGGGTACCGTGTGCAATTCGGCGGCCCGATCGACGCCGACCGGGCGCTATTGCCGAACGGCACCATTCCGCCGCGCCGACTAGCCAAGAACGGTAGTTTGGCCAGCTCGCACATCTTGGCTTACGAACATGCGCTGATCCGAGACATCGTTCAGCAGTATCCCGACCTGGACGGGCTGCGCGTTGACTGGCCAGAGTACCCGCCGTACTTTCTTGACTCGGTATTCCTAGATTTCTCCTACCACGCCGAGCAAGCAGCGGAGCGGATGGGCTTCCCCTTCGAGCGCATGCGCCGGGACGTGGGCAGGCTCTACGACAAATTGCATGGCGGCCTGACGGACGCCGATCTCATTCCGTGGGCTGAGGACGGTGATGGCGGCCGCTACCACCTTTTGCGGCTGCTCTCCGACTATCCGGGCGTGGGCGCTTGGTTGCGCTTCAAGGCGGCCTTGGTCGAAGACATGATCGCCGGCTTCCGCACCACGATGAACGAAGCGGGCGGGCAGTCGATGGAACTGCTGCCGAACGCCTTCCCGCCTCCTTGGACAATTCCGTCCGGCATGGACTTCCGACGCGTCGCCAAACACTCGTCGGCCATCAGCTGCAAGCTGTACACCATGCATTGGCCGATGATGCTGCGGTTCTACGGAGACCAGATCTTGGCCGCGAATCCCGGCCTGTCGAGCAGGCTGCTTGCCCGCGCATTGGTGCGCTGGCTCGACATCGCCGATGACGATGGCCTCCCGACTGTTGAGGACTACTCGTATCCACCGCCGGATGTTCCGCACCCGGTGGGCCCGGCCGCGCAAACCCGCAAGATCCAGCAAGCCCAGCGTGACGCAGGCGATACTCCGGTTTACGTTCTCGCCCACGGCTACGGGCCAGTGGATGACTTCCGCAAGCGGCTTGCGGTGGCTCGCGCGGCGGGCCAACATGGTTATTGGGTGAACCGCTACGGCTACCTGAGTGACGAGAAGTTGGAAGTGATTCGGGAGGTCGGAGTATGAACCGCGAACAGGGCGACACGAGACGGCCGCCCCGCGAACGGGCGGACCCGCCGCGCCCTGTACCAAATACCCCCCTAACCCGTGCGGAGCAGAACGTGATGCTCTACTGCCCGAACTGCTCCCAACGCTTGGAGAGCCGCAGTTGCAAGTTGCGCTGCGATCGCTGCGGCTACTTCATGGACTGCTCGGACTACTACTAGCTCCTCGACATCCCCCTGAACCCTGCGATGCGGTCTACAACTGCGCTCCTACAATAAGAGTTCCGGCCCTGCCAGGGGTCGAGTCCTCCCCGTGTCTCCCGAAGATCGCATCCTCCAGCAGCGCTTCGAGAAGATCGCGCGGATCTCCGAGCTGGGCTTCGAGCGCTATCCGCACAAATACGAAGCGACACACACAGTCACCGAACTGCGGGACGTGTTCGACCCCTACGACGGCGACAAGCTCGAGGCCGAGCAGCCTAGCACTCGCATCTGCGGCCGCTTGGTCACCAAGCGCCGCCAAGGCAAAGCAGGCTTCGCAAACCTGAAGCAAGGCGGCGTTCAAATCCAGATCTACGTGCGCCGGGACGAGGTCTCAGAGCGCGACTTCGAACTCTACAAACTGCTTGACGCGGGAGATGTAATCGGCGTGTCCGGCCGGGTCTTTCGCACGCGGACCGGAGAACTGACGGTTCGCGCGACCGAGCTGGCGTTCCTTTCCAAGAGCGTGCTGCCGCCGCCTGAGAAGTTCCACGGTCTGCAGGATGTCGAAATCCGCTATCGGCAGCGGTCACTCGACTTGATCAGCAACGACTCGGTCCGGCAGACGTTCGTGACCAGGGACCGGATCATCCGACAGCTGCGCACAAGCCTCGAGCAACGCGGCTACATCGAGGTCGAGACGCCAATGATGCAGCCGGTCTACGGCGGCGCCTTGGCGCGGCCCTTCCAAACGCATCACAACACACTGGACGTCGACCTGTTCCTGCGAGTGGCGCCGGAGCTGTACTTGAAGCGCCTGACTATCGGCGGGCTAGACCGGGTGTACGAGATCAATCGCAACTTCCGCAACGAAGGGCTGTCAAAACAGCACAACCCCGAGTTCACGATGCTGGAGTTCTACGAGGCGTACAGCGACTACCACGCCCTAATAGACTTCAGTGCACAGCTATTGAAGGCAAGCGCGGAAGCGGCTCTGGATGGCGGCACTGTCGCGGAGTTCGGCGAGCACAGAATCGATTTCGGCTCGCTGGAACGGCTGACCTTTCCCGAGGTGATCGCGGAGTACTGGCCCTACAAGGATTCGCGGCCAGACGTCGGCGACCTGGCCGACGTGGGCAAGATTCGTGAGCTCGCTGCGATCCACCAACGCGCGGCGGGCGAAGGCATCGCGCTGCCCGAGGGGATATCGGCAGGCGAGGCTCTGCTCGATTTGTTTGAGGTCGCGTGCGAGCACCTCCTCATCCAGCCGACTGTGATCTATGACTACCCGGTCGAAGCGTCTCCGCTCTCGAAGCAGAAGCCTGAAGACCCGGCTTGGGTGGAGCGGTTTGAGATCTTCTGCGGCGGGATGGAGATCGCCAACGGCTACTCCGAACTGAACGATCCGCTGGAGCAACTGGGGCGCTTTGAGCAGCAGGCGCAGGCACGGGCGGCCGGAGACCACGAAGCTCACGGAATCGACGAAGACTATATCCGGGCGCTGTGCTACGGCATGCCACCAGCTGCCGGCGAGGGAATCGGCATTGACCGCCTAACGATGCTGCTGACCAACTCGCCAACCATCCGCGATGTGATCCTGTTCCCCCTGCTGCGACCCGAACGCGACATCGGCATCGCGGAGCGCTTGCACCGAGCCGCCGGCACAGAGGCCCCCGGTACTTGACCGGCCAAACCAGAGCACGTCGTGTCAGCACTTGAGGAGCTCCAGCGTTGAGGAACCTACCCTGGCGCTGGCCGGATGGCTCCTCTGCCCGGCCGCGGCGCTGTGAGGAGTTCGCGCGAGCCTTGGGCCTGCCCGACGTAATCGGCGAGGCGCTAGCCAGTCGCAAGCCGGACGCCTTCGATCCAGAGGCTCTGGCACTGCGATCTCTAGGAGATTGCACTGCCGCAATAGGCGAGCCCGACAACACAGACAAGGCGGCTGCAAGGCTGCTTCATGCGGCCCGCACGGGCCGCGTTGGAATCCTGTGCGACTTCGATGTCGACGGAGCGACGGCCCAAGCGATTCTAGTCGAAACGCTCCGACTCGCCCGCGGCCCAAGCGGCCAAGAGCCAGCCGTCGCAGTGCCGGAGCGCAACACGGAAGGCTTCGGTCCAAACGAGCGCTGCCTCGAATTGCTTGCCAATGCCGGCGTCACCTGCATCGCCGTGTTGGATTGCGGCACGGCGGCGGGGGGCCTGCTGGACGGATTTCATCAGGCTACCGGAATCGATGTCGTGGTGATCGATCACCACCCCGCACACGGCGCTCAAGCGCCGACTGCCGGAGTGCTGCTCAATCCTTGGGCGACCTCGCCTGCATCCCCTGGCGAGCGCGGTACGCTTTGCACCGCTGCCTTGACATGGTTCGTGGCTCGTTCGGTTCTGCGCCAGGCTGGCCTGTCCAAGGCCAAAACCAAGGCCGTCCGGCAGCGCATCACGCTGTACGCAGCCCTCGGCACTTCATGCGACCTGATGCCGCTCGATATGCCCTTCAACCGATCGCTGATCCGCCACGGGGTCCGCTTGCTCAGCGACACCGCCTCTCGCAGCAATGGCTTGGCCGAGATCTGTGAGATCGCCAACATAGGATCGACCTGCTCCGCAGACGACTTCGGCTGGAGGATCGGTCCGAGGTTGAACGCCGGCTCGCGCATGGGCGAGTCCGACCTGGCGGCGCGCTGTTTGCGCGAATCGGATCGGGACGCCGCCCGGGACTTTGCGCGTCGGCTGGACCAGCACAACCAAGACCGCAAGGAACTCGGCCGCAAGGCTCGGGCTGAGCTGGCTTCTCATTCAGATCTTGAAGCGTTTGATCGCGGGCCGGTGAACGTGTTCATAGCTTCGTCCGCAACGCCGGGAACGGTCGGCCTGGTGGCGTCAGAACTTGTCAAGCTGGCCGGATGGCCGGCCATTGCGCTCTCCCAGCGCGAAAATGGCGCCTTGGCGGGCTCGGGGCGATCGGCGTTGGAGTTCAACATCGGAGAGGCAGTCGTCGCTGCCGTCAGGAGCGGCATCGCGCGGAAGGGCGGCGGGCACGCGGCGGCATGCGGCGTAGAAATCGATTCCCAGCGGCTCGAAGATCTGCGGGACTTTCTCGCAAACCGATTCAGACAGCATGCGGCCAACACGGCGATTCCGTGCGAGCCAAGCCGCGTGATCGATGCCGTCCTCAGGCCGAACCACCTTGCCGCGGATGCGTTACTGGCGCTTGCCCAAGCCCAGCAACGACTTGAGCCGTGGGGCCCGGGGCTGGAGTTTCCGCAGTTCGGCGTGCGCGAGTGCTCGGTCACGCGCCACAAGTTAACGGCTAACGGCCACTTGTTCGCGACACTGGAGTGCGTGGGAAATCGATTCGAGGCCGTCTGGTGGAGCGCTCCGGAGGACTGGCAAGACCGTCTCGCCGCGAACGATCCGAGCGGGAACCGGGCCGAAGTGGCCGGAACGGTCGAGCTCGACTCGTGGAACGGTCGCTATAAAGGGCGCTTCGTAATTGCTGACGCGCGGGTGCCGCAGGGCTGAAGTCAACCCTGCGATGGGCCCGCCGGGTCCATCTCGGCGATGCCTACAAGCACGTCGGCCGCAGCGTTGATCGCCAGCTCGATCTCGGTTTCGCTGTGGGCGTCGGAGACGAAGAGCGCCTCGAACTGCGAGCAAGGCAGGTAAATTCCGCGCGCCAGCATCTCGCGGAAGTAACGCCCGAACAATTCGGTGTCGCAACTGGCCGCGCCGTCCCAGTCGTGCACGGCCCGATCGGTGAAGAAGAAGGTCACCATCGAGCCGACCCGATTGCTGGTCAGCTTGACTCCGGCGGCTTCGGCGGCGGACATGACACCGGCCTGCAACCGGGCAGCCGAGGCGTCGACACGATCATAGATTCCAGGGTCGTCACGCAGCGTGCGCAGCATCGCGAGACCTCCGGCGACAGCTAGCGGATTCCCGGAAAGCGTCCCCCCTTGGTAGACGGCTCCGAGCGGGGCGACGTGCTGCATGATCTCGCTCCGCCCGCCGAACGCGCCGATCGGCAGGCCGCCGCCGATGACCTTGCCCAGCGTGGTCATGTCGGGGGTGACCCCATACAGGGACTGCGCTCCACCCAGAGCAACTCGGAACCCGGTCATCACTTCGTCAAAGATCAGCACGGTCCCGTTCTCGCTACACAGTTCGCGCAAAACCTGCAAGAAACCGGGCCGAGGCGGCACGCAGCCCATGTTGCCCGCGACCGGCTCGAGGATCACGGCCGCGAGCCTGTCGCCGTAGGTCGAGAACGCTTCCTGAACGGCGCCTACATCGTTGTACGGCAGCGGCAGCGTAGTCGCGGCAAAGCCTTCCGGCACGCCCCCTGAATCGGAGATGCCCAAGGTAGCCAGCCCCGATCCGGCCTTGACAAGCAAGGAATCGACGTGCCCGTGGTAGTTGCCGACAAACTTGATGGCCAAGTCGCGACCCGTGTAGCCGCGCGCCACCCGCAATGCGCTCATGGTGGCCTCAGTGCCCGAATTCACCAGTCGCACCATCTCGATAGACGGCACGATCTCGCAGATCAGCTCGGCCATCTTGACCTCCGCCACGGTCGGGGCTCCGAAGCTCGTACCGGTGTGAAGGGCCCCTTCCAAGGCAGCGATCACGTCAGGATGGCGGTGACCGAGAAACAGCGGCCCCCAAGATCCCACGAAGTCGACGTATTCGTTCCCATCCACGTCCCACAGGCGGCACCCGTCGCCGCGCGCGATAAAGACGGGTTCGCGACCTACGGCGCGAAACGCCCGGGCGGGCGAGTTCACGCCGCCGGGAATCACGTGCTGAGCCTCTTTGAACAAGGCGCTGGAGAGATCATGCTGCATAAGTCCGTTCCGTTTCGAATCCTGCCTACTGCTGCCCGCCATCCAAGGGCGGGTGTCCCGGAGGAAGTTCCGGGCTGGGTTGGACAGTAGGGGGATGTCCCGGTGGCAGCGCTGACGTGGGCGGATGGTTCGGCGGCAGCGGTGCGGTGGAACTGCTGACCGGTTCCGGCGGCAGGACTTTCCAGCCATCCGGATCGCGTCGCAGCTGATACAGCATCCTCATAGCCGCCTTGGGATCGTCGGAAGCCACGATGGAAACCGAGACGGTGGCATGGTTTCCGTCGTAGCGGATGCGATCCGCTTTGACCTGCATCTGGTCGAGCCGCAGGTCCGTGCGATCGGCCAAGTAGCTCTCGACGGCCGCTTCGATCTCGGCGGCCGAGCGGGGCGCTTCCTCAGAGCAAGCCAGCCCTAGCAAGCAGATCAGCGTGACGAACCCACGAAGATGCACGGATCTCACGCTGCCTCCGGCACTAGCCCGAGTATAGCCGCTCGCTAGCGGGTGATTTCCCAAGCCAGATGGGCCAATTCCGGCTGAATCAGCTTCTCCCACGCGAGCCGCACGGCGGCCGGAGAGCCGGGGACGGAAATCACCGCGGTATCCCGGTAAACGCCGGCCGTGGCCCGCGAGAGCATTGCAGCGGCGCCAACCTGGTCATAGCTGAGCATCCGAAACAGCTCGCCGAATCCAATCAACTCCTTTTCCAAAGCGCGGCTAAGAACATCGTAGGTGCGATCCCGGCGCGAGATGCCGGTGCCGCCGTTGAAGATCACGACCTGAACCTGCTCCTCGGCTGCCAGGTCATCCAGCGCCTCTGCTACTTGATCGGGCTCGTCCGGAACGATGCGAATCGAGTGCAGGAGATTGCCGGACTGTTCGACTGCTTCTGTGAGGAACGCCGCGTTGGCATCTGTCTTGGGCGTGCGGCTATCGCTGACAGTCACGACCGCCAGCGTGACCGGCCCGCGCTGCGCGGCGAGCATGCGATGCTGCACGTTACTCTCGGAAGCCATCGTGAAGATCCCCCAGTCTAGGGCAAGAACACCTCGGTCTCCACGGGCGAGTCATAGTCGACACCGTCCACGTCGAAGCCGAAGAGGTTGTTGAAGTCACCACGGAAACCCGCAAAGTCGGCCAACTCCGCCAGATTATCAGTCCCCACCCTCGGCCAGAGCCCGGCGATCTCGTCCTGAACATCGACGCGCATTTCGAGATCATCGAGGCGAATCAGGCCATCTGCGTCACATCGCGGCCCGCCGTCCGCGGCCAGGTGGTCCCGGACCAAGCGCGTCATCTGCTCGATACAGCCCTCGTGGATCCCCTTGGCCTTCATGACACGAAAAAGCAAGCTCACATACAGGGGAACGACGGGAATCGCCGCCGACGCTTGCGTGACGACTGCCTTGTTGACCGCCACTGTTGCAGATCCGCCGACCTCTTGCTCCAACTTGGCGTTCAGCCAGTCGGCAGTCGCCTTGAGATCCCGCTTGGCCGCTCCGATGGTGCCGTCCTTGTAGATCGGCCACGTCACCGCGGGGCCGTAGTAGCTATAGGCCAGTGTCTGCGCCCCCCGCGCCAGCAACCCGTTGTCGGCAAGGCCTTCGATCCACCAGCGCCAGTCCTCGCCCCCCATGACCGCCACGGTCTCGTCGATCTCTGCTTGTGCGGCTGCCTCGATCGATGCAGTGCCCACCGTTCCGTTTCCCAGGTCGATGGTCTTTCCAGTGAACGGCGACCCGATGGCCTTCAGGCTGGAAGTGTGCGTGAGACCTGTGCGGGGATTCGTGCGCTTGGGCGATGCGAGGCTGTATACGACCAAATCCACCTTGCCCATCGACTGTTCAATGACCTGTGCGACCTCTTGCTTGATCTCGTCGGAGAAGGCATCGCCGTTGACGCTGCGCACCCACAGCCCGTCGCGCTCTGCGGCTTGATGCAGGGCAACGCAGTTGTAGTAGCCGGCGCTTGCAGTGCGCCTCCCGGCTGGAGGCTTCTCGAAGAACACGCCCAGAGTGCGGCACCCCAAGCCCCAGCCTGTCGCGATGCGCGTAGCCAGGCCGTAGCCGGTCGACGCTCCCAAGACCAAGACGTTGCGCAAGCCATTCGCCGGCCCTGAAGGCATGCTGCTCCGCACATGCGAGATCTGCTGTTCCACGTTCCGGGCGCACCCCACGGGATGGGCATTCACGCAAATGAAGCCCCGTGACCGCTGCTTGACAATCTGCTCCGGCATGGAATCGTTCTCCCATCTTACGGCGGGCTGGGTGGCGAGCCTTCGAGTCTGAAGTTGTGCGCTTACCAGCAACTACGTCGCGTCTCAGTCCCAGCGGTTGCGCCCAGCCTGGCTTCCAATCGTCGTCAGCACGTGCCAGGTCGGTCTAAGCAATTCACCCGTGGAGCCGCTGGCGGGGAGCCACTTCCTTGTCTGGACGGTTCGCCCGGGCAGTTCCTCAGGCGAAACGGAGTGGTTGCTGTGTGGCAGTCAGGCTAGGAGTTCGCCGTCCCAGAGGCGCTCAAGAAAGTCCTTGATCGGTAGGATCTGGATGGGGCCAATCAGCCGAGAGGCAGACTCCTGGCAGACCAATAATTGCCGCTTCAGTGTTGTCTCGGCCGCGAGGCGCTGTAATCCAGTCAGGTCACGCCGGGTCACGGAACTGGTCGCCTTGACCTCGATCGCAACCTCGTCGCCGATCACGAAATCCACCTCAGAGCCGTCCTCCGTCCTCCAATAGGCAAGCGTCCGCTGGTCGCGTGCGTTGGCGAGGCGGGCACTCAACTCACAGAAGACGAGTTGCTCCAGGGCAGGACCGAACATCGGACTGCGTGGGAGAATCTCGCCCATCGACGCCAGCGCATTTGCGATCCCCACATCGAAGAAGAACAGTTTGGCGCGGGAAACCGGTTTGCGGTGCGCCTTGCGGGGAGCGAACGGCGGAACCAGCGTCCCGAGCAAGGTGTCTTCGATCACTTGGAAGTACTCGCGGACCGTGCGCGCCGGGACGGCTGCGTCAGACCCCAACCGCTCGAAGACGACGGGCTGCGCATAGCTCGCACCCGCGGCTGCGAGAAAGCGCGAGAAGGGCTCGATCCCCCGCACCAGCCCCTCCGCCTGAATCTCCAGCCGCAGATAATTGCCACAGTAGGCTCGAAGGTCCTCCATGGGCTCGTCCGAGAAATAGATGGAGGGAATCCCGCCGACGTTGATCGCCCGCAGCAGGTCCCAATCGGGCACCTCCGCGGAGACGAACGGAAACATCCGTCTGGTCCTGGCGCGGCCTCCCAGCAGGTTCACACCGCCGCGGCGCAGCTTGACCGGGCTACTTGCCGCCAGGACGAACCGGAACCCGCGATTCTCGATCAGGCCGTGCACCTCATCAAGCAAGCTGGGCAGTTTCTGGATCTCGTCGATCAACACGGGGCCCGAGGCGGGGTTCACGGCCGCGAGTTCCTGGCGCAGCCGCCCGGGCTCGCGCGACAGGCGCAGAAAGACCTCGCCATGCAGCAGGTCGAACAATGGAGAGTTGGGAAAGCGCTGATGCAGCCAAGTGGTCTTCCCGGTCTGTCGCGGCCCGAAAAGGAATACAGAACGGCTGTTCAGATCCCGACCAAGGTCAAGACGACGCGGCAGCGAGTCCACCTGATTCACGTTTTCAGCATATCATATGCGGATAATTATATGTTTTCCGCATAACTTCTGCGGAATATGACTCATGCAGTGGCTTTGGCAAGTCGAGACTCGACGCGCGAGCTGGTTCCGACCTTTCCAAGGCTTGCCCCGTGGTGCTATGTTTGAAGTCAGCTCGCCGCTCGGTGATGTGACAGCCCGACTTGGCCCGTCACACTCTTTTCCCTAGGCCGCAGCGGACCCTCGGATTGCCATGGTTCGGAGTTTTCGTGGCGCTCGGCCAGCCGTCGCGCCTAGCGCCTACATCGACCCGAGCGCCGTTCTGATCGGGGATGTCAGCGTCGGCGCCCAGTCCAGCGTCTGGTGCAACGTTACGGTGCGGGCGGACACGTCGAAGGTCACCATCGGCGAAGACACGAGCATCCAAGACAACAGCTGCCTGCACGAGGACGCGGACGCGCCGCTGACGATCGGCGACCGCGTCGTCGTCGGACACTCCTGCACGGTCCACGGCTGCGTGGTCGAAGACGACTGCCTGATCGGCATGGGAGCGACCATCTTGAGTAAGGCACACATCGGAGCAGGTTCCATCGTTGCCGCCGGAGCAGTGGTCCTGGGCGGCACGGTGGTGCCACCGCGCAGCTTGGTGGCAGGGGTGCCCGCCAAGGTCAAGCGCAGCATCAGTGACGAGGAACTGGAGCGCACGCGCACGAACGCCGAGCATTACGTAGAGTTGTCACGCGAGTACCTAGACGAGACCTGATGCCGGACCAAGAGCCAGCCGCCGTGCCGACCAAGCCCCTGGGCTCATTGGAGCGGACCCACTACTGCGGGGCGATCCGCGACTCCGACATCGGGACAAGCGCGGTCTTGATGGGCTGGGTTCACCGCAAGCGCGACCTCGGGGGCCTGCTCTTCCTGCACTTGCGTGACCGCAGCGGGATCTCCCAAGTGGTGTTCAACGCCGAGACCCACCCGGAGCCCCACGCGCTCGCCGAGGCCCTGCGTAGCGAGTACGTGATCGCGGTGGAGGGGCCTATCATTCGCCGCTCCGAAGAGACCTACAACCCGAATCTGGACACCGGCACGGTCGAGCTGGTCGCCGAGAAGCTGACGGTCCTAAGCACCTCCAAGACGCCGCCGTTTCAGCTGGACGAGGAGGATCGCACGAGCGTTGGCGAGGACACGCGCCTGAAGTACCGCTACATCGACTTGCGCAGCCCGCGCATGCAGCGCAACATCCGACTGCGCCACGAAATCAACGCAGCCGTTCGCAAGTCACTCAGCGAGCAGGGTTTCTTGGAGATTGAGACTCCCTTCATGACCCGCTCGACGCCAGAGGGCGCCCGGGATTTCCTAGTGCCGAGCCGTATCCAGCTCGGCTCGATGTACGCCCTGCCCCAGTCTCCGCAACTGTTCAAGCAGCTGCTGATGGTTGGCGGCTACGACCGCTACTTCCAGATCGTGCGCTGCTTCCGCGACGAGGACCTGCGCGCCGACCGCCAGCCCGAGTTCACGCAGATCGATCTCGAGATGTCATTCGTCAACGAGGACGGCGTGCTGGCCGTCGTCGAGGGGCTGATGGCAAGCGTGTGCGCGGCGGCCGGAGCGCGCGAACCGGACTTGCCCCTACCGCGGCTGACCTACGCCGAAGCGATGGAAGGCTACGGCAGTGACAAGCCCGACCTGCGCCTGCCGCCGATGGCCGTGGTGACGGACCTGCTCTCGCCAGGAGACCTTCCGATGCAGGGGCCGCTGGTCGCGATCCGCACTCCCGAAGTGGGGCAGCTGACGCGGCGCGAGCGCGAGCAATTCCGGGAATTCGCCGCGGAGCAGAACCTGAGAATCTTCGACGACTTCCGGGGCCTGTCAAAGAAGATGCCGGGGCAGATGCAGGCGGTCAGGGATCGCCTGGAAGCCGACGAACAGGATTTCCTGGTGCTCGCCACCGGCTTGGAGCCACCCTCGGGACCGCGCCCGGACCAAGCGGTCTTGACCGCGGCCGGCAATCTCAAGCAGCGTGTAGGGGCGGCCTTCGCGGATCGGCACGGCCTGCTCAGCGACGATGACCTACGCTTCCTGTGGGTCACCGACTTTCCGATGTTCGAGTGGGACGGGAACGAGGGCGATTGGACGCCCGCCCACCATCCGTTCACGTCACCGCACGATGAGGACATCGACAAGTTGATCTCCGATCCAGAAGCGTGCCGCTCCAAGGCCTACGACCTAGTCCTGAATGGAATCGAGCTCGGCTCAGGCTCGGTCCGTATTCACCGCCAGGACGTGCAATCGAAGGTCTTCGAAGCTCTCGGGCTGGCTGCCGAGGAAGCGAGCCATCGCTTCGGCTTCTTCCTGGAGGCGCTGCAGTACGGCACGCCCCCGCACGGAGGCATAGCGCTGGGACTGGACCGCCTGGTCATGCTGCTCGCCGGAGAGGCTACGATCCGCGACGTGATCCCCTTCCCCAAGACTGCCAAGGGCACCGATTTGATGTGCGAAGCGCCCAATACAGTGCCAGATCGAAATCTGGCCGAAGTGGGCATCGCGCTGCGGGTCCGCGCCAAGGCCTAGCAGCGCCTTAAAGCAGATCCTAGGATCCGAGCATGGACCGCGTGTTGGTGATCGGCGGCACGCTGTTCATCGGCCAAGCGCTCGTCGCACGCCTGCTCGAACGCGGCGACGATGTCACCATCCTGCATCGCGGCCGGCACAATCCATTCGCCGGCCATGCGCGGGAGATCCACTGCGACCGCAACGACACAGTTGCCGTGGCCAAGGCCGTCAGCGGCAGCTACGACCTGGTGTTCGACAACGTCTACGACTGGCAGCGTGGCACGACCGGCGACCAAGTCCTCGCCGCGGCCGCGGCCTGCGCAGGCAACTTGTGCCGGTACGTCTTTGTCTCCAGCTGCGCGGCCTATGGGGACGGCCTCGACCGTGACGAGGCTGCACCGCTAGCACCGCCCGACTGTCCGGACGTCTATTGCCGCAACAAGGCGGACTCCGAACGGGCTCTGCTTGGGCTATATGCAGAGCAGGGCGTGCCGACCACATCCCTCCGCCCGCCGTTTGTGTACGGCCCGCGAAATCCGTTCTATCGCGAAGCGTTCTTCTGGGACCGCCTGACTGCGGGACGCCCGATCTTGGTGCCGGGGGACGGCAGCCGCTTGATGCACTTCGTGTTTGTTGGAGATCTGGTCGACGCCGCACTGCGGGCCGCCAAGACCCCAGCGGCGGCCGGCCGAGCGTACAACGTCGCGCACGTCCGGCCCGTGCGGCAGGACGAATTCGTGCGGATGCTCGGCGAGGCGGCTGGCATCGAACCCGACCTGCGCTACATCCCGCGCGAGACTGCGCAGGAGCTGGGCGGCCAAGTCTTTCAGCCGCCGTACTACTTCGGGCAATATTTCGACATGCCGCCCATCACCCTGAACGTGACGCGCGCACGCGAGGAGCTGGGATTTGAACCCCTGTCGCTGGCCGATGGATTGCGCCAGACATGGCAGTGGTACAGCGATTCTGGCGGCTCGCCTCGGGACCGGCCGGACTTCTCGTTCGACGATATCGCGCTGGCAGCGTCTGCCTGAGCCTCGCGCGCTGCCGCAGCTCGGCGCTCAGCGTGTGAGATTTTCGAACAGGAAGACGCCGCCCTTGCCGCCGACGACGATGTCCAAGTCGCCGTCCTTGTCGATGTCGACCACCGGAATCTGCATGCCGGTGCCCACGCGGCCACCGTAGTGGATCGTATGGCGCAGCCATTCCCATTGCTTGCCGTTGTTCGCGTACTCGTACCAATACAGCCCGAGGGGCTCGCGCCCGCCCTTGTCGTGGCCGTTGTGCGCAAAGAACCGCTTGCCCGTGATTAGTTCCGGACGCCCGTCGCCGGTCAGGTCGGCCATGGTCGAGGCGTGCGCCTGCGACCAGGAATCGTCGATCACTTGCCGCTCCCAAACACGCTGGCCAGAGTCGCCGCGAACCTGTTTGAGCCAGTAGATGCCATAGCTGTGGGCATGGGGCGCGATGATGTCGTTGAGGCCGTCGCCATCGATGTCCAGCACGTGCAGGAAGCCCGCGTGCTCTTCGACTTCGAACTCGGCATGCATCTTCCACGGCGTCTTGCGCGGGTCCGAGGGCCCTTCCAGCCAGCCCTTGGGCGTGAGAATGTCCATGCGCCCGTCGCCGTTCACGTCGCCGGCCCCGATACCGTGCCCGTCAGCGGCGAGCTTCACCGTGTGCTCGACCCACTTGCCATCCGGCCCGGTCGACTCAAACCACGAGGTCTTGTCGGCTGGCCTGCCCCCGAATTGCGGCAGCACCTCCCGGGCCGCGCCATCGCCGTCCAAGTCCACCAGCAACGCGAACTCGACCGGGAGCCCTTCGTGGATGCGCTGCTCGACCCACTCGCCGATGGCGCGGCCTGGGTTTCGCCACCACGCGATCTTTTGCTCCCCCCAAGAGACGCTCACCACGTCAACGTGGCCGTCCCTGTCGACATCGAACGGCATGTCGGAGAAGTCGTCGATGTAGTTGTTGAAGAAATAGAACGAGCGGAACTTCTTGGGCTGGAACTCCGGCCCGCGGAACCAGTTCTCGCCAGAGACGATGTCCAGATAGCCGTCGCCGTTGAGATCCGCCACCGCGCAAGGCTCGTTCCTGCCCAGATCGATCACTCGCTTCTTGAACGGAATCTCCGGGGAAGGTCCCCCGGCAAGAGCGGGGACGGAAAAGACGGTGGCCAAGAAGCCGAACACTACTGCCAATGCGCGCATGACGGCTACATCATCCCATAGCTCTCGCCAGCGAGACCGCGGACCGTTCTCACACGTCTAGCGGGTGCGCTCAGCGACGTCCCACGAAGTAAAACAGCGCGGTGAGGACGGCGCTGATGGCAACGCAGGTGGCGAACGGGAAGTACAGGGTGAAGCGCGGGCTCTGGTAGACAACGTCCCCCGGCAGCTTGCCCGGAGCTGGCAGGCCCAACCTCGGTGCGAGGAGAATCATCGCACCGAGCGCCAGCAGCGCCAAACCGGCGACTACCAGCAACTTGCCCAGCGCCATCATGCAATCAGGTGGGGCCGCACGAACTCCAGCGTCGCTTCGAGTTGCTCGCGAGCGTGCCGGTCCAACTCGCGGGCGCTGGTAGTGCGCACTTTCCAGTTGGGGAACACTCCCCGCAGGTGCAGCACATAGGCCAGCGCGGGGAGGCCGTGGGCGCTGGCCTTGGCGATCAGCAGCAACGCCTTGGAAAACATCTCCATTGCATCGTTGCGCTGCCCTGCGTGCCACAGATCCCAGACCTTGACGTACAGGTCTACCCAAGATGCAGCAGGCATCGTGCCCGCCGATCCGCGCGCCATCTCTTCGATCAGCGTGCGGCCGTGGCCGCCCGTGAAGGCCCGCGGGCGATCCGGCCCTTTCATCTCGGCAAACTCGGTCAGGCGGCTGAGGGTGTGGCCGGCCTCGTCCTTGACGAAGTATAGGTTGGGGATTTCCCGCACCATGCGCGCGACGAAGTCGGCGCTCATGTTGCCGATGGCCTGCATGAACATGGGCAGCCCGCCGGCTTCGGCGACAGCATCGTAATAGCGGGCCACGGCATCCAGGTCGAATTCCGTTTGGCGGCCCTTCCGCGGCGGCAGGGCGATCATGGCATCCGGACTGATCGACTTGGCGTGCTCGGCGTAGCGCACTGCGGTCTCAGTGTCGGCGGCTTGCACTCCGATCACGACCTTGGGTCGCAGTCCCTTGGACGCCTCCACGATCGCCTCGGCACCCGCGATGCGCTCCTCGAAGGTCAGCAACGCATACTCGCTCGCCAATTGAGGCCAGACAATGCCGTGGACGCCCGCCCGATCTAGGAAGCGAACCTCCTTCGCGAGGGTCTGCAAGTCAACCTTGCCGTCGTCGCGGTAAGGCGTGGCCACGATGGGGTAGATGCCGCGAAACTCATCCGGCTCCGCAGCCAGCGCTCGCAATCCGGGCGCGAGCGCGAGCACTGCCAGCCACTGGCGGCGCGACAGGCCGGGCTGGCTGCCCGCGAGGCTAGAGCGCGCTACTGCCTGCGTGGTCGTGGACCAACTTGTCTGTGAGCTCTGTGCCGAACCCGGGCTTGTCCTTCGCATAGTAATAACCACCCTCAAATGGCGATGACATCGCCAGCATCAGCTCTGTCGCGTCGTCTCCGGTGCCGAAGCTCTCCGCCAGCGGAGCATTCGCGGTCAGGACGATGGCCATGCCATACAGGCTGCTGCCACGATGCGGAATGATCGGCAGGCCACGCTCGGCGCCCATGACGGCGATCTTGCGCAGCGCGGTGAGGCCGCCGCACCAGCTGATGTCCGGCTGGAGGATTTCGGTGCCGCCATGGTGCAGCAGCATCTGGTAGCCGTACTGCGTGTACTCGTGCTCGCCGCTGACGATCAGCGTGCTGTCGATCTCGTCGACCAGCCGCTTGTAGCCGAGAATGTTGTCGGGCGAGAGCGGCTCCTCGATGAAGTACAGGCCCAGCGGCTCCAGCCTGCGGGCCATTTCCAGCGTGTAGCCGATGTCGTTCCAGCGGCAGCCGCAGTCGATCATCAACGTACGCTCCGGCCCGATCGCGTCGCGCGCGCGCTTGATCCTAGCTTCGATCCGGTCCATGCCTGCGGCGCCGTCCAAGACCCCGTCCGGAATCCCCAGCTTGAAGTTCTCAAAGCCCAGACCTAGGCCCACGCTAGGATCGGAGTTCGTGATATAGCCAGGCACCTTCTCTTGGGTCGCGCCGCCGATGAGCTTGTAGACCGGTGTCTCTGCGTACTTGCCCACGATGTCCCAGAGCGCGTTGTCGATTCCGCTCAATGCCATCACGAAGACACCCCGCCGGCCGTAATAGATACCGGAGTGGTACATCTGATCCCAAAGCAACTCGACGTTGAGCGGGTCGCTGCCAACCAAGAGGTGTCGGAGGTGGCCGTGGATGATCTCGGCGGCGGCCCCGCCGCCGGCGCCGAAGCCGTAGCCGGTGATGCCCTGGTCGGTCTTGATGACGACCACGATCGCGCTGGCAAGCTGGGAATACGGTCCGCTGTAGCGCCAACGGGCCGGATCGAACGGTCCCTTGAATTCTGGCAAGCGTCCTTGGGAGGAGCGCGACCACAGACGCACCGGCACCGCCTCGACCGACGTGATCTTCAGTTTTCCCTTGGTTTGGGGCAGCGCTACCTGGGGTGCGAGCGATGCGCCGCCAAGCATGGTTAGAAACGATCGCCGAGACCGCATTGCGAGCAACAGTCTAGCAAGGCCACACGTACGAGAGCGTCTGCCTTCGGATCAGGCTACGCGGTCTGAAGGGAACCGCACCGCGACTCCGACATCGCAGGGCGGGGATGCCCCCCACAAGCACCCGCGCGAGCACCCAACCCCAAAGGATGGGCTCTGAGAAGCCGCCTGCCTTCGGTCATCGGGCCTCAACCCCTACCGGGCCGGGCAGCCCTTCGATACCTGCGGCTCGGGCGAGCGCCTTGTCGAACGTTGCGACCGGCGCACTGTGCCGCTTGGCCAGTTCCAAATAGACTGCATCGTAGAACGACAAGCCGTGTTTCTGGGCCAAGACGAATGCGATGTCCAGATCAAGCCCCGAATCAGTGCGGATGGGCAAGTCGCGCAAAGCGTCCAGGCGCTCCGTCGGTGCGTCAAGGGAAATCCGTCCACGACGCGACGCGACGAGAAGACTGTTGCGCACCTCCGAATGCCACAGCTGGGGAACCAAAGCTTCATCGGATTCCAGCCGCAGCAACACCAGTTCTGCCGTCGAAGCGTCTTGCTCACTCAGCAGCCAAGCAAGGGCGACCGATGCATCGAGAACGAGTACGCTCACAGGCGATGGCCCTCATGGCGTGCGAGCAAAATATCTTCAATCGACATCGCAGCGGGCTGCCATCCCTCACGTCGACGGCGAAAGCGGGCCACACCCTGCTTGCGGTCAGCTCGCTCACCCACTCGTGCGGGGATCACATGAGCGATCGCTTCCCCATGCCTGGTGATCACCACGGTCTCACCACGCTCCACCTTCCGGAGGAGTTCAGCTAACCGTGCCTTGGCTTCTGTGGCTTGCATCGTATGCATTGCAGATTCTAACCGGTTAAATTAACCGAACTTAATCGTACCACGCACGCTCAAGCCACAGTCCTTGGTCCAACGTACGTGCGTCCGGGAAGATAGCGTGCGAGATCCTCGGGCGGTTCTTACCGTTCGGCAGCCAGCGGCAGCTCGTTCTCGCGTATGTACTTTAGGTTCATTGCCGTCGCGGCGATGTGGTCGAGGTTGAAGGAGCTCTTGGTCGACTGCCGGAGTGCTGCCACATCCGCTTGGGTGAAATCGAGCGTATCGACCTCACGGAGAGGTTTCGTGGCCATCCTGTTCTGTTCGCTCAGATCCGAGAAAAAGAGACAGGTCACCCCACCCGTCCAAGGTGCCGGATACTTTTCGCCACACCTCTAACAGAGAACTTGAAAGCCGACACGCTAGCGTGAGCCTTGCTGCAACGGGATCCATGTCTTGCGCTTCGGTCGGAGAAGGCTCTCGCCGAGCGCGAGTCGCTGCGGCCCTATTCCGCAAAGTAACCCGGCCGCGCCCGGACCTTGGCGCCGGGCGCATCGACCTTGATCGTCACGCGCCTCCAACTGCCGTCAAACTCTTGGTCCGCCGGATAGTAGGCGATCTCGTAGACGCTGCGCATTTCTCGCGCAAGGTACGGCAGGACCGGCTCGATGTCCGCCACGGAGCGGGCCGTGAACAGCCTACCGCCGGTCTTCTGCGCCAATGATTCCATTCGCTTGCGCGCCCTGGTAGACCAGTTGCGCCCGAAGCGCTCCCCGGAGAGCAAGAAGACCGGATAAATGCGGGCGTCCATTTCGCCGGCCGTCTGAACCAAGCGCGAAGCACTCAGCACCGAAGGGGAGTCGTGGCCGCTAATGCGATTGTCGATGCCGTCGCTGATCACCACCAGCGCGTTGCGCTCCCCTGACAGAGCTGCAAGCTCGTTGTCGTAGGCCAACAAGATCGTGTCCCACAGAGGCGACCCGCCGATTGGGTACGGCAGCTTGCGAAGGCGCTCGACGAGCACTTCTCGATCCGAAGTCAGGGGCGTGAGCCGATGGAACATGCCTTCGGTCATGGCGTACAGAGCGACCCTGTCGTGTGGCCGGGCCAAGTCGATCAGGCGCCGCGTCGCTTGGCGCATGTGCCCTAGGTCGCTTGCCGTGCTGCCGCTAAGGTCCAAGAGCACGGCGAGGTTGAAGGGCGATTCCTCCGGGTCGGCGACGCGGATATCCTGCCGCTGGCCCCGCTCCTCGACGACAAAGTTGTTCTTGCCCAAGCCAAGCATGGGACGGCCGCCGCTGTCACTGACAGCCACGCTCATGCTCACCATGCGAACTTCCGAGCGGAATACAGACCCAGCACCGCCGCTCTCGGATCGAGCTGCGCTGGAGGGAACGGGCCGCCTGTCAGGCGGCGCGGCTGGCCGGGCCCGCTGGCGTCGCTCGGACTGCGCCAGCAGCCTGGCCACCACACCTCTCGATTCGGTGTGTGGCCTGAGCGGCCACTCGCGGGGAATCTCCCAATCGCGGACGCGCAGGACCGGGGGCGCGTGGAGCTGCGCGTCGACAACTCCATAGGACAGGCCGAGAGAGCGCCCTTTCTTCGCCAGCCTCCATGACCGCAAGTTCCGGCCGATCTGATACGAGAGCAGGGGCAACGCGCGCTCAGGGGGCGTGTCTACTGCCTCCGGACGCCGGCTGGACTCCAGGTTCAAGATCGTCACGTCCAGCGGTACATTCAGCGAGAGCGAGCCCCGCGCCGACTGCACATCGGCCCGCTTGACCATCCCGACGATGCTGATGTCGCCGGCATCGGTGATGACCGTGAACGGCAGCGCCAGAGGCACGCGCACTTCGATATGCGGGCTTTCGTCCTCGGGAGGCAGGGCCTCGACCAACAGCCGGGCGGGAGAGCGGCTGACGGCAATTCCCTGCGAATCGCGCGATTGCGACCCGGAGCGCCACATCTGGAGGCGGTTTCCGAGAACAACCTCCACATGGATATCACCGTGGAGATTTACGATCTCCAATGGCTGGGAGGCGGCGGCCGGAACTAGCAGGAGCGCCCAGAGAACTCGCGCACGCATGGAAGGCGGACTGCATTCATTCTGAACTACTCGGCCGACAAAGGGTGACTGGCCGGGCCTCAGGGTACAGTGGAGCAAGCGCCTCAATGGCTAGCGTCAGGCACAACGTAATCGTCGGAACCAGCGGACACATCGACCACGGCAAGACATCGCTGGTCCGAGTCCTGACCGGGACAGACACAGACCGGTGGGAAGAAGAAAAGCGGCGCGGAATCACCATTGATCTCGGCTTCGCCAGCTTGGACCTGGGCGAGGACCTTCGCATTGGTTTCGTGGACGTGCCTGGCCACGAGCGCTTCGTCAAGAACATGCTGGCCGGTGTTGGCGGGATCGACATCGTGCTGTTGGTCGTGGCCGCAGACGAGTCCGTGATGCCGCAGACCAGAGAGCACTTTGAAATCTGCCGCTTGTTGGGAATCCGGCACGGCCTGATCGCGCTGACCAAGGCTGATGCTGTGGATGAGGAAATCCTCGAGCTCGTCAAGCTGGAGGTCGAGGAATTCGTGGCGGGCTCGTTCCTCGACGGCGCGCCGCTAGTCCCGGTCAGCAGCGTGACCGGCGCGGGCACGAAAGACCTGTGCCAAGCGCTGCGCCAAGTCGCCGACGATGTCGAAGAACGCGGCTACAGCGAGCCGCTGCGCCTGCCCGTGGACCGAGTGTTCACCATGAAGGGCTTCGGCACGGTGGTGACGGGAACGTTGGCCAGCGGCCAGCTGCGGATCGAGGATGCCGTGGAGATCTTGCCCGGCGGGCAACAGGTCCGGGTCCGCAATTTGGAGGTGCATGGAGAGTCCGTCGAGACGGCACGGGCCGGGCAGCGTACGGCGATCAATCTCGGCGGTGCAGCCAAGGCCGACTTGGAACGCGGCATGTGCCTCGCCGAGCCGCGCCTCTTCGCGCCAACAGAACGATTCGACGCTCGCATAGAATTGCTGCCATCAGCCAAGCCGCTCAAGCACGCAGCCCCGGTGCACGTGCATCTGGGCACTGCCGAGACGGTGGGCAAGGCGCACCTACTCGAGGCATCCGGGCGCCAGTCCAGCCTCAAGCCGGGCGAGTCGGCCTTTGTCCAACTGCGCCTGGATCATCCGCTCGTGGCGGTCTCCGGGGACCGCTTCATCTTGCGGCAGTTCTCTCCGCTGACCACCATCGCGGGCGGCACGGTGCTGCACCCGCACGCCGGTCGGCACCGCAAGAAGGACGACTGGCGGCCCGCTCTGGAGGCGCTGCGCGTGGGTGACCCGTCCACGATCTTGGAAGCGCTTTGCGCGGGACAGGCGTTCGGCATGGCCGGTGCGGACCTGACCGCGATCACAGGCCGCCGGGAACCGGCATGGCGTTCCATCGCGCAGTCCTGCAAGTCGATCCGAGTGCTGCGCGACGAGCCCCTGTGGGTCTGCGCCGACAGCCGCGGAAAAGCAGCCGAAGACCGCTTGCTGAAAGCGTTGGCTCAGTTTCACAAGGCCAACCCGCTGGAGTCGGGCATCCCCGTCGAGGCGCTGCGGAGCAGCGAGTTCGGCGCTGCGCCGGAGTTCTTCGCGGATCACATCCTGCAGCGCCTGCAAGCCGAGCGCAAGGTGGAGCTGGATGGCGAGCTAGTCAAGTCGGCCGATCACGAGATACGCCTGGGCAGTGACGAGCGCGAAGCCAAGGAAAGGCTCATAACTGCCTTCGCACAGGCCGGCCTGCAGGTTCCGCTGCTCAAGGACCTGCTGCCCACTCTCCCGATCGACTCCGGTCGCGCCCGGCGCATTCTGGCGGCGCTGCTCCGGGAAGGCGTGTTGGTGCGAATCAACGCGGACCTAGTGTTCCACAGCGAGGCCGTCGATGCGCTTCTGGCTCGGCTGGCCCCGCTGCGGGGCCAGCTTGTCGATGTCGGCGAGTTCAAGGCGCTCGCCAACGTCAGCCGCAAGTACGCGATCCCGTTGCTGGAACACTTCGACAAGCAGAAGGTGACGCTGCGCGACGGCAACAAGCGCCGCGTCCTGTAGAGGCGGCTCGCGGCCTGGCGCACCTGTTACGATTGCAGCACCGCGCCGAGCGCGCGGAATCGCCACATGTCTAGCTTGGTGTGCAGTTTGGCCGGCGGCAGCGTCGGATCCACCAGCGACGGCTCGTGGAAGGCCCTGGCGGCGGGTCCGCAGGAACGACTCGCCATCCTGCGCCGCTACCGCCGGGTCGCCTTGGTCGGCGTCTCGGCCAACCCCTTGCGGCCAAGCCACTTCGTGGCGGTCTACCTAGCCAATCGCGGCTATGACATCGTGCCCGTCAACCCGCGCGCCAAGACCGTTCTAGGGAGGCCATCCTTCGCCAGCCTGAACGCGATTCCGGAGCCGGTCGACGTGGTCGATATCTTCCGTCCCCCACAATTCGTGCCGGCCATTGTCGAGGAAGCGATCGAGATCGGGGCCAAGGTCGTCTGGATGCAGTTCGACATCGTGCATGAGGAAGCGGCGAGGCGCGCCCGCGAGGCTGGACTAGAAGTCGTCATGGACCAGTGCATGAAGGTCGAGCACGCCCGCTTCTTCGGCGGGCTGTCTGCGCTGGGCCTCAACGGCGGCGTGGTCTCGGCCCGCAGCTGGGCTCCCAAGGAAGGCAGCCACGGTCTGAGATAATGGCGGCTCAGACCGCCAGGAGTATGCGCAAGCCATGAAATTCGGAGTCAACACGCTCATTTGGTCCGGCTCGTTCGAGCCCGACAAGTACCCGCTGGACGCGCTGAAAGAGGTCGGCGTCGACGGCATCGAGATCCCGGTCTTCGTACCCTCCGAGCTCGACACCGCAGCGGTGCGCAGGACCTGCTCGGAACACGCGCTCAACGTCCACTTCTGCTCGGTCAACCCGGACGGCATGAATCCGATTAGCGACGACGCGACCGTGCGTGCGAATACTATCGAGCACTGGAAGACCGTGATCCGGACCGCTGCCGAAGCCGGCGCGGACCAGATCGCTGGCCCGACCCATTCGCCGGTCGGCTATTTGCCCGGGCGGCGGCGCAACGAGGACGAGTGGAAGTGGGGCGTGGAGTTTCACCAAGCGCTGGCCGACGATCTCGCCGACGCCGACGTGACGATGGCGGTCGAGCCGCTGAATCGCTTCGAGACGTACTTCCTCAACACTGCGGCGGACGCGTACCGCTTTGTCGACGAGATCAATTGCGAGCGCATCGGCATCTTGCTGGACACGTTCCACCAGAACATAGAAGACAAGCAGGTGGGAGACGCCTACCGCACCTGCGGCAAGCACCTGATGCATGTCCACACGTGCGAGAACGATCGCGGCACGCCGGGCTCCGGACACGTGGACTGGCCCAAGGTCCTGCAGGCGATCAAGGAGCTGGGCTACGACCGCTGGCTGACCATCGAGTCGTTCAACTCGCACATTCCCGAGTTGTCCGCCGCGACCGCGATCTGGCGCGACCTAGCGGCATCCATGGACGACATCGCCATCGACGGGACACGGTTCCTGCGCGACCTCTGGGGACGCACCTAGGCACCAGGCCGGCGAGACTCGCTGTCGCCGGACGGGCCGGCCCAAGATGGCAGCTAGGCATCTCGAGAATTCCCAGCCTCTGGGGCTGGCCTCCATTCTGGCCTGCGTTTCGATCGCCACGGTCCGCGGCTTGAATCCGGTAGCGATCAAGGTCGTGCTGCTGTCGATGCCCCCGCTGCTGGGAGCCTTCCTGCGCGTCGCCATCGCCAGCGCCGGCATCTGGGTGTTCGCGGCAGTGCAAGGGATCAGCCTCCGGCCGCGGCGCGGGGAATTGCTCCCGCTCGCACTGCTCAGCGTGATCTTCGCGGTGCAGATCAGCGCCAACCAGACCGGAGCCGACTTCACCTCCCCGGTCCTGCTGGCCATTCTGTTCAACACCTATCCCATCACCACCAATCTGATCTCGTCCTTGGTCGTGCCCGAGGACCGGCTCAACCTCCTGCGCGCAACCGGACTCGTGATCGCGTTCTGCGGCGTGGGGTGGGTGTTGACGGCGCGCACCGAGAGCCCGCTGGCCCCCAATCCCATGCTGGGCAACGCTTTCGTGCTGACGGCAGCCACGCTGCTGGCGATCCGCATGGTCTACACCCGGCAGCTGGCGCTGCGCATCGACTACGTAAAGGCAGTCTTCTGGCCGCTGGTAGGGGCACTGCCGATTTTCTTGCTGGGCTGGCAGGCGATCCCAGATTACATGCCCCGTGCAGACCACGACTGGAGGACTTGGGCTGCCTTGCTGTTCCAAGGGCTGATCGTCGGAGGGGCGGGCCAGCTCGCTTGGGTCTATCTGATCCGCAGGCATACTCCCGGCACGGTGATCGCGTTCTCGTTCATCACCCCGGTCAGCGGAGTGACGCTCAGCTCCGCCTATTTCGGCGAGGCGCTGCCCGCACGACTGGTTGCGGGCTTCTGCGCAGTATTGCTTGGCATCGGCCTGGCCGCGCGCAGGGCTCGCCCGCACAAGCCCCCGCCACCGAGCCCGCCGCCCGGATTCGGCGGCACGGCCTGAGACCGGCTTCGCAGTCAGTTCCTGTCAGCGGCGCGAACCATCGGCACGAACCGAACGTCCAGCCGCCGCTGGCGGCGCAGCCTGCCCGCAGCATCCTTCGTCACCAAGGTCAATGCCTGGGTGCCGAGCGCCGGGCCGACCGGCACTACCAAGCGGCCGCCCGGCTCCAGCTGATCGACCAGCGCTTGCGGGATTTCTCGCGGCGCCGCCGTGACGATGATGCGGTCGAACGGCGCGCGTTCCGCCCAGCCTTGGTAGCCATCGCCCTGCTCGACCGTGGCGTGCGCGTACCCGAGGTCGGCCAGGGCGCTGGCGGCTCTGGCAGCCAGTTCGGGAACGATCTCGATGCTGTGCACCGAATCGCACAGGCTCGCCAAGACCGCAGTCTGGTAGCCCGAGCCGGTGCCGATCTCCAGCACCCTGTGATGCCGCTGTAGCTCGAGCAGCTCCGTCATGAACGCGACGATGTACGGCTGCGAGATAGTCTGGTCGTAGCCGATCGGCAGGGCCGTGTCCTCGGTTGCGAACTCGCGAACCTTGGCGGGCACAAAGCGCTCGCGGGGCACCCTGCGGAGCGCATCCAGCACCGCCACCGACTGGACGCCGCGGGCTTGGATCTGCTGCCGTACCATGCGCGTGCGCATCTGGTCCCAGCGATCTTCCGCCGGTTGGGCGGAAGCGCCCGGGAACAAGGCTAGCAGTGCGGACGCCGCCGCGGTGATCAGTTCCGCGCCCCGAGCTATCGCCGGCCAACATCGTAGCAACCCGCCCGGCGCGTCCAAGCTCGTCCCGGCGCCCGCTGACGGACCCGGTCAAGACAGGCCGTGGCTGCTGTGTCCAGCCCGGCGCAGCCGGAATCAGCTCAGCAGATTCCGGATGCGTTCCAGCGCCACTTCGATACGGTCAAGCGCTGCCGCATAGCTGAATCGCAGGTAGCCCTCACCATACGACCCAAAGGAGTTGCCGGCCAGACAGGCCACGCCTGCCTCCTGCAGGATCCTTCCGGCCAGTTCGCTCGCGTCGATCCCGGTTTCGGTGATGTTCGGAAAGGCATAGAAGGCCCCGCCGGGCTTCGCGCAACGAACCCCTGGGATCGCATTGAGGCCGGCGACGATCACGTCGCGCCGCCGCTTGAACTCGTTCACCATCACACCCACGCTGTCTTGCGGCCCGCGCAGCGCTTCGATGGCAGCGCGCTGCGTAAAGCTGGAAGTGTGCGAATTCGAGTTGACTTGCAGCATGCAGATCGCATCCACCATCCATTGGGGGTAGACGCCGTAGCCGATGCGCCAGCCGGTCATCGAGTAGGCCTTCGAGAATCCGTCCAGAATGATGGTCTTTTCCGCCATCCCCTCCAGCGAAGCAATCGACGTGGGCCGCTCATCGAAAGCGATGAGGTTGTAGATCTCGTCCGACAGGACGAGCAGGTCGCGATCACGGACCATGTCGGCGATGGCTTGCAGATCCTCCGGGGGAATGGTGCCGCCGGTCGGGTTCTGGGGCGAGTTGAGAATGATCAAGCGGGTGCGATCCGAGAGCAGGTCCGAGAACCGGTCCAAGTCGATGGAGAAACCGCGGCTCTCCAAGAGCGGCAAGGGCACGGGCGTGGCACCGCTGGCGCCGATCACTGACTCATACATGGGGAATCCCGGATTCGGATACATCGCCTCGTCGCCGGGCTCGAGCAGCGCCAGCATTGAGAAGAACAGGATTGGCTTGGCCCCAGGCGTGACCACGACTTGCGACTCAGATACCGGGATGCCGCGGGTCGCCGAAATGTAATCGGCAATGGTCTGCCGCAGCTCTGGATCACCCTGCGTCGGACCATACTTTGTGTAGCCGTCGGCGAGGGCCTTCTGGCCGGCGGCAACAATGTTCGGAGGCGTTGGGAAGTCAGGCTCGCCGATCTCCATATGGACGACATCCTTGCCGGTGGCCTCCAAGGCCCGGGCCTGGACCAAGACCTCGAATGCGCCCTCGCCCCGCATGCGTCCGATTCGATTTGCTATCTGCATAACCAAAACGCCGAGTGTAGCAAGGCGGCCGCCAGCGTCCAGACGGAACGTCTCCGAGGCCGGCCGCGACGGCCGACCGGACCCGAACGCTCGCGATCGCGCACAACGCAGGGCGATTGGTGCCATGCTGAAGGTCTCTCCAGCCGCTTTCGGCAGCGCCGCGGCCGACAAAGCAGCACTGCACGGATTGACAAAGAACTGCGTCCTATGTTCAGGGGCCAGCGAATCCATGGACACACGCGCCATGCCATGCTTCGGGCCGGGGCTGATGGTGGTTGAACGGCACGGCCGCCCCGCCCCGGCAGCGGAAGCGGAGGCCGCTCCTGGCGGCGACGCGCTCGAAACGCACATGCGGCGGATGTTCCGGTTGATCTACCGGATCGTGGGCAACGTGCCCGATGCACAAGACCTGACCCAAGATGCATTGCTCAAGGCGCTCGGGCGCCGGGAGCAGCTCAAGGACGACCGCAAGGCGGTCCAGTGGCTGAACCGCATCGCGGTCAACACGGCGCTGGACTTCGTGCGGAAGCGGAGTCGCGTTGCCTTTGAGGAGATCGAAGCCGCGCCCCCGGCCAGTGTGGCAAGCCCCGAGCAAGAGACCCTGCGGGCTGAGACGCGAACGTGGATCGAGGCCGGGCTGAAGTTGCTGTCGGAGCGCGAGCGCACCGCGCTGCTGCTGCGAGATGTCGAACAGATGCCAGCCGCTGAGGTTGCCAAAGTGATGGGCTGCTCCACGGCCACAGTGCGCTCTCACATCGCGAACGCGCGCGTCAAGTTCAGGCGCTACCGGGAGGAAACTGGGCAATGAGCGATTGTCGGTGTCGTCTCGACGAGCACACCATAGCCCTGCATGCGGGGGGCGATCTGGGGCGTCTGCGACGATGGCTAGTCGATCGCCAACTGGCGCGCTGCCCGCAGTGCAGGGCTGCGGTCAGCGAATACTCTGAGGTGCTGGACGAGCTTGCACGGGCGCGCCCGGTGCCTGAAATCGATTTCGATGCCCTGGCCCACAACGTGCGGGTCGCCGCCGCGCAGTCGCGCCCGATCCGCGGCACACAGACTGGCTGGCGCTGGCGGACCGCGGCCGGAGTCGGCCTCGCCGCAGTTGCACTTGGAATGCTCGTGCTGATTCCGAGTTCCGACGACTCCGAGGGGGATTCCACGCTGGTCGCCACTTCGATCCCCGCCGTGCCCGAACAGACGGGCCCTTGGGACGGTGATGATGTGCAACTGACCAGCACTGGCAGCTTGCGCGTGCAAGCCTTTCACTCAGGTTCGGGCACGCTGACAATCACCGACTACTACGCGCCATGAGATCCCTGAAGCTCCATCTCGCATTCGCCTTCGCGGCTTTGGCGGTCGCATCGGCAGCCCAATCCGCGCGGGCACAGGTGCCGCAGGTCGCCGTCGACATCCCGGACGGAGTGCCTCTGCGGGTCGCCGCACAGGACTTCTCGGACAGCGAGTTCGAGGTGCGGGGCGGAGCGACCGTGATCCACCTGTCCGGCTCGGTCCATTTCAGGCACCACGGCACGGATCCGGTGCGCGCAATCGCCCTGCGCGTCGTGGCCGGCGAGGCGACACTCGGCGGCCGCGCCGCGGTCACAGTGCCTAGCTTGCATGCGGCCAGGGACGAGAGCTTCGAGGTGCCGCTGAACCTGCGCTTGGTGCGCCCGCTGACGCTGGGCCAAGGGCCGGCAGTTCGAATCGAGCCTGATGCGGTGCTGTTCGCCTCGCTGGCCGCCGCCGGGCCCGACCGGCTTGATTCGATTCGCAAGCTGACTGTGCTCGAGATGGAGGCGAGGCGCGACCGGGAGCACTTCCTAGCCCTGTGGCAGAGCGGGGGCAAGCCGGCCTTGACGGCGGCCATGCAGGCCAGCCTGCGGCGCCAAGCTGCGCGACCCCGTCTCGAAGTTCGTCTGGCGGGCCAAGGGCCCGCGACGGTCCCGGCCTCCGCGCCAGCCCGCGAGATGGAGGTTGCAATCGTGAACCAGCCAGACGCCCCGCTGATCTTGGAGTCGGGGTCTGCTCGCGTGCGCGGGTCGATCTCTGACGCCCCGCGATTTGTCCTGCGCAGCCGCGGCGGACGGGCGGTGCGGCACTTCGACATCGGCTGGCTCGTGCGCGACGGCGCCGGGTCGCTGTATTCAGTCGGGTCTGCGCCGGTCACCGGGCGGGCCGGCGTCGCCGGGCCGCAGGCTCAAGAAACGACGGGCGAAGGTCGGTTCCTGATCCGACCCGTGTCCACAGGCGAGCCGTCCATCGATGCCATGCTGGGCTACTTGCGAAGCGCCCAATTCGATGACGGCACAGTCTGGGTGCCGAGTCGCGAAATGCTGGAAGTGTCGCGGCTGGCCGAGGCCGTGCCGGTTTCGGCAGAGGAGCAGCGGCTGAGCCAGCTCTATCGCGAGCGCGGAGCGGACGCGACCGCCGAGGAATTGCGGGAATTCACCCAATCCGATCGGTGATGATCGTCAGGCTTGGCCAAGCCTCCGGAACCTCGGACTCTGGCGTGGACGGATCATGAGCGCTTGGAGCCGTCCGCGATGCCGGACCGCCCTTGCGTCGTTGCTGGGCCTTCACTTGCTGGCTCATTGCGGCGCGGTTCCGGACGAAGCGAGCTTCGTTCCCATGTTCGACGGCAAGACATTGACGGACTGGCGCGCCGTTCCCGAAGACCTCGCAGCGGCGTGGTCGGTCCAAGACGGAGCGATCCAGGGAGCAGGCCTAGAGAGGCGCCTTTCCTATCTCGTGTATTCCGCTGACGAGGACTTAAGCGACTTCGAGCTCAGATTCAGCTACCGGATGCTGACCGCCGGCAATACTGGAGTCGAGCTCAGGGCGCGAGCGGACACGACGGGGAAGCGTCCGTTCGAGGGCTACCACGCCGACCTTGGCCATGTCGGAATCGGCCCGCAGATCCTCGGCGCGTGGGACTTCCACTTCGCAACCCGGACGGAGTTTCCGTGCCAGCGCGGAACGCGCCTGATCATCGACGAGACGGGCAACGCCCTTCACGAGCGGATCGAAGACCCGGTCCGGATCGAAGACATCAGGGAGCGAGACTGGAATCACTGCAGAATTCGCGCGCTAGGCGACCATTTCCAGTTCTTTATCAACCGCAAGCTGTCCTCGGAATTCACGGACGGCATTGGCAAGGGGCGGCTCGAGAGCGGGTCCATCGCGCTCCAACTGCACGATGACCGCACGATCGTCCAGTTCAAGGACATCCTGCTGAAGCGCTTGAGGTGAGTGCTGGAGCAAGCGGCCGATGTCGACTGCACGCTCCTTCCGCCGGTACGATCCGTTTACCTTCCTAGGTTCTCGTACCACTTGATGTTCTTGGTGGCACCGCCGATCTGAACGATGTCCAAGCGCCCGTCGCCATTGATGTCGGCCACCGCGCAGCCTGAAGCCGACATGCCTAGGTGGTCAAGGTCTTGGTGATGCCATGCGGCGCCGGCGTCGTCTTGGGCGTAGAAGACGTGGGATCCGGCTATCTCGCCTCGCGCCCGGTCACCGGCCACGATGTCGTCGCGCCCGTCGCCGTTAAAGTCACCGACGCACACCTCGTGGCCCTCGATGAGATCCTCATAGATGATCTGGCGCTCCCAGGCCCCCGAGGGGTCCTGGGTGTAAACGACGACCTGGTTGCCGTGCCACGGCTCGACCGAGGTGATGAATCGCCTGGCCCCGAGGCTGCCGACCGCCACGTCGCTCGCTCCGGCGGTCTTCGGCTCCTCCTTGTGGCCTCTTGATAGGCGCGTGTTCTTCCATCTGACCGCGTCCCCTTCCCCGCCGGGATCGTGGAGAGTGATCCCATCGAATCCGGCCGTTAGCAATTCCTCGCGTCCATCGTCATCCCACTGAACCACCCGCACGCGGTGCAGCACGCCGCTGAGCTGGTCGTCGATGAGCAGCCGCTCCCACTTTCCGTCCAGGTCTTTCGGCACGTGATAGTAGACCAGCGGCACGTTGTCCTCATACTTGGGCGCGAGCGCGTCGGCACCGATCAGGGGCGCGTTGACCAGCTCTTTCGTGCCGTCGCCGTCCACATCGGCCCACGCGACATGGTGGGAAGTCGTGAGTTCATCGACGAATATGGACTTCCACGGCTTCCGCGGGTCTCCTTGATGCTGCAACAGCCAGACCAACCCCCGGCTCTTCGCGGCAACCATGCTGAATTCGTTCTCGATCGAAATCTCCGGGATGCCGTCGCCATCGATGTCGTGGGCGGCCATGTTGACCAGCCCCGCCACATCTTGGACCAGGACGTGCCTGTCCCAAGTCGGGTTCTCATACCAAGGCAGTTCCCTGACCCGCGAGGTCATGCCGAGGATGTCGGGACGGCCGTCCTTGTTCATGTCGGTGACCATTACGGCGTAGCCACCCGGAATGTCCGCCTCGATGACATGCGTACGGAACTGCACCGGCTCTGAGGAATGGGCAGTGGTGCAGAGCAATCCGCCGCCGATGAGAAGAGGTAGAAGGGATCGCACGCAGGAATGGTAGCACCGAAGGCCTGTCTGTTTCCTTGCCAAGACTGCGATTTCCGGACCTATTGCACGTTCCACTCCTGAACAGCCTCCAGCGGGCGCGAGATCCCTACCGGCAAGGCGGTGAACGAGATTGTCACGCCAGTGTGGGCTTGGTACAATACGGCTTTCTGGGGGGGCACAGCAATCGCGGGTGTAGGCTCCGCGAATCCGCATGTAGTCTTCTCCGCTCCACCAACATCGAGTACTGAACCACCTATGGGTCTTCTGATCGCTATCGTCGTCTGGGCCATTACCCTCGCAATGTCCATTCCCTTCGTTACTCAGACTTGGTGGATGCCCGAATCGATCACCGCGCTGGGCGACGAGATCGATCAGGCGTTCAACTGGACCCTGATCGGCACCGGGGTCATCTTCGTGCTGGCGCAGGCGGCGCTGGGGTACGCGGTCTGGCAGTTCAGCCGCCCTACCGACAAGCCGGCCTCCGATTCGCACGGCAACAACAAGCTCGAGATTCTCTGGACAACGGCCGCGGCGGTGATCTTCGTCGGCCTGACGTTCTTCAGCTATTCGGTCTGGGCCGAGACGCGCTTCATCGAGCAGAAGTCGATGGAGCCGTCCGCGGACCGGCTCGTCGTGGAAGTCACCGGCCAGCAGTTCGTGTGGAACATGCGCTACGCCGGAGAGGACAACCAGTTCGGGCCGACCGATATCGCCCTGATCGATGACGCCGCGGGCAATCCGGTGGGCTTGGATCGCAGCGCTCCGGGCGGTGCCGACGACATCATGGTGCCGGAAATGCAGGTCCCGGTGAATAAGGAGATCGAGGTGGTGCTCAAGTCCAAGGACGTGCTGCACAACTTCTTCGTCCCGGAACTGCGCATCAAGCTGGACACGGTCCCCGGCTTGGTCGGCAAGCTCCGCTTCACGGCCACCAAAGAGGGCAAGTACGAGATCGTGTGCTCGGAGCTATGCGGCCTAGGACACTACAAGATGCGGAGTTTCCTGCACGTGGTCAGCGAGGAGGAGTACGACGCGTGGATCGCCGAGCAGGCTTCGTACCTGTTCTGATGTCTGCTGAAGGCGCGGCGTTGAGGGACTAACCAAGTCATGACCGAAGTTCAGCTATCCAAGGAAGTTGCCGAATACACGGAAGTGCATCGGCACCCCGAGCCGAAGAGCTTCATCTGGAAGTACATCTTCTCGGTTGATCACAAGGTGATCGGCATCCAGTACCTGTTGCTGGCGGTGGTCGCGGTCTTCGTGGGCATGGCGCTGAGCCTGCTGGTGCGGCTGCGCTTGGTCTGCCCGGAATGCTCCTACCCGCTGCTCGGCCAGTTCTTCCCCGTCGGCGCGCCGGAAGGCGTGATGACCCCGGAATTCTACCTGGCCATGCTGACCATGCACGGCACGGTGATGGTGTTCATGGTGCTGACCACGGCGCCGCAGGGCGGCTTCGGGAACTACTTCCTGCCCATCCAGATCGGCGCTGCGGACATGGCCTTCCCGCGCCTGAACATGCTCTCGTTCTGGACGACCTTCGTGTCGTTCCTGCTGCTGATGGCCGCGTTCGTCGTCGAAGGCGGGGCGCCGATGTCCGGCTGGACGGGCTATCCGCCGCTCAGCGCCGTGCCGGAGGCGACGCTTCCGGGCATCGGCCAAGACCTGTGGCTGGCCTCGATCGCGGTCTTTTGCATCGCCTCGCTGCTGGGGGCGCTCAACTTCATCGTCACCACGCTCGACCTGCGCGCCAAGGGCCTGACCATGATGCGGATGCCGCTGACCTGCTGGACCTGGTTCGTGACCGCGATCCTGGGCCTGCTGGCGTTCGGCGTGCTGCTGGCAGCGGGCGTGCTGCTGCTGATGGACCGCAACGTCGGCACGAGCTTCTTCGTGCCCGCCGGGTTGGTGGTCAGCGACAAGGTCATCGACCACTCGGGCGGCTCGCCGATCCTGTGGCAGCACCTGTTCTGGTTCTTCGGCCACCCCGAGGTCTACATCGCGATCCTGCCCGGCATGGGAGTCACCTCGCACGTGCTTTCGACATTCGCCCGCAAGACCGTGTTCGGCTACCGCGCCATGGTCTACGCCATCGCCGCCATCGGCGGGCTGGGCTTCGTGGTCTGGGGGCACCACATGTTCGTCAGCGGAATGAGCCCGTACTCGGCGTTCGTGTTCTCGGTGCTGACGATGTGCATCGGCGTGCCGTCGGCCATCAAGACCTTCAACTGGATCGGCACGATGTGGGGAGGCAAGATCCGCTTCACCTCGCCGATGCTGTACTCGATCGGGTTCGTCTCGCTGTTCGTCTCGGGCGGGCTGTCGGGAATCTTCCTCGGGCAGCCAACAGTTGACCTGTACTTCCACGACACCTACTTCGTCGTGGCGCACTTCCACCTGATCATGGGAGTGGCGGCGATCTTCGGGATGTTCGCCGGGCTCACGTTCTGGTTCCCGAAGATGTTCGGCAAGATGATGAACGAGCCGCTGAGCAAGATCCACTTCTGGATCACGTTCGTCGGCGTGTACGCGATCTTCGGCCCGATGCACTATCTCGGCATGCTGCCGCACCCGCGCCGCTACGCCGAGATCACCAGCGTGGACTACCTAGGGACTGGCGGCGCCGCGGAACTGCACATGTTCATCACGGTGGCGGCGGTGCTGACGGTGCTGGCGCAATTCATCTTCCTGTACAACTTCGTCAAGAGCATCTTCTCGGGCAAGGAGTGCCGCGAGGAGAATCCCTGGGAAGCCACGACGCTGGAATGGACCATCCCCTCGCCGCCGCCGCATGACAACTTCGCCGGCAAGGTGCCGCATGTGTACCGGGGGGCCTATGACTTCGCCCTGAAGGGCGCCAAACGCGACTTCGCGATGCAGTGCAACGACGACAAGGCGGTGTACGGGGAGCCGGCGCCGCAGGCGTCCGGCGATTGATAGACGACGATGCCCGCGACCCTCAGTCCAAGCGAAGCGCCACCTGTCACCTCGACCGGTGGCGGGGATTTCGTCACCCTGCCCCCGTCGCAGGAAGGCAACTGGCACAATCCCGGCGGCGACGGAGTGGTCCAGCGCTACAAGCTGGGCGTCTGGATCGGCATGGGCGGCATCCTAATGTTCTTTGCCGCCCTGACCAGCGCGATGATCGTTCGGCAGGGCCTATCCGGTGACTGGGTGCCCGTTGCTGTGCCACCTGTGCTGTACGTCAGCACACTCGTGCTGCTGGTATCGAGCTTCACCGTCGAGCGCGCTCGTCGCGAAGCCGTCCTACGGAGCAGCGACGGGCTGCGCCGCTGGATGAACGTGTCGGCGGGTCTCGGTCTGGCATTCCTAGCCTGCCAGCTGCTCGGCTGGCAAGACCTGGCGGGGAGGGGGCTGTACCTGGCTTCAAATCCCGCCAACTCGTTCTACTACCTGCTCACCGCCGGCCACGGGCTGCACTTGCTGGGCGGAATCGCGGTGATGGGCTACGTCTGGGTGCGGATCCGTGCGAGCCGGCCCTGGCCGACGCGCCTGGCGGTCGTGGAGGCGACGGCGCTGTATTGGCATTTTCTCGACGTCCTGTGGATCTACATCCTGGGACTGCTGATGTTTTGGAGGTAAGCGGATGTCGGAAGGACACGCGGCCACGATGACGGCGCCGACATGGCGGGGCGGCGGCTCGCCGGTCGCAGTCGGCCACAAGAAGCTCGGGATGTGGCTGTTCATCGTCTCGGACTCGCTGACGTTCTCAGCGCTGCTGTTGACCTATAGCTACGTGCGCGTGGCCAACGACTGGCCCACGCCGTTTCACTTCTTTCCGTCTATCGTCTTCTCCACGATCATGACGCTGGTGCTGCTGACCAGCAGCCTGACCATGGTCTACGCGGTCTCGGCCGCCCACCACGGCGCGCGGCGCAAGGCTGTGAAGTGGATCTGGGCAACGGCCTTTTTCGGCACCGCGTTCGTGGTGCTGCACGGGTACGAGTGGATGCACCTGATGGTCGACGAAGGCATGTACCCGTGGGCCAACGAATACGGCACGCCGCTGTTCGGGGGAACGTTCTTCCTGATCACCGGCCTGCACATGTTCCACGTCATCACCGGCGTGGCGTACCTGGGAATCGTCGCGCTCGGCTACCGCCGCGGCAAGTGGCTGCCCGAAGACGTCGAAGTGGCCGGGCTCTACTGGCACTTCGTGGACTTGGTCTGGATGTTCGTCTTCCCCCTGATCTACCTGCTCTCCACGAGCGTCGACTGAAGCGAGCGAGATCGTCATGCTGCTATCCCTGATCGGCTACCTGTTCTGCCTTGCCTTGGGCGTTTGGGGCTTCGTCACGACCGGCCAGCTGCTGGCCTCCGGCGCCATCATTTCCACCTTGGACAACCTGTTCCTCGCGCTGTTCGCAGCCCTGATGGGCGTGACCTGCTTCGGCTACCTAGCCTGGCGATTCTACCCGGCACTGGCCAGCGGCGGCGCTGCGCCGGCATTTGCCCTTCCGGAGGATCCGCCCTACACGGACGCCCACCTGCCGCTATTCAACAAGATCTGGATCGGCCTGCTCGTCCTGACGGCCATCGAGGTGGTGCTGGCATACGTCCAGATCGCGGGACTGCTGGTCATGCTCGCGATCCTGCTGCTGCTGTCGGTGATCAAGGCTGGCATGATTATGTCGACCTTCATGCACCTGCAGTTCGACAACAAGCTGCTGGCACTGATCGTGGTCATCCCGGCCATAGCCTGCATACTGATCATGTGCGGCTACTTCTTCCCAGACGGCTTCCGTCTCGTCGACCTGCGGCCGTGACCGAACCCAGCAGTACCGCCGCGCGGCACGCGAGCCTGCTCGCGTGCGCGATTCTGGCGGCCGTGCTGCTCCTCGCGCTGCCCTCCCGAGCCCCGGCCCAGGGCTGCACGATGTGCCGCGAGACCGCGGCGATGCAGAAGGACCGGGCGTTGACGGCGCTTCAGCGCGGGATCGGGGTGCTGGCAGTGCCGCCGCTCGCCATCGCAAGCGGCGTGGTCTGGCTGGTCTGGAAGCGCAGGAACCGATTCGCGAACGAATAGCAGGCGACTGGTTCGGCCGGCACCTGGCCGGCAGGCCATGAACTCGCCTTGCGCGGCACTTCTCGGTCGCGTTGGCTAGCCTCGGGATTCGAGGGGCCTACAGACCTCAAACGCTTGGGCACCGCGCACCCGGCGCAGCAAGCATTCCGTCGCGCGTGGGCCGCGCACGGTTCCCTTCCAAGCGCGGGCGGCAAGCGCCGAACAGCGATCGCCGCGGCCCCCGCTGCCAAGAGATTTCCCCACGCGCTTGACATGCGCGAAAGAGTGTTGCAATATCATTAAGAAAATTAAGGAATGGTTAAGCACGGATCCATTTTGATCGCCCTGCTGGTGGCCCCGCTGGCCTTCGGAGGCTCATGGACCGTCTGCGTGACCGATGGCTCGGCACTGCTGACTCCTCCCGTTCGCGGCGCGGTTACCCGAGAGTTCCATTCCTTGATGGGAGGGCACGGAACGGGTCTAGCCTTCGACAAGTGCACCAAGGACGGGTCCAGAATCCATCTCGTGATCAAGGACGAGCCGCCCGACGGATTGGAGGGCGTGCTGGGCCTGGCTCGCCGGAACCGCGACCGCATCGAGCCGCAGCTGCAAGTCTTTTACGGATCGCTGGTCCGTTACCTTGGCGAACCCAACAGCTCGGAGGCAGTCGGGCGGGCAGTGGCGCGAGTGGCGGCGCACGAGGCGGCACACTTCCTCGAGCAACAGTCCCACCACTGTCAGCGAGGCCTGCTGCAGGCGATGCTGTCGGCCTACGAACTGCTCGCCGCGGACCCGGTGCCGTTTCACTTTGACCCGCAGTGCGCTCCTGACGCCTCCGAAGGACACGCCCCCGAGACGCTGGCGATCTCGGCAATGCCGTAGGGCGGCCCCCCGAGATCAGCGGTCGGAGGGGTCGGCAGCCCCATCCTTCATGAGATGGTCCCAATGCTTGGCAGCATTGGCGACGACAGCGGGCAGGTCTCGCGGCAGCATCAAGCCGTCCTCGATCAGGCCCAAGCCGGCCTGCGCCACCCGGCCGAGATACTCGTTCCGTCCCGCATACCGTTCCATGATCGAGGGCCGCGGGTCTGTGCGCGCCTCGCGCTCGGCGCGGGTGCGCGGAAACGGGATGTACGAGCCGACCATGCTTGAGATCTCGTGGGTGGGCCCGGACCTGGCGTTGAACAGGTTCCATCCGGTATAGGTGGCGAGCGGGACCTGCAACTCCGGCACGCGCACTCCCGGGATCTCGTTGCCGTCGGCATCGACCGCGGGCACCAGCGTCGGAAAGGCCTTGCCGATCCGCGGCGGCTCTTGCGTCACCACTCCGTGCTCGACGAAGTCGGGGCCGTAGTCCGCCCGGTACGCCCGATGGACGCGACTGGAAGTCTCCACGCCGGGAATGTTCGGAAAACCCAGATCCTCGGCGGCAACCAGGCTCTTTTCGGAGAGCAACGGGTAGCGGCTGGCGGGCGGCGAGCCGCGGCCTGCGGACCACTCGCTCATGGCTAGCAGCAACGCCCGCATCGGCCAGCGGAAGGTCAGCGGGTTGGCCGGTTGCTGGCCGATCGTGACGCTCGGCGGGAACCCGGCCGGCCCGTGTTGCGTGCCGGCGAAGAGGAACACGCGCACGTTGTCCAGCAAGCCGATGTCCTTGGTGCCATCGAGGTCGGTGTGGATCAGGGAGGCCGCACGCCCCCAGTACTCGTAGGAGGAGTTGGTGTAGAAGATCTTCGGCCAGAACTTCCGGTCAAGCGCGTGCGCCAGGATGCCGTCCTCGCGCCCGGTCTCGGGGTCGTGCTGGGCAACATCGGTAAACGGATAGATGTCCGTCGGATAGAAGAAGTTGAGATAGGGGTGGGCATCGCGGGACGGCTGGGCGAAGCGGTGGTTGAAGCTTCCCCGCCCGCCGCCGGCGACATGCGACATGATGCCGTCAAAGGCCATCCGCCCCTGTTCGTCCTGGTTGAAGCCGTAGTACAGGAACGTCCGCAGGAAGCGCCCGCTCTGAGAAATGCCGAATGCGATTGCGCGGTCGATGGCATCGACGGTGATCCCAAGGGGCTCCGAGCCCTCGTACTTCAGCCGCGACACGGCGTCACGCACGGCTGCCGGGCCCAAGCCGACCAAGGACGGATTCTCCGAGACGTAGACCACCTCGTAGATGCGCCCTGGCTCGAACCCGCCTTCGAGATAGACCGAGCCGCGGTCCGGCACGGGCTTGCCGCCCTCCATGCGCGCGAAGCGCCACCGATCGCGCGGAATCGGCCGGCGCTCGCCGTTGGCGGCGTCGCGCACGGTCATGTGGTTCTCTGCGGCCTGCGGGTCGGCCACATCGTAGGGGATGTGGTTGCGGTCAGCCAGCGAGTGCGAGAGCAGTCGGTCCTTGACCACGAAGTCGCTCCGCACCAAGCCCCGGATGGCCGCCCCCGCGCGGGTGGCGACCGGAGTGGTGAGCCGTATCAATCCAGGCGACCGCGGCGGGTCGAACTGCCAGCCGAGCCACAGCAACGTGAAGCCCTCTTCGAGCAAGAACCCGTCGCCGAAGTGCCGTTTCTCGCTGGGGTCGAGGCTGCCGGCTGCCCCGTTGAAGAAGCCCAGCATGCCCTTTCGACCGCGATTCGAAACCTCATACAGCAACGCGCCGTTGCCGCGGCGCGGATCTCGTGGTCGCAGCAGGAAGAACTCCGACGAGTACTCGACCTCGCCATCGGCGTTGCGTGGCGCGAGGGCGATGTCCGTGATGATCGCGTTCGCCGGGTTGTCAGGCGCGGCTGCGAAACGGATAGTGCCCCTGATGCACTCGTACGGTCCGGCCAGCCCGAACGGCTGGCCGTCCAGCACCGGTTCTCGGCTTGTCACTTCCACGCTCACCACTCGGGCTTGAAGCGTGCCCAACAGGAGTGTGCCGAAGAGAGCCAAGGAGATCGTGCGAAGCATAGATATATTTGGGCATTATATACGAAAGTACCCAGTTAAGCTGCGTTCATCTAGCGCGAAAGCATGCAGATATGATAGAATAAAATAAGAACAAGAGAAGATGAACTCTCCCGCTGCATTCGTGGTCCGGCTGAAGTTACGTCCCGCCGGGTACCGCCGGATGGAGTCGCTCCTCGGCTGTCTGAACTGGCTCTATAACCAAGCACTGGAGAACCGCAAGTCGGCCTACGAGCAACGCAAGGAGTCGCTCAGTTTCTACGACCAGTGCAAGTGGCTGACCCAGCTGCGGACAGCCAACGAGCATCAACTGGGCGAGATCGCGATCGGGGCCAGCCGGGGCATGCTCAAACGCTTGGATCTCGCATTTCAGGCGTTCTTTCGGCGCGTGCGGGCGGGTGAGGCTCCTGGCTTCCCAAGATTCCGGCCGATCAGCCGTTGCCGGACCATCGACGTGGCCGACCCGCACAACGGCATGGTCAGGTTCCATAACGGCTATTACCTGATTCGGCTGAAGGGGTTTCCCCGTCTGCGGGTCCGCAGTGCGCGGCCCTTGCCACTGCACGCGCCGCTGAAGGCCGTCCGCCTGACGCAGCGCGGCCACCGCTGGGAAGCGTCGCTGGTGTATGCGGTCGACAAGCAGCCGTTGGCACCGGCCGTGGCGGCGGTGGGTATCGACCTGGGCATCCGCAAGCGCATGACCTGTTCCGACGGCACGGTTGTGGCGCGAGCGCAGCGCGACTGGAAACGCAAGCGCAGGCTGCAGCGCTCGGTCTCGCGCGGCCAGAAGGGTTCGGCAACGAGACGCAAGCGTGTGGCCGCGTTGCAACGGTTCGATCGCAAGCAGTACATTTGCGAGCGGAACGCCTGTCACAGAGCAACGAGCGGGATCATCCGCCAGCACGGACTGATCGCGGTCGAGGCTCTGAAGGTCACGAACATGACGCGCTCTGCCAGAGGAACGGTGGATCGGCCCGGCTCGAACGTCAAGGCCAAGGCCGGACTCAACAGGGAGGTATTGGCACAAAATTGGTCGCTTCTACGATCGCAGCTCCGCTACAAGGCAGCATGGGCCGGTCGGGAGTATGTGGAAGTGGACCCGAAGCACACGTCACAGGATTGCAGCCGGTGCGGCGCGCGGAACGATCCGGGCCGCAGTGAGACGTACCGCTGCAGGGCCTGTGGCCTAGTGGCAGATCGCGACGTCAATGCCGCGACAAACATCTTGGCGGCCGGGGTTATTGCCGCCGGAGCGTCAACGTGGGTCGTGAGGCCGTGCGTTGCTCCAGAACCGTATGCGCGGGTTGCCTGAATGGGCACTTTCGGATATGAGCCCCATACATTACAGGTCGGCGAATCCAAGACTGCAACCCCGCCATGGCTGGGCCTGTCGATATACTGTGAGCGGTTTGCCGCGCTCCGCCTTGAGTTGGCTACTGTCGCTAGCGGCCGTTCCCGCGCTTGCGGTCGATTTCGACCGAGACGTCCGTCCTATCCTTTCCGACAATTGCTACGCATGCCACGGACCTGACGCCTCGAAGAGGCAAGCGAACCTAAGGCTCGACGTGGAGGAGCAAGTGCGCCGGGTGGCGAGCGAGGCGCTGAGGCGCGTAGCGAGCGACGATGTGTCTACGCGCATGCCCCCCGCCTATCTGGGGCATGACCGGCTTCCTGACGGCAAGATAGCGATTCTTCAAGAGTGGGTAGAAGCCGGTGCGCCGTGGAGCGCGCATTGGGCATTCGTGGCACCAGTCCGTCCCGAACAGCCGTCCGTGAGATGGGAAGAGCGCGTACACAACGAGATTGATCGCTTCGTGTTCAAGCGTCTCGAGCAAGAGGGGCTGGAGCCTTCCCAAGAGGCTGATCGCAGAACGCTGGTCAGGAGGCTAAGTCTGGACCTGACGGGCCTTCCGCCCGATGTCGAAGACGTGCGTGCCTTCTTGGACGATCGCTCCCCGGACGCCTACGAGCGTCTCGTTGACCGGCTGCTCGACTCTCCGAGGTACGGAGAGAGAATGGCAAGCCGCTGGCTCGACGCGGCGCGCTACGCGGACACGCAGGGATATCAGAACGACGCACCAGTGCAAATGTGGCGCTGGAGGGACTGGGTCATCGAGGCGTTCAACTCGAACAAGCCCTTCGACGAGTTCACCGTCGAGCAGATCGCCGGAGACATGCTTGGCGATCCCACCCTCGACCAGCTGATCGCGACAGCGTTCAATCGGAACCATCGCAGCAACAGCGAATTGGGAATCGTTGATGAAGAGTACAGGGTCGAGTACGTCGTTGACCGGGTCGAAACCATGTCAACGGTTTTTCTGGGCCTGACGGTAGGCTGCGCCCGCTGCCACGACCACAAGTACGACCCCATCTCGCAGAAGGAGTTCTACCAGCTCTTTGCATACTTCAACAACGTCCCCGAACGCGGCAGGGTGTTGCGCCCGTACAACTCTCCACCAAGGATTCCAGCGCCCACCAGAGAGGAAGCTCGCGAGCTCGAGGGCCTTGCAGACGAAATCTCTCTTGCCGAGGAGTCATTCCGCACGATTCGCGAATCAGCCTCGGAGGATTTTGAAAGGTGGGAGCGGAAGCTAGCCCAATCGGGGAAACCATTGAATTGGCATCCCCGCTATGGGCTCGCGGCTCGGTTCGACTTCGAGAGCGACCACAGTGACGCCGTGCCATCCGGCGAAATCGAGCATGTCGATGGCCGGGTCGGCCGCGCAATCCGGCTTCGGCGCAACGGTCATCTCGAAGCGAAGGAGCTGGCGGATTACGACTACAACGACTCGTTCAGCCTTGCCGCCCGGATCCAGCCAGAGTCGCCCGAGGGCATCATCCTGAGTCGCTCGCAGACGTTCAATGCCCAGGACGAGAACTCCGGCAAGGGGGTCACGTTCGCGCTCGAGGACGGGAGGCTGAAACTCAAGCTGATTGGCAGGATGGACGACTGGATCATCGTCAGTTCCCGCGAGGCTCTGGCACTAGATCGCTGGACGCACGTGGCTGCGACCTATAACGGATCGCGCTTGGCCGGCGGCATCACCTTCTACGTCGACGGGCGCAAGGTCGGTACAGTTGCCGAACTGGACTATTCCAATGGCGGGATCAAGACCAAGGAGCCATTCCGGATCGGCGCGGGTGCGGACAAGGACAGCGGTTTTCTCGGCAGCATCGACGAGGTGGCCGTCTACGACCGGGAGTTGACAGCCGACGAAGCGTCAATGCTCGCCGTAGCTGAGAACCTGAACGAAATCGCGCAGATCCAACGTAATGATCGGACCGACGGCCAAACGCACAAGCTCGACTATGCCTTTGCGGACACGTTTGGCACCCCGGACCTGAAGTCCAGCTGGGCGGCCTTGAACCGATTGAGGCGCGCAAGAGAAGCACTCATGGAGCGGGTCTCTAGCGTGATGATCATGGCCGAGATGGCCCCCCCTCGTGAGACCTTCATCCTCGAGCGCGGTGCCTACGACCAACCGGGCAGCAAAGTGTCGCCCGGTGTCTTGTCCGCTCTGCCGTCTCTACCCGAATCAGTTCCGAACAATCGGCTAGGCCTTGCACAGTGGCTGGTCGATCCGGCGAACCCCCTAACGGCTCGAGTGACGGTGAACCGGTTGTGGCAGATGCTCTTCGGCGAGGGACTTGTGCGGACACCGGAGAACCTTGGCACCCAGGGTGAGCGGCCGACGCATCCGGCGCTGCTGGATTGGCTTGCAGTCGAGTTCGTCGAGAGCGGCTGGGATGTCAAGTCGCTCTTGAAGACGATCGCGATGAGCGCGACCTACAGACAGGAATCGAAACGAGCGGCCGACGGGATGCGCGAAGACCCGACAAACCGGCTCCTTTCGCGCGGGCCGCGTTTCAGGCTGGCTGCGGAAGCTGTTCGAGACCAGGCATTGTTGCTGGCGGGACTCTTGCGGGAACGCTTGGGCGGGCCGTCGGTGAAGACGTACCAACCGGACGGACTTTGGTTTGACATCGCCGCTGGCGGCGGCTACACCCGTGACACGGGAGAGAATCTCTACCGCAGGAGCCTGTATACCTACTGGCGCAGAACGATCGGACCACCGTCAATGCTGAATTTCGACTCGGCTACGCGAGAGACTTGCACGGTGCGGACGGAGCGAACAAACACCCCCCTGCAGGCGTTGAACTTGATGAACGACGTCACCTTCGTCGAGGCCTCGCGGAAGTTCGGCGAGCGTATGTATCTCGAAGGTGGCCGAACCACCGAGGATCGTCTGGCTCACGGCTTCGAGATGGCGACCGGAAGGATTCCCAGCGCCCGGGAGTCGGAAATTCTCGAGCGGGCGTTCGCCAACCAGTTACAAAGCTTCGAGATCGACCCGACTGCGGCCGAGGAACTGCTGGCGCAGGGAGACAGCCCGGCGGACAAGCGCATGAGGCGAGGCGAACTCGCGGCCTACGCGATGACAGCGGGCATGATCCTGAACCTTGACGAGACGGTGACAAAACAATGACGCTTCCTGACCCGTCGACGCATCTGACACGGCGCCACTTCTTCGGCCGTAACGCGACCGGCCTGGGCATCGCCGCACTGGCTCACTTGATGGGAAGAGACGCCGCGGCGGGCAAAAGCTTGCCCGGTCTGCCGCATTTCGCGCCCAAGGCCAAGCACGTCATTTATCTCTTCCAAAGCGGCGGGCCTTCTCAGATCGACTTGTTTGATCACAAGCCAAAACTGAAGCAGCTTCATGGCACGGAACTGCCTGATTCAATTCGCCGCGGCCAGCGACTGACTGGCATGACCGCCTCGCAGACATCGTTTCCGGTTCACGAGACTTGGTACGACTTCAAGCAACATGGCGAGTCCGGCGCATGGGTCAGCGAGTTGCTGCCCCATACGGCGCAGATCGCCGACAAGCTGTCGTTCATTCGAACGATGCATACCGAGGCGATCAATCACGACCCGGCGGTGACGTTCTTGCAGACCGGAGCGCAGCTTGCCGGACGCCCGAGCATCGGAGCGTGGCTCTCCTATGGCCTGGGAACCGAAAACGAAGACCTGCCGGCCTTCGTCGTGATGACCTCGCGGGGATCGGGGCGAGTCGGCCAGGCGCTCTACACGAGACTGTGGGGCAGCGGATTCCTTCCAAGTCGCTACCAAGGCGTCAAGTTCCGCTCGCAAGGAGACCCGGTGCTCTACCTGTCGAACCCGGAGGGCGTGAGTCGCGATCGGCGTCGGATGTTCCTTGACGACCTGTCGGCCCTTAACCGAATCCAGCAGGAAGAGTTCGCAGACCCAGAGATCGAGACACGAATCGCCCAGTACGAGATGGCGTACCGGATGCAGACATCCGTTCCGGAACTCATGGATCTCTCGAACGAGCCGGACTCCACGTTCGATCTCTATGGCGAGGCTGCGCGCGAGCCGGGAACGTATGCCCGCCACTGCTTGGTCGCACGACGGTTGGTGGAGCGTGGCGTGCGCTTCGTTCAACTCTTTCATCGCGGCTGGGATCAACACCGCTCGTTGCCAATCCAACTCCCCAAGCAGTGCGCGGATACCGACCAAGCCTCTGCGGCGCTGATCGAGGACCTTGACCAGCGGGGACTGCTCGACGAAACGCTAGTGGTGTGGGGTGGGGAGTTCGGGCGCACCGTGTACTGCCAAGGCCTGATGACCGACAAGAGCTATGGCCGCGACCACCACCCCCGCTGTTTCACTATTTGGCTTGCCGGAGGGGGCGTGAAACCGGCGGAGACTTACGGCGAAACCGACGACTTCTGCTACAACGTTGTCGACAAGCCAGTTCACGTTCACGACCTGCACGCGACCCTGCTACAGCAGCTAGGGATTGACCACACGAAACTGACCTACTCGTATCAAGGGCGTCAGTTCCGTCTTACCGACGTGGGCGGCGAAATCATCCGCGATTTGGTCTCTTAGCGGCACTCCCCCGAGCCGGCCTATGTGATTCCGGAAGCGGACAGGAATCGGAGAGGGCCTTTCCGAGTCGATTGGACGGGGCGGACCAAGCGGGCGGCGACAACGTCTGACTCATCTTCCGAAGAGCCGACGTGAAGTATGGCCGAGCTTGACGGTCCGCAGAGTGGTCACGCGCCTATGCCAGAAGGCCGGTAGACCTAGTGGTATCAGGGGGAGGAGCCGAGTGCGGGTGTGACGTCCGTGCGCTGGAAGTCAATTCCCTTAAAGAGGAGAGGTTCGCCCGTGTAGCTGGCAAGCGCGTACGCGCAGCAGTCACCCAAGTTCAACCCGGCGGGATGGCGACCCTTGCCGTAGCGTTCGTAAGCATCTCGGGAGAGACGAAGGTGGTCAGAAGTGAATGGCGTCACTTCGATCTCGGCGCGATGAAGGAGCAGATCGAGCTCGCGCGCGCCATGCGGTCCCTTTCTCGAGGACGCGACCACGGCGGCCTCGAGAACATTCACGCTGCTCATTAAACGTACAGCGGCAGCGCAGAGGGCATCGGCGAACGCGTCCCGCTCCGGTTCGTTGAAAAGGACGGCAAGCACCGCCGACGAATCGACGACCATCAGCGGAACCCTCCTCGTTCGTCGTATCCGAGAATCTCGTCGGCCGGTCTCGTGTCGATGTCGGGTAGCGCCGCGCAGCGGTCCGAGATCTCCAAGATGGCTTCCCGCATCGAAGGTGCCACTTTCCGGCCGCGCGTGCGCCGCAGAGCGTCTTCGAGAGCGCCGATGATCGCGCCAGTTACGGTGGTGCCGCGTTCCTTCGCAAGGTCCCTGGCGAGCCGCTCAGCTTCTGCATTCTTGATGCTCAGTGCCATGTGTGCATCTTTCAACCTATAGGTATAGATTCTACCATTTCGAACCGACGAAGGCCGGGCGAGTGCGAGTTGCCAAGAACCGATTCGCGATCAGGCGCGTTCTACGGCACTCGAGATCAGTAGATCGCGACCGGTGCGACAGTCGATCCCGTGCCGCCCTCGATCTTGAGAGGCTGGACGACGAAGGCGAATTCGTAGACGCCGGCCTCGGCTAGTTCGTCCAGCCTCATCCGCTCCACCAAATGGATGCCGTTGACTACCAGCATGATCTGGTGGATCGGCAACGACACTTGCGGATCCGGGTTGGGTGAGACCTCGACCGGCTGGTTGTCCGCCCCCACCAGCATGGGATCCCGTTCCACAAGCCACTGCGCGGCCGCGACGCCGATCCCCGGGTTGGTCGCCATGAAGCGCTCCGGGTCGGTATCCCAGAGCACGCCCCAACCGGTGTGAATCAGCACCGCGTCGCCCGATTCCAGCGTCACTCCCTGGCGGTTGAGTGCCTGCTGCAGGTCGTCGACCGTGATCTCGTACGTGTCGGGGAGCATTTCAACGCCCTTGAGGGCGGCCACATCGATGAGCACGCCCCGGGTCATGAGCGTGCCGACGTTCTCGACGCCGAGCCGGGTGAACCCGTCTCGCGTCATGATCTCGTCCTGATCGACGCAGTTGTACAGACTGCTGCCGATCGTCTGGTGGGTGAAGCCGTCGAACTGCGTACCCACCTGACCAATCTCGGCGACGACTAGCTCCTCGTTCGAGCCCCGCCGGTTCGAACCCACGTTCCAGCCCGTCGGCTTCATGTAGAGGTCGAAATGGCGCGGACCGAGCGGCATCGAGCCCCTCAGCACCTGTCCGAGCTCGATCACCCGCCCCTGTCGTATCAGACGCGCTGCCTTGAGCACTGTCTCGGGACCCATGTGGTTGGCCGCGCCGCGCTCGTCGTTGGCTCCCCAGCGGCTGGGACAGCGCTCATCGGCTGACGGCGGGGTCCACGACTGTCCCACGGCGGGTGCAGTGGCACCCGCGACCAAGACGGTGAACGCCAACACGGCGGGGGCGGCAACACTAGCGAATCGCATGACTGTCCTCCCTGGGCGGTGTCTACCGCTGCCGCAGATTCTACCGGAACACGTAACCCGGCCGATGCGGCGGTCAACGCGCCGGATCCGGCAGCCGCTGCCATTTGCTCCACTTCAGACGATTCTTCACGGATCGAAAAGACGTTGGGATTCGATTGCGTATGTTCGTCGTCGCGGGCGCACGGCCAGGTCACGGTGCCTTGTGGCAAGCTCGTCTCGCATGTACCGCCCGATCCAATGCTGCGCGGGGATCCGGTCCGGGTTCGAAATGTTCGCAACGTTACCCTGACGGCGACGCTGATCCCACCGACAGCCGCTGCAGGGCACCGATGCGCTGGAGTACGGGCGGGTGCGAATAGTGCAGGAAGACGTCCACCGGGTGCGGCGTCAGGTTGCTAAGGTTGTCGGCCGACAGCTTCTTCAGAGCGCTGACCAGAGGCGCGCCGCCGCCACTAGTCTCTGCTGCAAAACGGTCGGCCTCGAACTCGTGCCGCCGCGAGAAGACGTGCACGAGGACCGACAGGACCAACTCGACAGGCCTGAAAAGGAGACTGAAAAAGACGAGGCCGGCGTAGACCGACGGCTCGGCGACTTCGAACGCCGCGTAAAGCCCCTCCTGCCCTAGGAAGAGGGACAGGATCCACAGCATCGCCGCGATGTGGCCGATCGACAGCGCCATTTGCCACCAAACGTGGCGCTTCTTGTAGTGGCCGATCTCGTGGGCCACCACCGCCACTAGCTCGGCGACGGTGTACTCTTCGACGAGGGTGTCGAACAGCCCGATGCGCTTGTGCTTGCCGAAGCCCGTGAAGAATGCGTTCGCCTTTGACGACCTTCGCGAGCCGTCGACGACAAAGATGCCCTCGAGCGGGAAGCCCGCCGAGCGGGCGTATCCCAGAATGGCGTCGTGCAGCTCGCCGTCATCGAGCGGAGTGAAGGTGTTGAACAGGGGCATGATCCACGTCGGGGCGATGAACTGCATGGCAAGCATGAACGCAGTCACCGCGATCCAGCACCAAATCCAAGCCAGCGGTCCCGCCGCCTCGAAGAACACGAGGACGACAGCAAGTAGCGGGCCGCCGAGAAGGATGGCGAGGGTGGTGCCTTTCAGGAGGTCGGCGCCGAACGTTCCGGCCGTGGTGCGGTTGAACCCATAACGGCCCTCGATCACGAACGTCGACCACGCCCTGAATGGGAGCTGGATGAGGGTCGTGGCGAGCATGAGGGCCCCGATATAAACCAGACCCGTGACTACCGGGCCCTTGCCAAGCCCGCGAAGCACGGTATCGAGCCACGCGAAGCCTCCGGCGAACCAGAAGGTGAGCATCGCCACGAGACCAAACGCCCCGCGGACGAGCCCGAACCGGGCACGTGTCGCGGTGTAGCGCCGCGCCCGGGCGTACTTCTCGTCGTTGAACACGCCGGTGAACTCGGCTGGCACTCTGGGGCCGAACGAGCGCGAGCTGAGCACTGTTGAAACAGCGCCTAGCAAGTACTCGCCGACGAGGGCAACCAAGATGACAACGGCGAAGGTGTTCACGGCTCCAAGAAATTTCCCTGTGGGGGATCCCCTACATTACCGCCAGCCGGGCGCTCGTCTCGATGATTGCCTTCGTCCCAAGGACAAGTCAACTTGTACGAGCCGCCGAAGGATGTATCGCAGATCCAATACTGGCAGGAACCCAGATCGAACGCAGCCAAGGTAGGTCGGTATGGAAATTAGTGGGTGGAATTCGCGGCGCGGCCAGCTCTTCGCCCCCGTCATAGTTTACAATATATATCGAATTATGTGGTTTGGAAACTCCTACTTCAGAGGCTGACATGATTGCTGACCGAGTTAGACTAGCCCGCCGCAAGTCCGGGCTGTCGCTGCGTGGCCTGTCGGCCGCCATCGACGGGAGAGTGACGGCGCAAGCCATCGGAAAGTACGAGCGAGGGGAGAGCATCCCCAGTTCGGGTGTCCTGATTGCATTGTCAAGAGCCATGGGCGTGTCTGTGAATTACCTAATGGATACGCAGGACATCGAGATCCAAGGAGTCGAGTTCCGCACCAAGACAAACACGACGGCTCGGGATCGGGCAAAGGTCGAAACGGAGATTCTTGAGTGGATCGAACGCTATTTGCAAGTTGAGGCGGTGCTAGAACTGGACAGCGCGCATTGGCAGTGCCCAATCATACCTCCGAGAGACCTAGGCCAAGTGCACGACGCGGAACAGCTAGCTGCCGACGCACGCGAGGAATGGCGCCTGGGAATCGATCCGATCCCCAACATGACCGAACTGCTCGAGGAAAAGGGACTGAAGGTTCTGACTGTCATGTTGCCCGACCGTGTTTCCGGAATTACCTGCCTCGTCAGGCGTCCTAGCGGACTGGCGGATTTGCCGGTCGTCGTCGCGAACGATCGATTCACTCTTGAACGCCGCCGGTTTACGCTGGCCCATGAGCTGGCACATCGACTGATCGATACCAACACCCTGTCGGATCGGGGCGAAGAAGAAGCCGCCAACAAATTCGCCGGCGCGTTCCTGATGCCACGGGAACACTTGCTGCGAGAGGTCGGAAAGCATCGAAGCGCATTGGGCTATAGGGAACTGATCGAACTCAAGCACGTTTATCGGGTCAGTGGAGCGGCGGTACTCGTTCGTTTGTGCCAGCTCAACGTCATCAGCAAGTCTACGCTCACCTCTGCCTATCAAACGGTCGCTCGCGGCTGGCGAACCAAGGAACCCGAAGAAATCGAACCCATCGACCAGCGGGGGCAGCGTGAACGCCCAGCCCGGTTCGAGCGCCTGTGCTACCGCGCACTCGCAGAGGGCTTGATCTCGCTCGCAAAGGGTACGGAACTGCTGAGAATACCCCTTCCGGAGGTGGAGGCAGGCCTGAAGGGTCCGCAGCACGGCAATGCGCCTGATAGTCAGTGACAGCAGTTGCCTAATTGATCTGAGGAAGGCGTCGTTGCTTGAGGCCTTCCTAGAGTTGCCGTATGAGGTTCTGATCCCTGACGCGCTCTTCGAGGAGGAACTCGTCCGGTTCACGCCCGCCCAGAAGGACTTGCTCTTACGTGGAGGACTCAAAGTAGTAGAGCTGCCACCGGAGAGCGTCCTTCGTGCCCGAGCGATCGCTGTTGAGCACCCACAGCTCTCACTTCACGACGCTTTCGCATTCGCCCTTGCCGAGAGTTGCCCGGACTGCATGCTGCTCACGGGTGACAGCGGGTTGAGGGCGCTCGCTGAGATCAACCGCCTAGAGGTCCACGGGATTCTCTGGGTGATCGACCAGATTCACAACATGGTCCTCGCACCAGCGGAAGTCCTGGTCGCGGTCCTTGACGACTTTGCCCACGACCCGAGCGTCCGGTTGCCCCGCCGTGAACTCGCGGCGCGAATCAGGCGGTACAGGCAGGCGGAGTAGCACGCACTTCGGGGCCAGGGATCCGTGAGGTCAGGCTGCCTCCGGGCTGGACTCTGGGAATAGCACAAGCTCTTGTCGCCACCTGACATGTTGGCGACCTAGGTCAGGCGGTGTGGCACGAACTGCCGGCCATCGAGATTGTCGAGGCATCCATCAGGGGCTGTACCAACCAATCGATCGAGTTGATCACATGGAACGGGCATTTTGGTGCGCCGGATGTGAGCCCGCTTTCCGCAAGTCGAGAAATCACATGAGCGATCCTTTGGCGAGCACGGCACTTGCGGCTGACTATGGGTTAGCGGTCGGAAGGGTGTGGAGCCGCGTCTGCCGGTATCGCCGCCAGTCAAGTCGATTGCAGCAACTCCGCCATCTGGCGCAATCCGATCACCTCGGTTTCGCTCGAGATCGGATAGCGCGCGTCACCGGAATACACCACGAAGGTCTTTTCCGGCCTCAGGTCCTCCAACGCGTTGTGGAAGCCCTTGCCCAGGGAGACCGACAGGCCTCGCTTGGCTTCGACCGCCCACACTCCGGCCCGGCCAGGGATCTCCAGAACCAAATCCATCTCCGCCCCCGTCGAGGTGCGGTAAAAATAGGCTCCGGTGCCCGGACGAGCGACCGAAAGCAGGTTCTCGATGACGAATCCTTCCCAGCTCGCTCCGACGACCGGGTGACCAAGCAACGCTCGGTAGCCCTCGATGCCTAGCAGGGAATGAACGAGCCCGCTATCCCTGACATAGATCTTTGGAGACTTGACCAGACGCTTCTTGACGTTGACGGAGTAGGGCCGCAGCCGGCGGACCAAGAACAAGTCGGCCAGCAGATCGACGTAGCTCGTCACGGTCGGGGCGCTGACGGCGAGTCCGGCCGCCAGCTTCGCGGCATTCGACAAAGCCCCCTGGCTGTGGCATAGCATGATCCACAAGTTCTCAAGTGTTTCGGGCGAGACTCGGCCTCCCATCTGCGGGATGTCGCGCTCAAGGTAGGTCCGGACGAGATTCCGGCGGAAAGAGGCGCTGGCGTCGTCGCTCTCGGACAGAAAGCTGTCCGGGAATCCCCCTCGGATCCAGAGCGATCCAAGGCTGGATTCGTCCGGCGCAACTTCGAGAACGTCGAAAGGATTCAGGCTGACGTACTCGATCCTCCCGGCCAAGCTCTCGCTCGACTGCTTCAGGAGCGCCATCGATGCCGACCCGAGAACGAGGAAGCGTCCCGTTCGACGTCCCTGCCTCCGGCCCGCGTCTATCAGGCCGCGGAGGTCTTTGAATACCTCCGGTGTACGATGAATCTCGTCCAAGATTACGAGGCGGTCCTCCAACTGGCCGAGAAAGAGGGCTGGGTCAGACAGCTTCTGACGATCCGCCCGAGACCCTAGGTCGAGATACTCGGATGTGCGACCCCCGGCGATCTCCAGAGCGAGGGTCGTCTTGCCGACCTGTCGCGCCCCTAACAGGGCGACCGCCGCCTGTCGGCGGAGTGCCTGCACGACCGCTTGGCCAGCCCTGCGTTGAATCATGGCTCTATTTTGGCTGTTGTGACTATGATATTCACGTATATTTTTCTATTTACACTGCAAATCAAAAATATTATTTTCGATATTCATAGTTCTGAAACGTACGCCAAACCCGTCGTCTGGCGGTTCTCGAGCATTTCCGTCCAGCTGGATTCCGGTCTTGCAGACAGGCTGCGAAGATTGGCTGCTCCAAGCGGCACGCCGAGCGCCGACCTATGCGGGAACCGTAGTCTCGTCGTTCACGGTGCGGCCGGTCTTGGCGTAGACCAGATAGGCGTGCATGAAGCGATCCAAGTCTCCGTCCAGCACGCGGTCAACATCGCCCATTTCCATCTGGCTGCGCAGATCCTTGACCAATCGATACGGAGCCAGCACGTAGTTGCGAATCTGGCTGCCGAAGTCGATGTCCAACTTGGCCGCCTCGATTTTCTGCGCCTCCGAGCGCTTCTTGCGCAACTCGAGATCGTACAGCCTCGACCGAAGCTGCTTCATCGCAGTCGCCTTGTTTTTGTGCTGCGAGCGCTCGTTCTGGCACTGCACGACGATGTTCGTCGGCAAGTGCGTGATGCGCACAGCGGAATCGGTCATGTTGACGTGCTGGCCGCCGGCCCCGCTGGCTCGGTAGGTGTCAATGCGCAGCTCGTCCGGCCGGATGTCAATCTCGATCGTGTCGTCGATTTCGGGGTAGGCCGAGACCGAAGCGAACGAGGTGTGCCTGCGGGCGTTGGAATCGAACGGCGAGATCCGCACCAAGCGATGCACCCCCACTTCCGACCGAATCAGTCCATAGGCGTTCTCGCCCTTGATGACCAGCGAAGCCGACTTGATACCGGCTTCTTCCCCCGCCTGTTCGTCGGTGATCTCACACCCGAAGCCCTTGCGCTCGGCCCAGCGCAAGTACATGCGCTGCAGCATTTGGGCCCAATCCTGAGCCTCCGTGCCGCCCGCACCGGCGTTTAGGGTGACGATTGCGTTGGAGCCGTCGTGCTCTCCGCTGAGCAGCGATTCGGCCTCGATCTCGTCCAAGCGCGCAGCCAGGGCCTTCAAGTCTGCGGCGCATTCGTCTTCGACGGGCTCGCCCTCGGCGGCCAGCTCCAAGAACGCCTCTAGGTCTCCGACCGCGGCCGCGATCTCCTTGTCGGTCTCCACGATGCGGGCCACGCGCTTGCGATCGCGCAGCACCCGCTGGTTATTGGCCGGGTCGGCCCAGAAGGCCGGGTCCGCGATCCGCTTCTCGATCTCGGCTAGCTCGCGCTCGCCAGCCGCGCCGTCAAAGATACCCCCGGACAACCTGCGCGCGGGCGCGCACGGCCTCAAACTCACGCTGTAGCTCGTCTAGGATCATGGTTCCGGAGGGATATCCCCCATTATCGCAGACGGTTGCGACGGGCCGTGGCGTAGTCGCGCGCGAGCTTGACAGCTGTGCCCAGCAGGCAGATCCACCACAGCCACTCGCCGTGCCGCACGAAGCCGGTCAACTCCGACCGGTAGTCAAAGCCTACATCTAGCGTGTCCTGCACGTAAGAAGGCAGGGCCGCAACGACCCTGCCGGCAGGATCAATCGCGGTGGTAATCCCATCGTTGGTGGCGCGCAGGATCCAGCGCCCGTTTTCGACCGCCCGCATGCGCGCCACCAGCAGGTGCTGGTCCCGAGCGGCGCTGCGAGCATACCAGCTGTCGTTCGAGATGTTCACCAGAAGCTCGGCTCCGTTGCGGGTGAATTTGCGAATCGAGTTGGCGAAGACCGATTCGTAGCAGATGAACGTGCCGATTCCGTGAGTGCCCACGGTCGCGACCGAGATCTGGTTGCCCGGACGGAACATGCCCGCCTCCATCGTGATCTTCTCGACGAACAAGTGGAACGGCCAGGGCACGAATTCTCCGAACGGGACCAAGTGGATCTTGGAGTAAGACGACAACCGTTCGCCATTGCGATCCAGCGTGACGCTAGAGTTCTGCGGTCGTGCGCGGTCGCCGTCCTCAAACGAGATGGTGTTGAAGATGAACGCCGCGCCGGACTCGCGAGCCACTCGCTCGAGAAACGCCCTCGAGGCCCGATCGTCAAAGTAGTACGCCGATACCGGGTACTCGGGCCACACCAGCAGCGTGGGCGGTGCTCCCGCCGAGGAGGCCTTGGACATCTCGAGCATCTTGGCCAAGTGCGCCGTGCCGTTCTCGGCCAGCCAGCCGGCCTTGATCAGATCGGGATGGACGTTCGGCTGGACAAGACGCGCGACGTCCCGCTGCGGACCCGGTGCTGGCAGAGCCGGCAGCAGGACGAGCCCGGCCAGTGGCAGGAGGCCCAACAGCGGCCGCGCCGAACGCTGCAAGACCGCAACCGCAACCGCCGCGTTCGCGGCGGCAAATACCAGCGACGGACCGTAGATGCCCGTCCAGGGCGCGAGGCGCAGCGGGTGAGGCAGCGGAAAGTCGACCGCGGCGTTCCCCAGCTGCAGCCAAGTGAAGAAAAAGTGCTGGTAGGAACCCTCGAGCGCAACCCACAGCGCGGCCACGGCAAGCACGGCCCAAGGCGAACCCAGAAACGGGCCCGCCAGCACACCGAACGCCCCCGGTTGGATCGCCATGACGAGAAAGAACGCGATGTACAGCAGTCCGGCGACGAACGGTGTGATGCCAGCATAGTCCCGCATCACCGCATAGATCCAGTAGCCGACGCCGGCCCAGAAGACGGCTCCGGAGAGCCAGCCGACGACAAGCCTCTCCGGCCAAGCAAGGCCTTTCAGCGCAACCAGCAACGGCACCAAGCACACCGGGGCGAGCCAGTGCCACGAAAAGCGTGGGAATACCAGTACCTGCAGCAGGCCGCTAAGCGCTGCTGCGGCCAGTGCGATTGCAAATCTGCGGGAGGGTGGCGCGAATCGGCTCATTGCCCCGCAGCGACCTCTGCGTGTACCGCTTCGGCCATGTACGAACTGCGAACGAACGGCCCGCTGAACACCGCGCGGAACCCAATGGACATGCCAAAGTCCCGATAGCGGTCAAACACCTCGGGACGAACGTACTCAACAACCGGCAGCCTCCTCCGTTTGGGCTGCAGATACTGCCCGATGGTGGCCACGTCAGCGCCCGCCGAACGCAAATCCCCGAGCAAGCCCCTGACCTCGGCCTCAGCCTCTCCGAGACCAACCATCAGACCCGACTTTGTCAGGACTTCCGGCGCGAGCGAGCGGGCGAACCGCAGCACCTCCAACGAGCGGGCGTAATCGGCCTGCGGCCTGACGCGCCGGTAGAGGCGGGCCACCGTCTCCATGTTGTGGTTGAACACGTCGCAACCGGATTCCAAGACCCTGGCGACAGCGTCGAGATCGCCGAGAAAGTCCGGCACGAGCACTTCGACGCGTACTTCGGGCAGAGCGCGCTTGACCGCTCGCACGGTAGCGGAGAAATGGGCCGAACCGCCATCGGCCAGGTCGTCGCGATTCACGCTCGTAATCACGACCTGTCGCAGATCCATGGCGCGCGCCATGGAGGCCACCTGCTCGGGTTCTCGCGGATCCAGCGCTCCGGGCATACCCTGCGGAACCGCGCAGAATCCGCATGTGCGAGTGCAGGTGTTGCCCAAGATCATGAAAGTCGCTGTCCCGCGCGAAAAGCACTCGTGCATGTTGGGGCAGCGTGCGGATTCGCAAACCGTGTGCAGTCCGCGCCGCCGAAGTTCGACCTTCAGATCATGGACGGCACCGAAGTCCGTCGCGGGCTTGCGCAGCCAAGGCGGCAGGCGTCCGGCGCTGTCGCGACCCGGCTCCGCCTCGATCTGGATCAGGTCCACCGCAAGGTCACGAAATTCCGCTGAAGAGAGCGCTGGTGAGATAGCGCTCGCCGGCATCGGGCAGAATCGTCACGATCGTCTTGCCTTCGAATTCCGGCTGGTTCGCCAAGCGACACGCTACAGCCACCGCCGCCCCGCACGAGATTCCACTGAGCAGGCCCTCCTCGCGGGCGAGGCGCTGGGCATACTCGACTGCCTCGTCGTCGGAGACTGCCTCGATACGATCCAGCAGGTCTAGATCTAGGGTCTTCGGTATGAACCCGGCACCGATCCCCTGGATCGCGGTGATGCCCGGATCAAGAGACTCGCCGGAGAGATGCTGTCGGATGACCTGGCTGCATTCGGGCTCCACGCCCACGCTGAGGATCGGACGGTTCCGCTTCTGCTTGAAGTAGCGCGAGATCCCGCTAATGGTGCCGCCAGTGCCTACCCCGGACACGAGCACGTCCACTTCGCCGTCGGTGTCGTCCCAAATCTCGGGGCCGGTCGTCTCGTAGTGGATGCGCGGATTGGCCGGATTCTCGAACTGCTGCAGCATCAGGTAGCGGCCGGGGTTGTCGCGCACCAGCGCGCGTGCGTGCTCGACCGCTCCATACATGCCGTCTTCCTCCGGCGTCAGCTCCAGATCGGCGCCGAGCAGCTTGAGCACGCGACGCCTCTCGGCGCTGTAGTTGGACGGCATGGCGATCATCAGCTTGTAGCCGCGCGCGGCCGCCACGAACGCTAGGGCGATGCCCGTATTGCCGCTGGTGGCCTCGACCAGTTCCATCCCCGGCTTGAGCGCGCCGCTCCGCTCTGCGTCCCAGATCATGGAGGCCCCGATGCGGCACTTGACCGAGTAGGCGGGGTTGCGGCCTTCCACCTTGGCCAACACGGTGGCCTTGGCCTCACCTGCAACGCGTCGCAATCGGACCAGCGGAGTGCCGCCGATGGCCAGGGAGTTGTCAGCGAAAATACGAGCCATGGCTAGATCTGCCAGTTGGGAATGCCCTTGACTCGCCGTTGCCGCCAGCGCTCTACCAAGTCGGCGAACGTCGTTCGGTCGATCACGCACGACAGCGCACGCTCGACCCGATCCCACATCTCCGGAAACGGCGAGTCCGTCGGTTCGTCCGCGAACGGGCGCTTGGCAGGCTGGAACGGGCCGTCGATCTGGCGCAGGATGTCGCCCACGGTGATCTGATCCGGAGGCCGGGCCAAGAAGTAGCCCCCATCAACGCCGCGACGCGATCCGAGGTAACCGCCCTGCTTGAGCTGGGCGAGGATCATTTCCAAGAACTTCTGCGGGATCTTCTGCCGCTCCGCGATCTTAGCGATCTTGACCGGTTCGGGCCGGCCGTGGCGGGACAGTTCGAACACCGCTCGGAGGGCATATTCACCTTTCACGGAAACGTCCATTCCGAATCTCTACTATTTTACTAGGGATTCGGGCAAAGGCCCGATCCGAGACCCGCATCAGGCGATTGGGGCAGAGCACTTGCGGCACACGCTGCGCCGCTTGGCGTTCAGGGCGCCGCAGGTGGGGCAGCGGTTGTAGGCGATCTGGCAGTAGATGTTGGTTGCAAACACGCCGCTACCGAGAATCAGCACCATGAATCCGGCAAGGATCAGCAGGTCAAGCACGGTACCTCAGCATGGCACATCCAACCAGGCCCGGCCGCTACGCTCGCCGCTATGCAGAGCGCTAATACGTCCAGCGCCACAGCGAGACACCCGCCGTGAAGCCCGCCCCGACAGCCGCCATAAGGACTAGATCGCCCTTCTTGAGCTTGCCCGCGTCAATCGCGTCGCGCGTCGCCAGCGGAATCGTCCCGCCGGTCGTGTTGCCGTAGCGATCGATGTTGATCAGCGTTCGCTCTAGGGGCAAGCCCATGCGCTGGGCGACCGACGTAATGATGCGCCGATTGGCTTGGTGCGGGATCATCAAATCCACGTCTTCTGCTGTATATCCGTTGCGCTCGAGCACGTTGACGCACAGTTCGTACATCTTGCCCACCGCGTAGCGGTAGACCTGGCGGCCGTCTTGATGCACGAAGTGCAGCCGGGCATCGACCGTTTCGTGCGTCGCAGGCTGAGCGCTGCCACCGGCGGGCATGCTCAAGTACTTGCCCCCGGAGCCGTCAACCTCGTTAATGAAGTCAATCAGGCCGCCCTCTCCATCACGGGTAGGCTCGACCAGAAAGGCGCCGGCTCCGTCGCCGAACAACACGCAGGTCGCGCGGTCCTCGTAATCGATGATGCGCGACATCGTGTCCGCTCCGATGACCAGCACTCGCCCGTGGCTGCCGGACGCCACAAGCTGCGCAGCGGTCGAAAGACCGTACAACAGACCCGAGCACGCCGCCACCAAGTCGAAGCCCCAGGCACCCTTGGCTCCGATGCGATCCTGCACCAAGCAGGCTGTCGCCGGGAAGAGCATGTCAGGCGTGACCGTACAAACGATGATGGCGTCGATATCCGCCGCCCCCACGCCGGTCTTGGCGAGCACCTCCAAGGCCGCGTTTGTGGCCAAGTCCGACGTAGCCACGCCGGCTTCGGCAATGTGGCGTTCATCGATCCCGGTGCGAGTGCGGATCCAATCTTCGGAGGTGTCGACGATTTTCTCCAGATCCTTGTTGCTGAGGACCTTGGGCGGCACATAGCATCCAACGCCGGATATGGTGGCAGGCATATGGAAGTGCGGCGCGGATATGGGGGGTCAGTCGCTGAAGTTAACGAAGCCCAGCCGCAGATACTATGATACTTGCACCGGACCCGGGATCTCCCGGCGCGCGCCGCCCCATCCGCGGGCCGCGCGGAGGATGACGGGCAGTTCTTCGACCCATGTGGGTGCCGAAGTGGCAGCGTGACCGCGCCAAGGGCGTGGATTCTCCGATCCCGACCCAAGTGGTTTCCAACGAGGAGATCTGGCCCAGACCCCAGAACCGGGCGCAAGCGCACTGGGAGCACCGCCTCGGCGAATTGGCCACTGCCAACGCCAAGCGCACCGGCATGGAGCGGCGTGCGTTCCTGCGCAGCCCACTGGGCCTTGCGACCGCCTTCTGGGCGGCCAACGAGGCCTTCGGCCAGCGGTATTGGGACGTAGACGCCGAGGAGATGTTCGAGTTGGCAGCGCACGCGGAGAAATGGCCGCGCGGCGAGTACTTCGTGTTCGACGTGCAGGCGCACTTCACCAACGGCTTTGCGCTGAACTTCCGCCAGTCGGAGTTCATGCGCAGCATGGGCTTCGATCTCTCCGGCGATGCCGAGGCCTACAGTTTCAACACCTTCTTCAAGGAGATGTTCCTGGACTCGGAGACTGACATGCTGGTCATCTCCGGCGTGCCCGGCCGGGAGAAGAGCCCTTCCGAGGAACGCGCGGCGCTGGAGGCGAACGCCGCCAGCGGGAATCCCGTCGACCCTTTGCTAGTGCGCGGCGGAGGCATCTTGCCAAGCTGGCTGATGGCAGGACGCCGCGAGGACATCAACCAGCTCGCCGGCGGCCAGCGCGCGCTGTCGCAGAGCAACTGCGCTCCGAACCACTATTGGGACCCCGTCACGAACCGCCAGGACCGTGTGGCCCTCAAGGAGCAGATGACCCGCGAGGTGCAGGAGTACGGCAGCGCATCGTGGAAGCTGTACTGCCATTTCGACCCGGCGCGGACCGGCCGCGGCTTCCAGTTAGACGACGACGCCACCGCCTACTTCTACGAGGTGGCGCGGGAACTCGGCCAGACCACGGTGAGCGTGCACAAGGGCTTCGCGTCGCAGTCGCGCCGCTTCGGGCACCTGGCCAATCCCAAGGACGTGGAGCGGGCGGCGCTACAGAACCCGGACTTCACCTTCGTCATCTATCACTCGGCCCTCAAGCACGGCCCGACGGAGCCGGCGTTCTCGGAACCGGGCTTCTTCGACCCGAGCACGGGAGACTTCGCCTGGCACGAGATCTTGATGGACATCAAGCGACGCAATCCGGGCCTGGACAACGTCTACTGCGAGATCGGCAGCGCCTTCGCCACGCTGGCGGTCTCACATCCGGTGATGTGCATGCACCTGATGGGCAAGAACATCAAGCACTACGGGGCCGACAAGGTGCTGTGGGGCACCGACTGCATTTGGTGGGGCTCGCCTCAGTGGTGCATCGAAGCGTTCAAGCGGTTCCAGATCAGCGACGAGATCTGCGAGAAGTTCGGCTACGCCAAGCTCACCGAGCAGGACAAGGCGCGCATCTTCGGCCTCAATGCCGCCGGGATCTACGGCGTAGACCCGACGCTGGCCAGACAGGCTATCCGCGCCGACGCGCTCAGCACGATGAAGGCCAGCTACCTAGCCCGCAAGCTGGAACCTGACAACGCCGCGCACGGGTGGGTACGCTCCGACGCCTGACAGGTCCGAACAGGCCGGTACTGCAGCGGCGCATGCTGCTATTCGGAAGCTTGGATCACGCCCAGCATCTGCCACTCGTGCAGCTTGCGCATCACGCTTTGCACGTTTTGCGATTCCGGCTCGTTCGTGGCTCCGATAAACGAGCGGTACTGGCCCGCCGCCTTCTCGAACTCGGCGCGCTGCTCGTGGATCATTCCCATGATCTGGTAGCTCTGGGGATACCTCTTGGAGTCTTCGCTGGCCTGCATCGCCAGCACCATTTCCTCGGCCTTCTCCGGCTTGCCGGCGTTGAGGGCGGCCACAGCCGTGAGGAAGCGAACGTTGCCCGCGTTCGGATTCAAGTCGAGATACGCACTACCCCATGTCTCTAAGCCCGCCCAATCGCTCTGGTCCACCGCCATCTTGATCAGCGGCTCGTACGGCTTTAGGTACTTGGGATCGGCGTCGACAGCCCTGGAATACGCTTCCTTCGCCCCGGCTGCGTCCTCCAACGCCAGCTTGGCGTCGCCCATCGCTGCCCATGCGGCCGCGAATTCGTCATATTGGCCAACCGCCTTAGTGTATTGCGTTATGGCCTTCTTGTAGTTCGGCTTCTTCTTGCGCATCTCGCGCAGGCCGCTCTGGTAGGCTTTTTGCGCGGCCTTCGGCGCCTTGAGAGTCAGAGCACTGACCACGTCACCGAGCAGGCCCTCGATCCGATGCAGCACGATCGTGCCGACATCGTTATTCTCCATGACGCTGTACATTCCGAGTTGCAAGTCATCGGAGCGATAGCCGGACAATTCCGCTCGCAACACGCAGGCGCTGAGATCGAAGCGCCCCATGCCAACCTGGCGAACGCCGACGGCGGTATAGGCCCCGCCGCTCATCAGCGACCCCTGGGATATCCCCGCGCCTGAGACGCTGGCATCTCTGGTCAGCAAGGTAGCATCGCCGCCCACCCGGAAGCTGAATCTCCCCTTGCTGTCGGTATAGCCCTCGGGGAAAGTGTTACCAACGCAGACCCGCTGCACCACCACCGGCTCGCTGGGCGGCAATCCGTCGTTGGTCAGGACTCGCCCGTTCAGATACAACGGTCTCGCTTGCGCGCCGAACGGATCATTCTGCTGCCCGCCGAACGGATCGTTCCGGCGGGTGTTGTTGTTCAAGCCACCTTGGTTCTGCGTTTGCCCGGTATCGCCGCGGCCACCGGCGGTGTTGCCGCTGTTGCCGCCACCTGTGTTGCCGCCACCTGTGTTGCCGCCGCGCTGCGCCTGCCCGGACAGCGCTACGGCCGCAGCGAGAGCCAAGGTTATCACTGGGATCAATCTGGGAACGCGCATTACACCGCCTCCTCACTCAGCCTACAGAAGCCACCTGCTGCATGAAGGCTAGCACACGCCTAGCCGTTATGGCGCCGCGGCATGCTCCCGGCGAGCGAAATCGACGAGATCTGCCCGCAGGCCGGGGCCGCCGCGCCGGTAGGAGGCCGTGCATGCAAACAGCCACTCGATTGCCCGACGCTAGAATAGATTCCTTGCGCGCATGCGATTCCGCGGCATTTACGCCCCGCTAGTCACTCCGTTCGACCACCGAGGGAACATCTATTGGTCCAAGGTCGAGCACAACCTCGCACAGCTCCGCCGAACCCAGCTGTCGGGTTTCCTAGCCTGCGACCGCTGGGGAGAAGGATCGCTGCTCTCGGCTTCAGAACGGGCGGATATCTGGCAGCGAGTCGCTGCCCTCGCAGGTGCGGACGTGCAGGTGCTAGCCGCGATTTCCGGATACGGCGTCACGCAAGCCCGCGAGGCCGTCGCGGCGGCGGAGGCGGCAGGTTGCGCATGTGCCGTGCTGGATGCCCCGGATGTGAGCGCGATGGCGCCGCAAGCCGATGCTGCGGAACTGTTCTTTCGCGCCGTCGCTGACAAGTCAGCCCTGCCCGTGGTGGTCGAGGCAAGGCTGGGCGGCACCGCTGGCGTGGCGGCGCAACGGTTGGCTTCGCTAGCAGCGCACCCGGCGATTGTCGGAGCGCTGGTAGAGGGCGGCACCGCGGAGGAGATCGAGACCGCGGCGAGCATGTGCGGTCCGGACTTTTCGATCCTTGTGCGCGATCTGGGAGCGATCGTGCAGGGCCTCTCGAACGGTGCCCGCGCAGCGGTGCTTGCAGTTGCCGCCGCCGTGCCGTTCTACGCCCTGTCGATCGAAGAGGCGATCCGCACGCGCGAGCACGACGCGGCCGCCGACCTAGTCGCGCGGGCACTCGAACTCGACAGGCTGCTGCACGCGCACGGGGTACCGGCTCTCAAGTGCGCCTTGGACTTGCGCAGCTGCTACGGCGGCATCCCGCGGCTGCCCTTGCTGGCTGCCCCGCCAGCCACCGTGGCAGCGGTCTCGGGGGCTCTGGGCGAGCTAGCCAGCTAAGCAGCACAGCGGCGACTACCGAAAGGAAATTATCAATCTGACTTGACAAGGCTGCCGGATTCCGCTTCCAACGCAGAGGGCAAATCATGGCAGGTAAAGCACTTAACTGGCCCGGCAAGGCGCACAGAACGGGTATCATGACGTGCGCGACTCCGGGACCCTTGCGAAGATGACGGTGCTGTTTGCCGGTCTTGTCGCGAGGAGGCTGATGTGCCGCGACCTGATCGCCGATAACGGGCTGTCGTCCAGGGCGCGTTCCTAGGCGGCATCAGGGCGCGGGCGAGGTCCTCGGGCGTGGCGTCGGCGTAGTCGGGGCGTCTCATCGCGTTTTCTCCGCTTGGACTGACGCCTCTCTCGTACGGAATCTGGCAAGATCGTGCAAACGGGCAAAAAATAGCGTTATTAGGCGAGTTTTACCGATTTTTTCTCCTTAAATACTTTCTTTCCGCGATTCTATCCGCTATGCTATAGATATGAACGGTAGGGAGTTCATGAGACGCGCCAAGCGGTACGCAGCAAGGAACGGCCTGGACTTCCGGTTCGAGCAGGCCAAGGGCAAGGGGAGCCACGGCCAGTTGTACCTCGGCCGCAAGCGGACCATGGTCAAGCGCACCGAGCTCAGCATGGGCCTGCTGCGGAACATGCTCCGAGACCTCGGGATCCAGAAGGAGGACTTCTAAAATGCGATATGCCTATCCATGCAGGATCGAGCGGGACGAGGACGGCGCGTTCGTCGTTTCCTTCCCGGACGTGGTCGGCGCCAACACCGGCGCTGACGACCGTGCCGACGCGTTGGAGCTGGCCGAGGAGGCGCTCGCAGGGGCGCTCGGGATGTACGTCGAAATGCGGGAACCCATCCCCGTTCCGAGCCCCGTCATGGACGGTCAGGAGGTCGTCGCGGTGGACCCGGTGACGGCGGCCAAGCTGGAACTGTACACCGCGATGCGGGACCGGGGCGTGACCAAGCGCGCGCTAGCGAAACGGCTGGGGCTGTCTGATACCACCGTGGGTCGCCTGATCGCCCCGAACCGCCGTTCCCGCATCGACCGTATTGGCAAGGCGCTTCGGGCGGTGGGCCGGGGCCTCGTGGTCGAGGGCCGGACGGACCCCGCTAGCGCGGAATGACCCGACTACGCTCAAGGGCGGTCGGTATCGAAGTAGTCGGGCTTGACCTTGATTGCTTCGCGCGCCCACAGGCAGGTCTGCCGGAGCGCGAAAACCACTGCGACTACGGGCGAGCCGACGGCGATTCCCCCGCCGATTGACATGGCGTCGGGGAGCATCAGAAAGTCCTCATCGTGACGAACCCTGTGATCACGGCGTAGGCGTAGAGCGTCTTCGGGCGCTTGAACTGCGTCGGAAAGTGGAACGCTGTTGCAATCCTGCCACCCGGCGTGTCATTACCGTCACTCAGATGACGGTAGAGGAATCTGGCAGGCTCGTCGGCTCGTCAACTCAGATTGATAATTCCTAAAGAAATAGCACCTTGTGGTCTGCAGTTTCGGGTTCGATCTCGGCGCGGATTTCGTCGACGAACCGAGGTCCGAACTTCGCGACAAGCGAGAGCACGCAATGGACACGCTCCTGCAAGTTCTCATTCGGGTAGATCCAGTCGGCCAGCCTTGCCGCATGGCGTCGCGCCGTCGACGCCCGCCGCAAGGCTTCTCGCGCCACCTTGCCATTAGCCCTCTCCAACTGGTACTCGATCTTCTTTCGCGACCGCCCAAAGCTCGCCGCAAGCGTAGGATCGAACTCGCGAAGAGCTGACTCCATTTCTTGGAGCCGGCCTCCGATCGCGGCTCGGCTCGCCGCAAGCTTGTCATGCAGGGGCGGCGGCACGAGCGAATTCGCGATCAAGCTCTCGAATTCCTGCCTCGGAGCGAGACACTGGGCCACCGTCAAGCCGTACTTCTCCAAGAGTTTCCGAGTTGCCGCATCCAGCACTGTGAACGAGGCCCTAGGCAACACGACCGGCATGCGCTCGAGCAATCTGTCGTATAGCACTGCCGATTGCGCCAGATAAGCCGCTTCGGAAGGCCCCGCGATCAACGCTGCAGTAGGGAGCAAGAAGTCCTGCATCACCGGTCGCAACAGTGCGCTCGGCGAGACCTGGAGCGGCGCACCCTCCAGCCGATCCACGAGATCGTCGGCGCTGTAGGCCCGGGATTCCGACAAGAACGAGCTGTTCTTGCGCTTGAGGGCGATGCGCTCGGCGCCTTCGAAGAGCATCAGTAGCGATGTCGATTCATGGACGTAAACCTGCTCGTGGTAGCCGGCGGATTTCAGCCCTCCGCCCCTGCGGATTAAGGCATCGGCCAGCTCCGGCGCGCGCTTGATCGCGTTGCGCAGCACGGGAACGGTCAGTTGGCGGATCCCCGCCTCCATCGGCGAGAGAAACAGGATTCCGGTGCCCTCCAGCAATTTGCTGTAGAGCCGCTGAAACCCGCGTCCGAATCCAGCGCCATCGGCATAGGCGCTGCGAGCCAGCGCGACCGCCTCGGCTGCGTACGGCAAGCCCTCGCAGCAGGCCTCGAACTCGCTCAGGCGCGGGTCGCTGATCTTGACCGAGCCGACGGCTGCGCCGGGCGCGCCGGCACTGCGCGCCTCGATTCTCTGCGGGCCCTCCGCAACCGAGTGCGCCCACGCATGGTTCACTTCCGCGAGGTCGTGGTCTTCGGTCGCGAGCCAGAAAACCGGCGTGGCGGGAGTGCCGCGGCGCGTCAGCTCTTCGGCGCAACGCACCGCCGTCAGCGCCTTATAGAGCGTAAACGCCGGGCCGCCCAGCAAGCCCACTTGCTGGCCCGTGGCCACGACCACCGTGCCGGGCTGGGCCAGCCGATCCAAGCTGGATTGCACGTCGCCGTCACGATCCCTGTTCTGGCTGGCGAGCGCAGCCACCAGTGCCTTGCGGTGGTCGGGCTCCAGACGGGCCGTGCTCGCCGCGGCCTGGGCGGCGGCCAGCGACGGCGGGTGGGGATAGAACTGGCCGACGCGGGAAAAGCTGGAGAGCAAGTCCGCGAACAGCGGCCGGATGTCCGGCAACTCGGCCTGAGGGAGGGAAACGCTGCGCATCTCGCTCAGATGTGGCCTCTGGCGTCAACCTTCCAGACTTCCTGCACGGAGTCACCCCGCACGCAGTACATCCGGTCATAGAGGTTGACGTTCGGGTCGCAGTGGGGAACGACGAGCTCGATCTTGTCCCCCAGAACGATCTCTCGCTCGGCATCGGCCAGCGTTAGCGCACCGTGCTCGTCGCCGCGGAACGCATAGGTCAGCCCGGCTGGGCGGGCGACCTCCGGGCCAAAGTTGCGGTCGGTCGCGAACGCCTTCAGGCCTGCATCGACGGTGGCGATGTCGTCGTGAACCTTGCTGACTACGGTGGCCAAGACATGCAGCGCGTTGTGGAAGTCATCGTAGACGTCGCCGCTCCTGCCGCCAATGATCCGATAGTCGACGTCCATCAGGGCATAGGAACCGACTTGCAGTTCGGTCATGCCGTCGAGGGCGGAATCGATGTTGTACGTGCCAGTGCTGGCGCCCGACATGATCTCGGCGGGCAGCCCCTTGCGCCGCATCGCTGCGAAGCTCTCGAGGACCGGCCCCATGTAGCGCTCCGAATGCTCCTTGCGCGCCTGAAATCCCTTCACGTGAGAGGAGGCGCCGCAGTAGCCGTGAACCCCCCTCAGGCGCAGGTTGGCCAATCGATCGATGGTTTCGGCAAGCTGCACGGCCGCCGGTCCGGGCGGAATGCCGGTGCGCCTGCCGAGCGGGTCGATATCGACCAGCGTGTTGAGCCGGATCTTGGCCGCACCGGCCGCTTCGTCCAGTTCCGCGGCATTGTCCGGATGGTCGATCACGACCATCGTGTCGGGCTGACGCCCGGCCAAGCGCACCAGTCGGTGAACCTTGTTCGGACCGACAGCCTCAGAAGTCAACAGCAAGCCGCCGATCCCGGCCGCCGCCATTGCCTCCGCCTCGCGGATCGTCGCGACGCAAGCCCCCAGCGCCCCCCGGCTGACCTGACGCCTGGCAATTTCGGAGCACTTGTGGGTCTTGGCGTGCGGCCGCAGGTCGACGCCAGCGGTCTTGGCATGCTCGGTCATGCGCTGCAGATTCGCCTCGAACGCGTCAAGGTCCAACAACAACGATGGCGTTGGCAGGTCCTGCTTGGTCACGCCCTCGATTTGCGAGCCGCGCGCCAAGCGCTCTTCGATCTCGTCAATGGAATAGGCGCGAGCGTTGGGGGTCATGATGATCGGGGCTGCCAGGGCATGCATGCCCGTGCGAAGCCAATCTCGGCGGGACGGTCTCATCAGCGGATTTGCCCCTGAATATTGATCATAGTCTGACGCGGGACTATGGCACTAGCGCGACCAAGGCCTCGCCAGTCGTGCTAGCGCTCGATAAAACAAAAGCAACATATAAGACGATCAAAATAGATGGCTCACTGCGTCAAACGGCAGCTTGGGCCAGCGACTGCAGGGTCGAGTGCCCAGCCGACCGAAGCAGCGGAAGCACGCTGAGCGCAGTGCCGGCCTGCATCCGCCAGGAATCCCCGGGGCATGGCAAACGCCCGGATCAGATAAAATCTCGGTTCATGTCGGAAAAACTGGCGGGATTCGCAGCGGCGTTGCACACGCCCCGTCGAGAGGACGGCTCGATCGACTTTGCGGCCCTCGCACGCAATACCGATTGGGTGATTTCGCAAGGTGCCAGCGGAATCGTGCCGTGCGGCGGGACTGGCGAGTACTCCGACCTCACGCTCGCGCAGCGGAAAGAGATCGTCGAGCACTTGGCCTGGGTGCCCAAAGCGAAGGCGAAATTGGTGGTCGGCGTCGGCTCCGGCTCGCTTCGGGATTCGGTGGACCTAGCGCGACATGCGCTCGACAGGGGGGCGGACGCGGTCCTGCTGCCGCCACCGCACTTCTATCGCTACGAAGCCCGCGACCTGCTGCCGTTCTTTCGCTCCGCGGCCAGGGCGATCGGCGGTCCGACGATGCTCTACAACCTTGCTGGCTTCGTCAGCCCGCTCGATGCGGAAGTCGTCGCCGAGCTAATCGGCAGCGAGACGCACCTCATCGGCATCAAGGATTCGAGCGGGGGCTTGGAGATCCTGCGGCGACTCTCCCAAGCCGGCATTGCCAGCGTGCGAGTGCAAGGCCACGACGCGTGGCTGGCGGAGTCCTTGCGCCAAGGCTTGGCCGATGCCGCCATTTCCGGCCCGGCCAGCGTGGTTCCAGAAGCCATCCGGGCCGTTTTCGAGACCTTCGGCAACGAGGATGCTTTCTCTGCCGCGGCGACGCATTTCGAGCAGTTCTTGCAGCAGCTGATGCGCTTCCCCTACCCTTGGGTGATCAAGTGGGCGGCACAGTACAGGGGTCTCGACCCGGTGACTTTCGCAGTCCCATTGAGCGCCGAGCGAGACCAGGACAGGCAAGCATTTATTTCTTGGTTCGAGACATGGCTTGAGAACGGCCCGACCCCGAGCCCGGACTTTCGCAGGCCTTGATCGGATGGCGTTGGCAATGCGCGGGCGGCCATCCACCGTTACCCAGATCGCCATGGAGGGGGCTACGGTGCCCTCGATCGTGCGTGACGCGGCGGCCGCGTACGGCAAGCGGGCCTTTATCGTCGGCGAGAGCGGCGAGATACTGACCTTTGAAGAGAACCGCCGCCGTGCTAACCGCTTCGCGAACGCACTGCAAGCCCGAGGCATCGGTAAGGGCTCGGTGGTCGGCGTGTTCAGCCGGAACTCGTTCGACTTCGTCACCGCCGGCTACGGGATTCTCGCGAGCGGGGCGGTCTTCACGCCCTTCAACTCGAGCTACAAGCGTCGCGAGCTGGTCCACCAGGTCACGAACTCGGGCGCATCTGTGGTCTTCGCCGAGAAGATCCTGCTGCCGCGGCTTCAAGAGTGCCGGGATCAGATCCAAGGCTGCGAGGTCATCGAACTGGAGCCCGGATTCTGGCGTTCGGCGCCGGATTCGGAGCCGGAGCAAGCGACTGATCCCGACCGGGACGTGGTCTTCTTGCCCTACTCGAGCGGCACGACAGGATTCTCCAAGGGCATCGAGCTGACCCAAGGCAATCTCGCCGCAGCCATCCGGCAATTGGTGTTCTCGCGAGCTGCGATGTTCGAGGAGCAGGGGCGCAGCTATGTCTTCCTGCCGCTCTATCACATCTACGGCTTCAACGTGGTGATGAATGCCTTGCTCACCACCGGCGGCACGCTGCACCTGCGCCGGCGCTTCGACATGGACGACTGCCTCGACAGCATCGAGCGGGATCGCATCACCAGCCTGCCGCTGGTGCCACCGGTGCTGCTCGCCATGCTCTCGCGGGACGATCTCAGGGACAGGGACCTGTCGTCTCTCCAATGGGTCAACATCGGGGCCGCCCCGGTTCCCTTGCCCGCCGTGCACCGCTTCGTGGAGATTACCGGCATCACCGTGCGGCAAGGGTATGGCATGACGGAGACATCGGGAATCGCAACGACGAACCCGACAGAAGCTTCGTTTGATGTCGCCGAGACCGCCGGCCTGCCGGTGGCGGGCATGGACGCGGCGATCTTCGATCTAGCGACAGGCACCCACGAGCTGCCAACCGGCGAAACGGGGGAACTCGCCCTGCGCGGCCCGAACATCATGCAGGGCTACCACGCTGCCCCCGAGGAGAACGCCGTCGCCTTGCGCAACGGTTGGTTCTACACGGGGGACATCGGCCACATAGACGAGCTGGGACGCGTGCATATCGTGGACCGCAAGCGCGAGATGATCAAGTACAAGGGTTTCCAAGTGTTGCCCGCAGAGTTAGAGTCGGTGATCTTGGAACTGCCAGAAGTCCGCGACGTCGCCGTGGTCGGCGTGAGGGACGCCCACGGCGCCGAGAGCCCGAAGGCGTACGTCAGCCTGCATCCGGGCAAGTCTCTGAGCGGCGATAGAGTGCAGGCGCACGTCAAGTCCCAAGTCGCCGGATACAAGCAGGTGAGGGAGGTCGAGTTCGTCGGCGCGATCCCGCGCTCGCCAGCTGGCAAGATCTTGCGCAGGCTGCTGTGATCGGAGATCGCTAGCCAGATCCCGCCTCTGCGGATAGCACGCCCGTCGGGACGGACTGTTCGATGAACTGCCGCGCCGCCTCCACCGCGCCGCCCGTCTCCTCGGCGGCGGGCACGAACTTCGCAAACTTGACCATGTCAGCCCGGTACAGAAAGTCGCGCAGCAGCGTTTGGTGGTCGCGGCGAATGTGCGGGCCGCGCGACATCGCTGCGAGAAATTCCTCCGTCGTCTGCTCGGGCGCGCGTAACGAGAACTGGTCTTCGATGTAGTGCCGCACGATGTCCGAGAGCCGCAAGTAGAACAGTTCGACGGCGCCGCTAGCAAGCAGCCCCTCCGACAGCAGCGCGTCCAAGGCGGTCAATGCGATCTCATGAGGCGGCACGACTCGCGGTGCCGACAGCTTTTCCTTGCGGCGCTTCCACCACCACAAGCCTGCAACCGCCGCGACGGCCAGCAGCAGCGTCCCCAAGGCCCACCACCACCAGGGCGCCGGTATGTCGAGCGGCTCAGCGATGTCCAGCAGGTCAGCCGTTTCGGGATCCTGCAAGACGCTCTCGACGGGGATCGTCAACGCCTCCGAAGAAATTGAATCAGAACCGTTGAGCGTCACTGTCAGCGGCGGGAGTTCGTACTCGCCCGGCAGGAACGGCTGCAGGACGTATTCGCGGACGCGTTCCACTCGTCCTCCGTCCAAGAGCCGCTCCGACACCTGCTCGTCGCGCTCCACCGCGAACTCTCCGAAACCGTCCCCGGAGTCCGGGAAGGCTACGGCAACGCCCTCGTCAGCCTCGACGGCCAGCCTGAGCAAAGCGCTCTCTGCAGTGGTGAGAGAGGAACGGTCCAGCGTGAGCTCCAGTCGCCCGCCCTCGGCCTCGTAGGTCTCCGCGATCGCCGGCTCGAGGTCCTGGGTTCCGCCCCCGTTGGCGCACGACGACCACGCCGACGCCAGCGCCACGGCCAAGCATGCGCCGATCCTCGCGGCTCGCCGGCGGCCCAGAGTGCGCTCCGCCGGCGTCATTTCCGCCTCCCGCGCTTGCGAAACAGCGTCCGCAGGTCGCGGACGTAGTCATGTCCGGTCTGCACCTCGACTTCATCGATGCCGGTGGTGCGGAAGAACGCGCGTCTTTGCTCGACGCGCTCCCGCGACCGCGCGGCGTAGTCGCGGCGGACGCGTGCGCTCGAGGTGTCCAGCAAGACACACTCACCGGTTTCCGCATCTTCGAGTTCGACCAGCCCCACGTCAGGCAGTTCCTGCTCGCGCTCGTCGCACACCGCGACGGCGACCAAGTCGTGGCGCCGGGCGAGGATCCGCAACTGCTTCCCGCTGGTCTCCTCGAGCGTGCCGTCAGTAAGAAAGTCCGAAACCAAGAACACGATGCCGCGCTTGTGCGTGACGCGGCCGAGATACTCCAGCGCGACGGAAAGCGCCGTGCCGCAGCCGCGTGGCTGGAAGCGCAGCAGCTCCCGGATAAGGCGCAGCACGTGGGTCCTCCCCTTGCTGGGAGGTATTGCCAATTCGACCGATTCCGTGAAAACGATCAGGCCGACCTTGTCGTTGTTGCGGATGGCGGCGAAGGCGAGCAGCGCGCAAAACTCTGCCGCGGCCTCGTTCTTGAGCTGGCTGCGACTGCCGAACGCGCCCGATGCCGACAGGTCCACCACCAGCCACACCGTGAGTTCGCGCTCTTCGACATAGCGCTTCACGAAAGGGCGGCCCATGCGCGCCGTGACGTTCCAGTCGATGCTGCGGATCTCGTCTCCGGGCGCGTACTCGCGCACCTCGTCGAATTCCATCCCGCTGCCCTTGAAGACGCTGCTGTACTCGCCCGCCAGCACGTCGTCGACGGCCCTGTCAGTCTGGATCTCGATCAGCCGGATCTTCTTGGCGACGTTGCGGGTGAACTCCTTGACGTCCATGGGCGTGTTCGGGCTCGCAGGAGATTCGCGAAAGTTGGGGCGCTAGCTTGGGAGTCTCGGGATCGCGCTGCCCACAGCCCGGAGCGGATCCGGCCGCCAGGCCGCCGGATACTGGGCGGGACAAGGGCCCGGCCGAGGCACTGGGCGGTCAGTATCCATCGAACTTAGCATGAAATCGCGCAAGCGCAGCCGAGTCCTGCCGAGGGGCGCGAGATCACTCCGGGCCGGGATAGCGCAGCACCCCTCGGGAGCCGCCCACTTGCGCGCCGAATACGGACCCGCCGGAAAAGGCCACCCCCTCCGCCCCGCTGGTGACCCTGCTGAGATCCGGGCGCGGATCGGGGATAAATGCACGCAAGACTCCCATGCGGGCGTCGCCGATGTAGATCCCGCGCGCGAAGCCCGGGTTCCTGGGCTGGCCGGCACCGTCGGGATCGAATCCCGAATCGGAATCGGCCACATAGAGCGTGTCGTCCGAATCGATAAAGATCCCGCTGGGCGATCCGAACTGTGTCCAAGTCGCCAGATGCGTGCCGTCGGTCGAGAAGATCTGGATCCGCTGGTTCGCGCGGTCGCCGACAAACAAGCGGTTTTGCGAGTCGACGGCCAAAGCGTGGATGCCGCTGAACTGTCCAGCCTCGGATCCGGCGCTGCCCCAAGCCTCGATAAACTTGCCATCGCTGCGGAACTTGACGATGCGGTTGTTGCCGCCGTGGCCGTGATTGTGCCCGTCGCCGACGAAGATGTCCCCGTTGCGAGCGACAGCGACATCGGACGGGCAGCTGAAGGCAGCCTCACTCTCGCCAGCCACGCCCGCCGTTCCGAGGCTCAGCAGGAGTTCGCCGTCCGGGCTGAACTTGTGCACCTGATGGCCCCGGCCTTCCTCTCCGCCGGTCTTGCAATCGGTGTGCACGGCGTCGGCCACCCAGAGATTGCCTTGGTGGTCGGCATGAATCCCGTGCGGCCAGATGAACATACCCGACCCGAAACTGCGGATCAGCTTGCCGTCGGCCTCAAACAGCAGGATCGGATCCAAATCGCTGCTGCGGCAATTGCTCCCGGCGCAGCGCTCGGCCACCCAAATCCTGCCCGTGAACCGCCCGTGCTCGTCTCGGTGCGGATAGATCGCGCTGGTGGAGCCCCAGCTGCGACCGGCCGGAAGGCTTCCCCACGCCTCGCCGGGGCCGAACGGATTCGGTGCCGCAGGCTGGGCCTGGGCAGCAGTCCCGATCGTCAGGAAGGCAACGGCATGTCTGAGGAATCGGCGGTTCATGCCCGAATCGGATCGGCGCATGGCCTTGCCAGCGCCGTGCGTCATCGAACAATACGATACTCGATCGATAGGCTTCGCGGGCCGCCGCACTCAGCAAGCGTCCCGTTGGCGGGCCCTAACGACCCCGATGGCAGCCGGCGTCCTACTGAGCCATGCGTTCTCCGGGCAAGCCTTGCCGACAGTCACCGCTGAAGTGGAGATGCGAGCATCTGCGCTCACCCTCCATCTTCGTAGGCCTTGGTGCCGCGCCAACCCCGCAGGCCAGGAACTTGCGCCTTGTGCGACACGGCACGGGCACAGGGATCTCGCCGGGAGTAAGATTCCTTGATGGATTCGCTCGTGGCACGGATTGGTGATGCCCTAGCAGGTCTGCATCTTGCGGGACGGCGCCTTTGCAAGAGCCCGGGGTTCACGATCACGGTCGTCGCCTTGCTGGCTCTGGGAATCGGAGCGAACACGGCTATCTTCAGCCTCATGAATGCGGTGCGGACGCGAACGCTGCCCGTGCCAGAGCCCAATGGGCTGGTGCTCTTCTTCGTCGACGATTCGGACGGTTCCAGCCGCTACATGATTCCGCGGGACATCTACAGGCAGATCCGCGAACGGAATTCTGTCCTGGAGGAATTCGCCGCGGCGACATTTCCCCCGATAACGCTGTCGAGCGATGGAATCGCAGAACGCGTGAGCGGAATGCTGGTTTCGGGATCCTTCTTCGAAACCCTGGGCGTGGATGCCGTACTCGGACGAGTGCTAACTCCGGACGACGATCGCCTTCCCGTATCACCCGCAATTTGCGTGATCAGTCACGGACTCTGGCAGCGGCGATTCGGCGGGGACCCTGGCGTGATCGGGCGCCGCGTTCGAGTGAACACACATTCGTTCACCGTTATCGGCGTCACGCCAAAGGAGTTCCTCGGCATGTCCGAGGATTCGCGATTGGATATCAGCATCCCGCTCCGAGCGGCGGGAATGTCCAACTATCTTTCCTTCCCGGTGCGTACTTTCGGCAGGCTGAAACAGGACGTCAGCAGATCCCAAGCCCAGGCCTCGCTTGATGTGCTTTATCGTCAGATCGCACCCGAACCTGCCTCTGGCGAGCCCTCCGAGTTCAAGGTGGGGCTTCGTCCGGGGGGCCAGGGGTTTTCGGCACTGCGAACACAGTACGAGAAGCCGCTTCTGTACTTGATGGGAATGGTCGGAATCGTGCTGCTGATCGTATGCGCCAACGTCACAAACCTCCTTCTGGCGCGCACCTCCGCCCGAACGAAGGAGATCGCAATACGGCTGGCCTTGGGGGCCAGACGGGTGCATCTGGCCGGGCAACTGCTTGCAGAAAACACATTGCTGGCAATTTGCGGAGCCGCCCTTGGAATTGGACTGGCTTACTGGACGGACAATGCGCTGCTGGCGCTGGCACCCCGGCAAATCGGGGGTGGCGAACTGATCCTCGATGTGAGCCCAAACTGGCGAGTGTTCCTGTTCACGCTGGCAGTCTCGGCGCTGGTCAGCATCTGTTGCGGCATCGCGCCAGCTCTACGATCTGCGCGTGTAGATCCAGGGCCTGCGCTCAAAGGCGGCACCAGTCTGCGCCTTCCAAGGCGGCTTCCCTTCAACAAGCTATTGGTGGTGGTGCAAGTCGCTTTGTCGCTGGTGCTGCTGGTCGGAGCCGGACTGTTTCTACGCTCGTTGCACAATCTCAAGTCAGTCGATCTTGGGTTGAATCCCGATCATCTGTTGCTGCTGACCCTGGACCCGGGGACCTCCGGTCTCACCGCGGCGGCAAGCAACCAGCTTGCGGAACAGCTAGTTGATCGGGCCCGCAGCATGCCCGGAGTGGTTGCTGCTAGCGCCGGGTTCATCAGTCCGCTTTCCGGCGGCATCGCTCTGACGCGCGTCAGCCTTCCGGGGCACAGACCTTTCGAGCGCCGTTCGTTCGACGCGAATTGGATTGGAGCCGATTACTTCAGAGTGATCGATACACCAGTGCTGATGGGAAGGGCGTTCTCTCCTCATGACGGCCTTTCGAAGAAAGTGGCAATCGTAAACGAGCAAGCTGCGAGGTCTCTTTGGCCCGGCGAGAGCCCGATCGGCAAACACGCCATGGTGGGCTGGGAAAAGGGCGCAGATCATGAGATCGTCGGGATGGTCAGGGATGTGAAGCGCAAGTCTCCTAGAGGAAACGCTGAGGCCGCCGTGTATCTCCCCTTCTTCCAGAACACGCGACCGCATTTTGTCTTGCACGTTCGCGTGGCGGACGGGACGGGGCCCACGCTCCCCGCACTCCTCCGCGAAGTCCGCGCTGTTGCTCCGGAGGTGCCGGTAGCTGACGCAACCACGATGGCTGCGCAACTCGGCCGGACCATGATGCTCGATCGCTTGATGGCGTTTCTGACGCTGCTCTTCGGTCTTCTGTCAGTGGTCGTGGCGGCAGTGGGACTATACAGCGTCATTGCATTTGCCGTAGCGACCCGAAAGCGCGAGATCGGGGTTCGAATTGCCTTAGGCGCAGGTTATGCCCAGGTGCTCGGGCAGGTAATGAGGGAGGGCGCGGTGTTGATTTCGATTGGTCTTGCCCTAGGCGTGCCTAGCGCACTATGGGCATCGCGGTTCGCCAGGGCGTTGCTCTACGAATTGAGTGCAACTGACCTGGCGACGTATCTGGTCCTCGCAGTGGTCCTAGTCGGAATCGGCCTAGGTGCAACTTGGGTGCCGGCACGTCAGGCGGCGAGGTTGGATCCCGCGGTGGCGTTGAGGTATGAGTAGGCAGGAGGGACCACACTCGTTGAAACCCAGCACCAATCGGCACATCGAACTCGCTTCGACCCGTCTGCCCTGGTCATCCGGAGACTTGGCATCAATCCCCGCCAATTGGTCGAGAAACGCTAGGTATTGGCTTGCCGTGGCTAGCATCGTCGGGCTAGCGGGCCCGGCGGGCGCTTGCTGCGCACCTTGAGCTCGGCCGCGCCCAGAGCCCCGGCGAGGCTACGGCACCTCCACGCCATCTAGCACTCGCTGGACTATGTCTTCGGAAGTCAGCTCTTCCGCTTCGGCCTCGTAGGTCACCATGACCCGGTGCCTGAGCACATCCGGCGCGACCGACTTGACGTCTTGAGGAATGACATAGCCCCGGCCCTGCAGCATCGCGTGCGCCCGTGCGGCCATCGCAAGATAGATCGTGGCGCGCGGGGAAGCGCCGTGCCGGATCCACTCCCCGATGTCAAGGTTCGCCTCGGCCGGATTGCGCGTGGCCTCGATCAGGTCGACGATATACTCCTCGATCTTCGCATCCATGTAGACTGTGTCGGCAAGCTCTCGCAGGCGCACCACATCCCCGGGAGACAGCACGGGCGCGACCTCGTGCTTCACTGTGGAGCGAGCCATTCGACGCAGGATCTGCAGCTCGTGCTTGCGCTCCGGGTAATCCACCCGGAGCTTGAGCATGAAGCGATCCACCTGAGCTTCGGGCAGCGGATAGGTGCCCTCCTGCTCGATCGGGTTCTGAGTGGCCAGAACCAAGAACGGATCCTCGAGCGGGTAGCTCTGGGGGCCTATCGTTACCTGGCGCTCCTGCATGGCCTCCAGCAAGGCGCTTTGCACCTTCGCCGGCGCGCGGTTGATCTCGTCGGCCAGCACGATGTTTGCGAAGATCGGGCCCTTCTTGGTGCTGAAAGCGCCGTCGCTCGGCGAGTAGATCATGGTGCCGACCAGATCGGCCGGCAGCAGGTCGGGCGTGAACTGAATGCGCTGGAACGATGCCTGCAGTGTCCTAGCCAAGGTCGTCACCGACAGCGTCTTGGCCAGGCCGGGGACGCCTTCGATCAACACGTGGTTGTTGCACAGCAGCGCGAGGAGCAGGCCGTCGATCAATCCCTCTTGGCCGACGATCACACGGGCAAGCTCCTGCCGGACTGCGGCAAAGACCGGAGCCTCAGCCTCGACCCTGCGGCCGATCTCCCTTACATCGGCGGACTGCGAAGAGCGGTCTGGCGTGGCTTCGCGGACGACAGAATCAACCCCTTCCATAGGGACCAATTTAGCAATAAGAGCACGCTATGGAGCAGTACCGGAACGCGCAGACTCGCCGGATTGCGACACCACTTCGGCCAAGTAGCCCTGGGCCAGCACCGAGGCGCCGCCCACCTGTTCGGTTACGAACGCGAAACCGTGCGCGTACTGGAAGCTGCATTGCGCTACGAGGTAGCCTTGGAAGTCCGGCAGGGGATCGACGCCGCGCGCCGCGTTGCCGCTCGAGAGTCTGAAGGCGACCTGCTCGCCCGCGTCGATTTCGAACATGCGGCGAAAAGTCGGAGGCTGCTCGCCTTCCAAGCCAACCCCGTGGAAGGTCAGGGCGCAACTGCCCGGCTGATAGCGCGTGCCGAGCGGGTCAGCAGAGGTGTTCACCAGCACGACGGCAGTGTCGAACGTGGTCTGGTTGGTCACGAACGGGAAGAACAGCGTGGTGCCGCATTCGCCGACCGGAAACGACGGCCGCGGCACGCGCTCGGGAGCCACGAAGCGCGGCCCCTCGCCAAGCGGCCCACCGCTAGCCGCCGGGCCAATCGGGGCGAGACTGGCGTCCACCGTCACCCGCCCACCGCGAATGGCGGGGCCGTCCGTGGCGGACTGGTTCAGTCGAAACTGAATCCTGCATTCCTCTTGCGCGGAAGGGTCCGTGGCGAGCACTTGGTAGACCGCGAAGGCCTCGGCAGCCTCGCTCACCGTCAGTGGCACGTCGCGGGCCATCCCATCCGGCACGACCGTACCGCCCAAGCCACTCGCCGACGCCCCTTGGACCAATCCCAGACGCAACCCCGCCGCCCCACCCTCCGAAGCACAGACGGGAGCCACGGGAGCCGCGATCGAGATGCCCTCGGGCAGGGCAGAAAAACCGATCCGTAGGCGCGTCGGACCCGGCCGGGCAGCCGTGCCGGCGGCGGTTGGATAGTAGTCATCCCTCCATCCGGGCCGGCCGGGTTCTAGTGAGTGCCCAGCGACCGCCTTGAAAGCAGAGGCGAAACCCTCCAAGACACGAACCTCACCGAACGCCTCGCCCTCCGAACACAGGCGCCCCGCTTGCACGGAGCGCGCCAGGGCAGAGACCCCCGGCGCTGCGTGCGCGACGGGCAGCGTTCCCGCCTCAAGCACAACGCTTCCCCCTGCCGACGACATGGATACGGCTGCCTCGATTGGAATCGCCCCGGACCGTGCATCGCTGCCGACGCCTGCTTGGGCGGCGTTCACCCGGATATTGGTCAGTCGCACGCTCGTGGTGGTCGGATGACACCCGCCCGCGACTCCGTATCGGCCGACACAGTCCTCTAGCGGGACCGCCCGCGCGGCCTCGCTGCCGATGGCCGCTCCGGGGATGGGGAGCGCGACGCCGGACCAGAGCAGCAGTCCCGGGCTCGCTGAGCTGAGACGCGCGAGCATCGGATCCTGCACGGTGCGCCCGTTGGCACCGCAGTCGCCGAACGAGCGCTCGCTCGTCGAGGCCAAGCAGGACTTTTCGTTGACCACCAACACCGCGTCGGTGACATCGGCGCCGAGTCCGAAGCCGCTGCGGTTCGCAATCCCGACGCTCAAGGACACCGCCAGATCGACCACGAGAAAGCCGCTGGGTTCGAAACCTCGGCCCTCGCCGCGGTTCTCGCACGTGATCGCGATATCACCGACCAGTTCGCTGGTTCCCTCGATCCTAACCAACGGTGCCAGTGCCGTCGCCGAACAGCGGATCTGGCCGAGCTCGGCGCTGGGAACGGGCGATCCCAGCTGGGCCGATGCGACGCTTGCAACGGCAGCGCCAAGGAACATGGCGCCGATCCGCATTCTCCGAGAACGAGGCGCCGGGGCCGACCTCGGCATGGGCCGATCCAGGGACACTGACCTAGGGAGCATCGCCACCTATCGGAAGACGCCTGCCCGCGGCGTCAAAAGGAATCACGGTCGCCAAGTAGCCCATGGCCAAGTCGGCGATGCCGCCGAAGCCGTCCGACATGAATACGTAACCCCGAGCGCCCGGGAATCCGCAGTCTGCGATCAGGTAGCCCTGGAACTGGTCCATGCCAATGATGTTGCGGGCGGCGTTGCCGCCCGAAAACGTAAACACCAGCTGTTCGCCGGGTTCGATCGCCGTGCTGTACTGGACCAGCAACTCGTCCTCGCCGTCGCCACCCACCCCGTAGAAGTGCAGGTCGCAGGATCCGGCCTGTTCGGCCACGGTATCCGTCAAGGCCTGCAAGGAACCGTGCGTGATCACCAATCCCGTATCAAATCCAGCTTGGTTGGTAACAAACGGGAACAGCAGCCGCGTGCCACACGCACCTAGACCCACGTCGGCGTCTGCCAGCGACAAGGCTGGCGCGAACCGCGGGAAGGGAGCGCTAGCGCTGGCCCCGGGGACGGCACTGCGGGGCGCGAAGCTCGCCGCAATGGTCGCCCGGGCACTGGCGACCCGCCGGTCAGACGTCTCGAACAGCGCGGGAATGTGGCAGTCCTCCACTTGGCTGGGATCGTCCGCAACAACTTCGTAGACCGCGCGTCCAACCCCATCCGCCAAGAGGATCGGCACGTCGGTGCCGGTCCCCGAGGCCGCCGCCGAGCCGCCCGCCCCGGCGGCATCGTGGCCGCTCACCAAGGCCAATGCAAGCGAATCGCTAGAAGCGCCCGCCGACCTGTCGAAGTCCGGCTGATGACAGGCCAGGAACGAAGGGATTTTCAGCTCGACGCCCTCCGGCACGTCTTGAAAATCGAGCATCACCCGGGTCGGCTCGCCCGGCAGGGCCGACTGCGAGCCCGCTCGAAACGCGCTGGCGAAGCCCTCTTGCACAACCACGGTCGCGGTCCCGCGAGAATCCCCGCCACACGCCGCCGCCGGCTCTGTTTCGACCACCGCAAGTCGCATGCCGGTAAGGGAGTTCGCCAGCCGCAGACTGGCGTTTCGCAATGCGACCCCGGAGCGCGAGCGCAGCTCCAAGGCCGCCGCGACGGGCGCTCCGGAACTCGACCCGCCGGCGAGTCGAACCTGCGAGGCGTTGGCGCGCATGCCCCGAATCTTGAGCGTCGAGCCCCCGAGCGGCAGATTCCCCGGAAACGGCACGCTTACGTTTGTCCACGTGAGCGCGGTCACGCCTGTCAAGCGTCCGAACTGCGGATCCTGCACCGTGCCCAGCGGCGCGTCGCAGGACCCATACGTGGAGCCGTTCGCACTTGGCGTCGCGCAGTCATTGCCGTTCACGACCAGGACTGCGTCGCTGACGTCACCGGGTGTGTCAGAACCGATCGTGTTGGTAACGCTGGCGTTGAGCGTGACCGTGATCGACAGGTTCAGGTCGTCCCGGGGTCCCGGCGGCAGCGGACTCTCCGGGACACAGCTCAGCAGGATGTCCGGCAGCGTTTCGGCCACGCCTGCCCCTCGCACTGGCGCCGCCGCTGCAGAGGCGGTGCAGGTAACCGCGGCGTCAGCCTGCGCCCACGCCGGACTGGAAGAAATGAGGACCAAAGTGCCCGCTAGAGCACATGAACGGGACACTCCCACCCTAACCCCGCAATCGTTATCTTGCCATACCGTTCCCGATTTGCCTGTCCGAGACGGCTGCTAGCCGACAAGGCCAAAGGCCTTGTTGAGCGCTTCGACCGAGACACGGCAGGCATCGTCGTCAGCCATCTCGTTGAGAACCTTGTTGAAGGGCTCCGCCCGGATCGGCCCGTCGTAGCCGATATCGACCAGCGCCTGCAAGAAATCGCGGGCATTGATGACGCCCGTGGCCAGCGGTAGCTCGCGCTGGTTGTCGTACTGATCCTCGAGCGCGACCCCTCGCGGCGCGTCGTTGAGGTCGGCCGAGATGACATCGCTGCCAGAGAGGGTGCGGATGTCGTCGGCGGTCTCGCGGGACGTCCACCAGTGCCAGGAGTCAAGCACGAAGCCGATGTTCGGCGCCCCGGTTTCCGCAATCAGATCCTTGGTGCCTGCCATCGTGTGCACGGCGGAGTGCCGCCCGGCGGTCCAGTTCCGCTTGGTGCCGACATACTCCAAGCCCAGGCGCAAGCCGTGGTCCTGCAACACCTCAGCCGCGCGCCGAAGCCGTGCTGCGGTGCGCTTGAAGTTCTGCAGGTAGGTCAGCTCGTCGCTCGAGGGTCGCAGCCAGGTGCCTACCCGGTCGACACCCGCCCGCTGCAACGCAGCCGCAGCCCGCGGCAGGCTAGCCATGCCCTCTTCGAAGGTTTCGTCGTCATTGCGAAATTCCACCGGCAGGCCCGCCGCGGCCCATTTCAACCCGTGCCGCCGCAAGGCTTCGAGATGCACATCGACTCCGTCGCGCAACAAGTCGGGCGGGAACGGCTGTACGGATTCGAATCCGTGCTCGGAGGCCAGCTCGATCGCCCTTGCCTGGTCGGCCTTGACGCCCAGGCTGCCCGGCACGAACGCCGTGAAGAAGCGTCGCTTCCCAGCGGCACCAGCGAGGGTTGCGCTACCAGCAGCGGTCGCTGCTGTGCGCAGGAATTCCCTGCGGGCCAAGGCGTGGGGGTTGGATCGCACTCGCATCGTGCAGCAACTATAGCAGCGATCTCGCCGTGCCACAGGCCCGGCAGTGCGCGCCAGCGGGCTCCAAGCGAGCGGACTTGGCTCGCTGCCTGCCACGTCGAGCGCGACGGGCCGCCGGCAGTCCGGGCCAGACAAGACCGTTTCGTTTGGTTGCAGTGCTACAATACTCACACGATTTGTAGTAAGCTATACTGCAACTTTGGGCATGAGCGACGGGCCTACACGCAGACGGCGTCCGGGTGGCGGCAAAGTGCCGCAACCATCGCGCCTGCGCTTCTCGCCGCGGTCGATCTGGCTAGCGGGCGTGCCTTTCGTGATGCTGCCGTTGTTCGTCGGGCTGTACCTGCTGGGGCAGAACCCGATCGCGCCCCTGATCGAGGCGCTGGCCAACGAGGACAGGCTGGAGCGTCACATCGAGGAGCTCAGGCAGGAAAACTCCGGACTGCAGCAGGATATCGACGCCCTGGGACCCGGCCGATTCGGCATCGAAAAGCGGGCACGGGAGCGCCTCGGCTGGTCGAAGCCTGGCGAAGTCGTGATCCACGTTCCGGACAAGCGATAGGGCCTGCCTCGCAGGGGCTTGCGCGGCGAGCGGCGGCGGTGCTCGTGGGTAGCACCGGGCGGCGATTCAGATAATCAGATAAGATGTAGGCGGTTTGGGCGGAATAGGCATCGTCGCTCTGCAAGCGGGGCACCGTCCGGCAAGGAGGATTCCGGCCTGCATCGCAATGCCGCTGCTGCTCACGGCGGCGCCCTCGGAAGCTCCTGACTATTCCTCGAGCATCCAGCCCCTGCTGACAGCCCGGTGCATCGCCTGCCACCCTTCCGGCGGAGGGCAGGCCGGTCTCTCCCTGGCCAGCCACGCGGGCGTGCTGCGAGGCGGCAATAGCGGCGCAGCCGTCGTTCCGGGCGACCCCTCTGCCAGCCTGCTGCTGCGCCGGGTCTCAGGGCAGAGCCCTGAGATGCCGCCCGTTGGCGAGCCTCTCACACCGCCTCAAGTCGCTCTGCTGGAGCGTTGGATCGCCGCCGGCGCGCCGCAAGGCGCGGAAGACGACGAAGCGCCGGATCAGACTTGGTGGTCGTTCCGCGAACTCGTGCGGCCCCCAGTGCCCCAGCCAGTGGCGGCCTGGGGCGCGAACCCGATCGATCGCTTTATCGCCGCGAGGCTCGCCGAGAACGGACTCAGCCCGTCGCGACCGGCCGATCGCACCACGCTCGTCCGCAGGCTCAGCTTCAACCTCCACGGCCTGCCGCCGTCGCCCGCAGAAGTCGACGCGTTCGTCAACGACCGCTCGCCAGATGCCTATCAGCGCCTGGTGGACCGCCTGCTCGCCTCGCCGCGCTACGGGGAGCGCTGGGGACGGCACTGGCTGGACGTGGCGCACTACGGCGAGTCGCACGGTTACGACAAGGACAAGGCGCGCCGCAACTCGTGGCCGTATCGCGACTACGTGATCGAGAGCTTCAACCGGGACAAGGCCTACGCCCGCTTCATCCGCGAGCAGATCGCGGGGGACGTCCTCTGGCCCGGCGAGCCGGACGGCCTGATCGCGACGGGCTTCGTGGCGGCCGGCCCGTGGGATTACGTCGGGCACGCTGAACTGCGCGAGGGCACGAAGGACAAGAAGCTGGCGCGACTGCTAGACCGCGACGACATGGTGGCGGCCACCATGTCGTCATTCACGAGCCTCACTGTCCACTGCGCCCGCTGCCACGACCACAAGTTCGACCCGATCCAGCAGGCAGACTACTACGCGCTGCAGGCGGTGTTCGCGGGGGTGGATCGGGCCGAGCAGCCGTATTTCCAAGATCCGGAGACGCACGCCCGCGGACGACGGCTGTGGCTCGCGATCGGCAAGGCCGAGGCCGCGCTGCTGCCCTTCCGCCGCCAGGTTGAGGAGGCCACCGGCGGGGAGGTCCGGCGCATCGACGAGCAGAAATCCGCGCTGGGCCAAGAGAGCACGGACCTGCTGCCGAAGGTGGGCGAGGTCGACACGCCCGAGTCGATCGCCCGCAGGAAAGAGATCTTCGGGCTGATCAAGCAATTGGACGCCGAGCGCGAGGCTTTAGCGCTGGCCGCGATGTCCGCAGCGGATCGAGCGCGGTATTCCGAGCTGTCCGAACAATTCGACGCCTTGAACGCGGAGTTCGCGGCCTTGCCGGACCCCAAGTACGTCTACAGCGCGGCGAACTATTTCAAGACGCACGGGCGTTTCATACCCTCCGGGGAACCACGCCCCGTCTACCTGCTGGCCAAGGGGAGCGTGGAGTCTCCGCAGCAGCTCGCGCGGCCTGGCGCGGTCACGGCGGTGGCCGGCTTGGAGGCGCGCTTCGGCATAGACTCCGCGCAAGGCGAAGGGGCAGCGCGCGCCGCGCTGGCCGCCTGGCTCGCGCACGGCGACAATCCGCTCACTTGGCGATCCATCGCCAACCGTGTGTGGCACTACCACTTCGGCCGCGGATTGGTCGAAACGCCGAACGACTTCGGCCGCATGGGGGCAATGCCCACGCATCCCGCGCTGCTGGACTGGCTCGCGTCCGAGGTGCGCGACAGCGGCGGCTCGCTCAAGCACCTGCACCGCTTGATCCTGCTTAGCGCGACTTACCGGCAAGGATCGGCCGAGCGTTCCGACCAAGCCAAGATCGATGCCGGCAATCAATTCCTGTGGCGCATGAACCGAACCCGCCTGGACGCCGAAGCCGTGCGCGACAGCGTGCTCGCGGTGGCCGGGCAGATCGACTTGCAGATGGGCGGGCCCTCGGCGGAGCACTTCTTCTTCAAGGACGATCACTCTCCGGTCTACGACTACACCCGATTCGATATCAGCAGTGCCGCGGCCCGCCGGCGCAGCGTCTACCGCTTCTTGGTGAGGAGCGTGCAGGACCCGTTCATGGAGAGCTTGGATTGCGCGGACCCGTCGTTGCTGGTGCCCAAGCGCAGCAGCACGCTGACCGCCATCCAAGCCCTGGCACTGCTCAACGACCCGCTGATGATCGGGCAGGCGCGGCACTTCGCCGACCGCCTCAGAGCCGTCTCCGCCGAGTCGGCGGAGCGCCTCAGGCACGGCATCCGGCTCGCGTACGGGCGCAGCGCCTCCGACTCGGAGGTCACGGCCTTGGCCGAGTATTCGGACAAGCACGGCCTGGAGAGCGCTGCCCGCCTGCTCTTCAACGGCAACGAGTTCATCTTCGTCGACTAATCCCATGCCGAACGGAGGCACAGCAACGCTGACTGACCGGCGAGAGTTTCTCCAGCGCTGGGGCGGCGGGCTGGGCTGGATCGCGCTGGCCCAGCTGCTCGGCCGCGAGGCGGGCACGGCCCAAGCGCCTTCCGGCGGGGGCCTGCACCACCCGGCAAGAGCCAAGCGAGTCGTGCAATTGTTCATGTCCGGTGCCGCCAGCCAATGCGACATGTTCGATTACAAGCCGCTGCTGATCGAGCGCAACGGGCAGGAATTTGACCCCGGCGGCACGGTGGAACTCTTCCAGAGCAGCCCCGGGCCGGTGATGCAGAGCCCTTGGGACTGGCAGCAGCACGGCGAATCAGGCAAGTGGATGAGCAGCCTAGTGCCACACCTCGCCGGGTGCGTGGACCACATGGCCTTCTTTCCCTCGATGGTGTCGAAATCCAATGTCCACGGGCCGGCAACGTTCATGCAAAACAGCGGCTTCGTGCTGCCCGGATTTCCCAGCATGGGGGCATGGATCTCGTACGGCTTGGGCGCGCTGACCGACGAACTGCCGTCCTTCGTGGTGCTTCCGGACGCGAGGGGATTCGCGCCCAACGGTCCGGGAAATCACGCTGCTGCATTCCTGCCCGCGCAACACCAAGGCACGATGATCCGGGCAGGCCGCGAAAACCCGATCCACGACCTGTTCCCGCCTGCGTCGGCTGACTTCGTCACGCCGGAGAGCGAGCGGGACGGGCTGGCCCTGCTCGAGCAGTTGAATCGCCGACATCTGGCTTCGCGCGAGGGCGACAGCCGCTTGGAAGCCCGCATCCAAGCCTACGAGATGGCCGCGCGGCTGCAAGTGACGGCACCGCAGGTACTGGACGTCTCGGGCGAGTCGGCTGCCACCAAGAAACTGTACGGAATCGACGAGCCGATTACGCAAGACTTCGGGCTGCGCTGCTTGACGGCGCGCCGCCTGCTCGAGCGCGGGGTGCGCTTCGTGCAGGTCTGGAGCGGAGCCGACAACGGCTTTCCGCGCCGAAACTGGGACAGCCACGAGGACATCCGCAAGGATCACGGCGCGATGGGGACCGAGATGGACAAGCCTGCCGCGGCCCTGATCCGCGACTTGGAAGCACGCGGGCTATTGGAGGATACGATCGTCTACTGGACGACCGAGTTCGGACGGATGCCCTGCAGCCAAGGGACGCTGGGTCGCGATCACAACCCGTTCACGTTTACCTCGTGGCTGGCTGGCGGCGGTGTCCGCGGCGGGACAGTGTACGGATCCAGCGACGAGTGGTCATACAAGGCGGCTGAAAAGCCGATTTACTGCTACGACCTGCACGCCACCGTGCTGCACTTGCTCGGCATTGACCACACTAGGCTCACTTTCCGGCACAACGGTATCGACCGGCGCCTGACGGACGTCCACGGCGAAGTCATCGAGGACGTTCTGGCATAGGGCGTTGCCGTGACCGCATAAGTTGCAATAAATAAATAACTTATATGGAATGTGCCCGTCCCGGATCCCTTGCTCGTTCCCCTATCTGCAACGGGATTCCACTGGCCTGTCGAAGCCCTTCGTGGACGTGTCCGGCGCGACGCGTGGTGGTCTCCCCCGCCGATGCGTCGAACGCCGGGAGATCTCGTCTCAGAGCGCTGCCCTGACGCCCCCCGCTCCCGGCAGGCGCTTCCGGGCTCCCGTCCAGCTCGCAGCCGACCGCTTGCCAGTTCTTAGTCGCCGTGGCTGTGGTCCGTTTCGGGCCGACCGCCGCCGTCCGGGCCGCAGACTACCCCGGGCCGCGCCACTGTGCGAACCTTGCTAGCCTTGATTTGGTCGATGGGCTCAGTCCGCCCGCGCGCTCCCTGCGGCCCTACGGAGCAAACCAATGCGTCTTGCGTCTCTTGCATCCGCGGCCTGCGCCGTTCTGGTGCTCGCCCTTGCCCCGAATGCGGCCGCCCAGAGCGGCCTGACACAACTGCGTTCCGGGTGGTATGTCAGCGGCGCCGTCGGGGCCAATTGGGGGTCTGAGGTTGAACAGACCGGCTTAAACCGCGATCCACTCTGCTATCCGACCAACGCCTGCTTCGATGAGGAGCCGCGGCCCGAATTCCCTGGATACCGCTGGGCCTACGACCTTGATTCCGGCAGCGGGGCGATGTTCGAGCTCTCGGCCGGCTACACTCTGAGGCGGGTACGCTTCGAGCTGTCGTTCGGAGAGCGCAGGAACGGCGTCGAACAGATGTTCCGCAGCGCCACGACCCTCGACGGCGCGGTACTTGAGGATCGGCGCAATAGCACGGTCAGGTCGGACACAACATCCTCCATCGATGCCCTCACCGTCCGCACCCTCGCGTTCAACGGGTACTACGACTTCTGGGACGCGGCACCCGGGTTCACGCCCTACATCGGTGCTGGCGTCGGTCCCGCGTTTGTCGGCATCCGCGGTGTCCGCTTCTCAGACGAGTACTTCGACACGGCCGACGGCACAGTCGCCTACGACCCGCCGCTATCGTCCTACAACGCTCGCCTAGACGACGACTACACGGACACTGTGCTGGCCGGGCACTTGCACGCCGGGGCCGACTTCGGGGTGAAGGAGCGGACCGCGCTGGGCTTCAGGCTGACGTATTCGATGCTCTCGGACGCCCAGTACACGGGCACGTACAGCCTGCATGCGGCCCATCGTTTCGATCCGGACTTCACCCACACCGATAGGTTCGCCGGAACGCGCTATTGGTCGCTCCAATTCACGGTCAGGTACGTGTTAGGCGACTGAGGGAGTTTGCGCGCGACCGCCGGGCGAGCCATCTGCAGCGACCCTCGCGCGTTCGATCGCATGAACTGCTGCCGGCTGCGTTGTTGGGGACGGCGGGCGCCAGCGCCGCCTCGATGACGTCCTGGCGATTTTCGGTCCGCTCCGCCGCCTGGCGCCGGGGGCTCGATCGGAATCCTTGTTCCCCGTCTGCGGACCACGAGCCGCCAGATCCAACTCCGGGCACCCCAGTCTCTCCTACGCCGCTATAAGGGACACAACCATAGATGTTTACCAATCAGTCACTTATGGACCGCTTCGCACGGCGAAGTCATCAAGGACGTTCTGGCATGCCGTTCCCGCCTGCTGTCGGCCGCAGACGCGGCTTGTTCGCGCCGGCGGCCTGTGCTGGCCCGGACACTCTCGTGTGTCGAAGCGGCGAGCATCGAAGCCCTGCGAAGATGTCGACTTCGCGAAGCGCTCGTGTTCGATGGAGACCTGGCTGCGGCAGGCTATGTGGAAGTGCGGCCCTCGTGGTGCCGCCGGTACTCCGATCAACGGCCAGGCGAAGCGGCACGCCCAAGACCCGTTCCAGACTCTTGGACTTCCTAGGCAAGTCCGGCCCGGCAAGATCGAAAAGCTCGAGCGGCTAGGCTAAGGAAAGGTTTTCCGGCCCGGGAGCCAGCGTGAATCCCAGCAAGCAGCAAATCATCTGGGGCGCGGCAGGGATCCTGTTCGCGCTCGCGAGCCTCAAGATTCACCACGAGGTCAAGGTCGAGATGGAGCACCGCGGGCTCGCAGCCTCGGACCGGATCGGAGATCTCCAGGTGGGCGGCAAGGCGCCCGACTTCTCCGCCACCGACCTGCAGGGGCGACCGGTCGCGCTCGGGGAACTCCGCGGCCACAAGGCGGTCGTGGTCGATTTCTGGGCAACCTGGTGCGCGCCCTGCCTCGAGTCCATGCCGGCGCTCCAGCAAGTGCAAGAGGAATTCAACGACCGCCAAGTCGAGATTGTCGCCGTGAACCTCGGCGAAGATCCCGGCAACGTCAGGAGTTTCGTCGAGCGACATCAGTACACCTTTCGAGTCGTAGCGGACGAGGACCGGGCTATTGGCAGCCTTTTCGGGGTCGATGCCATTCCCGCGCAAGTCGTTGTCGACACGGACGGCGTCCTCGCGTGGGTCCAAGTCGGCTACGACTCGGGGAAGGAGGGTGCGTTGCGCGAGTTGCTAGAGCAACTGGCGCAATAGGACCGGTTCTCGACGGGCTCCGGGGCGAGGGAGAGTTATGTGCGTCATCCGCACCGAAAACCTGTGCAAGACCTACAAGGGCGGCACGCAGGCCCTCTGCGGGCTTGACCTCGAAGTGCGCGCCGGCGAGGTGTTCGGTTTCCTCGGCCCGAATGGCGCCGGCAAGTCCACCACCATCGAACTCCTGCTGAACTTCATCCGCCCCACCACCGGGACCGCCTCCCTGTTCGGAAGGCCCGCAGCGAACCCGCGGACCCGGCAAAGGCTCGGATACTTGCCCGAGTCTGTGAACCTGCACGCCTACTACAGCGGGCGGGGCCTGCTCGAATTCTACGCCGGGCTGCTAGGCATCGAGCGCGCGGACCGCCGCAGGCGAGCTGAGGAATTGCTCGAGCGGGTCGGCCTGCGGGACGCCGCCGGGCGGAAGATCTCGCAGTACTCCAAGGGAATGCAGCAGCGCCTGGGACTGGCCCAAGCACTGATCAACGATCCGGAACTGCTGATCCTGGACGAGCCTACGTCGAACCTGGACCCGGTCGCGCGCCGCGACTTCCGCGACATCCTGCTCGAGCTCAAGGCCGCAGGCACGACGGTGTTCATCTGTTCGCATATCCTCTCCGAGGTCGAATCGGTATGCGATCGCGTGGCCATCCTGCAGCAGGGCGAGCTGAAGCGGGCAGGCACCCTAGAGGAGCTCTCGGGCAGCGCAGGGGCCACGGTCACCGTCAAGCATCTCCCCGCGGGCGCCATCGAGGCCCTGTCCGCAACGGAGGCGAGGCTGACGCTGCGAGGGGGGGAGTCCACTATTGCCTGCGACAGCCAGGCCGTGCTTCAGGACGTCGAGCGCGTCCTGGAAGAATGGGGCGTCGAGGTCGAGCAGGTCGAAACCCGCATGCAGTCGCTGGAGGAGATCTTCTTCGGCGCGATCGACCGGGAGAGAGTCTCATGACCGTGACGCTCCTAGTAGCTGCCGACAGCATTCGCGCCCTGTTGCACCAGCGCCTGCTGGTCGCGCTAATGCTGGTCATGCTGGGCTTGACCGCGGCGTTCTCGATGGCAGTGAGCGGAATGAAGGAATCGGTTCTCGAAGCCGCCGAACTGGCCGCCGAGGCCGAGGGCACCGACTTGGACGAAGAGGGACTGAAGCAGGCACGCCAGCAAATCGACATGGCTGGATCGTTCTTGCTGGCGGCGTTCTATTGGTTCGCGGCATTCGGAGGCACGGCCGTCACCGTGTTCATCTGCTCCACGGCAGTGGCAACCGACCTCCGTCGCGGCACCATCCGCATGGTTCTCGCCAAGCCCGTCTCCCGAACGCAGTTCCTGTTGGGGAAGTACTGCGGCGCGATCGCAGTCATGTTCGGCTATTCATTGCTGGCCGGGATCGCGCTCGTGATCTTCACTCGCAGCAACGCCCTGGAGCTGGGGGTGGCGGCACTGTATTCCCCTTGGCTCATGTTCTGCAGCAACCTCATGGTCGGGTCCGCTGCTGTGCTGTTTTCGCTTCTGATGCACCCGCTCGTCGCCGCCGTCGTCGCCTTCTTCGCTAGCGCCAGTTTCTTCTCCTCCCCCAATCCGCTCCACTTCATCCTGCCAAGCTACGACCTCTTTAATGTGTCGTCGCTGATCATGCAGGGACGGCTGATCGCGATGGAGGACATCTTCACACTCACCCTCTACGCCCTCGATGTGGCGGCGATCTTCCTGCTGCTGGCGCTGTGGCGCTTCCGGTCCAAGGAACTGCTGTAGGGCGGCGCTCGTGCGCCAGAGCCGGCGAATTTGTCTGATGCTTGCCCTGGCGCAGGATAATCCCCCAATGCTATATAGGTGACCGGGCGGTCGCGCGGCCACCCGATGGGCAGCATGTCGAGTTCTGGGCGCCAACCACCTGCGATCGCGGCACGGCTCGCAACCGTGCGGGAACGCATCAAGGCGGCGGCCGAGCGAATCGGCCGAGACCCCGCCTCGATCGCCGTGATCGCAGTCTCCAAACGCAAGCCCGTCGAAGATATCGTGGCCGCCTACGAGGCCGGCCAAAGGGACTTCGGCGAGAACTACGTCCAAGAATTCGCTACCAAGCGCGAGCTGCTCCCGCCCCTTGCCGATGCGCGCTTCCATTTCATCGGCAAGCTGCAGAGCAACAAGGCAGGCAAGGCTGCGGGGCTATTTTCCACCATCCACACGCTCGATAGCTCTAAGCTTGCCCGGCGGCTGGACCGGTTCGGCAAGCCGCTGGAAGTCTTCCTGGAAGTCAAGCTGAGCGCGGAAGAATCCAAGAGCGGCATGGGCCCGGGGCTGCTGGGAGCGGTGCTCGAAGACGTGGCCGCGGCTTCGAACTTGCGGCTCTCAGGCCTAATGACAATGCCACCTTGGAGCGCGGACCCAGAACACGCCAGACCGTACTTCCGGGAGTTGCGCGAACTAGCGGAGCGCCATGGAATCGGCGGCCTGTCGATGGGCATGAGCCACGACCTCGAAGTAGCGATCGAAGAGGGAGCGACCCACCTGCGCATCGGCACGGCGATCTTCGGCCCGCGGGAGCCGCTGCCCGGCTGACCGGGCTGTTCAGCGTCGACGCAATTGGGGACCCATCGACCGCGGGTCTCGGCAACGGTGCCGATTTATCGCACGAAAGCGATATCGCTGGCGTCAAGCCAGCAGACGCGCCCGTCCGGCAGCTCGACGTGGCACCAGCCCGGACGCTCCTCCAAGACGCTGAATTCCGTGCCCGCGTGCAGCGGCTCCAAGAAAGCAGGCTCGTAGCCCGGACCGTCTCCTTGCCGCGCCACCGTGTCCGGTGACACGATCACTCCGGCAACGCTGCGGGCCTCGTCAAAGCTCTCGTACGCCATCGAGCCGGCCAGCAGCAACACTGCCAAGGCCGTTCCCGCTGCAATCTCGCGGGGTGCCCAGCGCTGTCCGAAGCGCCTCAGCACCAGGACGGCCCACATCAAGGCCCACGCGGCGGCGAAGATGCGCATGCGGGTACCCTTGGACCACTCGAAATGCCAGAAGAGCAGGGTCTTCACGACCTGCCCTCCCGAAGCTGGATCGAGCTTGTCGGAGCGCTTGGTCCGCGCGAACGCCAGGTTCCGCTGCACGCTCCGGTCTCCGGGGTCCAGACGCTCGGCCTTGCGGTAGTTGAGGATCGCCCGCCCGATGTCGCCCGATTGAAAATAGGCGTTGGCCAGGTTGCAATACAGCTTGCTGTTGCTGATTCCCCGCTCGCCAAGCAAGCGCTCATAGCGCAGCGCAGCCCTGCGGTAGAGCGCCGCAGCTTGGTCCGGGTCGTTCGGCCGAAGCTCGTTCGCTTGGCGAAAGGCATCGTTCGCCTCGGCGAACAGGTCGGCATCGTCCTGGGCAAGCACGGACGGGCCGAGCGTGAACAGGGCGGCTGCAACGAGCCGTACCGCCAACCTCATCGCAGCGCCTCCTCGATGCGGAGGACGGCACTGTTCGCGTCATCCACCAGATTTCGCACCCATTCCCTGTCCTGCGCGCCGCCGCCAGCATACGTGCTGGCTTCGCAGCGCTCGAACACACTCCGGAGCAGCGCTAGCGAATCGGCATCGACGGCATTACCGCCGCCGTTGCCCCGGCTGAACCTCGCAGCCAGACCAGCCTCGATGTCGGAATACGTCCACGCCGCCGCACCGCCGGCGCGCCCCTCGAGCCTGGCCCCGAAGTACTCGCGCAGCGCGGCGAGCACAGCCTGGCCCGCTTCCGACTCGCTCCAGCGCTCGACAGCAGACGCTCCTACGGCGTTTCGCCAGCGCGCATGCGGCGACCTCGACCGCCAGCCGAAGACGCGCTTCGACTGCCCGTGCAGGCTCCCGGCCAGCAAGGCACCGTACGCCAGCGGCGGCAGACCCAGCAGCAAGACCGCCAGCCACATTGGGCCGAGCGGCCGCAGCCACGCCCCCGCGCCACCTTGCATCTGGACCAGGGCGGCCGCATCCGTGTAGTTGTGCCCGATGCCTTGCTCGCTGGATTCGACTTCCAGCTGGCGGGGCACGTTCGAACCAAGGCCTTCGGCGTCCTCTGCGGTCACGATCCGCGATGGCTCGACCGACAGCGGAATCGGCTGGCTCGTTGCGATCGCGTATTCCCCCAGATCGGGATCGAAGTAGGGGAGCTCGATCGGCGGGATCGCGTCGACCGCATCGTGCCGCGCACGCAGCGTCTGGGTGAAGTGCAGGGCTCCGTCACGGCTCTCCCCGGCACCGATCTCGCGGGGAACCCTGAAATCCCTGACCAAGGTGGACTGTTGATCCAGGGCAGGCAGAGGGAGCGTGGCCGAGACGCGGGAACCGTTCACATCCAAGCGAAGCGTGATGGGCTCTCCGACCTTCACGTTGGCGGGCGTGGCCTCGGCGCTTAGTTCGAACTTGCCGATCCACCCGTTGAACCCCCGGGGCCGTCCCGCAGACGGCAGCTCCAACACTTCCAAGCTGGGCCGGCCCGACGGGATCGCCAGCGTTTCCATCACGGGCCGCCCGCCAAATACCCCGGAGAACGCTCCTCCGCCGAAGAAGTCGTCGAACAAGCCGCGTCGGCGCTGCTGCCCCGGTTGCGGCGAGGTGAAGGTGACGGTCGCCTGCGGCAGCCTTATGCTGCCCGCTTCGCGCGGAATGAGCAGCTTCTGGAAGCGCAGCACGGTGTACTGGCGTCCGTCCAGTTGCCCCGCAGAAGTCCGGCCCGTCGCGCGCCGATCGCCCAGTTGGATTTCGATCTCGTCCTTCGATCCGCCGCCGGAGCCTTCCGTCGGAGGGTCGACGATCTCGAATCGCCGATCTTCCAGCAAGGGCATCGTGAACGAGTACTCCCTGACCTCGCGCGCAAGGTACCACTCCACCGTCAGCGTCACAGGCTGGCCGACATAGGCACGGGAATCGGACAAGCTGAGCCTGAGCTTGAAGTCGTCGTTTTCTTGCGGCGGCATGACACGCAGCGCGATTGGCGCAGTGCGGACCGAGCGCCCGCCCGCGCTGATCAGCAGCGCCGGGATCTGCACGTTGCCCGCCCTCCGAGCAGCCAGCCTGTAGTTGAAGTTGTAGCCGCGCTGCACTTGCTGGGTCATGCGCCCATTGATGATGCTGACCGAGGTGCTGTTGCTCGCGCCGCCGCCCGCTTCGCTGACGGTGAAGTCATCCTCGAGCGGGCTGATGTCGACCGCATCGGGCTGGTCCGTGCCCTGGACCTGGATTTGCAGCAGGAAGTGCTGGCCGACGTAGATCTGTCGGCTCTGCACGGCCGCCGCGGCCTGCAGCGGCTCGTCTTGGGCTGGAGCCTGGCCGGACACGATGGCCGCGGACGCCAGCAACGCGCATCCTAGATTGCGCCAGCTCATCTACCAGTCCTTCTCCACAGCCACGATCCCCACGCGCTGCAGCTGCCGGTCGCGCCGATCCTGCTGCTCCTTCGCCAGGATCTGTTCCACGGTCATTTGCTGCGCCGGATCCGCCTGGGCCTGCGCCTCGCCGCCCGGCGGCTTGATCGGCTGATCTCCCGGCTCAGGCCTTGGGGACTGGTCAGTTCCGCTGCCCGCCTCCGCCTGCGCGGCTTGGCGCAGGGCCTCGGCCGCTTCGCGCTGTTCTTCCTCGGCGGCCCCGGGTCGGTTCTGGTCCAGCTCGCTCTGAGCTTCCTGCTGGTGGCGCGAGGCCTCCTCCACCTGATCCTGGGCCTCGGGGGCCAGGTTCTCCGCCAGCTGCTCCGTGCGCTCGTTGAGCTCCTCTTGCTGGCCGGCCAGATCCTGGGCGCGCTGCTGCTGTTGGCGGCGGGAAGCTTCGTCCCCGTGCTCTTGGCGATCCCCCTCCAGCTCTTCGCTCGCATCGGCCAGCCGTTCTTGGTCGTCGGCGGCTTGTCGAAGGTCATCGGCGCGATCCTGCTCGCCCGGTTGGGAATCCCCCTGTTCGTCGCCCTGCCCCTGTTGGGACTGCTGGCCGGCTTGGTCGCGCAACTGCTGGATCAGGCGGCGCGCGAGCTCCAAGTTGTGGGCCGAGTCGGATCGGCCGCGGTCGACCCGCAAGGCGTCAGAATAGGCGCGCGAGGCGCGCACCAAGTGATCGATCGCCTGCCCGGGATCCGATTGCGCCGCCCCTTCCGCCTGGCGGTAGAGCGCGTTGCCCAAGCTGTGCAGCCCGGCAGATTCGATCTCAGGCAGGCCTCTCTGAAGGCTCTGGCGCACGGCCGACAAATATGCGTCCGCCGCATCGGCGAACTTGCCGCTGCGGTAGAGCGCCGACGCCCGGCTCAGAGCTGCGTAGGGCGAGCCGGGATCTTGCTCGAGAGCCTGATCGTAGGCCTCCAGCGCGTCGCCGTAGACTTCCGCGCGGTAGGACTCGTTCCCGTCATTGACCAAGCCGCGCACTGATGCCGCCGAAGCGGTCGCAGGCAGCGCCAGGACGGCCAGCAGGTACGGCGCCAAGCCCGGCGCCCGGCTGGCGCCCCGCTCGCGCAGGGCGATCTCGAGGAAAAGCAGCAGAACGCACACGACCAGGAAGATCTGGAACTTCTCCTCCACCCTCTCCAAGATCTGGGATCCCACCTCCTGGCCCTCAGCGGAAGCGATCAGCCGCAAGTACACCTCTCCTAGGTCGACCGCCCCGGTGGCGACGTTGAGATAGACGCCCCCCGGGGTAGCGTCGGCCATCTCGCGCAGCGTGGCGGCGTCCAGTCGGGACCACACTTCCTGTCCCTGGTGCTGCAGGAAGGTCTTCGGCGCGGCGGTGCCCGCTTGGTCCCGCACCACGGGAATGCGCTGGCCCACCCGCTCGTCGCCGAGCCCGATGGCGATCAATCGCACGCCCTGCTCGCCAGCCTGTGCCGCGGCCTCCACCGGGAAGCTCTCGTGGTCCTCGCCGTCCGTGATCAGCACGATGTCGCGGTAGTTGCTGCGCTGCTGGTCGAACACATCGCTGATCACCTTGCGAACGCCGTCGCCGATCAGCGTGCCCCCCCGCGAGACGCTGTAGGGCGAGACATCGGCCAGCGCCATGCGGAAAAATCCGTAGTCGAGCGTTAGGGGGCACTTCACTATGGTCGAGCCGGCGAATACGGCCAAGGCCACGCGATCCCCCTGCAACTGGTCCACCGTGTCGCGGATGGCCAGCTTGGCCCGTTCCAGGCGATTCGGCGGCAGATCCTGCGCGAGCATGCTGCGAGAAACGTCCAGCAGGAAGACGACATCCCTGCCCCGCTGGACAACCTCCTCCTGCACTTGGTCCCAAGCGGGACGCGCCAGCGCGACGATCAGGCATCCGAGCGCGGCAAGCAGCAAGGCGGCCTTGAGCACCCGCCGCGCTGGGTCGGCCAGCGCGTGGCCACCGGAGCGGGCCAGCAAGCCGGCCTCGACGAATCGCAGCAACGCCCGCCTGCGCCGGCGCGCGGCGTACAGCATGAGAGCTGCGAGCACGGGCAGCAGCCAGAGCCCGTGCAGCATGACCACGTCGCCAAAGCGGAAGTCGGTCACGGATTCGTCCTCAACCACGTTTGACGGAGCAACGCCTCGATGGATAGCAGGGCCAGGGCGGCCAGCGCCCACGGAACGAAGCCTTCGCGGTACTCGGAGTAGCGCACCGTCTCGATCTCGCTCTTCTCCAAGTCATTGATCTCGGCATGAACGGCCTGCAACGCTTCTGAATCGGTGGCGAGCCAGTACTTGCCGCCGGTCAACTCCGCGACGGCGCGCAACGCGCGGTCATCGAACCCGGGACGGAGCGGCGCGGTGAGCCGCCCGAACCTGGTGTTCACGCTGCGGTCGTCGCCGACGCCGACCGCGTAGACCTTGATGCCCCACTGCTTGCACAACTCGCCCGCGTCGCGCACGCTGCGATCCCCGGCGTTGTTCTCGCCGTCGGTCAGCAAGATGATGATCTTGCTCTTGATCTCGTAGTCCTGCGCGGCCTCGCCGACCCGCTCGAGCGATTCCTCGGCACGCTGCAGCCGCGCCGCCGCCAGCGCGACCGCGTCTCCGATCGCGGTGCCGTCCTCGCGGCGGTCGACGACCAGCTGCACGCTGTCCAGGAGCTGAACCAAGGTCGCGTGCGACAGCGTCAGCGGGCAGACCGAGTCAGCGTACTGCGCGAAGGCCGTCATGCCGATCAAATCAGTCGGCCGGCCGCCCATCGTGCCTTCGTTCGGGTCGATGAAATCCCGGAAGACCTGCTTGACCGCCTCGAGGCGTGTCAGGTTGCGCCCGGCGTAGCGGATCCGCTCGCCCATGCTGGACGAGCGGTCGACCACCATCGCGATGGCGATGCCCTGCGAGACATCGCGGACACGCTCCGTGCCGTGCTGCGGCCGCGCCAGCGCGACGATCAAGGCCGCGAGGGCCAGCGTCCGCAGCACCAGCGGCAAGCGCCCCAGCCGGGAGCGCCAGGTGGCGGGTATCGCCGCCGCGGTCGCGGTCGACGAGAAGCGCAAGCGGACGCGCTCCTTGAAGCGCCAGGCGACCAATGCCGCCAAGGGCAGCAGCAAGAGCAACATCCAAGGCGACTCGAACCTAAACATGGCCCGGCTCGAACCTCCATTCTTGCATTGTTGCCGAAGCGCGTGCCTGCGTGGTGCGAGAGCTTGCGCGGGAGCAGGGGGGCGCTTCCGATCCCGAAATTTCTTGGAAATCGCCGCTTGACATTGCGCCAGCCAAACGGTTACACTGTTGAAGACTCGAACTTGATAGCAGCAGCATCAAGTTTCATGAGCAGCGGATCTTCCTGATCCGCGCGCGATCCCATTGCGAACGCTGAATCGGTAGGAGGATTCAATCAGAATGAGTTTGAGACCCTTGCACGACCGCATCCTCGTCGAGCGGCTCGAGGAGTCGGAGCAACAGTCGAGTGGCGGAATCATCATCCCGGACTCGGCCAAGGAGAAGCCGCAGCAGGGGAAGGTCGTCGCAGTCGGCAACGGCAAGAAGAAGGACGACGGCACGGTGGTGCCCCTGGACGTCAACGTCGGCGACACGATCTTGTTCGGCAAGTACTCCGGAAGCGAAGTCAACGTCGACGACAACGAGTATCTGATCATGCGCGAGGATGAGGCCCTCGCCATCATCAGCTAGCAAGAAAGCGAAAAGGAGCTGAAGCAACATGGCTGGAAAGAACATCGTCTACGGCGAAGATTGCCGCCAGGCAATCCTCAGCGGCGTGAATAAGCTCGCCGACACAGTCAAAGTGACGTTGGGCCCGAAGGGCCGCAATGTCGTCCTGGAGAAGAAGTTCGGCGGGCCGAACGTCACCAAGGACGGCGTGACGGTCGCCAAGGAAATCGAGCTGCAGGACAAGCTCGAGAACCTCGGCGCCCAAATGGTGCGCGAAGTCGCATCCAAGACTTCGGATGTCGCGGGCGACGGCACGACCACCGCGACCATCCTGGCCCAAGCGATCTACCGCGACGGCCTCAAGAGTGTCGCCGCCGGGGCCAACCCGATGGCCATCAAGCGCGGCATCGAGCAGGCCACCAACGCCCTGTGCGACAACCTGCACGGCATTGCCAAGCCCGTCGAGGGCGACGCTGTGGCGCAAGTCGCCGCGATCTCGGCCAACAACGACGGTGCCATCGGTGAGATCATCGCCCAGGCCATGGAAAAGGTCGGCAAGGACGGGGTGATCACGGTCGAGGAAGGCAAGACGATCG
>VXRL01000090.1 GCA_009838515.1 Terriglobia bacterium | reverse complement strand
AGCCCAGCCCGTGGGGGCGGTCCCCGGCTGTGGGGAACTGCTTCTCGATCTGGAATCGCTCCGGATCGATCCTGTAGATCATCTGGGCGGGCGGGACGGAAACCCACAGCTTGCCCGCACGCCATTCCATCCCGTGGGCTCCGGTTGCGTTCCTCCGCGCCGGCGGCCGGCGCGGTGCGTCAGCCGGCTTGAGCGGCGGTGCCAGAGGGCTGCGGCGGGATTGGGTCCAGGCCACTACGCCGGAGCCTGGAGAGTCGAAACGCGCCAGCGTCCGTCCGGTCTGCGGATCGATCTTCAAGATTTCGCGGCTGTAGGTCGAGGCAGTCCACAGTGCGCCGCCGTCGAACGTGATCCCGCTGCCCGCTTTGGTCTCCGTCTCAAACTGTCTGAGGACCTTGCCGTCGCTATAGTCGACCAGATAGGCGCGGTTGTCGCCCTGATCCAAGATCCACAATCCGTCGTCAGTAGCCTGTAGGCCGTTCGGCTTGGGCCCAGGCGAGTCGAACATGGTCGTGACCTTGGCACTGAGAACTTCCAGTTTCGCTAAGGCTGGCAGCGCAGATACGAGCGCGATCAGCTCTCTCCTGGTAACAGTCATTGCCGCCTCCTGCGGCCTGTACGCTGCACCGCCAGAGCGGCCCTGCGTTGAGGCTGCTCCGATTATATGCGCTAGTCCAAGGTTTCTCGTAGCGGAACGTAGTTGGAGGGATCGGACTTGCGGAATCGGCCCTCGGGTACCTCCACCAAGCGACGCTGCGCTTCAGGCAGGTCCGGGTACCGCACCATCTGCTTGCGGCTCGGATTCTTGGGTAGCAGGCGGGCGAGCGATGTTTTCGCCTCCGCATGTTCGGGCTTGTTCGCGAGGTTCGTCCACTCGTACGGATCGGCGTGGTGATCGTAGAGTTCCTCCCCGTCCGGGTGCTTGCTATAGCGCCAGCGCTCGGTGCGCACCGAGACCTTGTCGGGGCCTATGCTCGTGATCGCGGGCTTGTCCCATTTTGCATCGGGATCGTCTAGCAACGCCCGCAAGCTGCGGCCGTCGAGTTCGGGACGCTTGGGCAGGCCGCAGAGGTCGGCCAGCGTAGGGTAGAGATCTAACAGCTCGACGGTCCGCCCGCTCTTGCGACCAACCGCGCCCACTCCGGGCCCGGCCAGCATCATCACCACCCGCGCCGAGCGCTCCCACAGGGTGAACTTGCGCCACTGGCGCTTCTCCCCGAGCTGCCATCCGTGGTCGCTCCACAGCACGATGATCGTGTTATCGGCGTGCGGGCCGCTGTCCAGCGCCGCGAGCACTCGCCCGACGTTGGCATCGGCGTAGTTGATGCAAGCGAGGTAACCTGCCACCGCCTTGCGCCATTGCCCGTGCTTGGTGACGTTGTCGTGGTCGCGGAAGCTTCGCAATGCCGACTTGGGAATGTCGTCGATGTCGCCCTGCAACGTCGGCGGGAGCTCGATGCGCGAAGGGGGAAAGCGGTCGAAGTGTTCTTGCGGGACGTACCAAGGCAGGTGCGGCCGGTAAAAGCCGACGGCCAGAAAGAAAGGTCGCGAATGCTCCTCGCTCAGGTAGCGCTCGGCCCAAGCGGCCAAGCGCGTGTCCTCGGTTTCGGCTGCCTTGGCCGCGAGCCCGCTCCAGTCGAAGTGGCCGGTTCTGGGGATGCCGTTCACCGGCTTGCCGGGAGGGTGCAAGAAGCCCTTGAACTGGAAGTACGCCTCCCACGATGCCGCCTCGTTCTGCGGTCCGTGAAAGGTCTTGCCGCCACCCAGCACTTCGTAGCCATGCAGCATGAAGTGCTGCGGCAGCGTGACCGCGTCCGGCAAGGCCTTGCGCCAAACATCGCCGTTGTTGTATACGCCCGAGGTCGACGGCCTGAGTCCTGTCATCAGGCTCGTTCTAGACGGATTGCACGAAGGCGCCTGGCAGTAGGCGCGCGTGAACGTGACGCCGCGCCGCGCAAGCCTGTCGATGTTAGGCGTGACAGATTGCGGGTGGCCGCCCAGCGGTCCGATCCAGTCGTTGAGGTCGTCGACGCTGATGAATAGGACATTCGGGCCGCTGGCCCGCGCTGCTTGGGCGTGCGCGTCCACGGGGCACAGCAGCACGGCGCTGATTGCCAACATCGCGCCAATCACCCCTAGGCGCTTGCCTTGGCCGGAGACGCTTGCGGTAGCAGACTGCATGGTGACAGCCATAATACCGACCTCCGCGGCCGCTGGGCCAAACGAGGCTCCGGCCGAGGCGCACTATGCTATTCGTTGGGCTCCGCCGTGCAGAATACCCGTGCAGCAGACGCGCCTTCAGCCCCCGCGCAGCCTGCAGAGTCCGTGGATGCTGTGCGCCAGCGCTCGGCCAGAGAAGACGTGCCTGTAGAGCAGGTGGGGGGCTTGCGGCGCTGGCTCTTCGTCGCCTTGGGCGGCATCTTCGTGGCCCTAGGCGTGGTGGGCGTTGTACTGCCGGGGATTCCCACCACGCCATTCCTGCTGCTGGCGAGCTACTTCTTCGTCCGCTCCTCTCCCGCGCTGCACCGACGTTTGCTCCACTCGAAGCTCTTCGGTCCGACCTTGCAGGACTGGCAGCGCCACAGAGGTGTCAAGCGAAGGACTAAGTGGGCATCGATAGCCTGCTGCTCGCTGATGATCGGCCTGTCCGTCGCTACCGGAGGACTGCCCTGGGTGGGGCGTGTTGTGATCGCGGCGGCCGGAGCGTATGGGATGTGGTTCGTGGCGAGGCTGCCAACCGTGCCGCACGAAGCAGAGGCTGGTACTGTGGCAGGGCAGGCCTCGGCAAGGAAGGTGCCGTGATCTGAAACCCTCTGCCGCAAGCCAGCGGGTTCAACACCTGTCCGGCGATTGCGGTGTCCCGCCGACCGAGTGGAGCGATGCACGGCGTGCGGAAATGCGGCTACAGGATGGAAGTGAGGAGTAAAGCGATGGCGTTACGAAGCGGCAGCGCCGCCATCATCGGAGGCCTGCTCATCTGGTGCTTGGCTGGATGCGCCGAGACTCGGCCGGAGAGCGCGCTGCAGTCTGCCGAAGTTCGGCAAGCGGCAGCCAAAGCGCTGGTGAGCCTCGACCGGTGGATGGTGTGCTGGAAGGGCGCGACGCCCGAATTCGATGGACGGATCGGCCAGGGTGAATACGACGATGCCACGCCGTTCGAATGGAATGCCGACTGGGTGGAGGCGATGAAGCAGGACATCACTTCCAGGCAGGATCTCGACTTCAATGGCTGGGTCAAGCATGACGGGGAGCACTTGTACCTCGCCTTCAACATCACGGACGACCTCTTCTACGGAATCGAGACCGAGCGATGGCTGCCGCACCAGGACGAGTTCGCGCACGTGATCGGCGAGCGGGAGCGAGGTCGTCCTTGGTTTGGCGACATGATAGAGATCCTGATCTTCGGCCGAATGCTGGAGATTGGGGAGCCCGTCTCAGATGTCACCGGCGATGGCCGCGGGATCCAGATCATCTACAACCTCACGAAGTCGCTTGAAGGAGGCATCGGTGTCCCGGGAATGCTGCCTCACGGTCCGAACCGGACAGTCGAGAACTGGGAGAACAACCGGAGATGGATTCTTGACGACATCATCGAGACCCGGACAGTGATTCGCGACGTTGAAGACCGCTACACAGTTGAAGTCAGGATTCGGCTCGACGGGGGCATCGAGATCCAAGAAAACCAGTACTGGACCGACGGGATGCCGGACACGCCGATCGGGTTCAATCTCGCAATAGGCGATGTCGACGAAGCCTCGATGTCTCCTGACGGCCTGCTCCATCACGAGACTTGGTGGGCCGGCAAGACAGTGCCGCAGGACTCGGGTCCTAGGGTGAAGCTCTGGGGCGCGCTGGTGTTGACTTCCAAGGCGAAGCCGGATTTCGGCCACTAAGGGCTTGCCCAGCCTTTCGGGCGGCTTGTCGGCATGACCGCGGCTGTTGAGGAGCCCCCGACCGCCCGCTGGTGAATTTGACGGGAATCGCCCGCCCAGCGCTCTCGCATGGGGCCCTGCTTGTTCTGCCGGCGAGCGAGTTGCGTGTGCCCGTGTCCGGAGAGGACAGCGACAGCTACCATCTCACTGCCGTGCGGCTAGATCTTCCTTGACCTGGTCGCCGAACACCTCGTTCTCGACCTCCCCGTAGACGACCGGTGGATAGCCCGGAATCTGCTCAAGCTCTTCCGGTTCGCGTGCGGACTGCCGGTGGAACGCTAGGCGCGCACGCAGCTCCGCGACCTTCTCCGGGTGGCTCTCTGCCAGGTTCGTCTCTTCATGAGGGTCCTGGCGGATGTTGAATAGCTGCAAGGGCTGGTTGCGCCAGCCGTAGTAGCTGGCACCCTCTTCGATCAACTTCCAATCACCCACTCGGATCACTTCCAGCGAGTGCACCACTTCTTGGCGCGGGCCCGGGCCCGCGTGGGCGATGGCGTGCCAAGCGTCCCGGCCGTCGAGCGGCAGACCCGAATCGATCTTCGCCCCGGCCAGCCGCCCAAAAGTCGGAAACAGATCAACGATGTGGAGCATTTCGTCGCTGGCGGACCCGGCGGGAATCTGTCCCGGCCAGCGCATCGCTGCCGGGACCCGCACGCCGCCTTCGTGGTAGTGAGACTTGAAGCCCCGGTACGGACCGTTCGACGTGATCCGAATCCCGCCGTTGTCGTTCGTGAACATCACCAGCGTGGAATCCAGTACGCCCTTGCGCTCGAGCGCCCCGAGCACACGCCCAACCGCTTGGTCCATGCATTCGAGCTGGGCCCGCTGGGGTCCTCTTCGGCCAAGATGGGCATACTTGGCGAGATACTCTTCCGGCGCCTGGTGCGGCCCGTGCACGGCGTTGAAGGGCAGATATAGGAAGAACGGGCTGCGTCCGTCGTAGCGGTCGATCAGCTGCTCGGCCTCATCCGCCAGCAGGAACGTCGAATAGCCATCCTCGACCACGGGGCGGCCGTTGCGATGCCAATCCAAGACCGGCCCGCGCATGTGGGTAAAGGAGTCAATCAACGCCGAGTAATGTCCATAGTGGTGGTCGAACCCACGCTGCAGGGGCAAGTGCGGACGCTGCCATTCCCCGAGATGCCACTTGCCGACCATCCAAGTGTGGTAGCCCACTTCGCGCAGCGCCTCCGCGATCGTCCGCTCGTCGAGCAGCATGCCGTGACGAGACTCCGCAGTAGGTCGGACTTCCATTCCGTTTTTCCAGGCATAGCGGCCGGTCAGCAGGCAGGCACGGGTGGGCGAGCAGACCGGCTGGACGTAGAACTGGGTCAGTTTCACACCCTCGTCAGCGATTCGGTCGATATTGGGCGTGCGGACTTCCTTGCCGCCATTGAAGCCGACCTGTTCCCAACCCATGTCGTCGGAGAGGAACACGACGAAATTGGGTCGCGGTGGTGCTTGGCCATGGAGGGCGGTCGATGCGAGGGCGAGCGCCAAGCAGAGACGGAGCACTGCACTCAATTGTCGCCCATCGGGGCGCGGCCAGCCTTGATCCGGTCCGGCCCGACCGGTTCAATCCACTGCGGACCGCACCACGCGATTCCTCGGCTTGCGCCACAGGCCGTACAATGCTCGGGATGAGGTTTCGATCGCTCGGCGTCGCTGCCAGTGCCTGTGCCCTGTTGTGCGCGCCTTGCGTGGCGCAGCAGGCGCCTAACTTTGTCGTGATCTTCGCCGACGATCTTGGCTATGGCGACCTCGGGTGCTATGGCAACCAGCACATTCGCACACCCCATCTTGACCGCATGGCGGCCGAGGGTCTCCGACTCACGAGCTTCTACGCTCAGAACGTATGCGGCCCGTCTAGGGCGGCGCTGCTGACCGGCTGTTATCCAATTCGCGTCGGCGAGCCCGGCAACACCAAGGGAGCGCACACTATCCTGCACCCCGAAGAGACCACAATTGCCGAGGTCCTTGCTGCCAAGGGGTACGTCAGCGGCTTGGTCGGCAAATGGCACTTGGCCGGCGCAGGGGCGCACGAGCGCGGGCCGGGCACGGGTCCCTACAAGCGCGAGCTGATGCCGCCCCAGCAGGGCTTTGACTACTTCTACGGAACGCCCTCCCACAACGGCGTTACCCGCGAGCCCGATCCGAAGCGGTGGAAGACGGAGCTCATGCGGGGGGATGAAGTCTTGGAGAGCCCCACCGACCTGAGCGTACTCACGCAGCGATACACCCAAGAGGCCGTCCGTTTCCTGCAGGCTCACCGCGACCAGCCGTTCTTCCTGTACCTAGCCCACACCATGCCCCACGTGCCGCTCGGTGCCACTTCGGAGTTCCACGGGCGATCGCCGCGCGGGCTCTACGGTGATGTGATCGAGGAACTGGATTGGAGCGTTGGAGAGGTTTTCGCGGCGCTGCGTGAGCTTGAACTCGACGAGCGAACGCTAGTTGTCTTTACCTCCGACAACGGTCCCTGGATCGAGGGACACTTGGGGGATTACGGCGGCAGCGCTGCACCCCTGAGAGGCTTCAAGATGTCCACTTGGGAGGGCGGGCTGCGCGTGCCGGGGATCTTCTGGTGGCCGGGGCAGATCCGCTCGGGGCAGGAGAGCGATGAACTGGCGAGCACGCTCGACCTGCTGCCCACATTCGCTGCCCTTGCTGGGGCGGCGTTGCCCGAAGACCGCCCAGTGGATGGCGTCAACCTTTGGCCCTGGCTGTCGGGAAGAGCGAGTGAGAGTCCGCGCCAGGACTTTCTCTACTTCGCGTTCACGCACTTGCAGGCTGTGCGGGACCGGCGCTGGAAGTTGGTCCTGCCGCGCCCGGATAATCCACCGTGGACAAGTTGGTACGGGCGCATGATCGACGGGGTCGATGCCCCCGAACTCTATGACCTACGGTTCGACTGGGGCGAGAGTCGGGATGTTTCCGAGCAGCGCGGCGACATCGTCGAGCGCTTGATGGGAGTCGTCGCGCGGGTGCGCGATCGCCTGGGAGACTATGATCGCGTCGGCTCCGATGTACGCTTCTTCGATGTCGGGCCGCGAAGGCCCAAGATGGACGCTTGGAAGGACTGACGTCAGTTGCAGGCGGCACCGGCCACCAATTTCTCGTTGCGGTTGTCGCTGCCGCAAGAGCTGTCCCGGCGGGCGAAAGAGCCATCCTCGGTTTCCATGAGAAACTAACAGGAGAGCGCTCGGCTGGGCGGGCTGTCGAGTCCCGTCCCGCATGGCGCACTACGGCTTGGAGGAAATCGATGAGCAATGACCGCGCGTCGTACGGACGCCTGCAGCGAATCCTAGATCGCGTCGGCTTCACCTGGAGGGCCAGCGGTTCCAAGCTGGAATACGTTGCCGAGCACGGCATCTGGATGAACCGCTTCCGCCCGGGCGGCCCGCACGCGCTGTGGATCGCCGGCCATCTGGCGTTCTATGAAGGCGGCGCTCGCAAGCTCTACCAAGGGCTCGAGCACAATCCCCTTGGGCATTGGAAGGACCTGTTTGCCAACGGCAGCGAATGCTATGACGAGCCAGAAAAGTATCCCGATCCCGAGCAACTGCTGGTGGCACTGGAGAGTGGCAGGAAGGAAGCGCTCGCAGCCATCGCGGGCATGAGCGATGCGCGACTCGACAGCCCGGTGGTCAACGAGCGCCTCGCCATCAGGGACCTGCAGTCACAGATTGAGTTCATGGTCTGGCACGATGCCCATCATGATGCGCAGCTGGGTGCCATTCTCAACAACCACAAGGCGAGCCAATCCGGCTGACACTAGCTGCCGGGCCGGTTTATTCCAGTTCCGGCTTCAGGCCTTCGTTCCAGTAGATCTTCAGGTTGTGCGTGGCGCGACCCGCCGCGACGATATCGGGCTTTCCGTCGCCGTTGAGATCGGCAGCGATGAGGTCCTCGGTGGCCATGCCGCCCCAGTCGACGATCTGCACGTCGGCGGTGTCGGGGTCGTAGACCGCGACGCCCGTCCGATCGTAGGGCATGCTTCCCTTCAGCCGCCAGCCGAAGGCCAGTTCTTCGCTGCCGTCGCCGTCAAGGTCGGCGGTCCATAGCGCGTGCCCGCCATTGACTCGCTTGACCACGACTTCACGCTTCCAGCTCGACCGCGGATCCTCCGGTTCGTGGTAGAGCACGATGTGGTTGGCATGCCATGGCTCAACAGTGGCGATGTAGCGCTTGCCCGAGGCCAGTCGGCCGACCTTGATCTCTCCCGCGCCGCGAATCGAGTCGCCGATATAGCCCGCGCCGAGCTGCAGCTTCTCCCACTGGCCGGACTCGGAACGGTCCAGCAGGTGGACGCCTTCGTAAGAGGCCACGAGCAACTCGTCGGCCTTGTCATCGTCGAAGTTGAACGCCCAGAAGTTGTGGACGATATGGAAGCTGTCGTCGATAATCTGTTGTGCCCACGCCTTGGCGGCCGGTCTCTCTGATGGCGCCAGCGCCAGCAGCCGGACGCCGTGGCCCACCCAGTGCTTCGGACCGCTGGTCCCGCGTCCGTGCAACGGAGCGACGATCAGTTCTCCCCGGCCGTCCCCGTCAACATCGGCCCAGCGCATGCGATGCGTGGTGGGCTCGCTGCCCAACGGGTGCAATTCCCACTCCGCGTCCGGATCGTCCGTGCGCTCTATCCACTGCAGGGTCCCGCCGCCCTGCGTGTCGCTGGGCCGCCAAGCAGCGCCAATCGCGAATTCCAGCTTGCCATCTCCGGTGATGTCGTAGGCGGCGATGGCGACGTTGTCGGCCTCGGTCTCTCCGTCGAGCACGACATGTTTCTCCCAGTCCGGATTGCTCCACCAGATGACCTGTGTTTCGTTGAGCGCAACGATGTCGGCGTCCCCGTCGGCGTCGACATCCTCGCAAAGAACTGCGTAGCCGATTCCGAGTTCGTCTTCGATCTGCTGGTGGCGGAACTGGACTGCCGCTGGGCTCAGGCTGGCGGCCAGCCCTGCCAGCGCCGCCAGGGAAATGATGGTCTGCATGGCGATAGCGTAGCAATCGGCAGGCGTGCCCGCCCGGAACGCTACCTGCCTGAGCCGAGCGATCAGTCTTGCAATTCGAGGATCTGGCCGTCGGCCAGCAGTCTGTCGCGCAGCTTGTCGTATTTCAGGTCTTGGACAGCGACTCCTTCCTCTATGGCCAGTACTGCCGCTGTCGCCGCCGACTGGCCGAGGATCATGAAGACCGGCTCCATGCGGATCGAGCCGTACGCGATGTGGGACGCCGACACGCACACCGGCACGAGCAGGTTAGTCACCTCCTGCCTGCGCGGCTTCAGAGACCCGAAAGCGATTCCGTAAGGGCGGAGCGGTTTGACGCCGATGTCGCCTTCGTTTTGCACGAACCCATCGGCTGTCACGTAGCGCTGCACGTTGTGGGAGTCCATGGCGTACGATCCCATGCCGACTGAATCGGGCACTGCGCGCTTGGCTAGGCACTCGTGCTCGGTCATCACGAACTCTCCTAGGAGCCGCCGGGACTCTCGGATGTAGAGCTGGTGCGGCCAGTTTCCGTTTCCGATGAACTCGTCACGGGCGAGCCCCCATCGCGCGATTTCCTCGCGCACGTCGGCCGGCACTCGCTGATCGTTCGCTAGGAAGTACAGCAGGCCCTTTTGGTACCTCTCGTGCTCGGCGACGATGGCCTTCCGAGCTTCGTACGAGGCTTCTGGGTAGGCGTAGTTCATGCCGATGTTGTCTGTGCTGAAAGGCCCGTGGTTGTTGGTGTCGGTCTTGCTGTTGGGAATCGGATCGAACTTCCGAAACGTCTCCCTCCAGCCGGTTGCGAACACGCGTAGGATCAGTTCGTACTGGCTCGGATCGTACGCTTCCGGTTTCGGGAACGGAACGCGGTTTTCCGGCACCCGAGTGAGGCAAAGCCGAAAGCAGTACGCTTGGATGCGGTGGTCGGCGCTACCGTTCTCGCCAGGCGGCTCCGGGCTGATCCGCGGCAGGAGCCCGCTGGCCGGATCTCCGGGAGTGACGTACGGGTCGATGCCGTGCGAGAAGAAGTGCCCGTGATGGCGGGCGTCCTTCTGCACCCCCGCCCATTCCTCTCCGTAGCTGTCTGTGCCCTCTCTTCCGACGGTGTACGAGACTCCGGCAGCGGCCATCAGGTCGCCCTCGTAGGTGGCGTCGATGAACGCGGACCCGGCGAATCTCGCCCCGCTCTCCGTGGCAATGCTCCTGATTCTTCCGTCCTCGACGTGCACTCCGCTGCCGCGGTCCAACCATTCATCCCGCCGCACGTCGATTCCGTGCTCGGCCAAGAGGTCCTCGAACACTTCTTCGGCGACACGCGGCTCGAAGATCCACATCGTCCGCCGGGCGCCGTCCGCCGCCGGCGTGCCTTGGCCGCGGTTACCGTACTCGGAGCGCGCCTGCCAGCGCCAGGCTTCTGGATCTTCGTAGTGCAGCCAGACTCGATGGTAGAACTCGCGGGCGAGTCCGCCGATCACGGACTTGTCGCCGGTATCGGTCCATCCGAGGCCGCCCGATGACAAGCCGCCGAGATGCCGGTCGGGCGACACCACGACCACGGACTTGCCCATCCTGCGGACTTGGGCGGCGGCGGTGACGGCTGCGGACGTCCCGCCGTAGACCACCACGTCAAACGTCTCTGGCAGTCTCCCGCCTCCCCCTCTGCCTTCACTCCAGTCGCATCCTCCAAGGAATGCCACTAGCGCGGCCAGCAGCGTGGGCAGTGCCCCGCGCCTGGCCAGGGCGGCAAGTAGCGTATTCGGCACGTGTGTTGGTCGCCAGGCAGAACTGGCTGCTCTGCCGCGATTCAGTCTATCGCGACCGCTCGCCGACGCCTAGAGCGGCAGGATGTGGACTTCGGCTTCCTCCAGATCTCGGCCCAGTGTAGAAACCGCCTCTTCGTGCGCAGAATCGAGGGTCATGCGCGCTCCTGTCTCGGAGTTGGCCACTGTCACAGCAACGACGACGGAGTCTTGGCGGCTGTCTTGTCCCGCCACCTCAGCCAGCGCGATGTTGTGCCGGGCCTTGAGCCTGTCTTTCAGGGAGCGGATGACTTGGCGCTTGTTCTTCAGCGAGCGAGCGCTCTCGACGTGAATGCGCAGGCACAAGACTCCCACGTCGCAGTCCATTGCCGATTTCCTTGCGTGCCGGGCCGCGCTCGCACGCTCCTCGCCGACCTAGCCGCTAGACCGGGATGAGCTCGTTGATGTCCTGGGCGACCTCGATCGTCTTGAAGACTTCGATCTCGTCGCTCTTCTTGATGTCGTTGAAGCGCTCGAAATGCATGCCGCATTCTTGGCCCGCCCGCACTTCCTTGACGTCGTCTTTGAAGCGCCTCAGCGAGGCCAGCTTGCCGCTGTGGATCACGACATTGTCCCGCAGCAGCCGGGCCGAGGCACTGCTCTCCGCCAGGCCCTCCTCGAGCAGGCATCCGGCTACTGTGCCGACGTTGGTGATGTTGAAGACTTCGAGGACTTTCGCCCGGCCAAGGACCTCTTCCTTGCGAATCGGCTCCAACAGGCCAGCCAGGCCCTTCTTGAGCTCGTCGACCAATTCGTAGATCACCGTGTGCAGCCGGACATCGATGTGCTCCTTGTCTGCCAGCGAGGCCGCCGAGCGCTCGGGCCGTACATTGAAGCCCACCACGATCGCATTCGCCGTAATCGCCAATAGGATGTCGGACTCCTTGATCGCGCCGACGCCGCAATGGATCACGCGCACCTTGACCTTTTCGCTGGTCAACTTGGCCAGGGTCTCGCGCAGGACGGTCGCAGAGCCCTGGAAGTCAGCCTTGAGAATAATCGGAAGCTCGCGGGCGCGGCCGTCGGCGAGCTGTTCTTGGAATTGCTCCAGCGACAGGCGCGCCGTCTGCGCCATGGCTTGCTCGCGTGCCTTCTCCTCGCGGAACTCGACGATCTTGCGGGCTTTCTCGGTGTCGGCCAGCACGGACAGCTGGTCGCCCGGCTCGGGCAGGTCGTCCAAGCCCAGAACGACGACCGCCGAGGACGGCCCGGCCGTGCTGACCTTCCTGCCGCGATCGTCCATCATTGCGCGAACCTTGCCCAGCACCGCGCCGACCACGAACGTGTCCCCGACTCGCAGCGTGCCGTTTTGGGTGAGCACAGTGGCCACCGGACCCTTGCCGCGGTCGAGCTTCGCCTCCAGCACCACTCCAATTGCGGACCGGGCCGTGTTGGCGCGCAGTTCGCGCAGTTCGGCGACCAGATTGATCATTTCGAGCAGGTGGTCGATGCCCTCTCCTGTCTTGGCGGAGACCGGACAGAAGATGGTATCCCCGCCCCACTCCTCCGACACCAGTCCGCGGTCGGAAAGCTGCTGCTTGACGCGCTCGGGCTCGGCCTTCGGCAGGTCCATCTTGTTGACCGCGACAATGATCGGGACGCGAGCCTCCTTGGCATGGTCGATGGCCTCGATGGTCTGGGGCATGACGCCGTCGTCTCCGGCAACGACCAGCACCACCATGTCGGTCACCGAGGCGCCGTGTGCCCGCATCTTGGTGAACGCCTCATGGCCGGGTGTGTCGATGAACACGATCCGCTTGCCGTCCTTGATGACGTGATAGGCACCTATCGCCTGGGTGATGCCACCGGCCTCGCGGCCGGCGACATTGGTCGACCGGATCTTGTCGAGCAAAGAGGTCTTGCCGTGGTCGACATGCCCCATGATCGTCACAACAGGAGGCCGCGACTCGATATCCTCCACGCTCTCGTCTTGATCGATGTCCAGTACCGCCTCTTCTTCGAACGTCAGTTCGGTAGCGGTCGCGCCGAAGTGTGCGGCGATCGACTTGATGCCCTCCAGCTCGAGCGGCTGGTTGATGGTCGCGAACTGGCCCTGCTCTACCAAGAACTTGATAATGAAGCTGGCCTTGATCCCGAGCTTTTCCGCCAGTTCTTTCACCGAGGTGCCGTCGGCCGCGAAGATGTCGGTATTGCCTGCCCGCGGGATCTCCGTCTGGCGCTTGCGCTGCTGGATCTTGCTCTCGGCCAGAGCTTCTAGGTCGCGCTTGCGTTGCTGCGGCGGCCGGGGCCGGCGCGGCCCGGGAGCGCCCCGGCCCGGGCCGGGAGGGCGCCCGCCTGGCCCGCCCGCCGGCGGGCGTCCGGGCAGCCCGGGTCGCATGCCGCCCATGTGTTGGCCCGGACCCTTGTGCGGGAAGCCGGCCGGCGTGCCGGGAGTGGGGGCCGGAACGCCCGGCATCGGTGCAGGCTTGTGGGTGCGCGGGATGATCGGTCGCCCCGGCACCAAGACGCGGGAAGCGGCGGGTGGCCTTGCATGTGGGCCGGGCCGAGGCGTGCGCAGGGCCGGGTCGGTGGGGCGCTGTACCCCAGGCGGCCGGATCGGGCGAACCGGGCCCGCCGGCGAGAGCTTTTTCTTCTGCGTTCTGGCAGGCTCGGGCGCTCCCGGAATCCCGGGCGGCTTCGGCGTTGGAATTGCGGGGGCCGCATGCTGCCTCGGCTGCGTCGGCAGTGGGGCTCCGGCCGACGAGGTCGGTGCTGCCGATGCTGGCCGCGCGCCGGGCATCGCAGGCGGCGCGGTGACCGCCGGGCCAGGAATCGAGGGCGCGGCTGCCTTGGGTGGCAGGGCCGGGCTGTTCGGCTGGCCCGGAACTGCGCTCGCGGTGGGCCGCTTGGGCTCAGGGCCGAGAACGGCAGGGATCGGCGGCGGCTCGGGCTTGGCGTCCCCATCGTCAACCCGGTCCATGAGGGCCGTTGCCTCCAGCGGCTTGGATTTCTGGACCGCTATTTCGGGCGGTGGCTGCGCGGCTGGCGGCTCGACTGGCAAAGCTGCGCTTGCAGCCGCGGGGCGCTCGGCCTTCGGCTGGATTGGCGGGCGCAGCGCCGCCCCGGCACCCAGCCCCGCACCGCTTCCGAGGGGTGGGCGGAACAGCGTAGCTCCGCCACCGCCGATCTTGATCGTGGGGCGCACGGCCGCGGTTGTGCTGCGGTGTGCGGATCCCGCCGTCGAATGGTCGACGACCATGCGGCGCTTGCGCCGGAGGGGCAGTTCCAACTCAGGCTCGGGCTCTGCCCGCTTGTCGCCCGCTGCTTGCTTGTGGAGGAGCTCGCGAATTCGGCTAGCCTGTTCGTCGTCTACCGAGCTGGAGTGGGACTTGTTCCCCTCAACGCCCAGATCAGGTAGAACGGCGATGATCTCGGAGGACTTGACCTCCAACTCGCGCGCTAGCTCATTGATGCGAATCGTTCTTCTCCTCTTGGACCGGCTCGTCCGCAGTTACCCGCACGGCTGACTCGGTCTCCGCAGCGGCCCCAGCCGTCGCGAGCGCCTCGTCACTCTCGCTATACCCCTGTCCATCCACCGCGAACCCTTCCCCATCGTCGGGTCCGCGATAGACATTCATCTTACCAAAGCTCTCCAGCTCCGCCACGTCGAAGTCGACGTCGTCCTCCTCCTCCACCGACGTGCCAGATTCCGGTTCTCCCGGCAGCACCGGTGCCGCCTCCGCGCCTTGCTCGGCATCCGGGCTATCGGCGGGCGCAGCTGCGGTCGGCTGCTGTTCACTGACCGTCTGCACCGCTCCGACGGTTCGCGCAAGGCGCGTGTAGCACTGCTCCACCGCCGCCCGGATCCGCTCCACGAGTTCAGGCCCCACGCTGGGAATCTCGATCAGTTGCTCGGGCGTCATGTCAGCAACCGCCTCGAGCGTGGCCGCGCCGGCTTCGACCAAGCGTTCGATCAGTCCGTCGCTGAGCCCGTAGTTCTTCAAGATGCTGACCGGCGTGCCGCTGCCGCTGATGGCCGCCATCGCCTCTTCGACATCCCGCCGATTCTGGTCCTCGCTCTTGATGTCGATGCGCCAGTTGAGCAGCTTTGCCGCGAGCCGCACGTTCTGGCCCTTCTTGCCGATTGCCAACGAGAGCTGTGACTCGTCGACGATCACCTCCATGTGGCGCGTTTCTGGGTCGACGACGTTCACCCGCGAGACCTTGGCTGGACTCAGCGCCCAGCGGACCATTTCTAGCGGGTCTTCGATGTACTCGATGATGTCGATCTTCTCGCCGCGAATCTCGCGGATGATCGTTTGCACGCGCATGCCCTTCATGCCGACGCAGGCGCCCACCGCATCGACGTTGCGATCGCGCGAGCGCACCGCGATCTTGGTCCGCTCGCCAGCCTCGCGGGCGCAAGCCTTGATCTCGACCGTGTTGTCGTAGATTTCGGGCACTTCTTGTTCGAACAGCCGCTTGACCAGATCCTCGCTCGCGCGCGAGGCGACCACGGCGGGTCCCCGGCCGGCCTTTTCGACCGCCTTGATGACGATCCGAACCCGCTCGCCTGGAGCGAAGGTCTCGAGCCGCGACTGCTCGCGGCGAGGCATCCTAGCCTCAGTGCGATCCAATTCCACGATCAGGTCCGGGCCTTCGCTGCGCTTGACCGTGCAATACTCCATCGTTCCCAGGCGGCCCTCGAACTGCTTGCAGATCGTCTCGCGCTCGGCCTCGCGTACCTTTTGGAAGATCACCTGCTTGGCCTGCATCGCCGCGATGCGGCCGAGGCTCGCCGTCGGTACTGGAAAGCGCACCTCGTCGCCGATTCTGGCCGACGGCTTGACACGGCGGGCCTGCGACAAGCTGACCTCGAACGTGGGGTTGGCCACCAGGTCCGTGACCGTCTTGACCGCGTAGACGTCGACCGCGCCCGTCTTGGGGTTGATCTCGGCCACCAGGTCCTCTTCGGTCTGATGGAACTTGCGTGCCGCCGCCAGCATCGCGTCCTTGACCGCGCTCAAGACGATCTCGGGGGAGATGCCCTTGTGCTGGCTCAGCTGTTCGATTTCGGTGGAGAGTCCCCTTGCCATGTCTTTCCTCGCCCCTTGCCCGCTCCCGTCAGACCTCGACCACCAAGCGCGCAAGTTCGATGTCCGCGAACGGGACTTCCAGAGCTTCGCCGTTGGCAGTCCGCAGTGACACGCTCTCCTGCGTAGTGCCCTCGATCAAGCCCGTCACGGTGCGGTTGCCTTCCAGTGCGGCGCGCATGCGTACCTTCGCCTTGTGCCCTTGGAAGCGGCGGTAATCCGCTGGCTGCGACAGCTTGCGATCTAATCCCGGCGACGACACCTCCAGGGTGTAGCTGGACGGCACCAAGTCCTCGACGTCCAGCGCTGCCGACAGCTGGCGGGAGACGCGTTCGCAGTCGGCGTGCGTGATCCCTGTCGGCTTGTCGATGTAGACCCTCAGGAGGCCGCCGCGCAGGGCTCCCTTCCATTCGGCATCCACCAGTTCCAAGCCTTCGAATTGGACGATTTGGCGCGTCAACTCGCTCACCTTGGACACGATTTCCTTTCTCTGCGAAGCCATCGACTCGGAACCATAAAAAAAGTGGGCCAAAGCCCACTTTCGGTTATCGCCGAAACTGCGACTGCTCCCATTCTAGCCGGTTCCGGCGCGCCGGGCAATCGCCCCGGCGGAATTTCGCCGCTGGCGGGATAGAATGTCGTATCGTGCCGAAATTTCCGACCTTAGGCGCCATTGACCGTCTGGATGAACGGCTCGAGGGCCTGATCGCAGCCGACGCCCCGATCGAGTTGCTCGACGTGGGGTTCGCTTGGCCCGAGGGGCCGGTGTGGGTCGCCAGCGAGGCGCACCTGCTTTTTTCCGACGTCCCGCGCAATTCCATCTACCGCTGGAGCGAGGACGGCGGGACCAGTGTGTGGATGCAGCCGTCCGGATATACGGGAGTGGCCTACTACGGCAAGGAGCCGGGCTCGAACGGCCTGACCCTGGACCCCGAGGGCCGCCTTCTGGCGTGCGAGCACGGCGACCGCCGGGTTTCCAGGCTCGAGCATGGCGGGGGCAAGGTCACGCTGGCCGATTCCTACCAGGGCGGGCGCTTGAATTCTCCCAACGACCTGGTCCTGCGCTCCAACGGCGACCTGTACTTCACCGATCCGGCCTACGGGCTCCACCACCGCTACGACGATCCCGCTCGCGAGCTGCCGTTCTGTGGCGTGTACCTCGTGCGCCCGGGCGAACGCGAACCTGTGCTGCTGACCGACGAGCTGGAGAATCCGAACGGCTTGGCGTTCTCTCCCGACGAGCGGCTGCTTTACGTCACGCAGTCCAATCCCCGCAGGGCGGTCGTGATGAGCTACCCGGTGCTCGCGGACGGCAGCTTGGGCGGCGGCAGCGCGCTGATCGATCTCACCGAGTTCGCTGCCGAAGCGCCGGGCTTGCCGGACGGGATGAAGGTCGACCGGGCCGGCAACATCTTCACGACGGGTCCCGGCGGCGTGTGGGTGGCTGGCCCGGACGGAACACTCCTAGGGCGCGTGTCAACGGGCCGACGCATCGCGAATCTGTGCTGGGGAGGCGATGGCTCCACGCTCTATCTGTGCTCCGACGATTATCTGTGCCGGGTCGGAACGCTTACCGCGGGATGCCTGCCAGGGCCTCCGGCCTGATACGCGGCCTGCGCTGTACGGCTTGGACCGCCTAGACGACGGGCCGGATCGCCTGAACGTCGAGTTTCGCCAGCGCCGCCTTCAGCTTCTCGAAGTGCTCTTCGTCGCGGTAGGTGCCGATGATGGCCCCGCCGGATCCGGCGAACTTGGCCGTTGCGCCCGCGTTTCGGGCAGTTCGGACCATCTCTAGGTTTTCCCGGCTCACCGTGCAGACTTGGGCGCGCAGATCGAAATTGGCGTCAATCAGTTCCCCGAAGCGCTGGTTGTCTCCCTCGATCAGGGCCTTGCGGCCCTCAGACGCCATCGCGGCCCACTGCAGCATCGCGGCCCGCACGGCGGGGTCTCCCGAGTCGTAGCGCCTCCGCAGATCGTTGTGAAACACTTCCGTGCCTTCGCTGAGGTTGGTGCGGTATGCGACGTACAGGTTGGGCAGCAGAGAGGCGTCCATCGATTCGTAATTGCCGAAGCCCTTGGATTCCATTAGGCCTCGGTCGAAGTCCATGTAGACCAAGCCCTCGTATACCTGCACGACGCGGTCCTGCAGGCCGGCCGAGACGCCTAGCTCTCGGGTTTCCGTTTCGAGCACCAGGTTGGCTTGGACAGGTAGCGGGATGTCCACCTTGAAATGGGCCATCAACGCCCTCAGCGAGGAGGTGATGATGGCGGAAGATCCGCCCATTCCCAGACGCAGCGGGATGTTCGATTCGTACTCGATCGTGAAGTTGCGGTCGCGCAGCTCGATCCCTTCCGCCGCGCAGTAGTCGCTGAAGCGCATGATCAGCGCGCGGATGATACGGATGCCGCCGTAGTAGCCGCGCCAGCGAGTGTGGGCGCGAAGCTGGTCCAGATTCTCCCAGACCGGCATGTCCGCTGCGGAGAGGCGGATTTCCAGCCGGGCGCTGGGATACAGCAGCGTGCGAGAGCGGAAGTTCCGCACGGTGGCGGCCAGCGTCTTGCCGAAATATCCGTCGGAAGGGTTTCCGAGCACGCCCGCGCGGGCATAGGCGACTGTCTCGATCACGGAGCGACGAACTAGTGGGCTGCCGCCGTTTGGTCGGCTGCCGGGGGCTCCTCGGACGGGTCTACCGGCAATAACAGCCAGCACACTAGGTATGCCACCACCCCGGGGAAGATCGGCGGAATCACGGCCGCGATCGTCCAAATGACTCGAAGGGTCGCCAGGTCCTTGCCGAAGTAGCTCGCGCAGCCGTTGCAAACGCCGGCCACCATGCGGCCCTTCCGCTTGCGCATGCAGATACGTTGAATCTGCTCAGCCGCGGAGCCATCGACGGGCTTGCCGCACTGGCGGCAGAAGCGGTCGTCTTCCTCGACTTCGAATCCGCAGCTTTCGCAAAACATCTGTTTGACTAGAGACTAACCCAGAGCGCCGCTGAGGGCAAGTGCAGAGTGTGTTAGCGGAGGTTCGTGGGAAGAATCTTCGGCTGCCGACCGGCAGCGACCGTGATTTCGTACAGCAGCATCGCGGCCTTCTCCATCGGCCACACGTCCGCGGTGGAGATGGCTGTCCGGCCGCCTGCGTCGATGGGGTCCGGGTCCGCGCCCTCGTCGGCCAGGAAGCGGATGATCTCGCAGATCTCGTCTTCCGTCGCGCGAAACGAGGTCAGCATGACCGATGCGTGCATGACCGTGCGCCCGATTGAGGTCTTCGCCGCGAGGTCGTTGTCCAGCGTATAGGCGTACTGGACGACCGGCATCTGGGCACTCCGCACCGCTTGCATCAGCAGCGTCGCACCATCCTGCGTGCGGGCCTTGGTGTCGGCTCCCGCGGCAACGAGCATTCGCATCACCGCGAGATGCCCCTCCAGCGCCGCCGCGAGCAACGGCGTGTCCTCGGCGTCGCGCCTACGCAGGTCGCGGTCCGCGCCGAGGTTTTCGACCGGATAGGTGTGTAGGTTGGGATCGGCCCCTGCTGCCAGCAGCATTTCGACCGCCTTCGCGTCGCCCGCTCGGGCCGCCAAGTACAGCGGTGTCCGGCCTGCGTTGTCCGGCGTCGAGCTGGCGGCGCTCAATTTCAGCAGCAGCTCTAGCGCGTCGCTGTGGGCGTACGAGGCGGCAATGTTCGTGGGCCGGCTGCCGTCATAGGCGAGTGTGCCCGGGTCGGCACCGGCCTCCAGCAGAACCCGCATCGATGCCAGATCATTGCGGGTGATCGCAAACATCAGGGCTGTGAATCCCTGCTCGGACTGGATGTTGAGATCCGCCCCGGCTTCTGCCAGGGCCGCCACCGTCTCAGGGTGGCCGTCGGCGGAGGCCCACATCAGGGCTGTCTGGCCGCGTCCGCGCTCTTGGGCGTCGGGGTCGGCTCCCCGCGCAAGCATCAGCCTCACGGCATCCGCCAGTCCCGTACCGGCTGCCAGCATCAGCGGGGTCTCTCCGTTCCAGCGACTCACCATCGGATCCGCCCCGGCCCCAAGCAGCGCCATCACCATGGGCGCATCGCCGTTGGCGCACGCCAGCGTGAGCGGAGTGTCGCCGTACGCGTCGGCGGTGTTGACCTCGGCACCGGCCTCTAGCAGGCTTCGGACGGTCTCGAGATCCTGTAAGTGCGCGGCCCAAGCGAGCGGCGTCGAGCCATCCGGCAGGGCGGCGTTGATGGCGCTGCCGCCACGCTGCAGCAATTCCGAGACAGCCGCCCGGTCGCGCTGCTTCAGCGCCTCTACCAAGCCAGCGTCGCCAGCGAAGGCGCCGACAGGCAGGGCGACGGCGCAGAGCGCGGTCGCCGCGCAAGTCTGGCGACGGCGAATAGTCCGCACCGAGGGTCCCTATGCGATGGTGAGACCTTCCAGCTTGCCGGTGCTATCGCCGAGCTTTTCGGTCGGCACCCCTGCCATGTCGAGCATGGTCAGCAGCAAGTTGTTCATGGGCGTCTCGCGCGAGTAGCGCAGATGGCGACCTCCAGGCAGCTGCCCGCCTGCGCCGCCGGCCAAGACCAGCGGCAGGTCGTGGTGCAGGTGCTGGTTGCCATCCGAGATCGAGCTGCCGTAGAGCAGCATCGAGTGGTCTAGCAGGCTGCCATCGCCATCTTGGATCGACCGCATCTTGTCCAGCATATAGCCGAACGTCTTGACGTGGTGCTTGTTGATCAAGATGACCTTGGAGATCTTTTCTGCATCATGCGAATGGTGCGTGACGGCGTGGTGCGCGTCCGGAACGCCGATGCCCGGATAGCTGCGCCAGGTGCCCTCCCGCCCCATCATGAAGCTGGAGACGCGCGTCAGGTCCGCCTGGAAGGCCAGCACCTGCAGGTCGATCATCAGCTTGGCATGCTCGTCAAAGCTGTCCGGGACACCGCCCGGCCGGTGGAAGGTGGGCAGTTGCTGGCCGCTCTGTGCCTCCGCCCGCTCGATGCGCCGCTCCAGATCGCGGATGGCTTCGACGTACTCTTCCAGCTTGCGCCGGTCATCTGCGCCCAGCTCGGTCCGCAGGCGCGCTAGGTCTTCGCGGACGAAGTCCAGGATCGTGCGTTGCTCGCGCAGCTTCGCGAGCCGCTCGGCAGGGTCGGTGCTCTCGCCATCGCCGAACAGTCGCTCGAACAGTCGCCTGGGGTTGTCCTCGACCGGGTTTGGCGCCGTGGGAGTGCGCCAGGAGATCGTGTTGGTATAGGCGCAGCTATAGCCGGAATCGCAGCCACCAGCCACGCTCTGCTCCTCGATCCCGGTTTCGAGGGAGGCGATCTGCGTGTGCTCGCCCAGAGAGCGGGCGGCGAGCTGGTCTGCGGAAACGCCCGCGCGAATGCCGATGCCCTCAGTCTTGATCGGACGCGCACCCGTGAGGAAGGTCGCGCCCGCCCGGGCATGGTCGCCGGCGCCGTCCGCGCCAGGCCGGCCGTTGAGCTGGGCCAGCCCGCTGATCACGGTCACGTGCTGGCGGTACGGCTCCAGACCCGCAGTGATCTGGCTGAACTCGAAGTTCCGACCCTCGCCCTGAGGCGTCCACTCGCCCTTGAGGTCCATGATGCCGTTCGGCACGTAGACGAAGCCCATGCGCAGCGCGGGCGCGCTCGCCGCGATGCGGGACGCACCGTATGCTGGCACCATGGCGTCCATGAAGGGCAGGGCCACGGTCGCCCCCAAGCCGCGCAGCACCGCGCGGCGAGATAGCGATTTGTTGGTCACGAACGTCATTCAGCCCCCCGGCGCATCTGGAACGGCATGCTCTTGGTCACGGCCACGATGAGGTCGGCGAAGCGATAGCTAGACCCTTCCCCCTCGCGGGCGATTGCTCGCACTACAGGTCTATCGTAATACTCCAGGCCCCTGCCTAGGGCGTACGTGAGCAGTTTTTCCACAACAGTTCTCGCGAAAGCGTCCTTCAACACGGTCGTGAACGTCTGTTTTAGCTCCTCGGGGCCGCTGAACTGGATTCCGCCCGGCAGTTCGCCCGAGGCGTCGATCGGCACTTCGCCGTCCTTGTCGCGCCAGCGCCCGATCGCGTCGAAGTTCTCCAACGCGAAACCGATCGGATCCATCCTCACGTGACAGCTGGCGCAGGTCGGGCTCTGGCTGTGCAGCGTCATCAGCTCCCGCAAGGTGAGGTGCTCGCCCTCCGGCGCGGCCTCCTCGAGTTCAGGTATGTCCGGCGGGGGCGGTGGTGGCGGCATGCCGAAGAGGTTTTCCAAGATCCACTTGCCGCGGATCACCACGGATGTGCGGTTGGGGTAGGAAGTGACGGCCAGCACGCTGGCTTGGCCGAGCAGGCCACCGCGCCGCGCGTCCGTGAGGCCGACCCGGCGGAACTGCTGGCCTCGCACGCCAGCGATGCCATAGTGCGCGGCCAGCCTTTCGTTCAGGAACGTGTAGTCGGCGTCGAGCAGTTCGAGCGCGGTCCGATTGCTCTTCAGGATGTCGGCGAAGAACAGCTCCGTCTCCCGCCGCATCGCAAAGCGCAGTTCAGCGTCAAATTCCGGGAACAGAATCTCGTCGGGCTTGATTCTCGCCACCTTGCGCAACTCCAGCCATTGGCCCGCGAAATTCTCCACCAGCGCGTTCGCCCGCCGGTCGGCCAGCATCCTGCGGACTTGGCGCTCCAGCTCGCGCTCGTCGCGCAAGCGGCCCTGCTCGGCGGCGGCAAGCAGCTCTTCGTCAGGCAGGCTGCTCCACAAGAAGAACGACAGCCGCGAGGCCAGGGCGGTGTCGCTGATGCGGAACGGCTCGCCGGGCTGTGAGTCGTCCGGGCCCGGTTCGAGGCGGAACAAGAAGCTGGGAGAGACGAGTAGCGCTCGGATGGCCCGCTCGATGCCGGATTCGAACCCCCCTTCCGCCTGCCCGAGCTCGTACATCGCCATCAGTGCCGCCAAGTCTTGGTCGTCGACTGGCCGCCGGTAGGCCTGGCGCGCCAGACTCGAGACGATTTTCTCGGCGCACGGACGCGCCTTTTCCGCGCTCTCGGGCCGGCAGGTGAAGATCTTGCGGCGACTGGCGGTATCGCCGGGGCCTTGCGGCTCGAACGGGCCTTCGATGGAGATCCAGCGGAGCTTGAAGGGCTGCGTTGCATCGGGCAGCTGCAGCAGCTCAAGACGCCTGCCGTCCAAGCGGACATCAAAGGGAGGATGCGGCCTCGCCGGCTCGCTGCTCCCGCTCGGCGCGGTGCGCTCCGCGCGCGAGGATTCGCCCGGGAATGCGAGTGTCAGCGTGCGCATCCCGGCCTGTACCGGCAGGCGGGTCTGGTAGTGTTCATAGCTCGTTCGGCTGTCCCCTTGGTCCAAGGCCGCAGAGATGATGTATTCGCCCGCGAGAGGGAAGTAGTACTTCAGAGCGGTTCCGCGACTCGACCCGATAGGCAGGTCCAGTCTTGATGCGGGCGTGTGGCCGGCGTAGCGGAATCCGGTTTCCCGATTGCGCACGAAGATGTCCTTCTGGGCCTTCGAGACTGCCGCGCCCACCCCCAACCGGCTTACGTGGCGCGCGGCGAACATGTAGCGGTCCAGCAGAGCCGGCGACAGGGTCAGCACATCCGCGATGTTGTCGAACCCGTAGCCGGAATCGTCGCCGGGCAACATCGCGGTGAGATCGAGGTCCAGGTGCAGCAGGTCGCGAACCGCGTTGGAGTACTCGGCCCGGTTGAGCCGGTGGGCCGGCGGGCGCCCCGGGTCGGGATTTGCGCGGGCTGCCTCGTCGAGCGCCTGCTCCAGACGGGCGAGGAACTCTGAGCGCTGGGACTGTTCTGGAGCGGGCAGGCCTGACGGCGGCATCTCGCCCGACCCTACCTTGCGCAAGACCCTCTCCCAGAGCGCCGGATCCAGACCAGGCCGGGCGGGATCGAGCCCTTGCAAGGAGACGCCGGCCGTCTGTGCGCTGTCGTTATGGCAACCGGTGCAGTACTGCCTGACAAGGGCCTGATCGGCGGAGCGAAGCGGCGCTACTGCCGCTGCGGCGCCCAGCGCAAGCAGGGCGATCCTGAAGCGTGACCGGACCAAGAACTCATCGTACCCGGAACGCTCTGCGATTGGAAACGTTGTGTGCCGCCTGCGAACGAGCGTTGGGCGCCGCTTCGGCGTGTGCGCCGGCTCGGACTCGCCCTTGGTCACGAGCGCAACCGCCCACGCCCGAAGCGCTATAACTATGGCATGCAGATTGCCAAGGTCTTGCTGTCCGCACTGCTCGCCGCAGGCGCAGTGTCGGCCGCGGAGTGGGCTAGGTTTCGCGGTCCCAATGGCAGCGGCGTTGCCGACACTGGCCGCTTGCCGGTTGCCCTCGGGCCCGGTGCCAACTCCCGATGGGAAGTCACCGTTCCGCCCGGCAAGTCCTCTGCGGTCTTGTCCTCGGATCGGCTCTACCTCACGGCTGCCGACGACGGCCAGTTGCTCACGCTAGCGTTCGACCGCGCGACTGGCCGGGAACTGTGGCGGCGAGCGGCCCCGTCGCGGCGCGTGGAGAGGATGAACCGGCGCAACCACGAAGCCTCCTCGACGCCTGTTACGGATGGCACGAACGTCTATGTCTTCTTCGGCGGCTATGGAATGCTCGCCTACGGCCCCGACGGGGACCAGCTGTGGTCTCTGCCACTGGGGCCGTTCACCAACTATCACGGCATGGGAGCTTCGCCGATCTTGGCCGATGGCAAGCTGATCATGGTCTGCGACCAGGATCTGGGCGCATACCTCATTGCCGTCGATCCGGCCAACGGCGAGATCCTCTGGAAGCGGGAGCGTCCCGATTTCGTGCACAGCTTTTCGACGCCGGCCGTCTACGAGGAAGGCGCGGCGGGACCGGAGATCATCGTGCCCGGCTCGTACCGCATGACCGGATACGCCCCGGACGGCAGCGAGGTATGGCGCGTCGACGGCCTGACCTACCAGGTGAAGTCCGTTCCCGTGCTGGCCGGGGATCGGCTCTTCTTCAACGGCTGGGCCCCGGGCGGCGAGCCAGCCGTGCGCTTGGAACTGCCGCCTTTCCGCGAAATGAGCGAGCGCTTCGACGCCAACGGAGATGCCGAGCTTGACAAGGAGGAGATCCCCACGAATTGGCTGCCGGAGAATTGGGCCATGCACGATCGGAACAAGAACGGGACGCTAAACGCGCGTGACTGGGCGCACTATCGCGCCCGGCGCGTGTCTGAGAACTCTTGCATGGCAATCCGACTCGGCGGTCGCGGCAACGTGACAGGGTCCCACCGCTTGTGGCGACACCAGAAGTCTCTGCCCGACGTGGCGTCCCCCATCCTGTACGAGGACGTCCTCTACCTGGTCCGCAACGGAGGGATCGTGACCGCGCTCGACCCGGATTCCGGAGCCGTGCTGAAGCAGGCGCGGCTGTCCGACGCGATCGACTCCTACTACGCCTCGCCGGTTGCCGGCGATGGCAAGATCTACATGCTCAGCGAGACCGGCAAGGCAGTCGTGCTGGAGGCCGGCGCGGATTGGACCGTGCTGCAAACCAACGATCTCGGAGAAGAGGTCTATGCCACGCCTGCCATCGGGAGTGACTGCTTGTACGTTCGCACGGGCAGCAAGCTGTATTGCTTCAGCGACTAGAATTGCAGTTGTCTCTCTGGCGGCTGGGCTGCTGCCAGTAGGATCTGAGAAACAATGACGGACTCAACTAGGCGCGACTTCTTGCTCGGCTCCATGGCGCTGGGCCCGCTGGCTGCTTGTGGCGGCCCGAGCAGCGACGCTGGCGCGAAGGCCCCGAACATCATCCTGTGCATGGCGGACGACCAAGGCTGGGGGGACACCGGCTACAACGGTCACCCGTACCTGAAGACGCCGCATCTGGATGCGATGAGCCGGGCTGGGCTCCGTTTTGACCGTTTCTACTCCGGCGCGCCGGTCTGCTCTCCCACGAGGGGCAGTGCCCTGACCGGCAGACATCCGTATCGCTACGGCGTACCCACGGCCAATGCTGGCCACATCCGGGACGGAGAGGTCACGTTGGCGGAATTGCTCAAGGCCCAGGGCTACACCACTGGGCACTTCGGCAAGTGGCATCTGGGCACCCTGACAAACGATCAAGAGGACGGTCGGCGGGGTGGGCGTCAGCCCGAGAACTACGCTCCGCCATGGGAGCACGGATTCGACCAGTCGTTTGCCGCCGAGGTGCAGATGCCGACTTGGGATCCCATGGAAAATCAGGCGTTTCCGTCAAAATACTGGACGGCGGAAGGGGAGTACGCCACCGAGAACCTGTCCGGGGACGACTCGCGCGTCATCATGGACCGGGCGATTCCCTTCATTCAGCAGGCGGTGGCGGCTCAGACTCCGTTCTTCGCCGTGATCTGGTTCCATGCCCCCCATCGTCCGGTGGTGGCGGGCCCGCGGCACCGGGCGCTGTATGCCGGGTTCAGCGAAGGAGAGCAGCACTACTACGGCTGCATCACCGCGCTCGACGAGCAGGTCGGCAGGCTCCGAACTGAGCTCCGGCAGCTGGGCGTGGCGGACGACACGATGCTCTGGTACTGCAGCGACAACGGCCCGGAAGGGCGCACGTCGCACCTCAGCACCGACCGAGGCTCGAGCGGCGGGTTGCGCGGCCGCAAGCGCAGCTTGTTCGAAGGCGGCGTGCGGGTTCCGGGGATTCTCGAGTGGCCGCGGCAAGTCGAAGCCGGGCGCGTCTCGGACGTGCCCGCGTCCACCTGCGACTACTTTCCCACCATCGCCGGAGTGCTTGGGCTGGACGCTCCGGGAGATGGGCGCCCGATCGACGGAGTGAGCCTGCTCCCGCTGATCGACGGCGACACGCAGGAACGCGGGCGTCCCATCGCGTTTCAATGTCCGGACGGGGGAGAGCGCGGCCAGGGCGCCCGCTTAGGCTCTCCAGACCACGCGCTGATCGGAGATCGTTACAAGCTGCTGAGTTTTCTCGACGAAGGGCGAATCGGGGAGGACATGCTTTTCGACATCGCATTGGACCCCGGGGAGCGGCACGATTTGGCCGGGGAACTGCCTGAGGTGACGGCCCAGATGAAGCAGTACCTGATGGATTGGGACGCATCTTGCGCTCGGAGCGCCGAGGGCGCGGACTATTCCAGCGGCTGAGCCAAGCTGCGAGAAGCGCTCCGCATGGTAGGCAAGACACGGGCCCGACGGGATTGGGCGCTCGCCGCGACATGTAAAATGGAACCGCTGTGATGGAGATTGAGCGCTTTGCGGCGACGCTCCAGCGCCGCGAGTTCCTGCGCGGCGTAGCTGGCGGAGTGGGAATCGCCGCACTGGCCGAACTCTTGGCGGCGGATGGCCTGACTGCGGCCCCTCCCCTGGCTCCGAAGGCCCCGCACTTCGCGCCGAAGGCGAAGAACGTCATCTTCATGTTCATGGAGGGCGGGCCGAGCCAGTATGAGCTCTTCGACCCCAAGCCGGCCTTGCAGCGCTGGGACGGCCAGTCCCTGCCGGAATCGATCACCAAGGACCTTACGCTCGCGTTCATCAAGCCCACCGCCAAGGTGATGGCCAGCCGGTACAAGTTCGAGCCGCGCGGCCGGTCCGGGATGGAACTCTCCGAGCTCGTGCCGCATCTCGGCTCGGTGGCGGATGACATCTGCCTCATCCGCTCGATGCACGGAGACGCCTTCAACCACCATCCGGGCCAGCTCCTGCTGTTCACGGGAGCGACCATACCGGGCCGCCCAACGCTGGGGTCATGGCTGCTCTATGGCTTGGGCAGCGAATCGAAGAACCTGCCCGGATTCGTCGTCTTGACCTCGGGCAAGGGCACTTCCGGCGGCACGACGAACTTCTCCTCGGGATTCATGCCGTCCCACTACCAGGGCACGCTGTTCCGCAACCAAGGCGATCCGATTCTCTACCTCACCAATCCTCCCGGCGTGACGCCGGAGATCCAGCGCGAGACGATCGGCTTCGTCAACGACATGAATCGCATGCGCTACGAGCGCACTGGGGACGAGGAGATTGCCTCGCGCATCAATGCCTACGAACTCGCCTTCAGGATGCAGACCGAGGCCCCGGATCTGGTGGACCTCTCGGACGAGTCCCCCGAGACGATCGCGATGTACGGCATCGAGAGCGACAACGAGCATCGCCGCCAGTATGCGACGAACTGCTTGCTCGCGCGCAGGCTGGTCGAGCGCGGGGTCCGCACCGTGCTGATGATGGATGCGTCGTGGGACGATCACACATATCTCAACCAGAAACTGCCCAAGCGCATGCAGGAGACTGACCAGCCGACCGCTGCGCTTCTCAAGGACCTTAAGCGCTGCGGCCTGCTGGACGAGACCTTGGTGGTGTGGGGCGGAGAGTTCGGACGGACGCCGATGGTCGAGATTCGCAAGCCCGAGGAAGCGGCCAACGCTGGGCGCGACCACCAGCCAACGGCCTACTCAATGTGGATGGCGGGCGGCGGGATCAAGCCAGGCTACGTGCATGGCGCAACCGACGAGCTGTGTCTCAACATCACCGCAGATCCGGTCCACGTGCATGACCTGCAGGCGACCATCCTGCACCTGATGGGCTTCGATCACGAGAAATTCACTTACAAGTTCATGGGGCGGGACTTCCGCCTGACCGATGTGAGCGGAGCCGTGCAGCACGGGTTGCTGGCGTAGCTGCGGACTCGCCGCAGTCGCCACCGGACAGCATCAGGCGCTCTCGACCGCACGGAGCACAGGCCGCTGTGCCACCGCCCGGACAGCCGCCTCGTCGATCTCGATGCCGAGTCCCGGAGATCGTGGCACTTGGTAATGGTGGCCAACCAGGGCGAGCGGCTCAGCCAAGAATTGATTCGCGACCGAGAACACCGACGGGTTGTACTCGACCATGGGCACGGCGGGCAGCGCTGCCGCGAAGTGCAGCGCTGCCGCGATCTGCGGGCCCATCGCAATGCTGATATGGGGCACGACCTGCACTTGCGGGTGTCGCGCCGCGACGTGATCGGCAATCGCGACCGCTTCTGTGAGGCCGCAGCGGCCGAGGTCGGGCTGGAGCCAGCCGATGCAGCCTTGCTCGAGGAACGGCTCCAATTCGTGGCGCGATCGATAGCTCTCACCCAGAGCAAGCGGTGTCTCGATCTCCGCAGCCAGTCGGACATGAGCTTGCAGCATCTCCGGGGGGAGCGGGCACTCGAGCCATAGTGCGGGAAGCTCGTCGAGTGCGCGCCCGAAGACTCTGGCCGTGGCGGGGTCAAGGTGCCAGAGTGCATCCACTGCGATGCGTGCGGCCGGACCGAATCGCTCTCTTAGCGCTTTTGCGAGCTGGATCAGGTCATCGGGGCTGCGTTCGAGAAAGAGCTTGAACGTGCGGAAGCCGCGCTCCCACGCGTCCTCAGCCTGCGAGATGCGGGCGGCGGTCGTCTCGCCGCCGAGCCCCGACAGGTAGGCCGGGACGCTGGCGGCGGGCGAGGCGCTTGTGAGCAGGTCGCACACCGGGCGCGCGGCAGCCCGGCCGACCAAGTCCCACAGCGCGATGTCGACACCCGCGATGGCGTCGAGCATGAAGCCGCCTGTTTGGCCGCGCACCCGCATGGCGGCGTACATGCGCTCGCGCAAGGCTCCCACGCCTTGCGCGGACAGTTCGAACGCATGGCCCTCGATGGCCGGGCGCAGGAGTTGCTCTGTGATCAGGCAGGCCACGTCCGGCGCCAGCGGCGCTTGCGCTTCGCCCCAGCCGACGAGCCCTGACTCGGCTGTCAGCTTGACCAGAGCGGCCTCGAAATTGACCGAGTAGAGCGTCGCGTAGGCATCTGACCAGCGATAGTCGAAACGCCCCGCTTGCAGCGCGGTTGGCGAGCCGGCTGTTCCTTGGATCGCTGCCGAGTCCCGCGGCAGGCGGATGGAGAAAGTCTCGATGGACGCGATGCGGTCCATCGGCATGGGGCTCAAACGGGCCAGACCAGCGAGCGCAGTTGCTCGAGTTCCCGCTTGCCCGCCGCGTCGAGCGAGCGGCCGGGGTGCCGCACGAAGGCCGATCGAATGACACCCTCGGAGACGAGGTTGTGCTTGATGGCCGACACACCCAAGCCAGGCTGAAGTTCGTAGCGAATGAGCGGCAGCGCCCGCGTGAATGCGTCCCATGCGCTCGCCAAGTCGCCGCCCTGCAAGGCGTTCCAGATCGCGACATACACGGCAGCCATGTCGCTCGCGGGCATGATGCCTCGCGAGCCGCGCTGGCACTCCTCGATCATGAACTGCCCGTTGAGACCGCCAAATAGCGTGAGTGCGCCATTGGCGGACTCCATTGTCCGGCTGATCTTGGGCGCGGTCGGTGGAGCTTCGACTTTGACATATTCGACATGCTCAATCTCCCTCGCCATCCTCGCCAACAGCGGAGGGGGCATGGCCACTTGGGAGAGCAGGGGGGCGTCTTGGACCATGATCGGGATGCTGACCGCGTCGCTGATCGAGGCATAGAAGAAGCGCAGGCCATCGGCATCCGGCTTGACGTAGAAGGGCGGCAGCACCATCAATCCCTGCGCACCCTGCGCTTCCGCCTGCTGGCAGGCTTGCACGGCCGAGGCCGTGCCGGTCGTACCGACTCCGACGATCACGGGCGCGCGCCCGTCCACATGGCGCACGATCTCGTCCAGCAGGGACGCCCTCTCTTCGGGCCGCAGTGCATAGCCTTCCCCGGCGTTGCCAAACGCACCCAAGCCGTGCACCCCTTGCTCCAAGAGGTGATCCACCAAGCGCAACTGGCTGGCCACGTCAATCTCGCCATCGTCCGTGAAGGGCGTGGCTAGGATCGGAAATACACCGCTGAATGATGCCTGCATGGAGATCGGCCTAGGTGCTCTTGGCGGTGTCGACCGAGCGCGAGCGCACGGCGCGGATATCGGAGATCAGAGCGTTCTTCGCCCGCTCGACATGCGTAGCCAGCACCATTGCGAGGGAGTTGGCGTCGCGCCGCGCCAGCGCCCGGACCATCTCGCGATGCTCGCGCTGGGCTAGGGGGACCCGGTCCGACCAATCGTGGTTCGAGACATGGATGCTGGCGATCTTCAGGTGAGCGTTCAGCTGTTGGTACATCTCGTACAGCTTTTCATTGCCAGCTAGCCGCACGATGAACAGGTGGAATTCCCAGTTCAGGCGGTCGTGATCCTGCATGCCGGCGTTTCCCGCCGCCGCGTAGTCGTCCATGCGGTCGACCGTTGCGTCGAGGTAGGTGATGTCCCTGTCGGTCACGTGGAGCACGGCGGTCTCCGCCGCCAAGCCGTCGAGCGCTCGGCGCAGGTCAAACGTGTCGGCGATGTCGCGCTCTTCGGGTTCGGCGACAAATGTCCCGCTGCGCGGGCGCACCTCGACCAAGCCTTCCTCGGCGAGCCGGTCCATCGCTTGGCGCACCGGCATCTGGCTCACGTCCATCTCGTTCGCAAGATCCGGGATAGAGAGGCGTTCGCCCGGACGGAAACGCTCGTCGAGGATTGCCCTGAGCACCTCCTCGTAAACGTAGTCGGAGATTCTCTGGCGCGGTGCTGGCTGCAGCCCGTTCGGCGGCGAGCCGTTGGTCGCAGCAGGCGCTGTCCGGTCACGTGGCTCGCTCATTTGGCGGCCTCCTTCTCGATTCCGTGCGGTGTCAGGACGTGCAGGACTGCGAGGGCCACTGGATGCATGAATCCCATCACGAAAAATATCATGCCGTAGGAGTAGTTCTCCACGACGAAGCCGGTGATTCCGGTGAAGATCACGCCGCCGAGCGAACTGCCGAGGCCCACGATGCCCGCGGCCGAGCCGACGACCGCGGTGGGATAGATGTCGTTCGTCATGGTCATCAGGTTGGTCTTCCACGCCATGTGGGCGAACGTAACCATGCAAATTGCCGCTACCGCTACCGCTGCGGAATCGCTGCCGGGCACGATCAGGCTCAGCGGCATGACCGCGGCAGCCGGCAGCATGACCCACTTGCGGGCCCGTACCGGCACCATGCCGCGGCTGATGAGTCTGCCGGACAACCACCCGCCGGCAAGGGCCCCGAGATCGGCCGTGAGGAAGGGCACCCAAGTGGTCAGGCCGATCGCCACGATGCTGAACCCGCGTTCGTCGCTGAGATACTTCGGCAGCCAAAACAGATAGAACCACCAGACCGGATCGGCCAACAGCCTGGCGCCGAACAGCGCCCACGTCTGCCGGAAGCCGAATAGCGAGACCCAAGGGATCCGGGGGCGGCTCTGCGTGGGATCGCCGGACTCGAGCAGGGCGCGCTCCTCCTGCGTGACGCGTGCGTGTCGGCTCGGAATCCAATACCAGCGCAGCCAGACCGCCAGCCAGACAAATCCCACCAGGCCGGTGACTACGAACGCGATGCGCCAGCCCCACAGGGTGAATATCAGCACGATCAGCGGCGGGGCTAGGATCGCGCCCGTGGACGCGGCCGCGTTGACCAATCCGTTTGCAAAGCCGCGCTCGCGGGGAGGGAACCACTCCGAAATGGCCTTCTCGGCCGCCAAGAAGTTGCCTGACTCCCCCATGCCCAGCAGCGCCCGGCAGATGCCCAGCCCGAGGGCGTTTCGGGTCAGAGCGTGCGCGGCGTTGGCGAGCGACCACCAGACCATCGATGTCGCCAGTGCCGCGCGCGTGCCCCAACGGTCGATAATCCGGCCCCAGACTATGTACATCCCCGCGTAGCAGATCAGGAACGCCTGCACGACTTGCGAATACTCGATATCGTCGAGCCCTAGATCGGATGTGATTTCCGATGCCAGTACCGACAGCGTTTGGCGGTCGATGTAGTTGATGACGGTGGCGGCGAACAACAGCGCCGCGATGCGCCAGCGGATATTCGGGATGAGCCGCGCGGCCATGTTCATGCCACCCGGTAGGCCGCCAGGGCTTCTTCGTCGAATTCGGCCCCGATTCCGGCTCTTTCGGGTACCATGGCCGCGCCCGGTCGAGCTGCCAGGGGCTCGCGCAGGATTGCATTGCCGAAAGGGCGATCCAGCAACGTGCCGCCCTCCATGATCACGGTGTTCGGCAGGTGCGCCGCCAGATGCGCGGACGCGGCCCAATACAGGGCTGTTCCGGTGCTGATGTGCGGAGAAAACAGCACTCCGTGCAGATCTGCCAAGATGGCGATCCTGCGGCATTCGGTGACGCCGCCGGCGCGGCAGAGATCCGGATTCACCATATCCACGGCGCGTGCCGCGAACAGATCCCGAAACTGGTAGCGGTTCGAGAAGGTCTCGCCGGCGCATAGCGGTGTCTTCAGCGCCGCCTTGAGTTCGCTGTAGCCGGCGATGTCCTCCGGCAGCAGCGCATCTTCCCACCAGCCGATGTTGGGCAGGGCATCCAGCCGCTCCCCGACCGCTCGGGCCTCGTGGACCTTGTAGGCCCCGAGCGAATCGACGAGCAGCTGGCCCTTGTCGCCGATGGCGCGCGAGACGGCCTCGACGCGTTCCACGCTGGCAGTGCCAGGCCCCTTGCTCAGCCCCATCTTCACCGCCGCGAAGCCGCGATCGAGCTGCTGGCGAGCGCTCGCAGCCAGGGCCTCGGGCGTGCTCCCGCCGATGCCCGCGTAGGTTGGGACCGCATCCCGGTACTTGCCGCCGAGGATGCGGTAAAGCGGCTGGCCGAGATACTTGCCGAGCAGGTCCCACAGGGCTAGGTCCACGCCCGCGATGGATTCGGTGTAGAAGCCGGTCGCGTATCCGCGCAAGCGCTGGCTGGAGTAGAGCTTTTCCCACAGCGGCTCGACTTGCCGGGCATCCTGCCCGATCAGAATCGGCGCGAGCAGGTCGCTGATGACGGCCGCATGCACGCGCGGCGCCGCGGGCGCGTGACACTCGCCCCAGCCGACCAGGCCGTCTTTGGTCGTGATCTTGACCAGCGTTGCTTGGGTCGCGCCACGAAATCGGCTGGGCGAGGCGTGGTCCAGGCGGTTCCAGAGCCCCGCACCTCCGGTCGCGTGCCCGACCGGAGGCATCTCGATGTACCACTCCGGCGGCTTCTCGCCTCGCGGCGAGCGGATGACCACAGGTTCGACGCTGTCAATGCTCAGCGGTCCGTTGCCGCTCGCGAAGAGTCGGTTGGAGAGCGCAGCGGATGCGGCCAGTCCGAGCGAGCCCTTAAAGAAGCCTCTGCGGGAGCCACGGCTGGAGCTGTGCGCCGCCATCAGGGAATGTCTTGCGCGCAGCGGAATCCCAAGTTCGGCGTGCGCTGGTTGGGCCTGACCCAGTTGCGAAAGAATACGGTGAGTCGATTGGGGCCGTTAGACCATGCGCCGCCGCGCACGATGCGGTACATCCCTTCGGCGGGCCCCTGCGGGTTCGCGGCAGGGCTCGACTCGTAGTAGGTTCGCTCGAACCAGTCATGGCACCATTCGGCCACGTTTCCGGCCATGTCGTGCAGTCCGAACGCGTTGGGGGGGTGCTGCCCGACCGCGCCTGGTCCAAGCGGCGTGCCGAAGCGCGCTTGCTTGCGGTCCGGCTTGTCTTCGCCCCACGGGTAGCTGGCTTCCTCGAGGCCGCCGCGGGCGGCGCGTTCCCACTCTGCTTCAGTCGGCAGGCGCTTGCCCTTCCATGCGCAGAAGGCTTGGGCGTCATCCCAGTCGACGTTGTAAACCGGGACGTCAGCGAGTGCCTCGGGCATCTTCCCGTCCAGCCAGTGGTAGGGCGCCTGCCTACCCGCCTCCGTCACGAACTCTGCATACGCGCGATGCGTGACCTCGGTCGCGTCCATCCAGAAGGCATCCAAGCGCACTCGGTGCGCGGGGATGTCGTCCAGCAGGATGCGTGGGCGCATCCCCGATTCATCGTCCGAGTTCAGCTCGCTGCGGCCCATGCTGAACTCGCCGGCCACGATCTCGACCATGCCGTCCGGGGCGGTCTGCGAGGCCTGTGCCGAGCCGTTACTCGACTGTGCGACGGCGCCTCCGACGGCCAGCACGGCGATCGAGAGCGCGGCGCATCGGCTCAGATACATCAGGCGAAGAGTTCCTCGATCTCGTCCGGCACGCAGGGTTCGGTCGCTCCCAGTTGGTCGATGTAGCGGTAGACGCGCTTCGACGGAGTGTTCGTGACCTCTTTGAGCCAGTCGATGCCCAGCGCAGAGTAGACCGAGGCGACGATGTTCTCGGTCTTGGGCTGCATTCCGTACTTCCAGCCGTTCTCCACGGCGTACTCGCCCGCTGCATCGGTGCGCCCGATCAGCTGGCCCCCGCGCACGCCTCCGCCCGCGAACAGGCCGATGTAGACCTGGTTGTAGTGGTGCCGGCCCGCGACTAGGTTCAAGGCACCTGGCACGCGTCCGAATTCGGTCGGCACCACGACGATCGTCTCGTCAAGTAGCGTCTTGTCCGGGTCGCGCGGGGAAGCGGTGGCGTCAAGATCCCGCAGCAGATTCGCCATCGCCCGGTCCAAGTCGTTGCAGTGGTTGTAGTGGTTCGACTTGGCGCTGTGGTCCCAGATGCGCTTGTGGTGGTCCCAGCCGGGGTGCTTGACATGGATATAACGGGTGCCGGCATCGGCCAGCACGAGGTTGCGCGCCAGCAGGCAGCCGCGCCCGACACTGTTATCGCCGTAGCGCGCCTTGTCCGCTTCGCCAAGCTCCAGTGCCTGCGGCCAGCGCGAGTCGCCCAGCACGTGGAAGGCCTCTTCCTGGAAGGACCGGAACGCGCTCATGGAAGCACCTCGGCCGCCGAAGTCCCGCCGGACGGCCTGCTCGAGGTCGCCGAGCAGCCGGAAGCGCTCCTCCAGCATGGCCAATGCCTCGCCCGTTGCAGTGACGCTGCCCGCTCCCTTGCCGGCGTTGATGTCGAGCCCGGAGAAGCGCGGATGGAAGAAGCCGCTGGGAAGCGCTACGTTGCCTAGGTTGCAACTCACGAAGGTGGGGAACGTGTCGCTCTCGCGCCGCTGTGGGTCCAATTCCGCCGCGACCACCGTGCCGACAGGAGGGATCTCCTCGGCTTGGGCCGGATTGAGCGGCCGTCCGGCACGGGTGTAGTACTCGCCGCGAAAGTGGACGACTTCGTGGCTCTTGAAGGTCCGCACCACGGAAACCCGGTCCATCAATCCCGACAGTTGCGGGAAGAGCCGGTAGGGCAGATAGAAGCCCTTGCGCACCTCGCGCACGTCGAAATCGGCCTGCGTGCCGGCGTCTTCCTTGAAATCGAACGTATCGACGTGGCTGATGGCCCCGGCGGCCTCGACGATGATCGCGAAGCGTGCCGTGCCGCGCGGATTGGTGCGGCCCGCGGCGCGGGCGCGTTGCGGCCAGAGGCCCTCGCCGACGATCCCGCCCAGCAAGCTGCCCGCGCCGAGCCGCAGGGTGTCGCGCCGCGTCGGCGCCAAATCTCGAACTGTTCGCATGTCTCGATCTCCGTCTGGGGCTGTCCGGGCTAGTAGTTGAACAGGAACTCCGGCTTGTTAACCAAGGCCCATTGCAGGTTCTCCAGGCCTTGGGCGGGGTCGTCCCGCAAGGCCGCCAAGGCGACCTCAAGCTCGGCTTCGAGCGGCCGTCGCGAAAGTGTCGCCAAGTAGAGCCGTTCTGTCAGGCCGCGATGCACCGCGGCTTGCAGCTCGGAAGGCTGCGGGCTCGCACCGGTCGCCGCGCGCCAGCCGGCGGCTGCCACGATGTTGTCGCGCTCCAAGTCCGACAGCATTTCAGCGACTCTCCCAGCGCCGTCGGACTGGACGCGGTCCAGCACCATCTGCGAGTTCATCATCAGCATCGCCTGCAGGGACGATGCCGGGGTGCGGGCCGGGAACTGATCCCTGCTCTGCTGGCCGAATGCCCGCATGAACTCGGCCACTTCCGAGCCAACATAGCTCGGGTCGAGGAGCTGGCGGGCCATGTCGGCCTGGCTGTCGCCGCTGCCGTAGCCGCCCGGCACCGCCGTGGCCGTCACCAGGGAATCGTGCAGCTGCACGGGGCTCAGCATCTTGACGTAGCGCCGGGCGAAGTAGCGGCCGTACTCGGGCTTCCATTGCCCGTCGAACCGCGACGAGAGTTGGTAAGCGCTCGATTGCGCGATCGTGCGCACCAAGTGCTTGAGGCTGAAATTGCTTCTTTGGAAATCCTTGGCCAGATCGTCCAGCAGGTAGGGATGGCTCGGCTGCACGGTCCAGCCGTCGGGGATGTCGTCGCTGGGATAGTAGCGGGCTAGGTCAAAGCCGTCGAGCGGCTCGACGATGCCGACGCCCATCAGCTCCGCCCAGATCCGGTTCACGCTCGCGCGGGCAAATTGGATGTGCCCTGTCAGCAGGCGCGCCAGTTCGTCCCGCGGCAACGCGCCCGGGCGGGCGGGCTCGCCGTTAAGGACGAACTTGGGCTGGTTCGGGCCCCCTGTGCGCGGGACGCGCACGATGCTCTCGCTCAGCGTCGGGTAACCGGGCTCGACATCATCCACCGTGTACTCGGTGTTTGCCTGGAAGCCGTTCTCCCAGTTCATGATCATGCGCGTCTTGCCGAAAAAGGCGGCTTGGCGGAAGAAGTCCTCGCGCGTCAGGCCGGTCAGGTAGAGGTTGACCTGCTCGAGGTGATTGGCGCCGTCGTGGCACGAAACGCAGCCCAGGTTCAGGCCCAGCAGCGCCTTGCCGTACGTGATCGTGAACTCGTCGATCGAGTCCGCCCGGTTGACCAGGTCGTGGGCGTCCGGCTCGTCGGGGTCGTCCTTGGCCTTGACGAAGTCGCGCGCGAAGTAGAGCGCTCCCGGCGAGGTGTGGCTGCTCTTGCCCCCTTGCGTCAACAGGTCGGTGACGACATCGGCGTAGGAGCGGTCCAGAGTCAGCCATTCGTGGACCCAGAAGCGGAACAGGTTCTTGCCGTAGCCCATGCGCTGGCCGGCCCGGAAGAGATCCTCGAAGTAGTAAGCCCAGCGCTCCACGAACTCCTCGCTGTCAATCAGCTCGTCGATCAGGCGGTCGCGCTTGTTCGGATTCGGGTCCGCCTCGAAGGCGAGCACCTCCTCGAGCGTGGGGATGCGGCCCACTAGGTCGAGGTAGGCGCGGCGTAGGAACTCGCCGTCCGGTGCAAGCCCGGCGTGCGGCACGCCATCGCGCTCGATCTTGGCGAAGATCGCCTCGTCGATGAAGTTCCGCCGCGGCACGGCGCTCGGCGCTGCGGCCACTGGTCGCAGCGAACCGGCCTGCGCTGTCACCGATTCGGCGATTTCGGACGCTTGCGGCGCTGGTTGCTCGAACGTCCGGTGGGCTTGGTCGGCCCGCGCGGCCGCTTCGGGCGACAATTTCTGGCCGGCGTCAGGCGCGGCCCCGAGCGAAGCCGCCAGCGCCAGGGCCGCTGCTGGCGACAGTCGCTTTGCCGACCGGGCCATGCTCAGCTTCGCGATCGTTCTTCGGATTGTCATGCGAGCCTCTCCACTGTCATGCGAGCCTCTCCACTGTCATGTCCTCGCGGCGCCCGGCTCAGCCGGGCGCCGCGCTTGAGCTGCCGGCTAGAAGATGATCTTCAAGCCGAACTGGATGACGCGCGCGTCGCGCGCACTTGTAATTGTGCCAAACGTTGCCGACCGGTTGAAGCCGTCGGCACCTGCTCGGAACGCCGTATTCGGAGCGTTTCTGCGGCCGCCTAGGTTCACGCGATTGAGGAAGTTAAACGCCTCCGCGCGGAACTGGACGTTGACGCGTTCGCCGATGAACGTGTCCTTGATCAACGACAGGTCGAAGTTGACCGTGCCCGGGCCGCGCACGTCGGGCAGAGCCCGCCCCACGTCTCCGAAGGTGAAGTCCGGCGGGTTGACGAACTGATCGGTGTCGAACCACCGCTCCGCCGTCGGGTTGCTCAGCTTGGCGCTCGTGCCGGTCGAGTTCGGGCGGTTGGCCTGGAAGTTGCTCGCGCCGCGGATGATCAGGGGCAACCCATCTTGGATCGTGCCGATGGAGTTGATCTGCCAGCCGCCGATCAGCTTGTTGAGCCCCCCGGCCCCGCTGCGCCCGAACGGCAGTTCGTAGAGGACGCTCAGGACCGCTCGCTTGGCCACGTCGGTCGGATCAATGGAGCGCTGGATCTGGCGGTCGTACAAGCCGTCTTGGTAGCTGTTCTCATTGGTCTGCTCGACCGAGCCGAAGTCCACCGGCACCTGCGTCGAGTCGCTGATCTTCTTCCCTCCTGTGAAGGCGAAGTGCAACAGCAGGCCGTCCTTCAACGGCCGCTTGATGTTGAACTGGACTTGGTGCGACAGGTAGTTGCCCATGCGCGGGTTGAAGATGTTCACCGAAGTGAAGTGCGGGAATTCCTTCAGGGACTGCTCGTACGTGATGGTCCTGCCCCCGAGACCGCCAGGCACCAGGCCTTGGTTGGGATTCGGCACCCGGTCGTTGAGCGCCTGCTGCAGTTCGTAGCGCGTCGAGGGCGGCAGCTGGTTGAGGTTGTACCCGTTCGCCGAGAAGTGGTTGCCCTTGTTGCCGGCGTAGGTGATGTCGAAGAACCAGTCCCCGGTCTGGTGCTGGATCGATGCGTTCCACTGTTGCGTGATCGGGGTGGTCGGATCCGACTCGCGCAGATTCACGCTCTGACCCAGCCTTGCGCCCGGGCCTGCGGAGACGCCGGGAGTTGCCGCGAACGGGAAGGGGAATCCATCCGAGAAGCGGAAAGCCTTCTCGCCGGGAGTCGCGGTCCGGTAGTTGGTGCGGGTGCGGGAGAACAGGTTGATATCTCCGGTGAAGCGCCTAAAGAAGATCGAAGCGTAGTAGACTCCGTAGCCGCCCCGGAACACCGTCTTGCCTTGGCCGGTGAGGTCGTAGGCGAAGCCGATGCGCGGGCCGAAATCGTTGTAGTCCTCCTCCATGAAGGTCCTCGGCTGTCCATCCACCCCTGCGAATACCGTGCAGCCGCGCAGCCCGGATGTGGGCTCGGTGCAGGTCGGGTCGAAGTTGATCTGGCCGTTGTGGCGCTCGTAGGGCTTTTGTTGGAAGTCCCAGCGCAGGCCCAAGTTGAGGGTGAGCCGGGGACGGACCTTCCAGTCGTCCTGCACGAACACGGCCCAGTTGAAGCCGTGCCACGAGTTGCCGAGGATCCGGTCGATACCGGCCGAGGTCACGTCGCCGGTGAGGAACTGCGCTAGGTCGAAGCCGGTACCGGCCGGTGCCTGCGGGTTCCGGGTCAGGCCACCGAAGCGGAAGAAGCCGGACAGGGCTCCGCCCTGACGGTTGCCTCCGTAGAGGTCGCGGGCGTTCAGTCCGAACTTCATGGTGTGGTTGCCCGTGATCTTGGTGACCATGTTCTGGATGTCCCAGTTCAACGAGCTGCGCTTGCCCAACGCACCTCCGCCGATCCTCGGGTACGGGGTGACGTTGATATCCGGCACTTGATCGCCCGGGACGCTGTCCGGCAGGCCGATCTGCTGGGCGTATCCCAGGTGGTTGCCGACGGTCTCGAAGAGGAACAGCTGGCGGCTCGTGCCCACCCGCAAGTTGTTGATCAGCGTGGGTGAGAACGTGTGCGTGTCGGAGAACGCGAAGTTGCGGTTCGTCTGGTCATCGAACCGGTTGCGTCCGACGTTGGGGTCGGTGAAGACGTCATCGGACGAGGGCTGGTGCCGGGCCGAGGTGTAGCGTCCGAAGAATGAGTTCTTGTCGCTGAAGCGGTGGTCGATCTTCAGATTCCACTGGGACCAGTTGACCTTCCGCACCGCCGAGTCTTGGTAGTTCTGGCTGAACGTGTATTGGTTCGAGGGCGTCTTGTTCGGTGCCGGATACCAAGGCAGCACTTGGCGCGCGGATGGGTCGAATCTCGCCTGCGGGACTATGTTGCCCGGGTATGGGTCGCGGACCAAGCCGCCGCCGTCCGGGTTCGGCCGGGTAGTGTCCGGGTCGAACAAGGGGATGAGGTCGCCCCTGGCCGTGCGGAGATTGCTGAAGTTCCCATCTAGGAAGTCCGCGACCGGCACGTTGCGGATGCGCGGGCTGCTCCGTGAGAGGCGGTACTCTTCCCAGTTGAAGAATCCGAACATGCGATTCTTCATGAGCGGGCCGCCGACCGATGCGCCGTACTGGTTGTAGCGCAACGGCAGACGCGTGCGGGCGAACGCGTTGCGAGCGTCCATCTTGTCGTTGCGCAGGAATTCGTAGGCCGTGCCGTGGATCTGGTTCGTGCCCGAGCGCGTCACGAGGTTGATCGCGCCGCCCGCGGTATAGCCGAACTCGCTCGACATGGTGCCGCTTTGCACCTTGAACTCTTGCACCGAGTCGACCGCGATCGGCACGCCCACCTCGCCGACGTAGCTCAGGATGTTGTTGTTGCCGTCCAGCATCTGCGCGTTCATCGAGTTCGGGCTGCCGTTGATGGAAATGGACGAGAGCTGGATGCCCCTGTCGCCGAAGCCCGAATTGGTGGGGCCGGCGTTCGAGATCACGCCCGCCGTAAGCATCGTCAGGGCCAGGGCGCCGCGGCCGTTGATCGGCAGGTCGGTCACGCGCTTGCGCTCGATGACCTCGCCCAACGTCGCGCCTCTGGTGTCGATCAGCGGCGCTGCGCCGACCACTTCCACGACTTCGGTCACTTGGCCGATCTCCAGCGTCACGTTGATCTCGGCGTTCTGGCCGACTTGCAACGTCACGCCTGAGCGAACAGTGCGCCGGAAACCGTCGGATTCGACGGCGATCTCGTAGGTCCCCACCACCATGCCCGGTGCCACGTACAGCCCGTTCTCATTGGACGATGTGGTGAATGCCGCGTTGGTCTCGGTATTGAGCACTTCGACCTGAGCTCCAGGGATCACCGCCCCCTGTTGATCGGTGACGGTTCCGGAAATCGTGCCGGTACTTTGCTGAGCCAGCGCCAGCGGCGCCGCGCACAGCAATAGCAAGGCCAGACAGAGCCTCTGAGTGTGCATCGCAATCCCCCTTGAAATCTGTTATAACAGACCGGCTTCATGCTACGACTCTCCGGCAGGCCTGTCAAGGGGGTGCGGTAAAGTTCGACAAGCGGTTCCGCCACCTCGATCGAAGTGAGCGGCCCGCATGGGTTGGCTGACAGGGCCGATACCTACTGCGGCACCCGCAGCCCCATATGGCGGGCAGCTTACGGAACGACGCTGCTCGGCGCGGCGCACCCGCAACAACATGACGATCAGGATGCGGGGAATTGGTACTAAGCTTGGTACCATATTGTGTTGCGGGCCAAGCATCGCAGGACGTTGATTCGTGTCTACGAGAGGCCCACGCCAGCAGACATCCGGTGGGAGGAGATGGAGTCGCTACTCAGGGCTTGCGGGGTCGAGGTTGTCGAGCGCTCGGGGTCTAGGGTAGGGCTCAGCAAAGGAAGCGAGAGGATTGTGATGCACCGACCGCATCCAAGACCGACCGTAGGTCGAGCGACGGTACGCGACATAGCTGCGTTCCTCAAGGCTGTGGGGGTGGAGCCGTGATGGAATACAGGGGATACGTGGCCGCGGTGGAGTTCGACGAGTCGGCCGACATCCTGCACGGTCGGGTAGTGAACAGTGGATCGTATCCGATTGCCACCTTCGAAGCGAGGGACACGAACGAACTTCGCCAAGAGTTCGAGCGCTCGATCGACGAGTACCTCGCTTGGTGCGAGGAGGACGGCGTTGAGCCAAAGAAGCCATTCTCCGGCAAGTTGAACGTGCGCCTTGGCTCGGAACTTCACGGCATGGTGGCAGCGGCAGCGGCAGCGGAGGGAATGAGTATCAATTCCTGGATCGTGCGAGCCCTGCGAGCGGCCAGCGGCTCGGTGCCGCGTTCAACGAGGTTGGCTGCGCAGGCGACCGTCGAAGATGGAGAGGGCACTTCATCCCAATCAACCTCGGAGTAGATTGAGGGTGCGAAGAAGAAGTCGGGGCTAGGTTGCGTGTGCGAGGGTGGAAGACGTCAGCATGAAAAATATCATCAGTCATGCCCTCTCCAAGCGACTTCTTATAGATGTGTTCAAAGGGGAGTCGGTCAGCGGTCTTGTCCGGCGAACAAAGTCGGTGGGACTGGCCGACGAAATTCGGAATGACCGCTGGCCATCGTAGTTGTCGCTGCCCACTGAGGTTCCAATATCTCAGCAGCAAAGGACCTGTCCAACCCGCCTAGATGAGCGATAGGTGATCGTGCGAGGAAGACAAATCCTAGTTCGACGGCGGTCTAGTTGGCCTCGTCGAACGCTTTGCGATAGGCCCTGTCGGAGATCCCGACTAGCCTTACCTGCGCCTTCAGAGTGCGTCGGTCGACTTGTCGATGGTCCGGGATGGACAGGTGCACTGCTGGATGCGCACCGCTTGTCAGGACGAAATGGTTCTTGGCACTTCGGCGTACGGTCCACCCCAGTGCCTCAAATGCCTTGACGCGCTGCCTGCCAGGGGCGAGTGGAAGATCCTTGATCGCCATCCTACGCGATCGATCTTGGGCGCACTGCCGGAGGCACAAAATCCATCGGCACCCGGTCGCAGCCGGCCTCCATTCTCGTACTCTCTGATGTCTCTGAAGCCTTCCTTCGCCAATCCTCGAGCATCGTATCCAGACAAAGTTCGATGGCATCCGCAAGATTCGTCAGGGCTTCCTCACGAGTCGCGCCTTGAGAGGCGCAACCTGGGATCTCCAAGCATTTCGCAATCACGAAACCGTCAGCCCCGTCCGATACCTCTGCTGTCAGAGTGTGAATCCTGCCAGGATCAACCATCCAAAGTCATCATACGAGATTGCTGCGGCGACCGTTTGCAGATCAGCACGTTCTCTTGCCGGGATCAGCAGTTGGGTGAGATCCTTTGCTGCGTGAGCTTCGGGTGCCATCCGGCTGAGTCGCGTATTGTGGCTGTGCGGCAGCGATGGTCAGTGGACCTGCCTTGCAATAATGGGGCCGAGAGTCATGTCGAAACTGCCCTTCCTGCTGATCGTTCTCGCGGGTTCCGCAATCGCCCAGAAGGATCGTCCGAACGTCCTGTTCGCAATCTCGGACGACCAGTCGGCGATGCATGCCGGCGCATATGGCGACACTTCCAACAAGACCCCCGCCTTCGACCGCATTGCCCGCGAGGGCGTGTTGTTCAACTACGCGGCGACAGCCGCCCCGTCCTGTGCCCCGTCGCGCAGCGCGATCCTGACCGGACGGAACATCTGGGAGGTCGAGGAAGGCGGGATCCTGCTCGGCATCCTGCGGTCGAGGTTCACGGTCTTCCCGCTGCTACTGGCGGATGCCGGCTACGAGCTGGGCGCTACCGGCAAGACTTGGGGGCCGGGCCGGCTGGAAGGCTGGGATCGCGACATCTTCGGAAGACGGATCACCAAGCACAAGCTGCCGGAAGCGGATCGCCGTCCCGGGCTGAACGAACTTGATTACGCGGCCAACTTCGAGGAGTTTTTCGCCAATCGCGACGAGAGCAAGCCGTTCTTCTTCTGGCTGGGGACTTCCGAACCCCACCAGCGGTACGACATCGGAGCGTGGCAGCGGGCCGGCAAGAGACTCGAAGACGCAAGGCTGCCCGGCGCATTGCCCGACCGTCCAGAAGTGCGCGGCGAGATCTTGGACTACGGGATCGAGATCGAGCATTTCGACCGCCACTTGGCCCGCGCTCTGGAGACGCTTGAGGATGCGGGCGAGCTTGACAACACCCTCGTGATCGTCACCAGCGACCACGGCAATCCGCTGCCGCGCTCGAAGTGCAACCTATATGACTCTGGAATCCAGGTGCCGCTCGCCATGCGTCTTCCGGGCGTGATTCCCGGCGGCCGCAAGGTGGACGACTTGGCCAGCTTGGTGGATCTTGCGCCCACGATCCTGAACGCTGCGACGGTACCAGTGCCGGAGGTAATGTCGGGGCGCAGCCTGTGGCGCATCGCCCGCTCCGAGAAGTCGGGACTGGTCGATGCGTCGCGGGACTTCGTGGTGGCCGCCTTTGAACGCCACACCATCGCCAGGCGGGGCGGCGTGGGCTATCCGATGCGGGCGATCCGCACCCACAAATACGCCTACATACGCAACTACGAGCCGGACCGCTGGCCAGCTGGTGACCCTGACTACAATGCTCCGCCACAAGGCTTCTTCGGCGATGTGGATCGCGGCGTAACGAAGGCGTTCCTGATGGCCAACGCATTGGATCCGGAGATCAGGCCCTACTACCTGATGGCCTACGGGCGCCGTCCTGCGGAGGAACTGTACGACATCCAGAGCGACCCGCACCAGTTGCGCAACATCGCGGCCGATCCCGCCTGGGCCCGGATCAAGCAGGAACTGCAGTGGCAGCTCAACGCCTACCTGCAGGAACACGGCGATCCGCGCCAGCGGGGCGAGGCACCATGGGACTCGTACCCCTTTGCGGGCAGTTGGAGGCTGCTGGACAATCCCAATTGGAAGCTCGAGGGAATGCCCGCCCCGCTTCCGTGAGCCGGACCCGGAGAGGCTGAATCGGCAGCGAGTGCCCTATTCGGGCCTTGATGCCGTCATGTCGAACACGGCGGCACGCCCCGCAGCGCGATCAACGCCGTGCTCCTTCAGTCCGTGCTCTGCGTTCCACGCGGCCACTTCTTTCTCGGCGGCACGTGCGAACCAGTTGTCATAGAACGGGCGCTCTGCCTCGTCCATCCAGCGGTCCAGCCGCGACCACAGCTGCTCTCGCGTATCGAGGTGAGCGGGATCGTCGAGGAGGTTGTCGGCCTGGTAGCCGTCGGAGTTCGCCCACAGGCGGTGCTCGCCCTCCGTTGTGACCGCGTATGTGAAGTCATCGGTGACCACCGCGCGCCAGACAATCTCATGGCGGCTGCCGCGGTTGTTCATGTTCGAGGGGTGTGCCAGGAATACCGAGTCGGGCCGGGGTGCCGACGGCTCGTCGCGCAACAGTCCCGACAGGTCGGTGCCCGGCAGCGAGTTGACGTATGCGGCGGAGGGCCCCAAGTCGTCATCGCTCAGGCCCGCCAGCGACACCAGCGTCGGGAAGACGTCAATCGTCGAGGTCGGCGCGCCCAGCGTCACATCAGCGGGAATGCGGCCAGGCCAGCGCGCGATAAAGGGGATTCTCGCCGATTCGTCGTTGGGGTGTCGCTTCTGCCCGTAGGCCACGCCATCGATGCCCGTCATGCCGCCGTGGTCGGACGTATAGACAAGGACCGTCGAGTCCGCTAGGCCGAGTTCGTCTAGGCGTTCCATCACGGTGCCCACATCACGGTCCATGCCGCTGATCAGGGCGTGATAGTCACGGTGCTGTTCGAAGTCCCGCGTGATGTCCAGCGGGTGGAACGGAAGTGCCTGCTCGTCCGGGTACAGGGCCTTCATGTCGTCAGGGGCATCGTGGAACGGACCGTGCGGCGGATTCACCGAGATGATTGCGAAGAACGGCCTGCCCTCGCCGGAAACCTGCTCGATCCATTCCAGCGCCTGAGCCGATGTGTCAGTGGAATTCGACAGGCCCTCCCATTGCACTGCTTCGCCGCCATCGACTGCATAGCTGCACTTGCGGTGGTTGTTGGTGCCCAGCCAGACGATCGACTTGTCGAATCCGAACGGCCGCGCGTCCCGGCCGCCGAGGTGCCACTTGCCGAAGTGCCCGGTGGCGTAACCCGCATCGCGAAACGCCCACGCGACAGTTCCCTTGGTCGATTCGCCTTCCGGCATGTCAACGCGTTCGGCCAGAGACATGTGGTTGGCCATCAACCCTTGCTGGTAGGGCCAGCGCCCGGTCATCAGGATTGCCCGGAACGGCGTGCAGATCGGCAGGTTGACGTAGTGGCGGTCGAGCGATACGCCCTGCCTCTTCAGGGCGCCGAGGTTCGGCGTCTGAACCGCAGGAGTCTGCGTGAACGACATCGCGCCCCAGCGGTGTGTGTCGCTCACGAACACGATCACGTTGGGATGGCTGTCGTCTGGCTCGGCGGCGGGTGAGCACGCCAGGAGCAATGGCACGAGTGCGAGCCAGAGGCGCGGGTTGAACAGCATGAAAGGAATTGTAGAGCAGGCCGGTATTGGCTTGACGCGGATTGAGCCGTCGGGTGTCTTCAGCAGTTGTACTATGCTGGGACTTGCGTCGGATCCAGGGTGCTCCGCCGACGCGTCCCCCGAGTCGGAATCCACGGAGGAGTTCTGTGCGTACGCCCGTTGTTGCCGGTAACTGGAAGATGAATAAGACGGCCGCCGAAGCGGCGGCGTTCGTGGACGAGGTCAGCCCGCTCATCGCCAACACCGTTGGCCGCGAGGTCATCATTGCCCCGACCTTTCCGGCGCTGGCCGCGACAGTGGCAGTCGCCCGGGGCAGCAACATCCGCGTCAGCGCGCAGAACCTGCACTGGGAGGCCAGCGGCGCATACACGGGCGAGGTCTCGGCGGGCATGCTGGTCGAGATCGGCTGCACTCACGTGATCATTGGCCACAGCGAGCGGAGGCAGTACTTCGGCGAGAACGATGGCACGGTGCATCTCAAGACGCTGGCCGCCTTGGAAGCCGGTCTGACGCCGATCGTGTGCGTTGGCGAGACGCTGGAACAGCGTGAGGCAGGGAACACCGAAGCAGTCCTGACGGAGCAGTTCACGGCTGGGGTCGGCGCGTTGCAGCCCGAGCAGTTCGCCAAGCTGATCCTGGCCTACGAGCCGGTCTGGGCGATCGGCACCGGGCGCACTGCCACCCCAGAGATCGCCGAGGCGGCGCACCGGGAGATCCGGGCTCTGGCTGCCGAGCGCTTCGGGGAGACCATTGCCGGGAACGTGCGCATCCTGTACGGCGGAAGCGTCAAGCCGTCCAACTTCGCCGGCCTGTTGGGCTGTCCCAACATTGACGGCGGCCTCGTCGGCGGCGCCAGCTTGGACGCGCAGTCCTTCGCGGCGCTTGTTCGAGCGTAGCCAGGAGCCTCGGGGCATAATGGAGGGGACATGGTTATCCTGCTGACAACGCTGCACATCTTGGTGAGTTTCTTTCTCATCATCGTGGTGCTCCTGCAGAGCGGCAAGGCGGCCGATCTAGCCGGCGCGTTCGGCGGCATGGGGTCACAGACAGCCTTCGGTCCTAGGGGTGCCGCCACGGTCTTGTCCAAGGCGACGACCACTGCGGCCGTGCTGTTCATGCTGACGTCGATCACGCTCGGAATCTGGCAGGGGCGCAACATCACCGGCCAGTCGGTGATCGACCGCAGCGGAGTCGGTAGCGAAACGTCGGAGGAAGAATCCGCTCCGGCCGAGACCGAGCCGCTCGTCCCGGCCACTTCGGAGCCTGCACCGGCCGAATCGGAAGCAGGCGGCGGCGAGCAGTAGGTGCCGACCGCCCCCGCGGCGAACTGGGAACAGCAAGCGCAGGGCGGTTGTCGAGATGCGGAGGTGGCGGAACTGGCAGACGCGCTAGCTTGAGGTGCTAGTGGGAGCAATCCCTTGGGGGTTCGAGTCCCCCTCTCCGCACCACGCCCTGCAGCTTGCCTGTGGGGTCGGGTTCCGCTTGATCACTGATTCGGTGCCAGTCTCGCGCTCGGCGTGACCGCCCGTCCCGGAGTCCAGCGAGTGAGATCTGGCCGAGCGTACAATCGTCATCGTGATCGCGGTGCCCAGGCTCGGTCGGAATGCCGAAGGGGTGCCATCGCAAGGGATGGATACAACATGAGACGTGCCAAACTGCTCCTGCTTGTAGCGGGGACTGCGCTGCTTCTGCTGGGCTGTTCCAGCAGCGAAACGGAGCCTTCGGCGGAGCCAATCTTCTCCGACGAGCCCATCTGGAGTAGCGGTACCCAGACCTCGGGCGGGGATGGGATTGCACGTCTGCTTGACGTGGATCGCGATGGCGACCTTGATTTCGTCACCAGCGCTCCCGAGCCCCGCCGCTGGGTGGCTTACCGTAACGAGGCCGGGACGATTGCCGCGGAGCCGTTTTGGCAATCGGATGAGACGACAGATTGCGACCATATCGACGTACTCGACTTCAACAAAGATGGCTGGATGGACCTAGCCGGGACGCACGAGAGCTATTGCTCGCTGTATTTCAACCACTCCGGCGAATTCAATCAAGCCCCCGACTGGGAGACGGGATTGATCGCTAACGCGAACCAGATCGACTTCGGCGACTTCGATCAGGACGGCGATCTGGACATGGTGATGGCTGCGGGCGAGCCGATCGACGGCGTCGCCCTGTTCGTGAACGAGTCTGGTACGCCTGACCGGCAGGTGTCCAGAAAGCTGGGCCATGAAGAGTACTCCGAGTCGGCCATATTCGCCGACTCCGACGGTGACGGCGACCTAGACATCACCGCGGCCTACCGAGGCGGGAAGATCGTGCTGTTCGAGAACTCGAACGGCGAGTTCGACGGGGGAACCACGATCTTTGAAGATCTGGAGAGTCCGTGGACACAGCGGCTGTACTGGCGCGATCTCGATGGCGATGGTGCAGTGGAGCTGTTCTGTGCCAAGGGGCCGTGGGGGGACGAACTTGGGACGAGCGTGCAGTTGGTCCTGCAAGAGGGCAGCGCCACGGCCGAAGTCCGCTGGCAAAGCAGCCCCGACACGGCGTTTCACGCCTTCGAATTCGCAGATGTGGACGGAGACGGCGATCTTGACGTGATCGCATCCGACTACGCCCACGGAGGGAGCGTGGCTCTCTATCTCAACAGCGGAGAAGGGCTGGCTAGCGAGCCCGATTGGAGTGTGAAAACCAGCGGGCCGGCCCACGAAGCTGTCTTCGGAGACATCGATCAAGACGGGGATCTTGACCTAGCCGTCGGTTGCAGGGACCAAGCCCATATTTTCGAGAATCAATTGGCAGACGGCTCTTAACAGTCCGTCGGATTCGTCGGATCTAGCCGTGCTGGGTGGACGGCCCAACGGCCCACGTTGACACTCTGGTGGTGAGGGTCTCGGCCGCCAAGATATTGGTCGCGGCTCCGAAGTCGAGATCGACCGCCAGTTGGGGCTTTTCGAGTTTACGCCGAAGCGCAGACAGCTATCTGCTGGTGCAATGGCATGTTCAATAGATGTATACTCTAAGAATGCGGCGTATACAGATTTATATCCCAGAGAGTCTGGACGATACACTTCAAGTCGAAGCGGCTAAGCGCAAGCGCTCCAAGGCTTCGCTGATCCGGGAGTGTGTCTCAGCTCGCTATGGCGAGAAGGTGCAGGCCGACAATGATCCGCTAACAGCTTTGATCGGTACCGTCGATATCGATCCTGAAGATGTCGACGATGTGGTCTACGGAACATGAGATTCGTCGACACTGGCTTCTGGGTCGCGCTGCTAGTACCTCGTGATCGGCACCACGTCGAAGCAACGAAGATTTGGCACGAAGACCAGAGCTTGCTGCTGTGCAGTAATCACATCGTCGGAGAAACTTGGACATTCTTGCGCCGACGGGCAGGGCACGAAGTAGCTGTGAGCTTTCTCGATGCATTGGATCGGTCCCCGCGTGTGGCTGTGGTCCATGTAGACCCGGACGTTGAAGAAGAGGCTCGTCGCTGGTTGCGTAGGCACGACGAACGGGAGTATTCGTTCGTCGATGCAGTGAGCTTCGAGGTCATGCGGAGACGACGACTTAATGAAGCGCTCACGTTCGATGGAGATTTCGCGGCGGCGGGCTACGTCGAAGTACGACGCTAAGACGAATGGAGGGTCGAACCGTTCCGCGTAGCGTAGTGTTTCCCTTGGTCTTGGGGTGAGGACAGGATCTATGCGCATTCGGCCTCCGGCACCACCATTGGCGGTCCTGTAGGTCTATGTGCAGGTGGTCCGCATGTGATCATGCGTGGCTCAGCAGACTTGGCCTAAATGACCTCCACCATACCGCCACAAGCCGTCATTCTGGCCAGAACCTGCAGTTGGTCGGCAAGCTGCTCAGTCATCGCCGGCACGAAACCATGTCGGGATAAGCCGACCAAGCCTACAGGTGCCTAGCGGGAGTTTACTGTGAACGAGGTTGAAATGTTTGCAGTCCATTGATTCC
>VXRL01000053.1:4468-5489 GCA_009838515.1 Terriglobia bacterium | reverse complement strand
TAGCCAATCAGCCCCGTCAAAAGCCTCTCGCTCCCGATGAACCCCAAGGAGACGATACTCTTAGTAAATACTATGGAATGTTCCGACGCCGGGCTGAGAAGGGCCAATGCTTTACCCAACCTTGTTTTGGTTGCCGCGAATTTCCCGCCAACTTTGAGTCGGCTCAGCCGAGCGACATGGCCGCGTCGTCCGACGCCAATATGGACACAGATTTAGGGTATATCCTCTACGATGCGTTCGATCTCGACATCCCGGATAACTGGAAACCCGGCAAGGTCGAAAAACCGGAATCTGTCAGCACCTTTTTCCAAGCCCGCCTCGAAAACGGCATCGTTAATGTGCCCGACTGGCGAGACATAAAGGCTAGCCTCGAAGCCTAAATCAACTAGGAAGAAACCATGATACTGCAAGCCCTCATCGAATACGCCGACCGCGAGGATCTCGGCGATGCCGACTTTCACGAAGCCCCCGTCCGTTGGCTGATTCCTCTGGACGGCTCCGGAAACCTCACCGGCAGCCCCATCGAACTGCTGGACAATCCTGATGCGAAAAAGCCCAAACCGCGAACGCTCACCCGTCCGTTCATTGAACAAAAGGAACTCACCATTGCATCACGCCCGCGTGCCTTTTTCCTTTGCGACACGCTAGAACGTGCAGTCAACTATCCCGATCCAAAGAAGCCCGAACGGGCAGAGCGGCGGGAAGGTTCTCATGCTCATTTCAAGCAGTTGCTTGAAGCGGCCGCAGGCGAATGCCCCAACGACGGCCCAATGGCCCGAGCGACCTTGGCCTTTCTGAACCAGCCGAACGCACTCGAAAGACTTCACGCCTCACTGACTGAACAAAAGGCGAAGCCGAACGACAACATCACTTTTCGGGTCTCTGACCACACGTTACTTCAATCGGAGGAACTCAAACAATTTTGGCGCAGACGCCGTGCTGCGGACCGGCCGCAAGTTGCGGTCAGAAAACGCTTCTGTTTGGCGACTGGCGAATTGACGGATCCAGTTTCAACAACGGA
>VXRL01000053.1:1060-4458 GCA_009838515.1 Terriglobia bacterium | reverse complement strand
AAAGGGGCGCCCGGCGGCCTTGCCGGGGGGACCAACCAGATTTCCATCGACAAGGCTTCATTCACTTCTTTTGGTCTTCAGCAGGGCGAAAACGCTTCCATCTCAGCTACCGCCGAGTTGAAAGTTCGCAGTGCATTGAACGATCTCATCCAACGCGGCCTTCGGCAGACCGAAATCGTGCATCTCCACTGGACTCGTAAGAAGGATGATTTTGACCCGTCTGATTTGCTTGAGACTGCCGACGAACAGGCTGTTCGCAATCTGATTAATGCACCACGCACCGGACAATCCCAACACGAGCTAGATGCCCGGAAGTATTACGCCATGAGCCTATCGGGGAATGGTGGCCGCATCATCGTCCGTGACTGGCTCGAATCCACTGTCCCCGAAGTCGAGCAGAACGTGCGGCAATGGTTTGAAGACCTCGCCATCGTTCGCCCGGAAGGCGATCCCATTCGCGTCGATTTCAAGCTCGGTTATCTCTTGCACGGTCTAGTCCGTGACAAACTCGACGAACTGGCCCCGCAGATTCCAACACAGCTTTTATACGCCGCACTACGCGGTACGCCCTTGCCTTTGTCGGCTTTGACTGCGGCACTGCGGCGGCAGCAAATCGAAACCGACAACAAAACCAACCCGGCGCGCTTGGCCCTCATTAAGGCTTGCCTCGCACGGCAGGACCGTTTCAACCAATCAAAAGAAAGGAACAACATGACCGAATCGTTAAACACCGAAACCAAGGACCCCGCCTATCTCTGTGGACGACTGTTCTCGGTTTTTGACCGTCTCCAGTACCTTGCCCTCGGCAATGTCAACGCCGGAGTTGTCGAGCGGTTCTATGCCAGTGCAAGCACCACGCCCGCTCTGGTGATGGGCCGGTTGTTTAGCAACGCACAAAACCATCTGGCTAAAGTAGGCGGAGGAGCCGCCGAAAACGTGCGTAAGGATTTTGAAGCTATCAGCATCCAACTAGGCGACCACTTCCCGCCCAGCCTCGATCTTGAAGGACAGGGCCGCTTCGCCCTCGGCTATTACCACCAAAGAGCCGAATACCGAAGACTCGCCGCCGAGCGCAAGGAACAAGCTACCAACTCCGAATCCGATACGGAATAACCATCAAACTCATTCTCAAATGTAAAAAAAGAAAGAAAGTGAGAGCACTATGAACTCGATCCAAGGCCGATACGATTTTGTCTATCTCTTCGATTGCAAAGATGGCAACCCCAATGGTGACCCCGACGCCGCCAATGCACCGCGTGTGGACCCACAGGACATGCACGGTCTCGTCTCCGATGTGTGCCTGAAACGCAAAATCCGCAACTACGTTCTGGAAGCCAACGGCGGTGAGGAACCGTTCGATATCTTCGTCCGCCAAGGTGCGATCCTGAACGAGTCCATCACCCAAGCGCACAAAGATCTTGGTCACGAGGTGGATGGCAAAGCCAAGAAGGCCACCCGCGACCAAGTCAAAGATGCCCGCACCAAAATGTGCCACCGTTACTACGATGTAAGGACGTTCGGCGCAGTGATGTCCACCGGTACCAATGCCGGACAAGTACGCGGCCCTGTGCAACTGAGCTTCAGCCGTAGCCTTGATCCCATCCTGCCAATGGACATTTCCATTACTCGCATGGCCGTTACTGAAGCTAAAGAGCTTGATGCTCCGAACCAGACAATGGGCCGGAAAAACCTCATTCCTTATGGCCTGTATCGCTGCCACGGCTTTATTTCCGCTAACCTCGCACGCGACACTGGATTTAGCGACGACGATCTCAACCTTTTATGGCAGGCGTTGCAGAATATGTTTGACCTCGATCGTTCTGCCTCGCGTGGTACCATGGCTCCGCAAAAGCTCATTGTTTTTAAACATCAATCCGCTCTCGGCAATGCACCCGCACATAAGTTGTTTGAACGCATAACGGTCGCCCAAAAGGATTCCGTCCAAGCGGCCCGTCAATTCTCCGACTACGAGGTTTCCATTAACCGGAATGACCTGCCCGAAAATGTGGAGCTGGTCGAGATGCTGTGAGTAACGTCGCTCCATTCCCAAGCCCCGACAGGCAATGAGACCAAAAACCGCGGTCTGACCTGAGGAAGGAGAGACCATTACTTGAATGTTTGAATACCAGTAAGGAATTTGGAGAGATGGTCAATTCAGGATTATCCAAGCCTTGGCCTAAACAATTACATGAAATTATTGCTGTAACGGGTACCCTCCCCTCTGGGGAGCGGATCTCGCTGATCCCGAAGGTATCACCTCATCCCTATGAGGAATTCGGTAGGGAGCGTAGCAACGTTACGCTTTCCGATCTTTTTTATTACCTCCATGAAGCGCTATACGCCCACCCACAGCCCGTTGCCTTGCCCCTCATCCCCAAACTTCACTTATGGGCAATGAATCAGGGCAACGGCATGCTGAAGTTCACTATAAAACGTGCCGATCTAGAGACCACTCTTAAGACCACCACTATATGCGCGAGCTATGAAAACAAAAGCGCCGCAGCCGTTTGGGAAAAATTCGTAAGAGGGTCTGAATTAGTTGAAGGACTGCCGACCGACCTCGCGGCTCCTTGGATGGTAACCTCTATGAATTTCTCCCCTCAAGACTTTATGGACGGATTGCAGGGAATCGGTCCGAAGGGCTATCAGACACTACTTGAAGTAATCGACTTGCAGAGATCGGGGAAAGCTACTGCGGCTGCCGTAGCATCTCGTATGATTGGTGCAATCCGATCTGGTGAGATCGAGACAACAGACGCTTTCAATAGATTGACCTACCCTCAAAGCTTCAATCGAGGAATAGCATGGGCATGGATCGGGTTTATCCGCTTCCATCTTCCTACTACCGATAATCCACCCCTAGGGTTATTTCCCTTTGAGGAGTCCTGACAAGGATTTTCGGACGCGACTCCGAGACCAAGTAGAAATTTCCCCTTCGCGTCTACAAAATTATAAAGGATTTTCGTTTAATACTGCTCGCCGTATAGTCTGAGAGTTTCCTCTAGCACTGAATACCGTTTCAACCTTGAATGCAAGAACCTACAATCAAATTACCAGAAATAGCTGAGCGGGAGATAGCCCCCCTCTCGCTCCTCAACGACTTCCTCTATTGCCAGCGCCGGGCGGCACTAAAGGCGATTGAGGGGTGGCGCGGGACCAACGAGCACACCGTAGTCGGCGATAGCGTCCACGAGCAGGCCGATGCTTCCGGCTACGAAACCGTCAAGGGCGTGACTCTGTTGCGCTCCCTGCCCGTCTGGTCGGATCGGCTCAGGCTCAACGGCAAGTGTGACATCGTCGAGCGCCATCCCGATGGCTCGCTAGTCCCAGTCGAGTTCAAAAAGGGCAAACGCCGCAAGTTCGACAACGACGATGCCCAGCTTTGCGCACAAGCGTTG
>VXRL01000053.1:0-1050 GCA_009838515.1 Terriglobia bacterium | reverse complement strand
TGTTCGGACTGGACATACCCAAGGGGGCGATCTTCCACGCCAGAAGCAAGCGCCGCCGAGAGGTGGAATTTACCGAGGACTTGCGCCGTCTCACCGAACAGGCCATCGAAGCCATGCACCGGCTGATCGAAGAGGAAGTAGTCCCCCAAGCCGTCCACAAGCCCCAATGTTCGGAGTGTTCACTTTTTGACCATTGCCTTCCCGAAATCACCAGCGTTCCGCCCACGCTAGCACGGGCCTATCGGGCAGTGTTCGATACCACAGACTAGGGTGTCCCTACTTCGGTAAGGGGAACGGATTGAAATATGGCCATTGCCCAAAACACTCTTTACCTGACGACGTCGGGCACCGTAGTGCACAGAGATCACCTAACGCTGCGCGTCGAGATCGAAAAGCAAACTCGCCTGACCGTGCCGATTCATCACTTGGAAAGCATTTGCGCATTCGGTCAGGTCGTGGTTACGCCACCGGCCATGGCCTTGTGTTGGGATCATCAGGTGGCCGTGCATTACCACACCGAGAACGGCTACCTCTTGGCACAAGTCTTGGGCAGTGGAGACACCCGCTACTTACTGCGCCGTGCCCAGTATGCCGCAGCGGACAGCCCGCAGGAGGCATCGTGTATTGCCCGGCAATTCGTCGCAGGGAAGCTGCAAAACTCAAGATCTAATCTCTTGCGGGCCGGGCGGGAAGCTGAAGACGATGCAGATCGCATGGCATTGGCGGATGCGGCGGACGAACTGGCTCAACTGATCCGCCAACTCGACAATGCCCCACCTGTTGCCTCAGATTGTGGGCTACGGGAGGCACTTGATCCGATCAGGGGCCTAGAGGGCATGGGAGCCAAGGCGTATTTCTCGGTATTCCGGTATATGCTCAAACAGCAGCGGGAGGATTTCAGGTTTGTAACCCGCTCGCGGCGTCCGCCCCGAGACCGGATAAATTGCCTCCTTTCATTTGTTTATGCCTTGGTTCGTCACGATTGCTTGGCTGCGTTGCCGACTGCCGGGTTGGACGCTTATGTCGGCTGGCTTCATGCAACTCGGGCAG
>VXRL01000091.1 GCA_009838515.1 Terriglobia bacterium | reverse complement strand
GGCCGGGGCTGCGGGTTCCGAAGTCATCGGCGGTCGGCACGATCCCGCGCCCGAAATACTCTTGCCAGATGCGGTTGGCGATGACCCGAGCGGTGAGCGGGTTGTCGAGCGAAACGAGCCACTCCGCAAGCGCCAGCCGCGGGTGCTTGCCCTGTTGCGCCAGCGAAGGAAGAATGCTGGGGGTGCCGGGTTCGACCGGCACGCCGCGAGCGTTCCAGCCGCCCCGCAGGTGGATATGCGTGCGACGAGCGGGACTCGAGTCTGCGATCGTGCGGGCATAGGTGAGATCCGGTGTTTCGGAACGCATTCGCAGGAGCCGCTCGCGCAAGGCCACCCAGTCGAGTTCCTTCCACAGCTCCTTCGAGATGACCCGGTGGTAGTTCTTGATGAAGTGGTCCTCGAGCTTGAGCTGCTCTCGGTCGCTACGCTCCGCCCGCTCCTTCCTGACGATGCCCTCACCGTTGTCCAGGTACTTCTGCACGGCGTCCAGCGCGTGGTCCCAGTCGGTCCACTTGCCCGGGTTGTCGGCGGCCTCGACCATCTTGGCCTCCCAAGCTGGCAGCAGCTCGTAGACGCGGTTCGCTTCGAGGAGCTCGCGACGGCTTTCCAAGTACGCGGGAAGCGCGTTTAGGTAAGGGCCGATTTCGCCCGGCATCGGAGCGGCGATCTCCGCCTCTTCGATCGAATTGAAGAAGGCGAAGAAGCGATAGTACTCCGCTTGCGAGACGGGATCGTACTTGTGGTCGTGGCACTGGGCGCAGCCGACCGTCAGTCCGAGCCAAACCGTGCCGACAGTGTTCGTCCGGTCCACGGTCTCCTCGTAACGGAACTGCTCCAACTTCACCCCGCCCTCGCGGTTCTTCAGGCCGTTGCGGTGGAATCCAGTCGCGACCTGCTGGTCCACGCTCGGGTCCGGAAGCACGTCTCCGGCGATTTGCTCGATCGTGAACCTGTCAAACGGCATGTTGTCGTTGAGGGCGTCGATCACCCATTGACGCCAGCGCCACGCGTACGGCCGCTCGCTGTCCTTCTCATACCCGTCCGAGTCAGCGTAGCGGGCGAGGTCCAGCCACTGGGTCGCCCAGCGCTCGCCGTAGTGAGGCGATTCCAGAAGCTTGTCCACGATGCGCTCGTACGCCGCGGGACTGGGATCGCTCAGATAGGCTTCGACATCGCGGTCGGAAGGCGGCAGCCCGGTCAAGTCGAGGCTGACCCGCCGGACCAGCGTAGCGCGGCTCGCCGGCGGGGCAGGCTCGACACCCTCGCGTTCCAGCCTGGCCAGAACGAAACGGTCGATGGGGCTCCGCACCCACGATTTGCGTCGAACGGCGGGCGGGTCTGGCTGCGAGATCGGTCGGAACGCCCAGTGGCCTGCCCCCGGCGTATCCGCCCTCGCGCTCTCCGCGTTCCCCTCCGTTGCGGGCCAGTGGGCTCCTTCATCAATCCATGCGCCGATGAGTCTGACCTCATCGGCAGACAGGCGATCCCCGACCGGGGGCATGACCAGATCGCCCTCGCTGCCCGAGATCAGCCGGACGAGCCGGCTCGCCGAGCTGCTGCCGGGCGCGATCACGGGGCCAGAGTAGCCCCCCTTGAGAGCCGCTACGCCATCGTCAAGGCGCAACCCGCTCAGCTGCTGGGCCGGACCGTGGCACCCTTGGCAGCGATTCTCTAGGATCGGGGCGATCTGTCGCGCGAAGTCTACGCGTGCCGAGACCTCGGATTGGGGTCCCGTTTGCTGGCCCGATCCCAGCTGAGCTAGCAGCGACGCGAAGAGTACGCCGAGGCAGCGAGCGATTCGTGGCGATCGGAGCGGAGCCATCATTCTCTGGGCTCAGGCCCCTGAGCACGATCCAGCCTCCTGCCAAAATCGCCTGAGCGTGTTGTTATCGTACACCCAGCACTTGCAGGCAGCAGCGGTTCTTTTCGCCTTGGACGAGTGTCATTGCCGCCCGGGGAGCTACTGCACCCGTTCCGGCGATTCAATTGCCGCGTTCGCCGCCGGAGGTCGCGGAGCGCGACGGACCCCGTCTCGCGAAGGGCTTTGCCGAGCGCGTGCGCCCGATTGCCGCGCTCGTGTCGGTGGCAATCGATTGCCGGGGCCGACCCGAAGGCCGGCCCCTCGTGATGCTGATCGCGAACCCTAGAACGAGTACCGAATCATGAGCTGCACCCGACGCGGCGGCGCCACCCTGTTCAGGAGGCCGAACGTGCCGGAGCGAGCGTTCTGGTTCACCCTGGTGAAGTTCACGAAGTTGAGCATATTGAAGAAGTCGATCCGGAGTTGGAGCCGCTGTCCCTCGCCAGGAGTGATGTTCTTCTGCAGAGAGAGGTCGAGGTTCCGGAATCCGGGTCCGTACAGGGCCCGTCGCGAGAGGTTGCCTGGTCGGAGGTTCACGCCTTTGTCGTCGGTCGGCGGCAGGGCGAACGAGTCGCGATTCAAGTACTGGCGCTGGTTCTGGCCCCAGTTGCCCATGATGGCCTGCTCGTGTGTCGTGAGGATGTCCGGACGAGCGCCCGGGTTCGTGCTCGTGCTGCTGCTCACCGGTATCGTGAAGCCCGAACGGAACTCGAGGATCCCGCCGACCGTCCACCCGCCAGCCACGTGCTTCGCCGCCCCTTGCAGGTTCTTCCCGGGCAGTTCCCAGAAGAAATCCGTCGTCATGCGATGACGGATGTGGTACGAGGTGGGACCTCGGTTGGGCCGCATGTTGTACTCGTCCTGCGGGTTCTCGCTGCGACCGCAGCACGTCATGTCACCCCGGAAGTGCGAGAAGTTCCAGCCGTACGTGTAGTTGATGTTGTACTGGAAGCTGTCCGCAAACCGTCGCTTCAGGGACGTCTGCAGGCTGTGGTACCCCGTCGAGTCTGCGTTCATGTAGTGGCGGAACTGGGCGAAGTTGCCCTCCAGGCCCATGACGTGGCTGCGGCGCTGCCCTCCTGTGTTGGCCACGACCCGATTGAAGTCCGGGCTGTAGATCATGCGCACGCCGTGGTTGCCTACGTAGCCGATCTCGAAGACCGTCGATCTGTCCAGCTGTTGCTGGATGCCCAGCGAGTACTGCAGGCTGTAAGGCGGACGCCTGTTGGGATCGACCGAACTGCCTGAGATGACGCCACTGGACTGGGCTCCGGCCAGCGCGGCCTCGTTCGGGTCTCCGTACTCCAGCCCCAGGGTCTTGACCTGGGCTTCGGAGGCCGTCAACTCGACGGGTGCGTCCGGGCCGTTCGTCAAAATCTCGATCGCACCCGAGAACATGTTGTTCGGCATGTAGAAGACGCCGGCACCGCCCCGGATCACCGTCTTGCCGGCGTCGTCCAAGGTGTAGGCGAAACTGAGTCTTGGCGAGAACATCCGGTAGTAGGCGTCCCAAGCGCTGTCGCCGGGCCGGAACAGGGCGCTCTGATTCGCCAGAGAGGCACCCGGCTGTCCGAATGGCCCGTCCCGGTTGAAGACGTTGTTGGGGATTCCGTCCACTTGGCCGGAACGCACGACCGAAGCGTAATCCCAGCGGGCGCCGATATTCAGCATCAACTTCGGGGTCAGTCGAATGTCGTCTTGGAAGAAACCGCCCACAAACCAGCGTGTCCAGAGAAACTTCTGCAGCGGGAAGACGAATCGAGCCGCGGTGATGTTGTTGGCGAGAAGGTCTGCTTGGGTCTCATACACGTAGACGGGTGACTCCTCGTTTACTCTGGTTCCGCTCATGTAGCGGTACATCCCGCCGAACTTGATGGAGTGCTTCCCGGCGGTCTTGGAGAAGTTCTGCGTCAGGGTCGAGGTGTGGCCGTCCTTGGCGAAGACCTCGGCACCCGGCTCCGAGGGATTGCCGAAGCCCCTCAAGAACGGGATCTTGTCCGCCGCGAACGCGACATCGAGCCGGTTGATCGCGTTGACGTTGGTGCCCCAGCGAGTCTCGGAAGTCATCGTGTTGCTGATGATCCTGGTCCACGTGGCGGAACCGTTGTGGTTCTGGCCGTCCCATTGACGGCCGTTCCCGATCATCGTCCGCGGAATCCGGCGCAGCGGCCTTCCGCCGACATAGCGGAAGGTCAGGAAGTCCTTGCCGGAGGCGTTCCAGTCGATCTTGCCGACGAAATGATCGTCCGTCCGACTCTCGTCCCCTTGGCCGGCCCAGAACGTTGTGGGCGACAGGCACGGCGTGTTCGGCGCCAGATCCCCGCAGGCGGGGTCGCTCGGATCTAGGTTGGGTCCATCGGGCTCGGTCGGCTCGGGCCAAAGCGCGAGGTAGGCTCCGGCGCCTGGAATCGCTTGCTGGATCCTTGCTCGCATGCCGCTTGACCACACGTCTCCTGGCACCGGCGTCTTGCCGCCGAAGCGGTAGCCCTCGAACGTGACGAAATAGAACAGCTCGTCCTTCTTGATCGGGCCGCCCAGCGATCCCCCGTACTGGTGATAGACCAAGGGAGCCTTCTGTCCGATCAGGAAATTGTTCGCATGGAGGCCGCCGGACTGGTACATCTCGAAGAGGCTGCCGTGCAGGGCGTTGGTGCCGCTTTTGCTGATCAGGTTGACGTTGCCCGCGATCGTGTGGCTTGTCTCGGCCGAGAAGATGTTCTTCGAGGTTTCGACCTCCTGCACCGCCTCGACGCTGATGCCCTTGATGAAGTTGAAGTTCTGATACAGGGCCATTCCCGCGAATTCGGCATCCGGCACAGCGTCCACGGCGTCCACGGTCATCGTGAACCCCCGCGGCGCGAGTCCGTTGATCGACAGCGTCCAGCCCCCGTCCGTCAGTGAAGCACCCGTTCCCAAAGTTAGGATGCCGGTGATGTCCCGGTTGATCATCGGCAACTCCGAGACTTGGTTCTGGTTCAGCGAGATATCCTGTTCCGCGTTCACGGTGTTCATCAGCGGCGCCTCGGATGTCACTGTCACTGTCTCGGTTGTCGCGCCGAGTTCGAGTCCATAGTCGCGGTTGTGGCGCTGGCCGGACGCCAGTGTCAAACCGGTCTCGAGGTATGACTTGAATCCGTCAGCGGTGATGGCGAGCGAGTACGTGCCCGCCGGGAGGAATGTAATCGTGAACTCGCCGCCCGATCCGGTCACGGTGGAGTATTCGGCCGCGGTGGCCTCGTTCGATGCCGCGACGCTCGCTCCCGGAATGATTGCTCCCGAAGGATCGACGACGCGGCCATAGACCGTGGCAGTGGTTACCTGCGCGTGAATAACTGGCTGCAGTGCCAGCGAGCCGAGGCACAATGCGACGGCCGCGAATGCCCATGGGCTGAGTCGAATTCCAGACACTTGGCTACCCTTCCCTTGCCTCGCAGCCCTCGCCGTCCGCTCACTCGAGCCCGGCGACTCGGCCGCGGGTGCGCTAAGAGTGTAGACATGCGTTTCGGCCCTGTCAATGGGGTCGGACGGATTCGTGTCGGACGGATTTGTGTCGCAGTCGTTCGGAAGTGCGCCCATTTCCATGGACTTAGATATGAGCTACGTGAGGTGGGGGAGAAGGGGGGTAGCAGGGGGCG